>NZ_RQZH01000013.1 GCF_003932845.1 Prevotella sp. OH937_COT-195
CAAATCGGTCATTAGACCGCATTTGCTTAGATTTGCCATTGCCGTTACGCTTCCCAACTGCTTTAGCCCGCTTGCTGCCATCTGCGCAGCCATTACATTTCGATGCAGCCCGCTACGCCTTCGATTAAACGGCTGCACATCTTCTCAACAATCGAACAAAATCGGTTGAGGGTTCTAATGACCGATTTGGGATTAATGTCTTTCGCGATGTTTCAATTTGTTTTTTATCGTGCATAAATAAAAAAATCTCCCCATGACATGAGGAGATTTTGCATGATATTTTCTGTTTGCAAGTTTTTTATTTCACCATCACTTTATTGCCGTTGATGATATATATGCCTTTCTGCATATTTTCTTTTGACACTCGCTGACCGTTAAGGTTGTATATCGTTTCTACCTTGTTGTCGGCGTTTTCGTGCTCAATATTTTCTATGCCGTTGGTGCCGCCGGGAAGTCTATATATCTGTATCTTTGCCGGGTTTTCTTTAACTGCATGGAAATACAGGTTTGTTATGTCGTAGGTAACATAACTTTGATATTTCCCACTGAATTTTACATTGGCATCACCGTTGTTTATTGTTATGCCGGCTTTGCTGTTGACGTTGATGGTGGCGATTGTTCCCAGTCCGTTTCTTGTCATTCCGAGATATACATTTTCTGCCGTCTTGAACGAGAACATGTTGTTCTTTATCTTCAGTGTGAAAACCTCGGCATTCGTGTCCGGTGTGATGGTGTTGTCGCTGTTTGTCCTGAAGTTTGTCGCACTTCTTTTTCCGATGAGTGCCTTTGTCGTCATAACCATCTTTGTCTCTTCGTTCACGAATATTATACGGTCGCCTTCTTCAAGTTTGTTCACGTCTGTAACTTTTTCAAACTTGTCTGTTCCGACAATTTCGTAGTTGTCTTGCAGGTCTTTATTTCTGAAATTGAACGTTATCGATTTGTCGCCGTGTTCAATTATTCTGTATATCTCGCTGTTTGCGAGGGTACCTCCGAAATACATCTTGTATTTGTCCTGCTTGATGTCGTTTAGTCCGTTGCCGAACAGTTGCTCTTGTGAAGCGTTGGTGTAGTTGGTTATTATTTTGCCGTCTGCCGCTATAATGTGTGCCCGCTTGCTGTTCTTTATGTTGTTCGGTCTGTTCCATGCCCACGAAGTCTTGTTGAAGCAGAAGTGTGTGAGCATTAGTCCGCTTCCGTAGGATTTCGGATACCATGTTCCCATCTGTCTGTTTTCCACGATGTAATATTCCATCGGGTTGTTCGGGTTCCTTATCACCCTTGCCGGTGTTCCTTCGGGGTTGTTGATGTCGTCGAGTTGTACATTTCCTTCTGTGTTGAGTACCGGAATGTCGAGCCAGCCGAGATAGCTGCGTTCGTATGCCATCATTCCAACCGGTGCGTTTCCATTGTTGGCATAGCATCCGGCCTCCATTAGCGACCAGTCTCCGAATGCGTAGTCTTCGTTGTAGCTATAATCTGTCGGGTAGAAGTCGGGCAGTCCGAGTGCATGTCCGAACTCGTGGCAGAACACTCCTATTCCTGCGATGGTATTTCCGTCCGGTCCTGTCTCGTTCCCCACGAAATATGACTTGAAGTGGTATCCCTCAATTGTCTCGTTGATGTCGTATTCGTGCGGCCATACTGCTTCTGACGGTGCTCCTTGGTAAGCCTCTCCAACTCCTGCATATAACACTGTAACGTTCTGTATCGAACCGTTTACTACGAATTTGTCGAAATAGTTTGGTGCTTTTTCTTTCTTAGCCAACTTTATCGCTTCGCGTATCATTTCCTTTACTCTGATGTCATGTCCCGTGCTTCCACCGCTGTTTGCTCCGTAGAATGCTCTTTTCTGGGAGAGTTTCACTTTTGCCACAATGTCGAATGTGGGTGTGAATATTCCGTTGCTCTGTGCGATGTAGTAATCTCTTACCGATCCTACGGTATGTGGTTCGTCGTTGTACCCCGTTTTGTTGAAATAGTCGTTGTATTTCTCTATTGTCGATGACGGCATAAAATCTACATCGGCATACGATACCAATATTACCGGTACATTTACCTTTCCGATGCTGTTGACAGAGCCCGATGCACTAACTCCTTTCTTACCGAGTCCGTCGTTAGTCGATGTACCGATAATCTTATGCGGTTCTTTGCGCATTGCCAGTTTTGTCACTGCGGGGGTATTGCTGTCTATGTCTATCGATGCAATAAAGTCAATCTCTTCTTTCGAGCGCATTTGCGGGTCGTGTGCAATCATCTCTGTTGCCACGAGTTCTCCGTTATCCAATCTTGCATAGCACAAGTCGCCTGCAATGTTAGAATACAGTACCTTCCCGTCAAGTGTTGTGAAATATGCGCAGAACTGGTCTCCGTGCTTATACACCTGTATTGTTGTACCGTCGCTCTGTTTGATTGTCTCGGCTTTCCTGAGCGGTCGGATAGCCTGTGCATTCCATGCCATCGAAAGCATGGCCAATGCCAATAGTAAGATTTTTTTCATTTATAAATTTGTTTAGAGGTTTAATTTACTTCATTTTGCAAATTTACGAAATGTTTCTTTATTATCCTTGTTTTTTGGGAAAAAACTGAATGCTCTTATTGTTCCGAAGATTTTGGAGACTTATGGTTGTTAATTGTTGTGTATCAATTTTTTCTCTGTTTCAGTTATTTATGCAATATGAAACTTTGTTGTTGCAGGTTTTATTTGTAATTTTGCAGTCGAATATTAAATTACACATTATATAAAATAAGTATGGCAAAGAAAGCATTACTAATGATTCTCGACGGGTGGGGAATAGGCAAGCATGGCAAAGGCGATGTTATCCATAACACTCCAACTCCTTATCTCGACTATCTTAACGCAGTATCGGCTCACTCGCAGTTGTCGGCATCGGGCGAAGACGTCGGTTTGCCCGACGGACAGATGGGAAACTCGGAAGTGGGACATCTCAATATCGGAGCCGGCAGAATTGTATATCAAGACTTGGTTAAGATAAACCGTGCATGCAAAGATGGTTCGATAATGAAGAACGAAGAAATAGTATCGGCATACACTTACGCACGGAATACGGGAAAGCGTCTGCATCTTATGGGGCTGACGAGCGATGGCGGAGTACACTCTTCGCTCGACCATCTGTTCAAATTGATAGAGATTGGCAGGGAATACGGATTGGAGAATGTGTTCGTGCATTGCTTCATGGACGGTCGCGACACCGACCCTAAGAGTGGTGCCGGCTTCGTAAAGAAACTTCAAGAACACTGCGATGCAAACGGAGCGGCAATAGCAAGCGTGATAGGGCGATTCTATGCAATGGACCGCGACAAGCGATGGAATAGGGTGAAGGAGGCATACGACCTGCTCGTCGAGGGTAAGGGAAAGTCGGCAGACGACATGGTGAAAGCCATGGAAGATAGTTATGCCGACGGTGTTACCGATGAGTTTGTAAAACCGATAGTTAATTCCAACATAGACGGAACGATACAAGAGGGCGATGTGGTTATTTTCTTCAATTACCGCAACGACCGAGCTAAAGAACTTACCACCGTGCTAACACAGCAGGATATGCCGGACGAGGGTATGCACACCATAAAAGACTTGCAATACTATTGTATGACACCGTACGATGCTTCGTTTACCGGCGTTCACATATTGTTCCCGAAAGAGAACGTGGAGAACACCCTCGGCGAATACCTGTCAAAGTTGGGCAAACGGCAACTTCACACCGCAGAGACAGAGAAATACGCACATGTCACGTTCTTCTTCAACGGCGGGCGAGAGGCACCTTACGAAGGAGAAGACCGTATCCTTGTACCGTCGCCGAAGGTTGCCACTTATGACTTGCAGCCGGAGATGTCGGCATTCGAGGTAAAAGACAAACTCGTAGATGCGATAAACACACAAGACTATGATTTCATTGTGGTGAACTTTGCAAACGGTGACATGGTGGGACACACCGGTGTGTATAACGCCATTGCCAAAGCGGTGTGGGCTGTTGACAACTGCGTGCGCGAGGTTATCGAGGCCGCCAAGGCAAATGGTTACGAGGCAATCATAATTGCCGACCACGGCAATGCAGACAATGCAATAAATGCCGACGGCACTCCGAATACGGCACACTCGCTGAATCCGGTACCGTTCATATATGTCACCGACAATAACTCGGCAACTGTAAAAAACGGGCGACTTGCAGACGTTGCACCCTCCATTCTGCATATCATGGGGTTGGAACAGCCGGAAGAGATGACCGGAGAGTGCCTTATTGAGGATTAGTTTTTTGTATTTGGGGCTTTGTAGGGAGTAAGGAATATTTCGATATTCATTGCGAGACAATTCCTCTACTCCCCAATTCTCCAAATACTGCTTTATAAATATGAAATGAAAGTGAAGATCGAGCCGTCGTGGGCTGCACATATAGGAGAAGAGTTCGACAAACCGTATTTTGCCGAACTCGTGAAATTCGTTCGCATGGAATATTCCGCCACGACATGTTATCCTCCCGGGCATGAGATATTCAATGCTTTCAACCTGTGTCCTTTCGACAAGGTGAAAGTGGTGATAATAGGACAAGATCCTTATCATGAGCCGGGACAGGCAGAAGGCTTGTGCTTCTCGGTAAAGGAAGGAGTGAATCCACCGCCCTCGCTTGTCAATATCTTTAAGGAGATAGAGGATGACCTGGGTACACCGATGCCGGCGAACGGCAGTCTGCGACGATGGGCAGAGCAAGGTGTGTTGCTGCTCAATGCCACCCTTACTGTAAGGGCACATCAGGCTGCGTCACACCAAAGGCATGGCTGGGAAGAGTTCACGGATGCCTGTATCCGTGCCCTGTCGCGCGACCGTCAACACGTGGTATATATGTTGTGGGGCGGATTTGCCCGCGGCAAGGCTCAACTCATCGATGCCCGGAACAATCTCGTATTGCAGAGCGTACACCCATCGCCGCTAAGTGCCAACCGTGGCGGGTGGTTCGGAAACCATCATTTCTCGCGATGCAACGATTATCTGCGAGAAAAAGGAGATAAAGAAATAATTTGGTGAAACCCTCTTTATCCGTAAATAAATTCTGGAAACAAATGACCAACGGATAAAAAGACAGATGTTGTTACAAATGAGTGTAACATTATGAATGGCAAGAAAGGCATAGGCATAATTGATATTTCGGGTGTATTGATATCAAGCGACATAATCTACGAGCGGTTCTGTTGCGACCTTGAGAAATGCAAGGGGCAGTGTTGCGTGGAAGGAGATGCCGGAGCACCGGTAACGCCGGACGAGATTATGGAGATTGAAAATGTACTCGATGTTGTATTCAACGACCTCTCGGAGCAGGCGCAGGAGGTAATCGTAAGCCAAGGAGTGGCATATACCGACAAAGATGGCGAACTCGTTACGAGTATCGTTGGTGGCAGAGATTGTGTGTTTACCTGTTACGATGACATCGAAATGAACGGCGTTAAAGTAAAAGGCTGTTGTCTTTGTCGCCTTGAGAAGGCCTACCGAGATGGTCTGTCGTCGTTCTGCAAGCCTGCCAGTTGCGCTTTATATCCAATCCGCGTGAAGACATTCAACGGCGGACTCGTGGGACTAAACTACAACCGTTGGAACATTTGTGACTGCGCGCGAGAGAAGGGTAGGCAACTCAACATTCCCGTATATCGTTTCTTGCGCGAGCCACTTATAAAACGGTTCGGTGAAGAGTGGTATCGGGAATTGGAGAATGTGGCGGCACAACTGCTTTCCGAGAAATAAAAAACCGTGTTATGATTTTCTGTATTCCGTAGGCGACATTCCCACATGTTCCTTGAAAAATTTGCCGAGGAACGATTGATTCGGGAAATGCAAGACCTGTGCAATCTCCTTTATGCTCATGTTGGTGTTTCTCAACATAACCCGCATTTCAAGCGTGACATAGTTGTCTATCCACTCCATCGGAGTACGCTTGCTCACGGTCTTAACGGTTTCCGACAAGTATTTCGGCGTTATGCACAACTGTTCTCCATACCAGCCCACACGTCTCTCGTGTCTGAAATTTTTCTCGACGAGTTTTATGAACGATGCGAATATGGCTTCGGCACGTGTCTGTCGCTTGTCGTTTGCCGACTGTCGGCGGTATATCGCGTTGCTTATGTCGTATATCATTGTCATCATAAACGACCGTACCACCTCCGTGCGGAAATGGTGTTCTTTGTCGTCAACCTTATATTTTATGGCTCTGAAATATGCCTTAATCGCCGTTATCTCTTTCTGCATGAGAGTAAACACCGGATGAGTGCGACTGAATAAGAACAATTGCGACAACTCGTGCATGCCCTTTATCGTCTCGCGAAAGAAATCGTATGACATAAGTATGCCTATACCCTCGCAGTCGGTCGAGAGCGTATAGTTTCCGATGACGTTGCCCTCGTTTATTATTATCATGTCGCCGGCCTTTACAACATGCTCTTCGGTATCAACACTATACCGTGCATTGCCTTTCAGAAAGATGCCCAGCAGCATGCACTTCATTCGCCGTGGTCCGTTTGGCAGCGGCAGATTCTCAATGTCGTCGATAAGCAACAATTCGTTTCCAATGTGACTTCCGTCGTACAATGTCCGCGCGCTCTCGATTGTTATGTTGTTTATGTTATTCATTTCCATCGGTCTCGCGTCATGACAATGATGTTTACGCATCGATATTTGCGTAGGTGGCGTTCTTCTCTATGAAAAGTCGTCGCGGCTCAACGTCGTCTCCCATCAGCATCGAGAACACCTCGTCTGCTGCTGCCGCGTCTTCTATCGTTACCTGTTTCAGCAATCGTGTCTTGGGATCCATTGTCGTTTCCCACAGTTGTTCCGGGTTCATTTCTCCCAAACCCTTATACCTCTGCGTATGAATTTGGTTGCTGTTCTCGTCGCCTGCAACATACTTGTCTATGAACTGTTGCCGTTGTTGTTCTGTGTAGCAATATTCACTCACTTTTTTAAACGTGCATTTATATAGCGGCGGTGTGGCGATATACAAGTGTCCCTCTTGCACCACGCGCGGCATGAAGCGGTAGAAGAGTGTCATTATCAGCGTGTCGATGTGCGAGCCATCGACATCGGCGTCGGTCATAATTATTATTTTGTCGTAGCGCAGTTTGTCGATGTTGGCTTCCTTGTCGCCTTCGCCTTCCACGCCGAAGCGCACTCCGATGCTCTGTATTATGTTCATTACCGATTCTGCCTCGAACACTTTGTGCCATTGCACTTTCTCCACATTGAGAATTTTTCCTCGCAATGGCAGGATAGCCTGTGTATATCTGTCTCTTCCCTGTTTTGCCGAACCTCCTGCGGAGTCTCCCTCGACGAGGAAAATCTCGCTTGTCTTGGGGTCTTTGTTAGAGCAGTCGGCAAGTTTTCCGGGCAGTCCTCCTCCCGTCATGGGGTTTTTGCGTTGCACGCTCTCTCTTGCTTTGCGTGCCGCGATGCGTGCCGTTGCCGCGAGTACCACCTTGTCGCAAATCAGTTTTGCCTCTTTCGGGTGCTCTTCGAGATAGTTTGCCAGTGCTTCTCCCACGGCTTGTTGCACTGCTCCCGACACCTCCGAGTTTCCGAGTTTTGTCTTAGTCTGTCCTTCAAACTGCGGTTCTGCCACCTTTATGGATATTACGGCGGTCAGTCCTTCGCGGAAATCTTCGCCCGCAATCTCTATCTTTGCTTTCTCAATCTGCTTCGATATTTGCGGTTCTGCGTCGGCGTATGTCTTCAGGGTTCTTGTCAGTGCCATTCTGAAGCCGGTGAGATGTGTTCCGCCCTCGATGGTGTTAATGTTGTTTACGTACGAGTGTATGTTCTCGGTGTAGTCGGTGTTATACATCACCGCCACCTCTATCGGTATTCCTTGTTTCTCTGTTTTCAGGTAGATGACATCGTCGAACAAATGTGTGCGGTGTCGATCTACGAATCTCACGAACTCTTTCAGTCCGTCTTTTGCGTGGAATGTCTCCTGTTTCGTATTGCCGTCTTCGTCCGGACGCATGTCCGTAAGAGTGATAGTTATTCCGGCGTTGAGGTATGCCAGTTCTCGCATGCGTTTTGCAATCACGTCATACCTGTATTCCGTAACTGTAAATACCGTGGTGTCCGGCCAGAACTGTTGCCGTGTGCCGGTTTTGTCGGTCTCGCCCACCACTTTAACCGGATATAGCGGTTTGCCTTGTTCGTATTCCTGCTGGTATATCTTTCCGTCACGGTACACCTGCGACATCATGTGGCTTGACAGTGCATTAACGCAACTAACGCCCACTCCGTGCAGACCTCCGCTCACCTTGTACGAGCCTTTGTCGAATTTTCCTCCGGCGTGAAGTACGGTCATCACTACTTCGAGAGCCGATTTGTGCAGTTTCTCGTGTTCGTCTACCGGTATTCCTCGTCCGTTGTCTTGCACCGTTATCGAGTTGTCTTCGTTTATCGTTACCTCTATGTGTGTGCAGAAACCTGCCATCGCTTCATCGATGGAGTTGTCCACAGTCTCGTTCACCAAATGGTGCAATCCTTTCTCCGATATGTCTCCGATATACATTGCCGGACGCTTGCGCACCGCCTCAAGTCCTTCCAGTACTTGTATGTTACTGGCGGAATAGTTATTCCGGTTGTTCTGATTTTCTGCCATTATGTGTTTTGTATATTATAGGTTGCAAAGTTAGTGAATTATGTCCGAATTACGAAATGCGAATTGCTAAAAATAATAAAATAAAAAGACCGCAACCCTCACGGGCAGCGGTCTCGGTCTAATCCTATGAAAAATTGTATTTATTATTTTGCCTTTTAATCCAATTCATTGATATGTTTGATAAGACCCGATTTCAGATTTGCGGCCTTATTCTTGTGAATAATGTGCTTGATGGCGAGTTTGTCAATCATCTTCTGTACAGTCGGGAACTGTTTCAGAGCCTCTTCCTTGTCCGTCATCGCGCGTAATTTGCGCACTGCGTTACGCATAGTCTTAGCGTAGTACCTGTTGTGCAGAGTGTGTGTCTTTGTCTGACGAATTCTTTTCTCTGCCGACTTGTGGTTTGCCATTTCTTTTTTTGTTTTTTAAAGTTTTTCGATAGCCCCTGGGTCTTACGTCACTACGACCGCCCTGAGCGGATTTTTTTGCGGTATCCCGCTGTTGAAAATCCTCTGTCACCGTTTCGCTCTGCACCTCACCGTAAGCGTGGAAGCATCGTTGTCGCATCGCTGCGCTGATGACAGAATATTCTTGGTAGTCCCTAGGAGAGTCGAACTCCTCTTTAGAGAATGAAAATCTCTCGTCCTAACCGATAGACGAAGGGACCGTTATTATTAGCGGGTGCAAAGGTAGTTATTTTATTTGTTTCCTGCAAATTTTACGCAATATTTTTTTGTTTTGGTTGTGTTTTTGTTTTTTTTTAGTACTTTTGTGCCTCGTATATATATGATAGAAAAGACGAGGGCGATTGTGCTGCACACGCTGAAATATGGGGAGTGCAAGGTTATAGTGGAACTGTTGTGCCGCGAGACGGGTCGCACGGCATGTATAGTCAACGTGCCAAAGACACAGCGGGGCAGGGTGCAGATGCAGGCTTTGCAGCCGCTTACGTTGCTCGACGTGGAAATGGACGTGCGTCCAAACGTGCAGTTGCACCGTCTTCGCGACATGCGCATATCTCAACCTTTTGCCTCGATACCTTTCTCGGCAGGAAAAATGTCGATAGCCTTGTTTCTTTCCGAGTTTTTATATCATGCCACTCGCGGAGAACAGCGCAACGAGTCTCTGTTCGATTATGTTGAGAACAGCATATCATGGCTCGATGGTTGCGAGCCTCCGTTTTCCAATTTCCACCTCGTTTTTATGATGCGCATGGCGCGGTTCATCGGTTTCTATCCCAATGTTGATGATTATCGCGACGGCGATTTGTTCGACCTGCGCGATGCGATGTTCGTGACCGAGATTCCTTGGCACTCCGATTATCTCTCTGCTGCCGATGCCGGTCGTCTCCACCGGTTGGTTCGCATGGACTATGCCACGATGCGCCTGTTCCGTATGTCGCATGCCGAGCGCGACCGGATTGTCGACGGCATTATAAGGTATTACCGCCTTCATGTTGAGGGTTTCCCCGAAATGCGCTCGCTTTCGGTACTAAAAGAACTGTGGCACTGACGCTTGTCACATGTCTTTTTTTGTCCGTCTCCAGAGGTTTCCCCTGTCAACCGTCTGTAAATGGCAAATTCTTTTGAACCCCAATCGGTCATTAGAACCCTCAACCGATTTTGTTCGATTGTTGACAGATGCGCAGCCGTTTCATCGAAGGCGTAGCGGGCTACGTCAAGATGAAACGGCTGCGCATCTGTCAGCAAGCGGGCTAAAGCAGTAGGGAAGCGTAACGGCAATAGTAAATCTAAGCAAATGCGGTCTAATGACCGATTGGGGTTGAAAGTGATTTTGCCTGTTTTGGAAAGTAAATTCGCCCAATTTGCAAACCAAAACCGCCGAAATTGCTTTCCAATTTCGGCGGTTTTGTATTATTGTCGTCCGTGATTTTGGATGTGTTGTCAGGTCAGCAGTTTGCGTACTGCGGCAGAAATTCTGCCGCCTTCGGCACGTCCTGCCATTTGTTTGCTTGCAACACCCATTACCTTTCCCATGTCTTTCATTGACGATGCGCCGGTCTGTGCGATGATTGCCTTTACCTCTTCCTCTATCTCGGCATCGGAGATTTGTTTCGGGAGATAGCCCTCGAGCACCTCCACTTGTGCCAATTCCGCCTCGGCAAGGTCTTTTCGTCCCGCGTCGTTGTATGTCGCCGCGGTTTCTTTTCCCTGCTTGGCGAGTTTCGCAATTATCTTCAGTGCGTCGGCATCGGCAAGGGTATCGTTGGTTCCCGGTGCCGTTTTTGCTTCAAGGAACACTTTTTTAATGTTGCGGAGAGTCTCCAATCGCACTTTGTCGCGTGCCTTCATTGCCGCTTTGATGTCTTCACTAATTTGGTCGAATAACATATTGTTCATTATTTTTGGAAAACTATTTTACTTGTCATGTCTATCTGCTGTTCGTCGTTTTCGTCCCGTTCGCTTTCTGTTCCCGTTGCCTGCGAGCGAATGTTTTCGAGAATCTGTCGCGTGCGCTTGTAGGTCGGTGTTTGTTCCACGGCAGATATGACATTGTCGTTGTCGAGGTCCTCGTGTCGGAATATGAATATGTGCGGTCGCCGTTTGTACTGCGACGTTTTGCCGTCTTTGCCGTAGTATCGGTTGCGTCTGTCCTGTCGTTCGGCAGCCTTCTCCTCCTCCTCGGCAATGCGGTTCTGTTCCTCCATGGTTCTTTTTCTGAAATGCCCGTCCATTCCGTCCACGTTCTCTATTCCGAATCCCGTTGCGAGAATTGTCACTTTCACTTTACCCCCCAGTTCCGAGTCGGTGGCGAGTCCCCATTTCAGTTCGAAGCCCGTCCCGAAGCGAGCCATGAATTCGTTGACGTCGTTCATTTCCTCCATTGTCAGGCTTGCATTGTTCTGGTTGTCGGATGAGAAAGATATTGACAGCAAAATCTTCTTCGAGTTGAACACGTCGTTGTCGTTGAGCAGCGGCGAGTTGAGAGCGTCTTCTATGGCTTTCTTCACGCGTCCTTCTCCCTCGCCGTATCCGGTTGACATTATTGCCACTCCTCCGTCTTTGAGTACCGTTTTCACATCGTTGAAGTCGAGGTTTATCAGTCCGTGTACCGTAATAATCTCGGCTATCGACTTTGCCGCGACGCTCAGGGTGTCGTCGGCTTTGGCAAACGCGTCGAGTACTGTCAGTTCCGGATATATCTCCCGCAGTCTCTCGTTGTTTATGACGAGCAGCGCATCAACGTGTTTTGCCATTTCCTCAACGCCGTCGAGTGCTTGGTCTATCTTCTTGTCGCCCTCGAAACGGAATGGTATTGTCACGATGCCCACGGTAAGAATTCCCATCTCCTTGCTGGTTCGTGCAATCACGGGTGCTGCTCCCGTTCCCGTTCCTCCTCCCATTCCTGCCGTTATGAATGTCATTTTTGTGCCGTCGTTCAGCATGTTCTTCACGTCGGCAAGACTCTCCTCGGCGGCATCTCTTGCCTTGTCGGGTATGTTGCCGGCTCCCAGTCCCTCCTTTCCGAGTTGCAGATGCACCGGCACGGGCGAATCGTTGAGTGCCTGACTGTCTGTGTTGCACAATACGAAGGACACGTCGTGAATGCCCTCGCGATACATGTGGTTTACTGCGTTGCCTCCACCTCCGCCAACGCCTATCACTTTTATTATGCTGTTATCTTTTTCGGGCTCTCCGAAATCCAATATCATGTTGTTTGGCATATCGTTCAATGTTTAAAAGATTTTTGTTAACCGAATTTCTTGCTTGTCACGTTTTTTGAAAAACTATTGTTCGTCATCCTCGGACAAGAGTTTCTTTACGAGCGACTTTATGCGTTTTCCGAATTTCTTTATACCTCCGTCTTCTCTGTTCTTTTCCTCTTCTTCTTGTCTCTGGCGTTCCTCCGCTTCCCGTAGTATTCTCTCTTCCAACTCTTGTTGCTCGCGTATTTCCTGTGCCTTTCGTTTCTCTGCCTCGGTCAGTACCACCCCTTCGGCGAGTTCGTTGGGTTGTCGCGGGTCTCGGTGCAGTTCGGATGTGGTTGCAGTTGTCGTTGCTTTCGTCGCCTCGAAGAGATCTTTTGCCGGATCTACATCGTTTCCCGCACAGTTCATGTCTCCCTTTACCAAAATGCCGAGCGTCGTATTCATCATTGCATTGTGTGCCGTGATGAGTGTATCCTTTGCATTTATCGACAGGTTGACGAATTTCGCTATGCGTATTTTTTCGATGCGTGTGTGGTTGGCGAATGCCGTCTCTATGTTCGGCATGTTAGAGCCTCCTCCCGTAATGATAAGTCCACCGAGCAGTCGTTCGGCATATTCTGACGGCACCTGATACCATGCGTTTTCTATTATTTCTTCGAGTCTTCCTTCCACAATTTCTACAAACCTGCGTTGGTCGACCCTTCTGTCGGCGTCGAGTGCGTAACTTACTTGTGCGTCAATGTCTCCGTTCTCTGTGAATGCCACGGCGTGTTCGAGTTTGAGTTTCTCTGCCACGTTCTCTTCCACTTGAAGTGACGTGATGTCCTTTGTTATGTTGTTGCTTCCGAGCGGTATGACGGCAAGGTGTCTCAAAATATTCTTGTAGTAAACCGATACGGTGGTGGTGTCTGCGCCGAGATCCACGAGTACGCATCCGGAGCGTTTCTCTGCGTCGGTAAGCACGGCGTCCGCGAGTGCCAGCGGTGCGAGATACATCTCGGCTATGGCCACCCCCGCCATTTCGAAGCATTTGTTCAATCGGCGGTAGAAGTCGTACCTCCACAAGATGTTCAGGAAATTTCCTTCGAGCCGGCTGCACTGTATGCCCACCGGGTCGAGTTGCAGTTGGTTGTCGACCTTGTATTCCTGTGTTGCGGCATCGAGTATTTCCTGATCTTGATAACTCATGTTGCGGTTGGCATCCATCAGTTCGTTTACCATTGCCTGTGTGACGATGGTGTCTGAGGGAAGTGTCTTTATGATGTTGTTTTTTACGCTTCTGATGGACTGTCCTCCCACTCCCACATATACGTGG
Organism: Prevotella sp. OH937_COT-195; assembly: GCF_003932845.1. Classification (GTDB taxonomy): domain Bacteria; phylum Bacteroidota; class Bacteroidia; order Bacteroidales; family Bacteroidaceae; genus Prevotella. Next base: position 13,622 of record NZ_RQZH01000013.1, read on the forward strand.
GTTATTTCCTGTTTCAGCGTGGCAGTGAGTTTCTTCACAATGTTTGCGATACATTGTGCCGTTTTGTCCATGTTGTAAACCACCCCCTTGTGAATGAACGACGAAGAGTCTTCTTTCACCAAGGCAAGTACAGTGATGCTACCGTCGAGATTTTTCTTTCCCGCGATACCGGTCATCTTGTACGACCCCAATTCGATTGCTACGATAAATTCTCTTGCTGGCATACCAATATCAATTTTTTTTGTTTTTTTCTTTCACTCTGTTATCTTTGTCCCGCCCTGTTTTTCTCTTTACGGGCTTTGTGTCTTTTTATTTTATCTTCTTACGTTTCACCACTTCTCCGGCTTCTTTTGTCTCCTTTCTCTTTATTTCCTTTTTTCTGTCAGCCGTTTCTTTCGGTGTTGTTTCTTTCTTTTCTTTTGCCGTGGTATCGTTTCTCGCCACGTCGTTTTTCACCATGTTGTCTGTTTCCGGTGTTATGCAGCGTGCAGAGTTGCGGTTGTGGCATATTATTTGGTTGTCGAATTCGAGACTGATGTAGTCGTATCTGTTCCACCCCGCCTTGCTAAGTCCGTATCGGTAGAATTTCTCAAGGCGTGTAAGTTTCGTTTCGAGCATCTTTCCTATTTCCTGTCTGCGCATTGTCGCAGTCCTGCCTGTCGGCAGTTTGCCTATGAATACAATGTGGTCTCCCACCCTCGGCACCAATTCTATGTCTTTTTTCTCGGTGACGTTTATCTGTACGAAGAGATTGCGCCACAGTTCATTGTCCATCAGGGCATCCGCCATCGGCATCAGGTATCGTGCGGCATAATGCTTGTCTATCTTTCCGGTGGCAATGATGAGGTCGGATACGTATTTAGAGTTAGGCATCACACCGCCTCGCTCGTCGATGTAGTAATCCTCCCCGTTGTCGCTTTTTATCCGCAGGAGCGGCAGTCTCTGCGTTATGTTTATCGTTACGTCTCCGTTTTTTGCTTTGAAACACTGTGCCGTTTTCACGAATGCCATTGTTTTAAGTCTTTCCTCTATGGCTCGTGTGCTTATTTTGTCGGTGCTTTTGTTTGTCGGCATTAGTCCCGAAGACTTCAGAATCCGAGTCACATCATCTGCTTTGAGAAAACCGTTGGTGTTCTCGTCTGCAATCGTGATGTTGCATCTGCGGCACATCACGCCTGCTTTTGCCGCCTCATTGAATGATGTGATGGCAAATACGAGATATACCGCGAGCAACACGTCGAGTGTCGCAATGACGGCTTTTTTCCGGTTGATGTGAATCATCTTCTTTTCTCCTTATATTATTATGGGCAGAGACATTGTGCCTCCTTTGCCGTTTTTCCCCTATTTGTTTTTCCCGACGATGTCGTATTTCTGTCTTAGAATTTTCTCAATTTCGGGTACCTGATTGTCGAGATCGCCTGCTCCGAGTACCACCAAAACCTCGAAATCGTGTTCTTTCACGAACTCCTGCACGTTGTCTTTACATACGAGATGTTTCTCCACCCTGTCGTCAAGGTTGTCGTATATCAATTTCGACGTAACCCCTTCGATGGGCATTTCCCTTGCGGGATAAATCTCTGTTAATACAACTTCGTCGAGTTGGTTCAGCGCATTGGCAAACTCCTTGTAAAAATCTCGTGTGCGAGTGTATAGATGTGGCTGGAATATTGCTGTGATACGCCGGTTGCGATACAGTTGGCGTATGCTGTGTGCGCTGTGGAAAATCTCTTTCGGGTGGTGTGCGTAGTCGCTGAGAAAGACAATCTTGTCTGTCTTCAATTTGAAATCGAAGCGGCGGTCGACACCCTTGTAAGTACTCATTCCGTAACGCAGTTCTTCGGCAGTGCAACCGCACAGTTGTGCCATTGCCATTGCTGCCACTCCATTCTCGATGTTTATCGGCACCGGCTGTCCGAGGGAGACGTTCTTTACACACTCTGTCGGCGATATGAAGTCGAATGTTATCTCTCCGTCGTCTATGCGTATGTTCGCTGCATGGAAATCGCCTTCATCGAGACCGTAGTCGAATATTCTCACCCCTTCGGCAGTCTCGTGTCTCATCTCTAATCCTCGCCTTATTATCAGTGCGCCTCCCTGCCGTATCAGTGTGGTGTAGTGTCTGAAACTGTCGAGGTAAGCCTCTTTCGTGCCGTATATGTCAAGATGGTCGGAATCGGTACTCGTTATTACTGTCATCCACGGTCGCAGCCAATGGAAAGAGCGGTCGAACTCATCGGCCTCGATGACTACATATTCGCTCTGTTTGCTAAGTATGTGGTTCGTTGCATAGTTCTTTGATATTCCTCCGAGGAAAGCGTTGCAGTCTATGTGACTTTGATGCATTATGTGCGCACACATTGCCGACGTTGTGGTCTTGCCATGTGTGCCTGCGAAGCACAGTCCTCGGCTTGCTTCTGTCAATATACCGAGTACTTGTGCGCGTTTCATCGTGGTGAATCCGTTTTCTTTGAAGAACACGAGTTCGCGGTGTGTCTCCGGTATTGCCGGCGTAAATACCACGAGGGTTGTTTCCCGATTGCGGCAGGCATGCGGTATCTGTTCCACGTCTTCCTCGTAGTGGAGCAGCAAGCCCTCCTTTTCCAGTTGTCTTGTAAGTGCGGAAGGGGTTTTGTCGTAGCCTGCCACCACGACTCCGAGGCTGACAAAGTAACGTGCCATGGCACTCATTCCGATGCCTCCCGCCCCTATGAAATATACCGATTTTATGTCTTTTATTGTCATGTCCTATTTCCTTGATGCAAGTTTTATCACCTCGTCGGCAATGATGTCGGCGGAGTGGGGCAGTGCCATTTTTCCGGCATTCTCCCCGAGTTTCATATATTTGTGTTCCTTTTCTGTCAGTGTCTCTATGGCCAATGTTATGAGTTTCTGTCGTGCCTCTCCGTCTTTTACCATGAGTGCCGCCTGTTTGTTGACGAGAGCCATTGCGTTGTGCGTCTGGTGGTCTTCGGCAACGTTAGGCGACGGCACGAGGATTGCGGGCTTGCCAAGCAGGCAAAGTTCGCTTATGCTGCTTGCCCCGGCTCGGCTGATTACCATGTCGGCCGCACGGTAAGCCTCGTCCATGTTGCTTATGAAGTCTGTCGGTTTCAAGTTGTCGGGACATCCTTTCTCTGCAAGTGTTCTCTTTATTGCGTCATGGTAGAAACCTCCTGTCTGCCACACGAATTGTATTTCGTTTTCTGCAATCATGCCGAGGTTGTCGAGTACGCTCTCGTTGATTGTCCGCGCTCCGAGACTTCCCCCCGTTATCAGTACCACCGGGCGTTTCGGGTCGAGTCCCATCTTTATTCGTGCCTCCTCTTTCGACAAGTCGCAATCAAGCAGTTGCTGCCTTACGGGGTTTCCCGTCATCATTATTTTTTCGGCAGGGAAGAAGCGTTCCATACCCTCGTATGCCACACAAATCTTCTCGGCTTTCTTTGCGAGCAACTTGTTTGTTACGCCGGCGTATGAGTTCTGCTCTTGAATAAGGCAGGGAATGCCCATCGATGCACATTTGTTGAGTGTGGGCCCGCTTGCATAACCACCCACTCCCACGGCTGCCATGGGTTTGAATTGCATTATTATCTGCTTTGCCATCCGCTGGCTCTTCCATATCTTATACAACACTTTTATGTTTCTCAGCATATTTTTGCGGTCGAAGCCGCATATCGGCAGTCCTTTTATCTCGTAACCCGCCGCCGGTACTTTCTGCATTTCCATGCGTCCTTCCGCGCCAACAAATAGTATTTTGGCATCGGGACGCTTGCATCGTATTGCATTGGCGATAGACACGGCGGGAAAAATGTGTCCCCCCGTTCCGCCTCCGCTTATTATTATTCTAAGTTCTTCGTCCATATATTTTCTTTTATTATAAAGTAAGAATTACCGCTTGTCGCTTATTGTTCGACCTTGCAGCACTCTTCTCTTTTCTTTGCTTTGCAACTCACACTCATAATCACGCCGATGTAAATGCAGTTGATTATGGTAGATGTTCCTCCCTTGCTTATCAACGGCAGCGGTTGTCCCGTTACCGGTGCGAGTCCCACTGCCACCATCATGTTGAATATTGCCTGCGTAACCATCAGCAATGCAAGCCCCATTATGAGCAGTGCAGGGAATGAGTATGCGCACCGGCTTGCTATTTTTGCGGTGCGGAAGAGCAGTATGAGGTACAGCAGGCATACGATAAATGCCCCCCACAGTCCTGTCTCCTCAATGATTATGGCATAGATAAAATCGCTGAATGCCTGCGGAAGCCAGTCGCGTTGAACCGAGTTTCCCGGTCCTTTGCCCACGAGGTTGCTTGATGCTATGGCTATGTTTGCGTGCGCCACTTGTCCGTCTTTGTCAAGATCGAACTTTGCCGGTGGCACTTCTTCATCGTTTGCAAATTTCTTTATGCGGTTTTTCCATGTCCCGAATCGGTGCAGAATACCGTTGGTTTTCTTTTTGTCCTGCTTGTCAACGGTCTCCGTTCTCACGCGAGGGTCGTTCTTGGCAAGTGCTTCCTCGTCGGTGTTCTCTCCCAATGCCCATATCGCTGCAAAGCCGAGCATGCCCGTGAGCATTATCACGCCGAGCAGTTTTCCTATCTGTTTCATGGGTACTCTGCCTATGAACATCATAAGTATGACCACCAACCCGAGCAGTGCCGCGGTGGAAAAGTTCTCGCGGAAGATGAGTAATATGAACGGAACCGACACCCACAGAATATATTTGAACGCCCGTTTATCGACTGTGTCGCCGTCCTGCAACGCGCTTAGTATCATCACTTCGGCAAGGATTACTGCCCCTTTTGCAATTTCGGACGGTTGAAACTGCACTCCGCCGATGTCGAACCATCGTGATGCTCCATTGATTTCGTTTCCCGTCATACTTGTTATGAGCAACATGATGAACGAGACGAGCAGTGCAAACGGAGTTATTATTTTGAAGTAGCGGCAGTCGATGTTCATCGTTATGATGAGGAACAGCACTCCCACGGCAAGCAACATGGAGTGTTTGAGAAGCGGGGCGAGATAACTGGTGTTGTTGGTCAGTTCGCTCGTTGCGCTGAACACCTCGATGATGCTTATAATGCACAGGAAGAAAAAGACGGCCCATATAATGGTGTCTCCTTTCATTTTGCCTTTTGTTTTCTTTACCTCTTCTTCCATGTTCTTTTCTCCTTTTTTCGTTTGACGTGGTATGTTTCGTTACATTTGGTTGTTATCGGCTACCGTTCAGAGTGCGCGCACGAGTTGCTTGAACTGCTCGCCGCGGTCTTCCATGTTCTTGAACAAATCGAAACTTGCACAGCATGGCGACAGTAGTACTGTCATTCCCGGCTCTGCCATCTCGTAACATGCAGCCACGCATTCCTTCATTGAATGTGTGTCGCGCACCGGAACCCCCAACGAGTCGAAATTCTCGTGTAACTTGGTGTTGTCCGCACCGAGATATACAAGTCCCGCACATTTCTTCTTCACGAGTTCCTTTATCGGTTCGTAGTCGTTTCCCTTGTCCTTTCCTCCTATGATGAGAATGGTCGGGTTCTTCATGCTTTCAAGGGCATACCAGCAGGCATCGACGTTTGTTGCTTTCGAGTCGTTGATATATTCCACTCCCGCCACGCGCGTAACTTTCTCCAAACGGTGTTCCACGCCGGGGAAATCGCCGAGGCTCTTGCGTATCACGTCTTTCTTGATGCCTGCAACGGCCGATGCCAATCCTGCCGCGAGCGAGTTGTATATGTTGTGCTTTCCGGTGAGCGATAGAGCCTCTTGTTCCATGTTGAACGGTATAGGCTCTTCTAATTTATATTTGCCTTCTTCGATATAACCTATTGATTTGTTCCCTTTTAGTTCGGAGAACGGCAGGCACACTGCCTTTATGTCGTACTTGTCGAGTTCGCGTTTTATCACGGGATCGTCGTTCCAATATATGAAAGCATCTTCTTCCGTCTGGTTCTGCACTATCCTCATCTTTGCGTCAACATAGTTCTGCATGTAGTTCCGATAGCGGTCGAGATGGTCGGGCGTAATGTTCAGCAACACTGCTACATTGGCTCGGAAGTCGTACATGTTGTCGAGTTGGAACGAACTCAATTCTATTATATAATACTCGTGCGGGTCTTCTGCCACTTGCAGTGCCAACGAGTTGCCTATGTTGCCGGCGAGTCCTGCATCGTAGCCTGCCGCTTTGAAGATATGATATATCAAAGATGTTGTTGTTGTTTTTCCGTTCGAGCCTGTTACACATATCATTTTCGAGTCTGTGTATCGTCCGGCAAACTCTATCTCGCTTATTATACGAATTCCTTTTGCCATGATTTTCCGTATCATGGGAGCCTCATCGGGAATGCCAGGGCTTTTTATTACCTCGTCGGCAGAGAGAATTTTCCCCTCCGAATGCCGTCCTTCCTCCCATTCGATGTTGTGGTCGTCGAGCATCTTTTTGTAGCGTTCCTTTATCATGCCCATGTCAGATACGAACACATCGAACCCTTCTTTCTTTGCCAGTATGGCTGCCCCGGTTCCACTCTCGGCGGCACCGAGTACAACGATGCGTCTCGTCTCGTCTTTCATCTTATGTTTATCTTATCTTCAGTGTTATTATTGTTATTGCCGCAAGGATTATGGTTATTATCCAGAAGCGGAACGTTATCTTTGATTCATGGAATTGTCGTCTCGGCCAGTTTTTGAATATATACCGACTGGTTGTGTCGAGATGCTCGTCCAGTTTTCTGAAATTATCGTGTATCGGCGTTGAACGGAACACGCGAACGCGCTGTCCCTTGCGTTTCATCCTCTTGAACCAAAACGTCTGAATCATCACGCTGAGACTCTCGACAAGGAAAATACCGCATAGTATCGGCACGAGCAACTCTTTGTGTATTATCACAGCGCAGACACCTATGATGCCACCGATGGTGAGCGAGCCGGTGTCGCCCATGAAAATCTGTGCCGGAAAGGCATTGTACCACAGGAAACCTATCATCGCACCGATGAACGCACAAAGGAAAACCACCAACTCCTGAGACCCGGGTATGTACATTATGTTGAGATAGGAGGCAAACTCGAGGTGCGAACTTACATACGCGAAGATACCCAATGCAACGCCTATTATGGCGGCGTTTCCCGCACACATGCCGTCCATGCCGTCGTTAAGATTTGCGCCGTTGCTCACGGCCGTAACAACCAATATTGTCATTATTACGAACAATATCCATCCGGCAGCGGTGGAGTATTCTCCCATGAAACCTACTATTTTAGAGTAGTCGAGATTGTGGTTTTTGACAAACGGGATTGTGGTTTTAAGCGATTTTTCCAACTCCGACTTGTGAGTTATCACAAGTTCCTGCCCCTGTTTCTGCGTCTCCACGTTCTCGCGTATCTTTGCATCGGGACTTGCCCATAGAACCAAGCCTACAATCAGTCCGATGCTTACCTGTCCCACAATCTTGTATTTGCCCTTGAGCCCCTCCTTGTTTTTACGGAAAATCTTGATGTAATCGTCGAGGAAACCGAGGAAACCGAGCCATACGGTGGTTATCATCATCAGTATCATGTAAATGTTACGCATGCGCCCAAGCAATATAACGGGCAGCATTATGGCAACTATTATTATGATGCCGCCCATCGTGGGTACACCTTTCTTATTTGTTCCGAACGGGTCGATGTCGGCATCGCGCTGTGTTTCCGCTATCTTTTTGCGCTTCATCCACTTTATAAACTTCTCGCCGAACCATGCCGATATGATTAACGAGAGTATCAGTGTGAGCAATGCGCGGAACGATATATACGACCAAAGGTGTGCTCCGGGTATGTTGAACTGTTCTAAAAACCTGAATATATAGTATAACATATCTTGAGTTTTTTATTATTTTGTGACAAACTCGCGAACCACCTCTTTGTCATCGAAGTGGTGTTTTTCTCCTTTTATCTCCTGATAGTCCTCATGTCCTTTTCCGGCAATGAGTATCACGTCGCCTTTTTGTGCCATCATGCAGGCCGTGCGAATGGCTTCGCGTCGGTCAACGATGCTTACCACCTTTTTCATCTGTTGGCGGTCAAGTCCGGCGAGCATGTCGTTTATTATTTCCTGCGGTTCCTCAAAGCGCGGGTTGTCGCTCGTTATGATGATGCGGTCGCTTTGTCTTGCCGCCTCTTTTGCCATCAGCGGTCGCTTGCCTTTGTCACGATTGCCGCCCGCACCGCACACGGTTATTACCTTGCCGCGCCCGTTTAGCACCTCGTGTATTGCATTGAGAACATTTGCAAGAGCATCGGGAGTGTGTGCATAGTCAATGATGGCGGTGAAACCTTCGGCAGAACGCACCGGTTCCAGTCTTCCGTTGACACTGCCCAAGGTGCTCATGGCTACGAGAATGTCCTCCGGCTCTTCACCGAGAACCCTTGCCGTGCCATATACGGCAAGCAGATTGCTGACGTTGAATTTACCAATGAACTGCACACCCACCTCGCGTCCGTCAATCTCGAGGTACATACCTTCGAAATGACACTCTATTAGGCGTGCGTGGAAATCGGCAGTCTGTCTTGTTGAATATGTCTTCACCGTGGCTTTGGTGTTCTGAACCATTATCCTGCCGTTCTTGTCGTCGGCATTGACAATGGCGTAACTGCCCTTTGGCAGCATGTCGAAGAATGCCTTCTTGGCATCGCGATAGTTCTCGAAAGTTTTGTGATAATCAAGATGATCGCGTGTAAGATTGGTGAAAATGCCCACAGAGAACTTAAGTCCGCCAATGCGTTTCTGTGCTATGGCGTGGCTCGAGCATTCCATGAAGACATACCGGCAACCGGCATCTGCCATGCGTGCCAGCAACATGTTCAGTTCGACAGGATCCGGGGTGGTGTGATCCGTCGGAATCGTTTCGTCTTCGATATAGTTGCATACGGTTGAAATAAGACCGCATTTATATCCCAGTTTGCGGAACATATTATATAATAAGGTGGCAATGGTGGTTTTACCGTTGGTTCCCGTTACGCCAATCAGTTTCAGATTTTCGGAAGGATTGCCGTAGAAAGCGGTTGCCGCATGTCCCACGGCATCTTCGGTAGATGCCACTTTTATGTATGTAACGCCATCGGCGAGAGTGTCGGGCAGTTCCTCGCACAGTACTGCCGCCGCTCCTTGTTCCACGGCTTTTGCCATGAACGTGTGTCCGTCTACCTGCGTTCCTTTCATTGCCACGAACAAATGTCCTTTGGCTATGCGGCGCGAGTCTATGTTCACTCCCGTAATCTCCACATCATCGTTGCCCTTGATTACGGCATTATTGATGTTTCTTAGCAACTCTTTGAGTATCATGTTTCAATTCTTTTTTTCTTAGTTGTAATAAATCTTCCCGGCAGATGCGTTTCCGAGTGTGCCGATTCAGCCCATTCTCAGTATGCAGACCTCGCCTCTCTTTATTTTATGTCCGGCGGGAAGACTCTGCGAGTTTACTTTTCCCCTGCCGACAAGTGTGACATTCAAACCGCGTTTTTCGAGCAGGAAAACGGCATCGCGTGCCCCCATTCCGGTAACGTTGGGTACCAACTCGTCGCCATATTTCGGTGTTTCGACCATGTCAATGCGGTTGTTCTTGTGCTCGGCCCTTCCCCAAATGGGGTTGCCGTTAGCATAACTGCCGTCCCACGATGTCTTTGTCTCTATGCCAAAATGATTCAACACGAACCACGCGGAAAGCATATTACCGTTTTTAACATCGGGCATTAAAACAGACAGAGAGTCCTTGGAGTCGCTCACATCGAGCCACAAATCCTTTGCCATAATGCCTTCCGATATGTTGTGGAACACCTTCGCGCTCATGCCTCCCGATGCGGGGTGCCCGTTCTTTTGTATGCACACGATGCAACTATATCGCGGTTGGTTCGAAGGAAAGAATCCCACGAAACTGAGCAGATATTTCATTCCCCCACTTTTGTAGCCGGCCTTGCCGTGCGAAATCTGCGCCGTACCGGTCTTGCCTGCAACGCTGAACAACTGCGAACGGGCTGCTTTTCCCGTTCCCCGGCTTACTACATGTTCGAGCATCGTTATCACTTTCGACAAGGTGGTGCTGTTGCATATCTGCGGTTTCAGTACTACCGGGTCGTAATTTTTCACCACTTCTCCGTCCTTAATCACTTGTTTCACGAACCGTGGGCGCATCATCTTGCCGCCGTTGGCAATGGCATTGTAGAACGTAAGGACGGATATTGGCGGAATCTGTGTCTCATATCCGATACTCATCCACGGCAGTGCCGTCTTGCTCCAGTTGACATACTGCCCTTTGTCGTTTTTCTTTGGCATCCGTATTCGTGGCGGAGTCGCTCCGAAGAGCGGAATTTCAAGGTCGCTTGCTATTCCTATTCTATGCAGTCCTTCGATGTATTTCTCGGGAGACTTGCCGTAAAATTCGTCTATGACGCGACTGATGCCAATGTTCGAACTTACCTCGAGTGCCTTGGCGAGTGATATTGTTCCGTAACCACCCCTGTGCCAGTTGTGGTCTTTCATCTTCGCCCCGTGCATGTCAACGATGCCTCCTCCGGTGTTTATCAGTTTTGTCGTGTCAACTTTTCCGTCGTCGAGTGCCACCATCACCGATGCTGTTTTGAACACCGAACCAGGTTCGAGCAGGTCGCTCACGGCGTTGTTCTTTATCTCGCGGAACTGTCCGTCTGCACAGCGTGTCATGTTTACGATGGCTTTTATGTCGCCCGTCGGCACGTCCATTACTATTGCCACGCCCACCTGTCCGTTAATTTCTTTCAACTCTTCTATTATGGCTCGTTCGGCAATATCCTGCATTTGCACGTCTATTGTGGTAACTATGTCCGAGCCATCTACTGCCTCTTTCTGCATCAGTCCGATGAAGCGGCGTTTCACTTTCTGCTTTTGCATCTTTCCCGATTCGCCGCGCAGCACCGAGTCGAACGACAATTCCAGCCCGAATCGTGCCGAATCCTTTGCACCGTATAGGTCGCCCACGGTTCGTGATGCGAGCGATGTGAAAGGGTGTTGACGTGCATTGAACTCCTCTTTGTGGAACCCGCCCTTGTTAGGCGGCAGACAGAATACCGGCAAACTTGCCACCCGTGTGTATGTGTTGTAATCTACCCTGTATTTCCATATTGGCCAGTGGCGCGATTTTTTTGCTCTTCCTTCTTCTATGTCTTTGCGGAATTGTTCGGCAGAGCGTTTCGGGAAAATCTCGTGCAGTCCTTTGCAGATGCTGTCCATCTTTTCCACGAGCAGCGAGTCCTTGTGTTCTCCGCCGGCTTGGAAATCCATATACAATTTGAATTCCGGCAACGAACTTGCCATCAACTGTCCGTCGCTGCTCAGTATATTCCCCCTTATGGGCTTTACCTCCACGCTGTCTTTTTTAAGTCGGTCTGCCACAGCCATCCAATAGTCGCGCTTTACCGTTCCGATGTATGCCGCCTTGCCTATTACGGCAATGCTTACCAGCACTATGAAATAAGCTATGAGCTTATAGCGCGGTAGTATTTTTTTATTGTTGAATTTACTCATTTCCCCTCTACATTAATTATATAAGGTGGCTGCTCGGCTTGTTTGAGCAGGTCGTTATTGTTGTTTTTCAACATTTCCAGCACATGTGTTTCCCGGCATTTTTCCGTCAGTTCGCTTGCCGAAGACAGTGCTTTGTATTTCGAGTCTTGCAATTCCTTGTTCAGTTTGTCTATTTCCAGCAGGTTATTTTGGCAACTATACCTGTTGGCTACATACAACAATGTGAATAAGACGATGAGTATAATCACTCCGACGTTCTTTTTCATGAACTCCGCCGTGAAGAAATCGCCTCCGAGGATTTTCCTTAGCGAGAGGACTTTCGACAGCGGTTCCTCGTCTTCGCGTGCCTGATTGCTTATTGTCAGTGCAAGCGTTTCCATTTCTTTGTTCTCTTTTTCTTTCTTCTTCCTTTCCTTTTCTTCTTTATCCTTTTCTTTCTCGTCTTTTTCCTCTTGTGTTTCTTCGTTGTCCATAATGAGTAGTGGCTCGTTGTCCGGCGTGCCTTGTTCTGTCATGTCAATTTCCTCCGCCTCGGCATTTTTTATAATCTCTTCTGCTTCTGCGAGGATTTTGTTCTCTTCGTCTTTGTTCGTCATATCTTTTCCGCAATTCTCAGTTTCGCGCTTCTGCTGCGTGGGTTACGCTCAATCTCGTCTGCCTGTGGTGTTATCACCTTGTTGTTTATTAGTGCGAAAGGGGTGTTGATGCGCCCGAAGAAATCCTGCGTCATCTTACCTTCTGCATTTCCTGTTTTCATAACATTCTTCACTATGCGGTCTTCCAGCGAATGATACGTTATAATCGACAATCGCCCGCCCGGCACGAGAAGTTCTGTCGCATTTTTCAGCATATCCCTCAGTGCGTCCATCTCGTGGTTTACCTCTATTCGCAAGGCTTGGAACAACCGTGCCATATCTTTCTTTTCGCGCTCTTTCCTGAACATCGGTTCCACTGCCGAGAGCAAGTCGTGTGTGCTCTCTATGTTCTTCTGCCCGCGGCTCTTTACTATTGCCGCGGCTATGCGTCTCGAGTTTTTCATCTCGCCGTAGATGTAGAAGATGTCGGCAAGTTCCTCCTCGCTTGCGTTGTTAAGTATCTCGGCAGCGGTTTTTCCGGCTCTCTTGTTCATTCTCATGTCGAGCGGAGAGTCGAATCGGAACGAGAAACCGCGTGTCTCGTCATCGAAATGGTGGCTCGAAACGCCGAGATCGGCTATCAGACCGTCTATGGCATCAACTCCGTGGTATCTCATCCAATTTTTCAGATACCTGAAATTGCTCCTCACGAACGTGAATTGTTCCGAATCAATGTCGCCGGCGTTATTCTCGGCATCGGCATCTTGATCGAAACTATACAGATGTTCGCCGCCTTTGAAACGAGAAAGTATCTCTTTACTATGTCCTCCGCCGCCGAAGGTTACATCCACATAGATGCCCCCGCGGTGTATGTTCAGTCCGTCAATGCTCTTTGTAAGCAGTACGGGAGTGTGGTATTCCGCTCCTTGTACGTCTGCCTTGTTGTTCTCGGCAAATGTCTCATTTATGTTTTCCCGGTCTTTCCGCATTGACGTTACTGTTTGTATTGTTGTTCGCGTATTTTGATTCTCTTCACTATGAGAGTACTTAATTCCAAATGTCTTTTTACCGATACGGTTGGCAATATGTCATTCTGAAATGTTTTTTTCCTTTTCGGACATCATCTTTCCGAACAATTCGGAAAACTCGGCCGGCTCAACAAACTGATTTTCAAGTTCGGCCACGTCCCACATTTCGATGGTGTTGCGAACGCCTATAAATCTTACGTTCTGACCGATACCTGCCATTTGCAGGTAACGGCGCGGTACGAGGAAGCGACCATTGCCGTCGAGCGTGACCAACTCCACCATGGATACAAACTGGCGGTAAATCTGCTGTTCGGTTCTGTCCCATCTTCCGAGCCGGCTCTCCATGGCGTCCATTTCGGCATTCCAAACGCTCTCGGGGTACAACACTATGCACTTTTGGTGAGGATCCATGCGCATCACGAGACTCTCTTCGCCGGATGCCTGCAGCACCTTGCGGAAAGCGGCCGGCAGAAAGGACCTTCCCTTTGCGTCAACCTTTGCCTCTATGTTGCCTAAAAACCTCATGCGTTCTTATTTAATAAATACTTTTTGGCAAAGATACACATTTTACTCCACTTTTCACCACTTTCCACCACAAAAGTGAAAAAATATTTTTATTTTAGCATTTATTAATATTTCGGATCACCGTTGATGTGTGGCTTAAAGGCGTTTTTCCACGAAATGAGGGGTGTTAAATTCGTTTTTGGGCAGTAAGTTGGAATAAAAGTCATGGCGAATGGTTGTTTTTTTTATGTATTTTTATGGAAAACGGCTGTAAAGATTTGGTAACGGAATGTTGTGACGTGATGAATGAAATTAGGGATAATGAAACCTGTCAAGTAATTACGGAGAACGATGTTGCTGTGGGAAAAATGTGGTTTTGTGAGAATTTTGCAATAATGCGGAAGAAAAAAACAAAAACCATTGTTCGCAAAATTCAACACTTGTGGAGATGGTAAGTACTATGCTGTCTGTGTGTAACAATCAGTCCGTGAAAATCTTTTTTCGTTTTTTTTCATAAAAAACACTGCTCGTTCAAAAAAATAAGTGTATTTTTGCAAATACTTTTTCTTAAAATGAGAGAGATAACCCGGAAAACCATAGACGTAGGCGAAATCCTTGAAGGAAAGATGGGGACGAAAGCAAAGTTCGTTCCCCGTCCGCTGGTGTCGTGGTTAAAGAAAACAATACATCAAGACGAGGTAAACAAGTTTTTGTGGGACAACCGCGAACTTACCGGTACGCCGTGGCTTGAGGAATGTGTGCGTTACCTTGACATGACGCTCGAAACGGAAGGAGAGGAAAACCTTCCACCCAACGACGACGGAAAGCTATACACTTTCGTTAGCAACCACCCTCTCGGAGGGATAGACGGCGTAGCGCTCGGCTCAATAATAGGGCGGAAATACGACGGGCGTTTTCGCTATCTTGTCAACGATCTGCTGATGAACCTGCCGGGACTCGCGCCTTTATGCATACCCATAAACAAAACCGGAAGTCAGAGCCGCAATTTCCCCGCAATGGTGGAGGCGGGCTTCAAGAGCGACAACCACATGCTGATGTTCCCCGCCGGACTTTGTTCGCGCCGAAAGGATGGGCAGATAAGAGACTTGCCGTGGAAAAAAACTTTCATATCGAAAAGCATCGAATATAAACGAGATGTGGTGCCGATACATTTCGGAGGGCAGAACTCCGATTTCTTCTACAAACTCGCGAATTTCAGCGACAAATACATAAAGAAAGTAAATGTGGCAATGATTTTCCTTGTCGATGAGATGTATAAAAACGTGCATGGGAAATTCAAGGTTAAGTTCGGGAAACCAATACCGTGGCAGACTTTCGACAAATCGAAAACGCCGATGGAATGGGCAGAATTTGTTTACGAACGTGTATATAAGTTATGAGATAATTTTCAACGATAGAAGATGGAGCAAGACATTATCAACCCTGTAAGCCGTGAACTGCTAAAGGCGGAACTTACGCAGGACAGGCAACTCAGAATGACAAACAAGAGCCATAATGAAATATACATCATTACGGCTCACAATGCCCCTAACACCATGAAGGAGATAGGACGGTTGAGAGAGATTGCTTTCCGGCAGGCGGGCGGAGGTACGGGCAAGAGCATGGACATCGATGATTTCGACACTTGCAGAAACTGCTATAAACAGTTGATAGTGTGGAATCCCGAGGCTGAAGAGATAATAGGAGGATACCGATACCTGTGCGGAACCGATTGGGAATTTGACGAAAACGGACAGCCGTTGCTGGCCACGAGTCACATGTTCCGTTTCTCCGACCGTTTCTTAAAGGAATACATGCCTTACACAATCGAACTGGGACGCTCGTTCGTTTCGCTCGAATATCAGAATGTGCAGCAGAACAGCAAGAGCATTTTCGCACTCGACAATCTGTGGGACGGACTTGGTGCGCTTACCGTGATAATGCCCGATGTGAGGTATTTCTTCGGGAAGATGACCATGTACCCTTCATACATACGACGGGGAAGAGACATGATTCTATATTTCTTGAAAAAGCATTTCAGCGACAAGGACAATCTCATAACACCGATGAAACCGCTCGTTATAGAGACAGAAGAGTCGGAACTGGCAACACTTTTCTGCGAGAAAGATTTCAGGGCAGACTACAAGATACTTAACAGAGAGGTGCGGAAGATGGGCTATAACATACCGCCGCTCGTCAACGCATACATGAATCTCAGTCCGACGATGAAACTTTTCGGCACGGCGATAAACAACGGGTTCGGCGATGTCGAGGAAACCGGCATATTGATAGCCGTAGATGAGATACTCGAACAAAAGCGTGTCCGTCACATAGACTCATTCATAAAGGAACACCCAGAGGCTCTGAAGATAACCAGCGGAGCCAACAAAATAATATACAAGAGCGACTCTCAATGATTATACGGATAGATGTTGATTAAAACCATGGAAACAAAACCGCCGAAATTGAAAAGCAATTTCGGCGGTTTTGTTCTCTTATTTCGGCGGTTTTACCGTGCGATTTAGGCGAGATTGCATTCTTGCATCATACTATGGGCAGGGAGATACCTTTTATTTTCTGGTATATTTCGAGCGCATACACATCGGTCATTCCGCTGATATAGTCGATTACCGCCATGATGCGCATTTCGAGGTCGGGTGAGTTGATGTCATACTGACTGCCTACGCGGTTTATAAGTTGTCGCGAGTAAAAACGGTCGGGATATACCGCCGCCTCGGTGAACGTTTCCATTAATGTCTCCATTATCTTGAAACCGCTCAATTCAACGTCGAGAACAGGCTTGCTGTTGTATATCTTCCGTCGTGATGTTTCGGTGCATATCTTGTATGCCAATCGCTGTTTTTCATCGATTTCATCGATTAGAGAGCCTTTGAATGTACCCTCCATTATCTTCTCCTTGTTGTTGAGGAAAGTGTCAACACAGCATTTCTCGAGCAGTCCTATCACCCTTGCACGCATGTAGACCACCTTTTCGTTGTCGTCTGTTATGCCCTCGTCTTTTATTCTCCGCTTTATCTTTTCGCGTGTTTTGTCGTTGAAAAATCCCAAGAGCAATTCGCTTGTCTCCTCGAAACTTAGTATTTTCAGTTTGTGAGCATCTTCTATGTCCATCACTTCGTAGCAGATGTCATCGGCAGCCTCCACGAGATATACCAATGGATGGCGTGCGTATGCCACCCCCGAAACATTTTCTTTCTCTCCGTTTCCGGATTCTTTGTCTGCCGGCATTTGCGGTATGCCGAGTTCGGAGGCGATTTTTTGATATACAGGCAGTTCTTCATGGAAAAAACCGAACTTGCCTTTTTTCCCCGCACATGTCGATGAAACGGGGTATTTCACTATTGATGCCAATGTGGTATATGTCATGACGAAGCCTCCATCGCGCCGTCCCTTGTATCTGTGCGCAAGCAGTCGGAAGGCATTTGCGTTTCCCTCGAAATGGGTTATGTCCGCCCAAATCTCCGGTGACACCATGTTTCGCAGTTTTCTTCCCCCTCCTTCGGTGAAGAAAGCCTGTATTGCCTTTTCTCCGGAATGCCCGAACGGCGGATTTCCCATGTCGTGTGCAAGGCATGCCGTGCTCACAATAGTACCGATTTCGGGCAGCATGGTGTCGTTGAAATGGGGATTTTCTGCGATTATCCTGCTTGCCACGTCATTGCCGAGCGACATTCCCACACTTGCCACCTCGAGCGAGTGTGTGAGACGGTTGTGTACAAAGATGCTGCCCGGCAGCGGGAACACCTGCGTCTTGTTCTGCAAACGTCGGAAAGGAGCCGAGAAAATCAGTCGGTCGTAGTCGCGTTTGAACTCCGTCCTGTCGTCGTGTCTCTCGCAGTGACGACATTCCTGTCCGAGTCTTTTGTTTGTTATAAGTTTTATCCAGTCCATACTTTCTTAGGGCGTAATGAGGCATGGCGGTCGGTTTTTATGAGTCAACCCGACACCGGCGGATTGTCGTGGCATTCCGTGCAAATACCTCATACCGATGCAAAAGTAATATAAAATGCAGTAATTTCGAATAAAATAGCACTTAAAATTTCACCATGCAATCTTTATTTCGTATTTTTGCACGTTGTATTTATGATTGAAATGCCATTTCGGAAATAAAAAGAACTAAAATACGAAAGATGATACAGGTAAAAGTTTTGAACAAGGGTCGTCAGCCTCTTCCCGCCTACGCCACACCCCAAAGTGCGGGTATGGATTTGCGAGCAGACATTGACGAACCAATAACTCTCAAACCGATGGAACGGCGACTCATACCCACGGGGTTGCACATTGCCCTTCCGGCAGGTTTCGAGGCGCAGATTCGTCCGCGCAGCGGGCTTGCCCTGAAGCACGGTCTGACGGTACTCAACACTCCGGGCACGGTAGATGCCGACTATCGTGGCGAACTTATGGTGTTGCTTATAAATCTCGGTGACCGCGATTTTGTGATAAATGCCGGCGAGCGTATAGCACAAATGGTTATTGCAAGGCACGAAAATGCCGATTTCATCGCCGTGGAAGTGCTTGATGAGACAGAGCGGGGCGAGGGCGGATATGGTCATACGGGAGTGAAATGAATGATGAGAAACCTCATTGTTGAAAAAATGCGAATGTTACGACGGGCAACAATGGTTGTATCCGCCGTAGCGGTTGTCGTGCTTGTCGTATCCTGCGGATTTCCGCAAACAATATCCGTAAAACAGGCGATAGGCGGAGAGAAAAACATCGTGACAGCCGATATTAGTCATAACGACGAACAACGACTGAAGTATTTCTTTTTCGAGGCAGTGTCTCAACAGAACAAAGGCAATTTCGATGCTGCTTTCGACCTGCTGAAACATTGTCTTGTGATAAATCCAAATGCCCCGGAGGTGTATTTTACCATTGCCTCCTATTATTCCGGATTGGGACGGGACAGCATGGCAATGCAGGCAATGGAGCGTGCTGCGGTGCTTAACCCGAAGAACGATGTATATATTGAACGACTCGCGGTGTCGTACGTCAACACCGGAAATTTTGACAAGGCGACAGACACCTACGAGCGACTCTATGCCAACAACCTCGATCGTACCGACGTACTCGGAATACTGGTACAATTATATGACCGGCAGAAAAAATACGACAAGATGATTAGTGCGCTCAAAAGACTGGAACAGGCGGAGGGCTGCAACGAGCAGATAACACTGTCTAAGATGTTCGCATTCTCGATGAAAGGGGATAAAAAGTCTGAATTCAACGCGCTGAAACAACTTGCGGACAAGTATCCCAACGACCTTAATTATCGTGTGATGATGGGCAACTGGTTACTCAAGAACGGCCGCGAAGACGAGGCTCTCAACGAATATGATGCGGTGCTGGAACAGGAGCCGGACAATGTGTCGGCACAGATGTCAATGCTTGACTATTACAAAAAAGAGGGCGAGGATTCGCTCGCACAGGCAACGATGGAGAGAATACTCGTGAGCGAGAAGACGCCGACGGCAAGCAAGATACATCTGTTGAGACAGGTGGTTGATGAGAATGAGCGCGTTGGGGCGGGAAGCATGGAGGTGATAAATTTGTTCAAGCGCATACTTGCCGAGCCGCAGGAAACACCCGAAATGACGATACTTTATGCCGGTTATCTGAAACTGAAAGAATATCCGCGAGACTCGATAGATGCGGTGCTGGAACAAGCACTCGAAATAGCACCCGATGAGGTAGGTACACTACTACAACTTATACAATCGGCATGGGAGAAAAAAGATTTCGACCGGATTCTAAAATTATGCCGGAGAGCACAGCAGTACAATCCCGACGAACCGGCATTCTATTATTTCATGGCACTGGCATACAACCAACAGGACAAGATTGACGAGGCTCTCGAGGCAACGCGGCGCGGAGTGGCTGTGGTAAACGACCAAAGCAACAAGGAACTCGTGTCCGACATTTACGGATTGATGGGGGAGATGTACCACGAGAAAGGGATGGAGAAGGAAACATTCGAGGCGTATGACAACTGTCTTATGTGGAACAGCGAGAACATCGGATGCCTGAACAACTATGCATACTACCTCAGTCTTACCGGCAACGGACTGCAGAAGGCGGAGCAGATGAGTTATAAAACCGTAAAGGCCGAGCCTAACAACGGAATATATCTCGACACTTACGCATGGATACTGTTCATGCAGGGACGATACGAAGAGGCAAAGACATACATCGAGCAGGCACTTAAAAATTATGATTCGCCGAGCGCAGACGTGATAGAACATGCCGGAGACATTTTCTGGAAATGCGGAGAACGAATCTCTGCCGTTGAATATTGGCAAAAGGCAGTAGATGCCGGAGGTAACGGAAAAGTGCTGAAAAAGAAATTGAAACAGAGAAAATATTTTGAGAAATGAAGATAAAAGGATTTGCGATAAACGTTGTCGTTGCAGCAGTGGTGATGATCATTGCTGCATGCGGAACCACTAAAACGGTGACGGAAACGGCAAGAAAACCCGAAAAGACAGCATTTGCGGACACCGAGGCGGCACGACTGAAATTCGTACGGAACGTGTCTGACCGTGCAATGGTTCAGAAAAATATTACTGCGAAACTGAAATTCAGAGTGAAGAAAGGCTCAAAGGATATATCGGTGGGCGGTTCGTTGCACATGAGGCGCGATGATGTGATACGCATACAACTAACTCCGATGGGATTGTTCGAGGCAGGACGCATAGAACTTACCAAGGACTATGTGATGATAGTGGACAGGATAAACAAGCAATACTTGAAAGCCGACTACAACGAGGTGGAGTTTTTGAGACGCAACGGACTTAATTTCTATTCGTTGCAGGCTCTCTTTTGGAACCAACTATTTATTCCGGGAAGCGACCACATGCGCGATTCGGAACTCAAAACGTTTGACGTAAAACTCCTGCCGCAAGCCATTTGCAGCATAATAGAACTCGGAAGAGACAAAATGAACTATAAATGGCAGGCTGACAACAAATCGTTTGAGATAACACAAGCCGACGTGGCATATTCCGACGGAAGCCGGAGCAAGGCCTCGTTACAATGGAAATACGGGGGATTTCAGAATTTCGGAGGACGCAGATTTCCATCGCAGATAACCATAACAGGAACTTCTTCCGAACTGAAAGGTGGGCAAAGCATAACAATCGAACTCGCACTCGACAAACTTAGGAACAACGAAGACTGGGAGGCACGTACGCGACTTTCGAGCAAATATTCGGCAGTGACGGCGGAAGAAGTGTTGAGCAAAATAATGAGTATAAAATGAAAAGACTGATACTGATTGTCATGATGGCGGCGTTCGCACTCGCCCCATACGCACAGCAGAGAAAAAACGGGCAGAGAGGAAAGGCGCATACGCAGCAGACAAAGCGCGTAACGACGCAGCAACGACAGCGACAGAACAGTAAGAAACAGTCGGGAAAGAAAAAAACTACCAAACAGAAGAAACGGAAAGGACAGGGAAAGAAGCAAAATTACAGCACGGCGGAGATACGCGGATTGCAGAAACAACGCTCGCAAGTGCAGAAAAACATAAAGGAACAAGAGAAAAAACTGCAAGCCAACAAAGCCGACGTGCAGAACAGACTGAATAATCTCGTGCAGATAAACAGCGAGATAGAGACACGGAAGCGCAACATAGACGACATACAAGGGGAAATTACGAATATCGAAGGCAACATGGAACTGTTGCGGTCTCAACTCAATACGCTTAACCGACAATTGGAGGAGCGTAAGCAGAAATACATCGAGTTGATGAGGTATGTGTCACGTCATCGCGGGGTGCAGGAGCGGTTGATGTTCATATTCAGTGCAAAGAGTCTGCCACAGATGTACCGTCGTCTGCGATTCGTGCGCGAATATGCCGCATACCAGCGTGCTCAAGGCGAAATGATAAGGGAAAAACAGGAACAGATAACGGGCAAGCAGCAGGAACTTACAAAACAAAAAAAAGACAAGGACATACTATTGTATAAAGGAAAGCAGGAACATGCGGCACTCGAAGGACGACAGAAGGAACAACAACAAGTGGTGGCATCGCTGCAACAACAGCAGAAAACAATACAGTCGGTACTGACCGAACAAAGACAGAAGGACGCACAACTGAATGCCATGATTGACAAACTCGTGGCAATAGAGGTGGCAAAGGCGAAAGCCAGAGCCGAGGAAGAAGCTCGCAGAAAAGCTGCCGCCGCGGCTGCCGAGAAGAAAAGAAGGGCGGAAGAACTGGCACGAAAGAAAGCCGCCGCAGAAGCCGCCGCACGCGAGAATGCACGCAGACTGGCAGAGGCAAAAGCGGCAGAAGAGAAAGCAAAAGCCGAACGAAAAGCAGCCGAAAGGAAGAGTGCCCAAGAGAAAGCGCGTGCCGAACGTGCGGCAAAGGCAGCCGAGGAGAACCGTCTTGCAATTGAGCGCAAGGCACGGGCAGACGAGGAACGCTCGGCAAGAGAGGTGGCTTGCGCCGACCGCGATAACAAGGCTGCGGCAACGATGGCCACTGCCGACCGCCGACTGAGCAACAATTTCGAGCAGAACAGAGGACGGCTGCCGATGCCGTTGTCCGGAAGATGCCGCATAGTGAGCCATTTCGGGCAGTACAATGTGGAAGGACTACGCAATGTCACGCTCGACAACAAGGGCATAAACATACAGGGACAGCCGGGTGCCGCGGTACGCAGCGTATTCAACGGAGAGGTAAGTGCCGTGTTCAGTTTCAGCGGGACGAGTGTCGTAATGGTACGCCACGGAAATTATATATCGGTTTATTGCAACCTTAGGTCGGTCAGCGTACACCGCGGTCAGCAAGTGAAGACGGGACAGACGCTCGGCACCGTGGGCACGGATAACATTCTGCAGTTCCAGTTGCGCAAGGAAACAGCGAAACTGAACCCCGAATCATGGCTCGGCAGATAGCATTTGATACATTCTTTATGGTCGTATTGTTTCGTTCGTATGGCAATCTCTCACAATGAAATCTGTGCCATGACGAATATCTCGCGTGGGCGAAGATGGTAAGAACCGGTTGAAGACGCCACGCCGCCGTATGATGTAATTGTGTATTGACGACTGTCGAACAAGTTGCGCAACTCTGCCGACAGACGCACTTTTCTTGTTCTCCAAACAATCGAAGCATTGGCAAGCAGAGTGTTGACGGTGGGCGAATGTTGCAGTTCGTTGTGATAGTGGACTGCCGATACGGACAGGTCGGTGTTGCCGATGGTCTTTGTCAGCGAAAGGCTCTGTCTCCAATTCCACAACGTTTGCAGGCTCACGGCATCCGTCTTTGTGCGCGATGCGGCGAATGATGCCGAGTAATGAACCTCGCACCAAGACGGAGAGAAAACGAGACTCGGTTTCATGCTCACCTTGTTGCTCTCGTATCCAGTAATCTTTCCGCCGGACAAATGTTGTCCTCTCGTGTTATTGTATTCTATTGCCAGCAGTGTATTCAGTCGCAAGTCGAACCAGCCTTTCGACAACTCGCCGTGCATGCCGAACATGCTGTTGTGATGTTTGCGTTCCACAGTCTTATATACATATTTCCCCTCCGTAATTTGCAGATCGCTCATTATATTGAACCAAGAACGCGTATAGTTTGCTTTTAAATTGAAGAAAAACTCCTTTACCGTTCGTTTGTATGTGTATTTTATGCCCGATGTCATTGATGTTGTACGCGGTATGATGCCTTCATTGAATATCGTTGTACGGTAGTCGCTGCGGTATTCCTTTACGGCGAAATCCCCGAGATTGCCCGTGTTCTGCGACATTGCGGCGTATATGTAAAGGTCGGAACGGTTTCTATTATTAAGGTTGAAACTTATATTCGGTGAGGTGTTTACGAAAGACCGTTTGTAGTCGGCATAGCATTCCCACGCCGTAGGCATCGACAGTCTCAACGTTGTTCTTCCTCTGCGTATTTCATGGTAAGGATTGGCATATATCGAGAAGTGTGTTTTCCCGCCGTTAACATATAGATGTTCCACCGTGGCTCCCACTTCTGCCGCCGTGGTGTTGAACGATCGGTTCCTTATCCATTTCATTTTGTTGTTCGTATAGAAAAGAGAAGTGTTCATACTCTCCTGCATGTCGTTTACGGTGAGCCTTGAAGGTGAGAAGAAAAACTCCGCATCGGAATATATTTCGAACGAATGGCGGTTGTAAACAAACATTCGTGAAAAGGTGTTTTGTATGTTCATTTCCGGCGACTTTACCCTCTGTCGGACGGAATCCCCCTCCGATGCGTTTAGTATAGACTGTCCGTCGGTCTTCGACATGCGTGCCGTTATGTAGTGGTTTCCGTAAACCTTCTCTTCGTTTATGCTGCGGTCGTAGTCAATCTGCACCCTGTCGTTGCTAATGTGCGTATTCCTTTCCTCGCTTGTGGTGGTGGGTTGTGCTTCGTCTATGTAATAAGTCGTCATGTTCGAAGTTTTCCGATATTCCGTAGTGTGCATGTATCCGGCAGACAGTCTTGTCTCTCCGTCCCTCTTGTTCTTTTTCACTGTTCTGAAATTCCAGTCGTGCGAGTTGTTGAATCTCAGTCTTTCGTTGTCGATAGGTGCATTTGGCAAAGGGATGTCGAACCAATGCGGGAGTTCTGCCTCGGCTTGTTGCGAAGACAGCGAGAATGTTGCAAGGCGGTGGTGCGACATGCTGATATCCTTCCCCGAACGGTCATATTCAATGTCATACATTTGCTGTCGTTTTCTGCCTATCTGCATAATGTCGGCTTTTCCGCCTGCGGTAACCTCCTTTATTGGGAAGTGTACGAGTGCCGTCGGTGAGATGTTGAACAAGAACTTGTCCTTTGCTTCGTCTTTCAAGTTTATGTTCATTGCCACGTTGTCCGAATACATCTTTCCCTGCAAAGCCTTTACGGGCTGGTCGTGTTCGATAACCTCGGCACTCTTCACGTCCTTCGCTTTAAGAGTTTCGTTCATCTTGTCGTATTTTCCGCCGGTAAGGTCGAGTCCTTCCACTGTGAAGCGGTTTATTTTCTTTCCGTTGACACTGATTGTTCCACCTTTGTCAACCGATACGCCGGGCAGTTTCTTCAGCACGTCTTTAAGCGAATTGTCGCGTTGGTCGGCAAATCTTGTCAGGTCGTAGATTACAGTGTCCGCCTTGTTCGTTATCGGCTTTCCGCTCACGAGTATTTCTTTAAGTTTGAATTCCTCCGTCGTCATTTCCACCGTTATTTCTTTCGCGCCTCCTATCGGCATGGTGCGCTTTCCGTATCCGATGTAAGTGACCGACAGACTGTCGTTATTTTCCATGCTTTTTGCTTTCAGGCAGAAGCGTCCCCGGACATCGGTCTTGGTAAATGTTACCGGTTTTCCGCGGCGCATCAGTGTCACGCTTGCCATTTTCAGACCGGTCTTTGTCACGGAATCTATTACCGTTCCGTTTACCATGATCTGTGCATTGGTGGCTATGAAACATGCGAGACATGCACAAAATGCAAACAGCCGTCTTGTCGTCATCTCTCAATCGGGTTATATGGTATTGCAGGCATCTTGCTCATTTTGTTCCCTTTGTCGTCATAAACGGAAACTTTCACGTTCGGTGCATTGGCAATAAAGGCTATCGGGTCATCGAAAAACCGCTCGTAAAGTTTGTTTAGTGATTTCTTGTCTATTTTCTCGTGTGTGCTTCCGGTATAAATAATGTGTTCTCCCTGTCTTCCTTTTCTTATACCTGTAAGTTCGAATTGATATTGGTTTTCCGAGTCGCAGGCACGGAGAATCAGTCCCGGCAGTCCGCAAAGTTTCCATGGTCCCTCGCTTATCGGAATGTCTTCGGCATACCATGCCCGCCATTTTCGTCCGAGGAAATCCGATTCCGCCATAGTGCAAGAGTGCCCCATTATGGTCGCCATGCTGTCAGGCAGCAACATCCAAGCGGGTTCTTCCACCGCCTCTTGGTATAAATACCTGTCTCGCATTATCTTATCCAAGTATGAATAATGCCCTGCTTCGGGGTAATTCTTGTATAATCGCCACGAAGGAGCATCGCTGTTGACGAACTCCGTGCCGTTGCGTTTCAGTATTTCGAGGTTTGTCGAGTCTGCCAAATATTTGTCGTGACTGTAAAAAGAAGAAACTTTGCTGCCAATTTCGAGCAGCATCCGGTCTGTCTTGTATTCGTAAGGAGTCTTTTTTATGTCCTGAACAGACTTCATGTCGTAGTTTATTACAAACTTTATGTCATCGCAGGTATCTCGTTTGAGAAAATCTTCGGAACTGATAATCGTAATCTGTGCATTGGCGGTAAGCGCTCCCGCGACGAACAATGTCATGATGGATAAAATGCTTTTCATAAGTATCGTATATTAGAAGTTGATGCCACAAAGTTAATGATTAAAATTAAAAACTTGCAGTCGGGCTGTATAAATAGAATTAAAAAATGTCAATTTCGGTCATGACGGGTGAGATGATGTTGTCTTTCACGGACTTACCGAGTGTCGTGTTTATTAAAATTCGGTTTTTGACGGATAATGTTTTGCATTTTCCATAAATTCTTTTTAATTTTGCAGAACGGGAGGAGTATATAATAAATAAAGGAGTAATCTTATGCAGACAAAATGTCATCTTTCGGCACTCGTACACCGTCAGGCCGAGAAATACGGCAACCGTCAGGTGCTGATATACCGCGATTTCGGCAGTCTGAATTGGAAATCGATGTCGTGGAACAGTTTCTCGCAGCGTGTGAGACAAGTGTCAAATGCCATGCTGAACCTTGGTATCGGTGTGCAGGAGAATGTAGGTGTGTTTGCCCAAAACTGCGTACACTACCTATATACCGAATTCGGGGCGTTCGGAATTCGTGCCGTTACGGTGCCATTTTATGCCACCAGCAGCGAGCAGCAGATACAATATGTGGTCAGCGATGCACAGATACGCGTGCTGTTTGTTGGCGAACAAGAGCAGTATGACAAGGCACAGCGCGTGTTGCCGCTTTGCCCTTCGCTCGAGAAACTTGTCATATTCGACCGTTCGGTCAGGATAAAGCAGCACGATGCAAGTGCAATATATTTCGACGACTTTATGAAACTGGGCGAGAACTATCCGCGGCAGTCGGAATTGGAAAACCTGTACAAGCAGGCCAACAACGATGACCTCGCAAACATTCTGTACACCAGCGGCACTACGGGAGACTCGAAAGGAGTAATGCTCTCGCACGGACAGTATGCCGCAGCCATGGAAGAAAACGCGAAGGTGGTACCGGTGGGAGAGAAAGACCGCATAATGATGTTCCTCCCCGTTACGCATATCTTCGAGCGGGCGTGGGATTTCTACAGTTTAAGCCAGGGCGCGACAATCATTGTCAACACATATCCCAAGGAGGTGCAGCAATCAATGAAAGAGACGCACCCCACCTGCATGTCCGCCGTTCCGCGCTTTTGGGAGAAAGTGTATAGCGGCGTGAAAGAGAAAATAGAGTCTGCGGGAACCGTTAAGCGCAGCCTTTTCAAAAAAGCACTTGCGGTAGGAAGAAAGCACAACATAGAATATCTCAGTCGCGGGAAAAGACCGCCAATTATGCTCTCGGCACAGTACAAAATGTTCGACAAAACCTTGTTCTCCCTCGTTCGGAAACAACTTGGTCTTGAGAATGCGAATTTCTTCCCCACGGCAGGCTCGTATGTGAGCACCGACGTAGAAGAGTTCGTACACTCAATAGGAATAGGCATGATGGTGGGATACGGTCTTACGGAAAGTCTTGCCACGGTTTCGAACGACCGCAAAGGAATGCCATACACGATAGGCAGTGTGGGAAGACCCATCGGAGGACTTGAGATAAAAATCGGAGAGAACGACGAGATATTGCTCAAAGGCCCCACAATAACCAATGGTTACTACAAACGCGACGAACTGAACCGCGAGGCATTTACCGAAGACGGCTTCTTCAAAACGGGTGATGCAGGGTATTTCAAGGATGGCGAACTATTCCTCAAAGAGCGTATAAAAGAACTCTATAAGACATCGAACGGCAAATATATAGCACCGCAGATGATAGAGTCGAAACTGCTTGTGGATAAATTTGTCGATCAGATTGCCGTGATTGCCGACCAGCGCAAGTATGTGTCGGCTCTGATTGTACCCGATTTCGCGTTGCTCGAGGAGTATGCACGAGAAAATGACATACCGTTCAGTAAACGTGCGGATTTATGCAACAACCCGAAGATAATAAAGATGCTGAAAGAGCGGATAGACACACTTCAGCAGCAACTTGCGGGATACGAGCAGATAAAGTGCTTCACGCTCATACCGCACAACTTCACGATAGAGGCGGGAGAACTCACAAATACGCTGAAAATAAAGCGGAGGGTTCTCGCAAAGAACTATGCGGCGGAGATAGAGAAGATGTACGAGGAGTAATTTTTTGTAATTGATTAAACGTAACGTTGCCCGCAGAAAGCATTTCATATATGCAGTGAAGGGCAGATAGACAGTATGATAACAGCAGAACAACTGAAAGATGTGTTGGGCAGAGCAGATGACCTGAACCGTTATCTGGACATAGACCGTAAGAAGATGGAATATTCGGAGGAGGAACTGCGCACACAGGCACCCGACTTCTGGGAAGACCCGAAGCGCGCACAGGTGCAGATGAAAAAGGTGAAAGACATCAAACGATGGATAGACGGCTACGAGAAAGTGCGCCGTATGGCGGACGAATTGCAACTGGCGTTCGATTTTTACCACGAGGAAATGGTCACGGAAGAAGAGGTTGACGAAGATTACAGGAAAGCGATAGAAGCCATCGAGAGTCTCGAACTAAAGAATATGCTGCGTCAGAAGGAAGACCCAATGGACTGTGTGCTGAAAATCAACTCGGGAGCAGGAGGCACCGAGAGTCAGGACTGGGCGGCGATGCTAATGCGTATGTATATGCGCTGGGCAGAGGCAAACGGATACAAAGTGGGAATATCGAACATACAGGACGGCGACGAGGCAGGAATAAAGAGCGTGACTATGGAAATAGAAGGCGGCGAATATGCCTACGGATACCTTAAAAGCGAAAACGGGGTGCACCGTTTGGTAAGGGTGTCGCCTTTCAATGCACAAGGCAAGCGTATGACATCGTTCGCATCGGTGTTCGTGTCGCCGCTCGTAGATGACACAATCGAAGTGTATGTCGATCCGGCAAAGTTGTCGTGGGACACGTTCAGGAGCAGCGGAGCGGGAGGACAGAACGTCAACAAAGTGGAGTCGGGAGTGCGATTGCGCTATTGGTATAGCGACCCGGACACGGGAGAGGAGGAGGAAATACTCATCGAGAACACCGAGACACGGGATCAGCCGAAAAACAAGGAGAAAGCAATGGTATTGCTAAAGTCGCAACTATACGACCGCGCAATGAAGAAAAGATTGGAGGCGCAGGCAAAGATTGAAGCGGGAAAGAAGAAAATAGAGTGGGGATCGCAGATACGCAGTTATGTGTTCGACGACCGCCGAGTAAAGGATCACCGCACAAACTACCAAACATCAGACGTGGACGGAGTTATGGACGGAAAGATAGACGGCTTCATCAAGGCATATCTCATGGAGTTTCCCGTGTGCGACGAAGACTGAAAACCAATGGCACGACTGCCATGAAGAAGATACATTACATGAAGAAATGAAACCTTAAAACAAATAATTATGAGCCGAAAAAGAAAAATGCAGCGTGCCGCACATTCTGCAAAGGAAGAAAAACAAGCACAGAATATAGTGAAATGGATATTCGGAGCCTTTGTGTTTGTTGCCGTAATAATGCTGATATATATAGCTTGCATGTAGGTTGGAATACAATGAGCGGAATCGAGATTGAGCGCAAGTTTCTTGTAAGAGGCGGAGATTTTAAACGGCAGGCAGAGTCCAGCAGTTATATAAAGCAGGGTTATATACTTAGCGGAGGAGGACGCACCGTGAGGGTAAGGATACGCAACGGACAAGGATTTCTTACCATAAAAGGGCCTTCGAAGAGTGGAACTTTCTCGCGCTACGAGTTTGAAAAAGAGATAACCATAGACGAGGCAGAGAACCTCATGCAGATGTGCGAACCGGGAATGGTGGAAAAACGTAGGTATATAGTACCGTTCCGGGGACATGTCTTCGAGGTAGATGAGTTCTACGGAGACAATGAGGGACTGGTGTTTGCCGAGGTGGAATTGGACAGTGAGGACGAGGTCTTTGAGAAACCCGGTTTCATCGGACCGGAAGTTACCGGCGACCGCCATTTTTACAACTCCAATCTCAGGCGCATGCCTTATAATGTTTGGCGCGATACCATGCCGAAAGAGTACCGGCACCCGCCGCAAGAGTGATACCGAGTGTGTTGGCGGCAAAGTCGAGCAAGTCGCCGGTGCGCCTACCGCCGGTGCAGTATTCTTGAAGGAGTTCTATGACACCACCCATAAATATCGGTGCAATGAAAGCAAACACAAACAATCGCCATGGTAAGATTTTCTTGTGCTTTAACAGATACTCTAACCATACCATGCCGCATGTGACGCCATACATCGCGGTGTGAGCCCATTTGTCTATGAGCGACACATCGTCGAGCGGAGTCTCCGGAACATCAATGAAACTGAAAACCCATATCGCAGTGATGAACAGCAACGATATGGGATATTTTTTTAAGTATGTTTTCAAAGTCAAAATAATATTGTTTTTTCAGATTGTATAATTTTCTTTTACCCTGCAAAAATACGAAAACAAATTGAAATCACGGTATTTTTATCCCGCGTTTTATTTTGAACTTCGGATTATTTTCGTAATTTTGTGGTCGTAACCTTATTCTCAATATCTTATATATAAAAGGGGAAACACGATTTTTCCGTGTGTCGTTCGTAAAAAACAATGATGCGATGAAACCATCGAGAAACGATAATTTGATATTGCTGACAATAGCGATTGCCGTCATAGCATTCCTCGTTGGCAGGGGACTGCGTGACACGGGAGATGTCGTACCATTGTCGGCAGGCGATTCGGTTGCCGTTGCCGGAATACGGTATCATGGACACGAGCGCGGCAGTATGCGGTCTGGCGGATATTACAATGTCGGAGGACAAAAAGCCGAACGCTTCTTCTTCGACCCGAACACGGCAGACAGTACACAGTTGTTGAGGCTCGGACTGCGGCCGTGGATGGTGCGTAACATATATAAGTACCGCTCGCGCGGAGGGGTGTTCCGTACTCCGGAAGATTTTGCCCGCATATATGGGCTTACCGTGGGAGAGTATAAGAGCATGAAGCCTTACATAAGGATTTCGCCCGATTATGGTCCGGCGTCTGCACTTGTCGCACCGCGGGGAGAGCAAAATCATGTGAGAGATTCGCTGCGCTATCCCGTAAAACTTTCGTTGGGAGAGCATGTTATGTTGAATACAGCCGACACTTCGGCACTGAAACGCATTCCCGGAATAGGCAGCAGATACGCCCGCGCAATAGTGAACTATCGCAACCGCCTCGGCGGTTATGCAGATGTCAGACAGTTGCTTGAGATAGACGGAGTGCCGGAAGATGCTTTGAAATATGTAGAACTGGGTGCTGCCGACTTGCGCAAGATTAACATAAACCGCCTGACACTCGACCAACTGAAAAAACATCCTTACCTTAATTTTTATCATTCCCGTGCCATCATCAATCATCGCCGCCTGCACGGACCGTTGCGGTCTGTCGCCGACCTTAAGATGCTTCCCGATTTTTCGGAAGATGACATAAAAAGGATTGTTCCTTATGTCGATTTTTAAAAATTTATAGTTATTTTACATCTGTTTTTACGTAAAATATAAAAACAAGAGCATTTTGGTGCAATTTTTTTGCAAAAATATTCTTGAATAAGAAAAATTTTATTATCTTTGCAGATATAAAACTTAATCTTTTAAGAATCTTAGTTAATAGTCCGTAGGTTAAATCAGTTTTTAGCAATATTAGATATCATTGATAATAGTTAATAGTTTTTTTAAAAACATTGTTCCTTTTTAAGTTTCTGTCTTAAGGAATATCTCGAGAGAGCAACATCGAAGACACTCGTTTTTTATTCGAAAAGAGACTTAAAAACATGAAATGACAAACAACCCGCAATCCGTGAGGACAGCGGGTATTTTTTATATTGTACCCTGACATTTTGACGATGAATAAAGCACTGCAATAATATTTTGGCACGCATCAAAATGTTTTTTACGGGCACCAACACCGATTAATCTTTTTTCGAAACCCGTTTAAGTTCTAACTTTTCGGCATTTGCTATCCTTTTATGTCGCAATATAGCCGATTTTGTAAAGCAATTCCGCCGATATTGCAGTGTAATATCGGCGGAATTGCTTTATTGTTCGATACGTTATCCCGTAACAGGGTTAATATATGAATGCTCTTGTCGTCGTGCCTTCGTATGTGTTGATGCTTATTGTTATTTCATCGCCCGCTTTGGGTGCTGCCGGCAGTCGGTACCCGGCTATGCTCAGAAAAACTTCGGTGCTGTAGTATTCCGGTACTCCGTTCTGGTTGTGCAGCAGTGTGAGTTTGTAGTGTTTGTGCCCTTTGGCATCGGTCGTCACATCATCGTACATCACTCCTATCATCTGTTTGGCGTCGAGACCGTCTTTAATGCCTATCTTCACGGCGAGGCGGAGGTTCAGGTATCGTCCTCCGCGGCTCATCCATGCGCTGCGGAATTTCAGAGGGTCTGTTTTGGGCTCTTTCACGTTTTCCTTTTTATACAACTTCGGTACAATTATGCTTGTAATGAATACCGGCATTACCTCGTTTCCTTTTTCCGGGACGTTGTAGTACAGCAGTGCCCTGTATATCGAGTCGGGAGTTGTTGCCCATTTTGCCGTCCGCTTCGGAGAGAGCACGAGCGAGTCGCCATTGTCGGTAACGGCACAGAATAATTCGCCCGCGGCGTTTGTGCGAGTTTCCACGAAATCGGCACGCAGGTTGCTGTATTTTCCTTCGCCCGGGGTGTAAGTTTCGTAGGTGCAAGCCGATAGAAGGAAAAGGAGAGCCGGTAGGAGTATTTTCTTTGCCATCATTTTTTGTTGGGAAAGGAGTGGTGGAAGATTTATCAAGACTCTTTCGGACGAGCGGACAGGGCAGCCATGTGGTTGCGCAAGGGGTTGGCATACATTGTCAGTATGCAGGTGCGCAGATACTGTGTATTCCGGTTTGGCAGGTCTATCTTTGCAAGTTGTCCTTTTAAATAATTCTCGAAAAAGGCGCGTTCGTCGGCGGTGTATCTGCCTTCGTCGGCGAATGACGAGTCTGTCGCAAAAGCGGCATGCGTGTTGTCTCCTTGATTTTGCGATGTCTCGGCGAGCATGTCGGCAGCGATGAAGTTTGAGGGGTACATGCGATAGTTGCGATGTATCTCACTGTCTATGTGTGCAGCCACGATGTCGAAGAATTCTGTTTTCGGCGTTTCCTTCGGCAACTGTTTTAGAAAACCGTCTATACATGGTGCGCAGTGGTAGTGTATCCGTCCCTTAAAGCCCGTTATTCCTGTGCGCATGCTCTCAATGTCGTCGCCCTTTCCCTTTTTCCATTCCGGATTGTCGCGTCGCAGTTGAAACTCTCTTGCTTTGAGGAAATCGCACGGGTCGAACTCGTAACTTATCGTCAGCGGCACTATGTGCAACTGTTGCAGTCGTTCTACCGTTGTTCCCGTTCCTCCCATTGCCATCATTTTGAGTATGGCCGGTTGTGTGCGGTCGTTGCTGTCCTTGGCTCTTCCTTCGCGTTGCGCAATCCACACATTGTCATTCTTCTCCTGTATTACGTAGTGCATGTACTCTGCAATGCGTTTGCTGGCAGCCAGCATTTCGCGCGGTTGTAGCGAGCGTTCCACGATGAACGACTTGTTGATGCGCACAAGATCCTTTACCCACGGCAGTGACAGCAGATTATCTCCTATCGCAATTTCGCATGTCGTTTTGAAACCTGCATCCACGAGCAGTTTGTCGAGCAATGCCGAGTCGAGTACGATGTCTCGGTGGTTGCTCACGAAAGTGTAATTCCTGTTCACGTCCACGGCATTCGTGTCAAAGTCTATTCCCCTGCTTGCCTTTTCGAGCAATGTTTCGATAAATTTGTAGCAGAACTCGTATTGAAATTCAAGGCTGGTTTTGCATGCCCTCATTTTCTTTTCGAGCATATCGAACGGCACTTGCGGGTAAACAAGTCCTGCCACGGTGCGGAACTGCGGGTCTGCAATAAGACGATCGTAGGCTGCCGGCAGTTCGTCCGGTTCAAACGGGCGTATTGCATCAAAGTCGGATAGTGTCATGTCTTCTGCGTTTTATTGTGCGGCATTGTTGCCGCATGAGTTAACATTATTATTTGAACTGGTTCTCCACGATGTCTGTGAGTACGTCGGTAATGTTCAGTCCTGCCGCCTTTATCTGTTGCGGAATGAAACTCGTTGCGGTCATTCCCGGCGTGGTATTCACTTCGAGCATCGATATTTTTTGATCCTTGCTGATGATATAGTCTATGCGTATTATCCCGTTGCAGTGCAGTATGTCGTATATGTGGCTTGTCAGTTTTGCCACCCGTTCGGCTGT
Organism: Prevotella sp. OH937_COT-195; assembly: GCF_003932845.1. Classification (GTDB taxonomy): domain Bacteria; phylum Bacteroidota; class Bacteroidia; order Bacteroidales; family Bacteroidaceae; genus Prevotella. The sequence continues at coordinate 47,824 of NZ_RQZH01000013.1, forward strand.
CTCTTCGGGTATGCGTGCCGGTGTTATTTCCTCTACTTGTCCGTTGTATTTCGCATCATAGTCGAAAAATTCGTTCGATGTTACCACCTCTGTTGCCGGTAACACCACGCTTTTCTCCCTTGTCTTGTAGCAACCGATGGAAATCTCCGTCCCTTCGAGCATACTCTCCACCATTACGTCGTCGCTCGTCATCAGAGCCTTTCGTATTGCAGGGGCAAGTTGATCTTTATTCTTAACTTTTGAAACGCCGAACGACGAACCGTCTGCGGCTGGTTTGACGAAGCACGGCATGCCGATTTTTTCTTCAATCTCGTCGTCGGAAACAAGTTCCTCGTATCCTTTTCTTATCAGCATCGATTCGGCAACGCTCACTCCGTAACTGCGCAGATAATGGTTTAGTACGAACTTGTCGAACGTCATTGCCGATATGAGCACTCCGCTCGTGGAGTATGGCAGGTGTATCAGTTCGAAGTATCCTTGCAGAATTCCGTTCTCTCCGGGTGTTCCGTGTATCGTTATGTATGCGTAGTCGAACATCACGAGTTTTCCGTCCTGCTTGAATGAGAAATCGTTCCGGTCTATCTGTGTTCGTGTTCCGTCGTGCAGGTTGACATACCAGTCGAGTCCTTTCATGTCGACTATCCACACATTATACCGCTCTTTGTCGAAGAAAGAGTACAGCCCTTGTGCCGAGCGCATGGAAACGTCATATTCGGAAGAGTCTCCTCCGCATACGATTGCGATGTTTCTTTTTATATTCTTCATACTTGTGGTGTAGTTGTTTTTTCTTTTTCGTTTATTGCTGTTTCAGGCGTGTCCGCCATTTCTCTATCAGTTGTTGCATGTCTTGCGGCAGTGTGCTGTCGAAATTCATCTGCCTGCCTGTAGCCGGGTGTGTGAATCCCAATGTGCGTGCATGCAGTGCTTGTCGCGGACAAAGAGCCATGCAGTTGCGTATGTAGGCTTTGTAAGATGCCGTCCGTTCTCCTCTGAGAATCTCGCAGCCTCCGTATCGTTCGTCTCCGAACAGCGGATGCCCTGTGTGTTTCATGTGTGCACGTATTTGGTGCGTGCGTCCCGTCTCGAGGATACATTCCACGAGTGTGGTGTATCCGTATCTCTCCATTACCCGGTAGTGTGTCACGGCCGGTTTCCCGATGCCCGAATCTTCGTGGAATACGTCCATGCGCAGTCTGTCTCTTACATCTCGACCAATGTTTCCTGTTATCGTTCCCTTGTCTTCTACGAAGTTTCCCCATACTAATGCGTTGTATGAACGCCGGGTGGTTTTGTTGAAGAATTGCGCTCCGAGACTGCTTTTCGCCTCCGGTGTTTTTGCCACAACAAGCAGTCCGCTAGTGTCTTTGTCAATGCGGTGCACCAAGCCCACTTCCGGGTCGTTGGGGTCGTAGGTGGGAATGTTTCGCAGATGCCATGCCACGGCATTGACGAGTGTCCCGTGGTAATTTCCGCATCCCGGGTGTACCACCATTCCCGCCGGCTTGTTGATTACCATCAGGTGTTCGTCTTCGTAAACCACATTTAGCGGAATGTTCTCTGCCTCAACGGTATCGTCATGCCTCGGTCGGTTCAGCATCAGTGTTATTACGTCGCCCGGTCTTACCTTGTAATTGCTTTTAACGGGCTTTTCGTTGACGTGAACAAACCCTGCCTCGGTTGCTTTTTGTATGCGGTTGCGACTGCTGTGCTGCATTCTCTCGGTAAGGAATTTGTCGATGCGCACGGTTGCCTGTCCCGCGTCGACCACCAATCGGAAATGTTCGTAAAGTCTTTCGTCCAATTCCTCGTCCGCCGGTTCCGTCTCACTGTCTGCAATGAGGAGTTCGGCCTTGTCGTCTTCGTTTGTCATCGCACCGCTTATTGTTGTGTCGCAGCATTCACAATTCATCCGGTATTGAAATTTCTCTGAACTCGTCCGTACCGCCCGACGAGACAGGCTGTGCATTGCCATGGTTTATCTCGCCGTTGTTTATGTATGAGGAGTCCTTGTTGTAATGGTCGTCGTTGTACTCGTAGTACGAGTCGTCAACGAGAATGTCGTCGCTATCGCCACGCATACCGTCTCCTACCTGTATTATCAGAATGTCATCTACGGACACTTTTTGTCCGTTGGTGAGGTTTTTGCCTTTACATTTTACGCCGTACACCCAGTCGCGTTCGCCGTGTACGAACATCGGGTCGCCCACTTTGAATCCCATTGATATAAGTTTTGCCTTTGCCGCACGGTAAGAACTGTTGTCTATTATATCCGGCAACGATAGTCTCGGTGTGTCGGAGTTAACCACGAGATATACCACATGCCCCGACTTTACTATTTTCCCGGGTGCCGGTGTTTGTTCGAGTATGCAGTCCGGCGGAAGGCTTTTGATATATCCCGAATCGCTTACCATGACCTGCAATCCGGCATTTTCCAATATGTGTTCGGCATCTGCAAACGATTTGTGCCTTACGTCGGGGATGGTGATTTTCTCTCCGTGATGCGTGTAAAGGTCAAGCCCGTAGCGCGCTCCGATGGCGATTAGTGCCACCACGGCAATCATCGCGAACAGGTTTCCCCAAATGTATCGACTGAATATCTTTTTGAAAAACGTTGATGCCTCCATTTTGAATATATTTCGAGAGCAAAGGTAAAAAATAAAGATGAGAATAGCAAATTATTCAAAAAAAAACAGGAAGGTGCAGCATCAAAATTCCTGCATCTCCCTGCTTTCGACTTTTTGTGTAAGTCGTAACTGCTTATTTGCCGTGGTGTTCGTCTGACACCGACAATTTTTTGCGACCTTTGGCGCGACGGGCAGCCAATACGCGGCGGCCGTTCTTAGTTGCCATACGCTCGCGGAAGCCGTGTTTGTTCACTCTTCTTCTGTTGTGAGGCTGGAATGTTCTTTTCATCTTGTTTGTATTTTATTGTTGTTATTTCTTACGAATTGCCCATTTGAGGCTGCAAAATTACTCATTTCTTTTTAATTACCAAAGAAATAATGGAAATTTAGTGTTGTCTTATATGTTTTTTTCTAATTTTTCCGTAACTTTGCACCCATAAATCAGAAATAATACATTTATATTTTAGTTATGATAAACTCACAGGATATTAAAAAAGGTACTGCCATACGCATGGACGGTGGTATCTGGGTATGTATCGAGTTCCAGCACCGCAAGCCGGGCAAGGGGAACACCGTAATGAACACCAAATTGAAGAATGTTACCGACGGCCGTGTACTCGACCGCACGTTCCAAGTCGGTTTCAAACTTGAGGATGTCCGCATAGAGCGTCGCCCCTATCAGTATCTTTACAAGGAAGGGGAGGATTACATTTTCATGAACCAAGAGACGTATGAGCAAGTACCCATAGCCCGCGACCTCGTTACGGGAGTTGACTTTATGAAAGAGAGCGATGTGGTGGAGGTGGTTTCGGATGCAGACACTGAAACAATACTCTTCGCTGAGATGCCGATAAAGACCAATCTGCGAGTGACACACTCCGAACCGGGAGTGAAAGGCGACACTGCCACAAATGCCACAAAGCCTGCAACGTTGGAGACCGGCGTGGAGATACGCGTGCCGCTGTTCATCAATGAGGGCGACCTGCTGCAGATTGATACACGCGACGGTTCTTACCTGAACCGCGTGAAGGAGTAGAAGAAACGTAATTCGACAATACACCCTCAACCCTCTCTCCGAGTGACGGAACCGGTCAGTGATGAACGCAAGCGATGACCATGCCCCGCATTTCGGGAAAGGATTGAGGGTGTTTCATTACCAATACCCATGAAATATTCATTCATAATACCCGTGTTCAACCGTCCGGACGAGGTTGACGAACTGTTGGAGAGCCTTACGAGGCTGCACACAGCCGATTTTGAAGTGCTGATTGTCGAGGACGGGAGCAGCGTGACATGCGAGGATGTGTGTCGGAAGTACGAGAAATGTCTCAATCTTCGCTATTTCCAAAAGACAAACAGCGGTCCCGGGCAGAGTAGAAACTACGGTGCGGAACGTGCCGTGGGGGAATATCTCATAATATTGGACAGCGACGTGGTGGTACCGGAAGGATACCTTGAAGAGGTGGAAAGGGAACTCGGACGCGAGCCTGCCGATGCTTTCGGAGGTCCTGATGCGGCGCACGACTCGTTCACACCGACACAGAAAGCAATATCATACTCCATGACATCGTTCTTCACCACGGGAGGAATACGTGGCGGAAAGAAGAAATTGGACAAGTTCTATCCGCGCTCGTTCAACATGGGCGTTAGCCGTACAGAATACCTGCGACTGGGAGGTTTCTCTAATATGCGTTTCGGCGAGGATATTGATTTCTCCATAAGGATATTCAAGGCAGGACTGCGATGCAGGCTCTTTCCCGGGGCATGGGTGTGGCACAAGAGGCGCACCGACTTGAAGAAATTCTTCCGACAGGTGTATAACAGCGGCATTGCGCGCATCAACTTATATAAGAAATATCCCGAGTCGCTCAAAATGGTACATCTTTTGCCGATGGTATTCACCGTGGGTGTCATTGTGCTTGTGCTGTTGTCGGCGGCCGGCTCTGCAATGACATGCTGCGATGTGCCTAACCGGAAAGCATGGTGTTGGGTGGCATTGCTGCCGTGGGTGCCTGTTTCGGCATACTGTGCCATAATACTTGCAGACTCTGCCGTTAAAAACCGTTCGCTAAGGGTGGGACTTATTTCCGTACCGGCGGCGTTTACTCAACTTATGGGTTATGGCTTCGGCTTCATTGAGGCGTGGTGGAAACGCTGCGTGATTAAACGAGACGAGTTCCGGGCTTTCGAGAAAACATTCTACAAATAGACGGAGATGGGGAACGATAAAACCGCACGACTGTCGATAAACAGATGGTCGGAGGAGGACAGACCGAGGGAGAAACTGGCGGCAACGGGGGCACAATCGCTGACAAACGCCGAACTGCTTGCAATACTCATAGGCAGCGGAAACACCGAGGAGAGTGCCGTTGACCTGATGAAAAAGATACTTGCCGACTGTGACAACCGACTTAACATTCTCGGAAAGATGAGCATCGCCGAACTGATGGAATACAAGGGTATCGGCGAAGCAAAGGCCATATCTATACTTGCAGCCTGCGAACTTGGGAAGAGAAGACAGAGCGAGGAGGTGGCAGAGCGTAAAGACCTGAGTTCGGCAACGGCAATATATAATTTCATGAGACCCAAAATGGAGGATCTCGATGTGGAGGAAGCATGGGTAATACTGCTCAATCAAAACTACAAACTCATCAAGGCAGAGAGACTTTCTCACGGAGGTATAACCCAGACGGCGGTAGATGTGCGACTGATGGTGAAGACGGCGATACTCAACAACGCCACAATAGTGGTTTTGGTTCACAACCACCCGAGCAACAATACGCACCCAAGCGGAGAAGACGACAGACTTACGGAATGTACGAGAACGGCATGCGAAACAATGCGATTATATCTGCTTGACCACATAATCGTTACCGATGGTGGATACTATAGTTACAGGGAAGAAGGCAGGCTCGCGTGAACCACGACGAAAACAGGGCATCCGATTGTTATTTACGGTTGTCAATGTTTCCTTTTTTTATAATGATGTTTGTATGTCATCATAAATTGAGGTATCTGTAATGGAAATGTCTCTTTATATACTTGCAATCATTTATATGCCGGATTCGGGATTGGCAGCCGAACCATACCGTTTCGGAGTTTCAATCAATACAACATCGATGACTTCAAGTTGTTTTTCAAGCAAGGCATTTGTCTTTCGTCAATAGCTCATATTCCCTATTTTAACCGTGAAAGAATGATATTCGGTATCGCCAAACCTTTTTTGTTTTTTTCCTGCAACTTGTTTTTGACATCATGAAAAAAAGACTTAAATGCGGTTTTGTAATTGCGGTTGATGATAAAATCAATGGATTTGTTTTGAAATAATACCGTTTTACATTATCTTTGCAGACAAACATATACGACGAATGACACAGGAAGAAAAAACAAAGACGGAGGAACGCATAGTCGATGTGCTTAAGACTGTATATGACCCCGAGATACCGGTAAACATATACGACCTCGGAATGATTTACAAGATTGACGTTAAGGATGATGGCACGCTTGACGTTGACATGACATTCACTGCGCCTAACTGTCCTGCGGCAGATTTTATTCTTGAAGACGTGAGGACGAAGATAGAGAGCGTGGAAGGGATTAAAACGGCTAACGTGAACCTCGTATTCGAGCCGGCATGGGATCAGAGCATGTTGAGCGAAGAGGCAAGGCTTGAACTCGGACTCGACTGATGGAAATGAGACAGAACATATATATACTTAGCGATGCACACCTCGGTTCGTGGGCGATAGACCACGGAAGAATGCAGGAAAGGCGACTTATACGCTTTCTTGACGAGATAAAGGAGAAAGCGCGAGCCGTTTATTTGCTCGGAGACATGTTCGATTTCTGGTACGAGTGGAAATACTGCGTGCCGAAAGGTTACACGCGTTTCCTCGGTAAATTATCCGAACTTACCGACATGGGGGTCGAAGTTCATTACTTTACGGGAAATCACGATGTATGGATGTACGGATACTTGGAGGATGAGTGCGGAGTGGTACTTCATAGAAAAGCCGAGACGGTGGAACTGTATAACAAGGTTTTCTATCTTTCACACGGCGACGGACTGGGCGACCCTGACAAGAAATTCAAGATAATACGCAGACTGTTTCATAACCGCATGTGCCAGAAAATGTTCTCAATGCTGCACCCGCGGTGGTCTGTGTGGTTCGGAATGACATGGGCAAAGCACTCGAGAATGAAGCGTGGAGGAGATAAAGAACCACCGTACATGGGCGAGGACAAGGAGTATCTTGTTCGCTACACCAAGCAGTATATGCGGGAACACACGAACATAGATTATTTTATATACGGACACCGTCACATAGAACTTGATCTTATGCTTAGCCACAAGACGCGAATGATGATTATTGGCGACTGGGTTTGGCAGTTCACATACGTTGTGTTCGACGGCGAACATCTGTTCCTTGAAGAATACGAGGAGGGCGAAAGCAAAATGTAAGGCATGTCTTTCACATGCCTTACATTTTTTATATATATAATTATTTCAGAAGTTCCATAGTGTCGGTGGCAATCATAAGTTCCTCGTCGGTTGGAATGATGCACACCTTAACGCGCGAGTCATCGGCAGATACGACAGTCTCTTTGCCGCGAACGTTGTTCTTCGATGCATCGAACTTTACGCCGAGGAATTCCAGTCCTTTGCATACTTCCTCGCGCAGTCCTGTCTGATTCTCGCCCACGCCCGCCGTGAATACTATGATGTCAACGCCTCCCATGGCTGCCGCGTAGGCACCGATATATTTCTTTATGCGGTAGAAATACATGTCGAGGGCAAGTTGTGCACGCGGGTCGCCTTCTTCAGCGGCTTTTTCTATGTCGCGCATGTCGGAACTCTTCTCCGTTATACCTAATACACCGCTCTCTTTGTTCAGCAATTTAGACATGCCGTCGGCATCAAGGTTTAGTTTCTTTTCGAGGAAAGTAATCGCGCCGGCATCAATGTCGCCCGAACGTGTTCCCATCATCAATCCTTCAAGCGGAGTTAGACCCATTGTGGTGTCTATACACTTGCCGTCGGTCACGGCGGCTATGCTGGCGCCGTTTCCAATGTGGCAGGTAATGATTTTCTTGTCTGCGGGGTCGCAGCCGAGGAACTCGCAAACGCGCCGGCTTACATAACGATGACTTGTTCCGTGGAAACCGTATCGGCGAACGCCGTATTGCTCGTAGAGTTTGTAAGGTATTGCGTATAGGAAGGCCTCTTTGGGCATCGTCTGGTGGAATGCTGTGTCGAACACGCCGACCTGTGGCAGTCCCGGCATCAGTTCGCTCACGGCGTTCACTCCCTTCAGGTTTGCCGGGTTGTGGAGCGGTGCGAGGTCGATGCATGCTTCGAAAGTTTTCATCACTTCTGCGTTTAGAACCACGCTCTTGTTGAATTTCTCGCCACCATGCACCATGCGGTGTCCCACGGCATCGATTTCATTCAGATCCTTTATTACGCCTATTTCGGGGTCTGTAAGCAGCGAGAATATAAATTTCACGCCCTCGGTGTGTTCGGGAATGTCGTGCATTATCTCCCTCTTTTCGCCGTTGGAAAGTTTTACTTTCACGAAAGAACCTTTTTGTCCAACGCGTTCCGCGCCTCCACTCGTCATCACACTCTTGTCGTCCATGTTGTAAAGTGCGTATTTTATGGAGGACGAGCCGCAATTCAATACTAAAATCTTCATATCAGTTTATTCCTATCTCAAAATGATTTCTCTTGATTGTTGTTTGTCTTTTTTAAAACATCGGTTGTTATAAGTTAACCAATTCTATTTTGCATCCATTGCCTGACATGCGGTGATGGCAACCATCTTGTAGATGTCGTCAATGCTGCATCCGCGGCTCAGGTCGTTCACCGGTCGTGCAATACCTTGCAGAATCGGTCCGAGAGCCTCTGCTCCTCCGAGCCGTTCGACGAGTTTGTATGCAATGTTTCCCACTTCGAGGCATGGTGTCACGAGGACGTTGGCATGTCCGGCGATGTCCGATCCCGGAGCCTTGTGTCGTCCGATGGCGGGTACGAGTGCGGCATCTGCCTGCAATTCGCCGTCAATCCTCAGTTCGGGTGCCATTTCCTTTGCTATTTTTGTAGCCTCCACCACTTTGTCAACCACTTCGTGTTTTGCCGAGCCTTTGGTCGAGAAACTGAGCATTGCCACGCGCGGTTCTGCAATGCCTGCAACCGATTTTGCTGTCTGTGCCGTACAAACGGCAATCTCTGCCAGTTGATGTGCGTCCGGCATCGGAGTCACTGCCACGTCACCGATAATCAACATGCCGTTATCTCCATGTTGTTCGGCTTTTGTCAGCAACAGCATCGCACCGCTGACACAACTTATGCCGGGCTGCGTTTTGATTATTTGCAGTGCCGGGCGCAGCGTATCGCCGGTTGTTGAGAGTGCTCCGCTTATCTGTCCGTCTGCATCTCCTGTTTTGATAATCATGCAACCGAGATAGAGTGGGTTCTTTATCAGTTTGCGTGCCTCCTCAATCGTCATGCCCTTTTTCTTTCGCAGTTCGGCGAGCAAACTTGCATATTCCTCGCTTTTCTCGCAGTTTTCCGGGTCGATGAGTGTTGCCTTGCCGATGTTTTTTAGTCCGAGTCGTTTTGCAAGTGCGTTTACCTTATCAGGATTGCCGATAAGGATAAGGTTTGCGATGTCGTCTGCCAGAACCCTGTCTGCAGCCGTCAGTGTGCGTTCCTCTTCTGCTTCGGGGAGCACGATGCGCTGTTTGTTGCTTTTTGCACGCGCAATGATTTGTTGTACTAAATCCATAGTAGATAAATTTTAAGCCCTTCGCTTTCTTCCCTTCCGGTCTCCCGTTTCCGGGGGGCATCGTTGTGAAGCCTGTTCCGGGTACATTTTATATAATGAGTTAATGTTTTTACATTCCATTCTGTTTTTTCCTCCTTACCCCCACAGGCCGTTTGTGCATTGCCTTACATTTCCTGTGTGAGGATGCTTTCGAGATCTTCTGCCGACAGACGCAGGTTGAATTTTCCTTCCATGGCCATGCTTATGCGTCCCGTTTCTTCAGAGACGACAACGGCAAGTGCGTCACTTTCCTCCGATATTCCCATCGCAGCGCGGTGGCGCAGTCCAAGTTCCTTTGGTATGCTGTCGTTGTGGCTTACGGGAAGAATGCATCCCGCGGCCTTTATGCGGTGCTTAGACACCACCATTGCACCATCGTGCAGCGGAGAGTTCTTGAAGAAGATGTTCTCTATCAGTCGCTGACTCAGTCGCGAGTCTATCTTCTCTCCCGTTTCCGCTATGTCATCGAGTGGTGTCGTTCGTTCAAAAACTATCAATGCTCCCACCTTTCCGCGTCCCATGTTCATGCACGCACGTACTATGGCCATTACGCTTTCCATATCCACGTTCTTTTCTTTCTTGTGACCCCTGAACAGTCTCTTCAGTGCGCTGAAGTTGCGGTGTGCTCCCAAGTTGTAGAAGAACTTGCGTATCTCGTCTTGGAAAAGAATGATGAGTGCTATCACTCCTACGCTCATCAGATTGTCCATGATTGCACCGAGCAGTCGCATCTCGAACACTCTGCTCACAAAAATCCAAACTATCAAGAACATTATGATGCCCCCGAAAACATTTTGCGAGCGCGATGCTTTCATTAAGCGGTAGATATAGTACAGTCCCATTGCCACCGCCAGAATGTCTATTATGTCCTTTATTCCGAAATCAAACATCTTTTTATAATTGATAATCGAGAATTATCAATTCTCGGTTGTTAGATTCTCCGTCAGTCGCACTGCTTCCACCGCTTCTTTCACATCGTGTACGCGGAGTATTGCCGCCCCTTTCATCAGTGCCACGGTGTTCAGCACGGTTGTTCCGTTGAGAGCCTCGTCGGGGGTATGTCCCAGTGTGCGCCATATCATTGTTTTGCGTGACAGACCTGCCAATACGGGGAGTCCGAACTCTCCGAGCAAGTCCATGCGTCTAAGCGTATCGAAGTTCTGTTCCATTGTCTTACCGAAACCGAAACCGGGATCGAGTATTATGTCGCGTTGCCCGCATGCCCTGAGTTGCCGTATGCGCATGGCAAAGAACTTCATGGTATCTTCAAGGTTTCCGCAACTCGACATAAGTATGTACGGCACACTGCCGTGCCACTCCTTGTCGAGTACGGGGGCGCAGTCGTTCTCCTGTGTTCCGTCGGCAGGCGTACAAAAATCTGCCACGGTAGTTTCCGATTTCTCGCTTCCGAACGCGCCCTCCGGATTTCCGCCGCTGACATCGTTTATTATGCCCGCACCAAACTCTTCCACTGCCATTTTTGCCACGTCATGTCTGAAAGTGTCGATACTTACCACTGCCTCTGCTTGTTGGATTCGCACTATCTCAAGAGCGAGCCGCATGCGGCGCATCTCCTCCTCCTCGCTTACTTGTGCGGCTCCCGGACGAGTGGAAAATGCCCCCACATCGATAATTTTTCCGCCCTCCTCTATAATTTGGTTGGTACGTGTGGCAATTTCCATTTCGCCTTGCTTTCGGCTTCCCTGATAGAAAGAATCCGGTGTGCAGTTGAGTATTCCCATCACAAGCGGTTTCTTCAGCGACAGTAGTTTGCCGCCGATATTCAGAGTATATTCTGTATCATGGTCTTTCATCGTATTGTGTGTTGCGGTTTTATTGCAACTCCTTCGAGGGTGCAAAAATAATAAAATTAGTCCACATGGCAAAACATTGTGCTTTATTTTAATGAAAAGAGACAATCTGCCCGTGATAAGTAGTGCAGTAAGTCGTGCCATTTATTTCGTACGACGAACCGACTGAAAAATAAATGTAAATATACGGGTAATTAAGTTTGAAAGCCAATTTAATTATATAAAACTTATTATTTAACAGAAATATAACTTGTTTGCTGCACGGATTAAATATATTTTTCAGACCTTTGCAAATAGAATTAAAGATGACTGTCAAATGACGGATATTTTAAAGACATGCAAAATTGACACGACAATGATAAGGAAATGCATGGTGGTGCTTGCTGCAATGTTGATTGGAACATCGGCACAGGCACAGGAGAACAGTACGAACCTTACTCCGAATATACATGGAACGGTGCGAGGGAAATACGAGTATCAACCCGAAGACAAGGCGGGGAGATTCGAGGTGCGCAACGCACGCCTCAGTGTTGATGGCAAAGTTTCTGAAATAGTGGAATACAGAGCGGAAATAGACCTGTCTAACGAGGGTAAAATAAAGATGCTTGATGCTTATACGAGATTTAAACCGTTCGACGATTTTCAGTTCACTATCGGACAAATGCGTGTACCGTTTACCATTGATGCTCACCGCTCGCCGCATAAACAGTATTTTGCCAATCGCTCTTTCATTGCCAAACAAGTGGGAAATGTGCGCGACGTGGGTGCAACCGTGGGATACAAAACAGACGGTGCTTTGCCGATAATCATGGAAGCCGGAATATTTAATGGCTCGGGAGTTGAAAAACAAAAGGATTTCTGGACCAAGAACATCAACTTTTCCGTTAAAGCACAGTTCTTCTTGCCAAAAGATTTCAACCTCACACTGAGCATACAAAAAATAAAACCGGATAATGCGGGAATAATAATGTATGATGCAGGTGCGTTTTATCATGCTGACGGGTGGCATGTGGAAGCAGAATATCTTTTCAAGCACTATGACGGGAGTGCTTTCAAAAACGTCCATTCCGTAAATGCTTTCGTCAATTATGATATTCCTCTCAAAAAATGCCTTTTCTCCAAAATATCCCCGCTGCTGCGATATGATTACATGAACGATCATAGTGACGGAATGCGCTATTTGGGAGGAAAATTAGACAAAAACGGTTCGCTCGTCGTTACCGATTATCAACGTTCCCGTCTTACGGGAGGCCTCACTCTCAGCATTGACAAACCATTTGTTTCGGACATTCGCATCAACTATGAGAAATATTTCTATCGCAAAGGGGCAATTCCAAAACCTTCCGAAAAGGATAAGATTGTCGTGGAGCTTATGACCAGATTCTAATCACTGCCAAAAGAGAATGTTTTTTATTATCCGTGTAGTTTAAACAGACAGGCAGAGCAATATCTAAAAAACACATAATACCGCATTTAGATTGATTTTTTTCATATTTTTGCAGATGTATATGGTAAAGGAACGAACAAAATGGACATAAAAAAGATATACGAAATATACCGCAAACACCCCGTAATTACGACCGACAGCCGGGATTGTCCCGAAGGAAGCATATTCGTGGCGTTGAAAGGGGAGACGTTCGACGGGAACAGATTTGCTGCGGTTGCACTGAGTAAGGGTTGCTCGTATGCGATAATTGACAATCCTGAATATGATACCGACAACCGTTGTCTGCTCGTGGAAGATGCTTTGCAGACATTCAAAGATCTCGCACGCGAGCATAGAAGACAGTTCGACATTCCCGTAATAGGGGTAACGGGAACCAATGGCAAGACAACCACCAAGGAGCTACTCGCCGCCGTACTTGCACAACAATTCAACGTGCATTGCACGCAGGGAAATTTCAATAATGACGTTGGCGTGCCGAAAACATTGTTTCAACTGCGTCCGGAACATGAGATTGCTGTGGTGGAAATGGGCGCATCGCACCCCGGTGACATAAAGACACTGGCAGAGACGGCAGAGCCAACATGCGGACTTGTTACCAACGTGGGGCGGGCACATCTGCAAGGCTTCGGCTCTTTCGAGGGAGTGAAACACACGAAAGGTGAACTGTACGATTATTTGATTGGCAAAGGACAAATGAGAAACGATGATTCTCTTCCCGTTTTCATCAATGCAGACAATGCAGATCTGATGGAAATGGCAAGAGAGAGAAACATTCCGTGTCTTATCAAGTATGGCAAAGATACCGAAGACAAGGTGTCGGTGCGTGGCAGGGTGATTGGTTGTGCGCCGTTTTTGCATTTCTCTTGGCATGCCGATGGAGGCGGGGAACACGAAGTGACGACAAACATGATAGGTTCGTATAATATCGACAACATGCTCGCTGCGATTGCCGTGGGACTGTATTTCGGTGTTCCCGAGGACAAAATATGTCATGCGCTCGCAGACTATGTGCCGACGAACAATCGCTCGCAGATGACCGTGACCGCACATAACCGTCTCATCGTAGATGCTTACAACGCCAATCCGTCGAGCATGAAAGCGGCAATAGAAAGTCTCGTCGACATGAACGTACCGTCCAAGATGGCAATACTCGGCGATATGATGGAATTGGGTGCGGCGAGTCGCGAGGAGCATCAACGCGTGGTTGACATGCTTGCGGCGAGAGGTGTTGAAGACGTGTGGCTCGTGGGTGAGAAATTTGGCGACACCGAGTGCCGTTTCCGCAAATTCCGCGACATAGGGGAGGTGAGAGCAGAGATAGCCGTCAATCGACCCGATGGTAAATGTATCCTCATAAAGGGCAGCAATGGCATGCGTCTGTTTACGCTGCCCGAACTGTTATGATCACACGCTTCGGCAGATTGCCGGCAGCAACAGATACTGCAATTCAGGCGGAATTGGAATGCAATTTCGGCTGAATTGATTTTCAATTCCGCCTGAATTGCGGTGCAAAACCGCCTTGTTTGATTATCTTGTCAATGCCGGTTAACCGGCATTGACTTGTTCGTTGTGTCATGAAAGTTTAACTGTCATTAGACCGCATTTGTTTAGATTTGCTATTGCCGTTACGCTTCCCGACTGCTTTAGCCCGCTACGCCTTCTATGAAACGGCAGCGCATCTGCTCAACCAATCGAACAAAACCGGTTGAGGGTTCTAATGACCGATTTGGGTTAAATCGCAATGACGTTGCGCAACACACACCACAGGATTGTGAAAATTATGAAAATGACGAATAGGTATTTGTTTGTCAGAAAGTCGTTTAGCCGTTTTCCGTGCTTGCCCAGTAATTTTGCCGTTATTATTAATATCATATATGTGATGGCGAACGGTATCCACAGGTTGTGTTTTAGTGCCGTGTATATATTGCCATGCAACATGGCGTGGAGGGCACGCTGCGAGCCGCAACCGGGGCATTTCCAGCCCGTAATTACGTGGAAAGCGCATTTTGGGAAAAGAATATCGGTGTTGGGGTCGAAAAAGAAATAGACGGCAGCAAGCGCAATCAGCACTGCTGCCGCCAATGTAATTTTATGTTTCCTGCTTGGTACACGCATAGATTTAGTTTTGCACCAATGTTCCCATATAGGTAAAAAATGTGATTAATAATATGTATATTACAAAGCCTGTCAGGCCGATAATGGTAAGTACAACGTCAGACCATACTGCCAATTTGTGAAACTTGCGCACCTCGGCGGCCTTTATTGTCATCAAGTCATATTTTTCCAACGCATGCATGGTTTTCATCTCTCCACTTTTTATATAACTGATTATGGCGAAGATGGAACCGATTATGCATAAATGACAACATAGGAAACCATATATTATTATGAAAATGTTCAACGCATTATAGTCTTCCGGAATCATCGGGATGTATTCGCTTCGCCTTGCATGCTGCGTTTCGGGCTGTGTGCCGCCGTAATTGAATGGTGGCGGTGTCGGCTCGGGTTGCAGTATGTCGGCTATCTCGGGAATGTTGCGCGCCGGAGTCCAATCTGCCATGCTGTTACGCCATACCGGCGTGTCGGGCGTGATGAACTTGCTGCGCAACTCCTCTCGTGAGAACGGTCCGCATTTCCTGCCATCTATAATGACGTAGTATTCCATTAAATTTCCGTTGTGTTATCTGCTGATGAATGTTAATAATATCACAAACACAAAATACAAGATAAGGAGAACTGCCAATACTAAATCAACGATGATGGACACCTTGAACCATTTCTTGGCTTCGGCGGCTTTCTTGGCAGCCATCTCGTGTTGTCCAAGCATTTGGAGTTTCTTTACCTCGCTGCCGCTGAGATATCCCAACAATGCAAATACCGCGCCAATCATGCCGCAGCACAGGAAACTCACGATTGTGAGAATGAGGTTCTTTTGCTGGTAGTCTTCAAGTACCGGCGTTTCTGTTTGTTGCCCTTGCGAGGTGGCGGTTGTCATACGCTGCTGTGCCGGTTGCGGTTGTGGCTGCTGTGCCGGTTGCGGTTGTGGCTGTTGTGCCGGTTGTGGCTGTGGTTGCTGTACCGGTTGTGGTTGTGGTGTCGGTTCCTGTATTACAGGGGTTGCGGTGATCGCCTGCATTACTTCCGGCAGTGTGCCGGCTTTTACCCAGTCTGCCAAGCCGTTTTTCCATACAAGGGTGCTCTCTATTACACCTTTTGCCTTTAACTCTTCAAGGGTGAACGGACCTTCCTTCACGCCGTTTAATACAATGTAATACTCCATACGATATAGGTTTTATATTATAAATGTTCTTGTTGTATTTCGTTTTTTCTCTGCAAAGATATGAAAAAAAATAATAAATGAACAGAATGTGCCGAAAAACTTATAAAAAATATTCTGTTTGAGTGGCTTATGTGAATAAAAAAAGACCTGTTTCCATTAATGGAACAAGTCTTTTTGTTTTACTCTTGTGGTGCCTCCAGGAATCGAACCGGGGACACACGGATTTTCAGTCCGATGCTCTACCAACTGAGCTAAGGCACCATCATTTTAATACTTTCTCGTCTGAAAGCGGGTGCAAAGATAGCATGTTTTTGTGGATTGGACAAATTTTTGGCGAAATTTCTTCAAAAAATGCTTGCGTTTCATTTTTTCTTGTTACCTTTGCACCCGCAAATCGGGATGTAGCGCAGTTGGTAGCGCACTACGTTCGGGACGTAGGGGTCGGGCGTTCGAGTCGCCTCATCCCGACTATATGCGGAGAGATCATGTCAGCATGGTCTCTTTTTATTTTCAAACAATAAAGGAAGACACCGTTGTGAGATGTCTTCCTTTTATATTATATACCCTCTTTCTCGTTGAGTAAAGGTGGGAAAGAGTTTTGTACTTGTCCGTGAAAACATACTGCCGGCATTGCCGGTGCATGTTTATTTTTTGAGAAGTTTTTCCTTGAGATGCTTCAACATATCGATTGTCATGCGGCTGAGGTCATATTCGGGGCACCAGTCCCACTCCTTGCGTGCGCACGAGTCGTCGAGATTGTCGGGCCAACTGTCGGCTATGCTCTGTTTCAGCGGGTCAACGTTATACTCCATCTCGAATTCCGGCTTGTGTTTCTTTATTTCCGCGAAGATTGTCTCCGGAGCGAAACTCATTGCCGTTACATTGAAACCGTTGTGATGTATAAGGCGCGCCGGGTCGGCCTCCATGATGTTTATGGCTGCTTTTAATGCGTCCGGCATATACATCATGTCCATCTTTGTGCCTTTGTTGATGGGGCATATAAATTTCTCTCCGCGCACTGCCGAGTAGTAAATGTCCACTGCATAGTCGGTTGTGCCGCCACCCGGAGGAGTAACGTATGATATGAGTCCCGGGAAACGTACCGAACGGGTGTCCGTACCGTACTTTTTCTGGTAGTAATCGCTCAGCAATTCGGTCGTCACTTTTGACACGCCGTATATCGTCTGCGGGCGTTGCACGGTATCTTGCGGAGTATTGTTGTGCGGTGTGCATATTCCGAACGAGCCTATCGAACTCGGTGTAAATACGGCGCAGTTGTTCTCGCGAGCCACCTCAAGTATGTTCCACAATCCGTCGATGCCTATTTTCCAAGCCAGTTTGGGTTTCGATTCTGCCACGACCGACAGTAATGCCGCAAGGTTGTAGATGGTATCGATGTCGTGTTTCCGCACCACTTCGGCAATCGCCGCTCCGTCTGTCACGTCTGCAATCTCCGACGGACCGCCCTCTTTCAGTTCGCCCGTTGGCTCTGCTCCGGTGATGTAACCTGCCACTACATTCTCATTACCATATTGTTTGCGCAGTTCGCGCGTAAGTTCCGAGCCTATCTGCCCTGTTGAACCAATAACAAGTATCTTTTTCATTACTTTTAAATGATATGTTGTTTATAGTATAGATTTCGCAGTGCAAAATAACCAAAAAAAAACGACATAACATCAATTTATTCTGTAAAAGTGCATATTTTTTTGATTCGGGGCGTTTTTTTTGTTTCAAATGGGTGTTTTCTCGTTTTTTTTGAGTTACTTTGTCGGTTGAAAACGGAAATGCTCCGTTCGTATATGAATTTATTAACCCTAATTACTAACCATAATTCAAAAATCTATGTACGGAAAAATGAAAGACCATCTCAGGCATACTTTGTCGGAGATTAGGGAAGCGGGCCTCTACAAGGAGGAACGACTCATTGAGAGTCCGCAAAGGGCGGCCATAGAGGTTAATGGCAGGGAAGTTTTGAATTTCTGTGCCAACAACTATCTTGGCTTGTCTGACCACCCACGTCTTGTCGAGGCATCGAAAAAGATGATGGACCGTCGTGGCTTTGGAATGTCTTCCGTCCGCTTTATATGCGGAACACAGGACATTCACAAGGAACTTGAGGCAGCCATAAGCGACTACTTCAAGACGGAGGACACAATCCTCTACGCGGCTTGTTTCGATGCAAACGGGGGCGTGTTCGAACCTTTGTTCACAGATGAGGACGCCATCATCAGCGACTCGCTGAACCATGCCTCAATCATCGATGGCGTGCGCCTCTGCAAGGCAAAACGTTATCGTTATGCCAATGCAGACATGGAGCAGTTGGAAGATTGTCTGAAAGAAGCACAGGCACAACGTTTCCGCATCATCGTAACCGATGGTGTGTTCTCCATGGACGGTAATGTCGCACCTCTTGACAAGATTTGCGACCTCGCCGAGAAGTATGATGCCCTTGTGATGGTTGACGAGAGTCACTCTGCCGGAGTGGTCGGCAAGACCGGTCACGGTGTGAGCGAGTTCTTCGACACTTACGGTCGCGTTGACATCTACACGGGTACGCTGGGTAAGGCTTTTGGCGGTGCCCTCGGAGGATTTACCACCGGTCGCAAGGAGATTATCGACCTCCTTCGCCAGCGTTCGCGTCCTTACTTGTTCTCAAACTCTCTTGCACCGGGCATCATAGGTGCTTCGCTCGAGGTGTTCCGCATGCTCAAGGAGAGTAACGAGATACACGACAAACTCGTTGAAAACGTTAACTATTTCCGCGACAAAATGATGGCTGCAGGCTTTGACATAAAGCCTACGCAGAGTGCCATCTGCGCGGTAATGCTCTACGATGCAAAACTATCGCAGGTATATGCCGCGAAGATGCAGGAAGAGGGCATTTACGTCACAGGTTTCTATTACCCGGTGGTACCGAAGGAACAAGCTCGCATACGCGTTCAAATTTCGGCAGGTCATAACCGCGAGCAACTCGACCGTTGCATCTCCGCCTTCATAAAGGTGGGTAAAAATTTGGGCGTCCTTAAATAACAGAGATAAACAAAGATTTTTTACGTTCTAATTGGCGGCAGGCGGCGTTGTGTTAAACGGTGGCTGTCGCCAACTTTTTTGCAGGGAAGAAACATTGTTACCATTTGTCATTTCTTGAAAACATGTACAGCGTACTGTATAAATAATGGTAATGTGTGGTAATGTATGTTTCTGCCGGTTTGTATTAATTTCTACCTGAAATTAGTGAACGTAGCGAATCGATTGTCTCCTCATGCGTGTAGCCTTCTTTTATCACGATGAATATAGTGTCGTCTCCCGCTATGGTGCCGATGATTTGTGGAATATCGCTTGCATCTATGTTGTATGCAATGCTCGACGCATACCCCGGACGCGTTTTTATCACGCCCATGTTGCCCGAAAAATTTATCGATACGTAACCGCTCGATTGCAACATCTCCATGGCAGACATTGGTTTGGTTATGCGTTTGTACATTGTGTCGTTGGGCAGTACATATACGTATTTCCCGTTCATTGAGGCGGCTTTTGCCACCTTTAACTGCTTAAGGTCACGGCTCAACGTGGCTTGTGTCAGTTTGAAACCTTCTTTTTCGAGAACCCTCAATACTTCCTCCTGCGACCCCAGTTCCATGCTTGAAATGAGCATCTTCAAAACTTCCAATCGTTTTGTTTTTATTTTCATGCTGCTTCTTTTATTGATTTATTTGTTGCAAAATTATACAATTATCTGCATGTGTCCAAATGTTTTGTGTGTTTTTGCATAAATATATTTGTTTTGATGCTTGTAAAATGTGTGTCGGTTCAAAAAAACGACATTTATGATGCTTTTCATCTGTTTTTTATATGTTGTGCTTTTAAATTATTTTCTCGTAAAAAATAATTTAATCTCGGCAATTGACGTCTTAACCCAAATCGGTCATTAGAACCCTCAACCGGTTTTGTTCGATTGTTGAGCAGATGTGCAGCCGTTTCATCGAAGGCGTAGCGGGCTACATCGGGATGTAATGGCTGCGCAGATGTCAGCAAGCGGGCTAAAGCAGTCGGGAAGCGTAACGGCAATGGCAAATCTAAGCAAATGCGGTCTAATGACCG
>NZ_RQZH01000121.1 GCF_003932845.1 Prevotella sp. OH937_COT-195
GTACAAGTCCTAAAAGACAAATATCCCGTTACGCCGCACGACGAGGCAATGGCACTCGGAGAAGAGGCAACGGGCAAAGACACCAAAGGTATATTCCGGTTCAACGCCGGCAAGGAGCAAAAAACCGTGCCCGACTACAACCCATATACCATCCGAAGATGCCGAGACTGCGACCTGGCACAAGGCAAACAGAAACTTGTGTTTATCCCGGATAACGAACTCTGCGCAGCATGCCGCATCGTCAGAGCGTTGGCAAATGCAGATGCGAAACAGACGAGAAAATACGCCAAACCACTACAAGGAACGGCTATCAATACACCACAGTTCCCGCACCCTATCAACATCTCAAGGGCATCTATAACCGAGTGGACGAACCAACCCAACAAGTATCTGCAGGAAAAAAACAAAATGCTGCTAAGAATCAACGAAGTGCTACAAAATGCAGAATATCTTGGAACAGCGACACCGCCACCGGGAAAGAGTAGGGAAAGAGTCATACAGCATCATATATTCTCCACAAAGGTAAAAGGCGAAGAGCAGTATATCATCGTATGGGAATGGGACTGGGGAGAATACACACTGCACTCTAT
>NZ_RQZH01000122.1 GCF_003932845.1 Prevotella sp. OH937_COT-195
GTACAAGTCCTAAAAGACAAATATCCCGTTACGCCGCACGACGAGGCAATGGCACTCGGAGAAGAGGCAACGGGCAAAGACACCAAAGGTATATTCCGTTTCAACGCCGGCAAGGAGCAAAAAACTGTACCCGACTACAACCCCTATACCATCAGGCGGTGTAACGACTGCGACCTGGCAAAGGGAAAGACAAGTCTCGTGTTTATTCCTGATAACGAACTTTGCGCAGCATGCCGCATCGTCAGAGCGTTGGCAAATGCAGATGCGAAACAGACGAGAAAATACGCCAAACCACTACAGGGAACGGCTATCAATACACCACAGTTCCCGCACCCTATCAACATCTCAAGGGCATCTGTCACCGAGTGGACGAACCAACCAAACAAGTATCTGCAGGAGAAAAACAAAATGCTGCTAAGAATCAACGAAGTGCTACAAAATGCAGAATATCTTGGAATAGCGACACCGCCACCGGGAAAGAATAGAGAAAGGGTCATACAGCATCATATATTCTCCACAAAGGTAAAAGGCGAAGAGCAGTATATCATCGTATGGGAATGGGACTGGGGAGAATACACACTGCACTCTAT
>NZ_RQZH01000123.1 GCF_003932845.1 Prevotella sp. OH937_COT-195
GTCCTGAGTCATTATAGCAATCCCCTCTAAATTTTATACAACAAGCAATTTCCCCGGAGACCACCCATGCCATACCCTCAAGCCATGAGAGAAAGAGCCATTGCAGCACACCTGGAACAAGGCATGAAAAAGACAGAAGTCTGCACAATCTTCAAGATACAGCGCTCTACCCTTGACCAATGGCTGCGCATCTATGCGGAAGAAGGCAGAACTTGTGCCAAAGAAAAGTATCAGAAAGGGCATAGTCATCACGTTCAAAACATTGAAGCCTTTCGTCAGTTTCTCCAGGAAACCCCGTTTAACACGATCTCCGATCTCCTCATCCCTTTTGAACGGCGTTTTGGGCGCAAAATCCGCTATGAAGCGCTACGCCGTTGGGTGCACCGGCTCGGATTTACGCATAAAAAAAGAGCCTGACCTATGCCGAAGGTGACAAAAGCGCACAGCAACGCTTTGTATGGCAAATAATACCTGGACGCAGAGCGTATCCTCTACATGGACGAAGCCGGCATGCTAGCAAGGGACGTTTACCGTTGGGGCTGATCGGAGAAAGGCCGGCGCAAGTACGAACAGCAGACGGGCAAAAGAC
>NZ_RQZH01000124.1 GCF_003932845.1 Prevotella sp. OH937_COT-195
AACTTCAAAGGCGAATGCAGGGGCACATGTCCGGCATGCGAACAAGAAGTGAAATACATCGAGAAACAACTTAACGCGCGCCGCATGCTGGGCAAGGCAGTAACGATAATAGGCGTAAGCACCGGTATCGCCGCACTTTCATCGTGCAGTCAAAAGACAACACATAATTCGGATATGATACAGGGTGACACATGTACACCGGTAGATTATGAAGAATTTGACAAAGCATTGCAGCAATCAAATTGTAACGAAGAAATGATGAAAACAGGAGAGGCACCAAAGAATTTTGGCTCCATTGAATACGACACTATTGCCCAGCCTAATTCAGACAAAAAGGAAATTATAAAAAAAAGAGTAAAAGAAAACTAACAAACACTTACCATAACATGTAAGGAAATGAACGGATATTGCAATTCCGAAACCAAATCTTTTCATTCTTTTCGTACTCAAGAACTGAGCACCCGACATCTTTTTTTGTAATCAATTTGCACAATTCGTTTTTTTTTATTTATTTTGCGGGCATAACCAAATCTGTTTTCAAGATTATGAATGTAGGGAAACGTATATGCGAAACGCTGAAAAAACCATACGCAAGCAGATTGCTGATGCAAATGGTATAGTATATGAGCCAAAGAAATGTAACTTCAAAGGCGAATGCAGGGGCACATGTCCGGCATGCGAACAAGAAGTGAAATACATCGAGAAACAACTTAACGCGCGCCGCATGCTGGGCAAGGC
>NZ_RQZH01000125.1 GCF_003932845.1 Prevotella sp. OH937_COT-195
GTTCGGTCCCTATCCGTCGCGGGCGTAGGAAATTTGAGAGGATCTGCTCCTAGTACGAGAGGACCAGAGTGGACTTACCGCTGGTGTACCAGTTGTCTTGCCAAAGGCATCGCTGGGTAGCTATGTAGGGAAGGGATAAACGCTGAAAGCATCTAAGTGTGAAGCCCCCCTCAAGATGAGATTTCCCATGATTTAATATCAGTAAGAGCCCTGAGAGATGATCAGGTAGATAGGTTAGGAGTGGAAGTGTGGTGACACATGTAGCGGACTAATACTAATAGCTCGAGGACTTATCCAAAGTAACTGAGACGAATTGACAGCGCGTCGGAAACTTGTTAGAATATATAGGTATTCAATTTTGATTGGATAATCAATCAGAGTTAAGTGATGATAGCCTAGGAGATACACCTGTTCCCATGCCGAACACAGCAGTTAAGCCCTAGAACGCCTGAAGTAGTTGGGGGTTGCCCCCTGTTAGATATGGTAGTCGCTTAGCTTTTATCCGCCATAGCTCAGTTGGTAGTAGCGCATGACTGTTAATCATGATGTCGTAGGTTCGAGTCCTACTGGCGGAGTAAAGA
>NZ_RQZH01000126.1 GCF_003932845.1 Prevotella sp. OH937_COT-195
CCCATAATGCGGCAACCATTGGATATATTTTCGATTTCGGCTGCAAGGTTAGATAGTGTCGTCAAATTATAGTTGCCCACAATGAGATGCACCTGATTTGCACGGCGGCAAGGAAGGAAAGGCTTCGTTTTGCGTAGCGCGTAGCGATGCCGCGCCATCTCTTGAGGTGAAGAAAAGCGTTCTCGACCAGATGGCGTACACGGTATAGAGCTTTGTCATAGTCCCGCTGCTCCTTGCGATTTTTTCTGGGTGGAATGACGGGCTGACAGCCGGACTCAACAGCCTTGTCTATAATTTCATTGCTGTCATATCCACGGTCAGCCAAGAGCGCCTCCGCGCTCAAACCGTCAATCAATGCGCATGCTTCCTTGCAATCAGATCTGGTACCTTCTGTAACAACAACTCTGAGCGGCATACCATGCGCATCCACGGCCAGATGTATTTTGGTGTTGAGCCCCCTTTTGTGCGGCTCATCGCCTGGTTGCCGCCAACCGCTCCAGCAGCATGGGGATGCACTTTGCAATGGCTCGCATCAATCATCAACCACTCATAGTCAGGCTCAACCACGAGCGCCTCAAGG
>NZ_RQZH01000127.1 GCF_003932845.1 Prevotella sp. OH937_COT-195
GCTTATTAGTATTTCTCTGTCTTTGTTTAACTATTAAATAGATAGCATTTACTAAACCCATAATAGTCCAAGCAACTGATAAGTAGACATTATCTAGACTATAAATTGGAGCCATAAAAATTAAAAAGAAAATATTCATAATAAACGAAATACGATGAAATGTACTGAGCTTATTAATATCGATTTTGTTATTTTGAATAATAAATCACCTCTTGATATTTATATTATTTCAAAATTTTTACTTTATTCCAATTGCTTTATTGACGTTGTACCTTCGAACCCATGATAAACCCAAAACTTGTCGAATGGTCGGCTTAATAGCTCACGCTATTCCAACATTCGTCTACAAGTTTAGTTAAGGGTTCTTCTCAACGCACAATAAATTCTCTCGGCATACATACACTTCTTATTTTTTCTTCTTCTTAACATTATTCCCAGCAAGTACAACTCCTATAAATCCAATCCCCCGTTAAATAATGAGGATAGAAAACCCGCATTTCCAAAGTAACCTTCATTTCCAAAATAAAATGTAATAATAAAAATCAAAATTCCAGTTTCTAAAGCGATTATCCAAGAT
>NZ_RQZH01000128.1 GCF_003932845.1 Prevotella sp. OH937_COT-195
GGTCAGGAGTTCTAAGGTTTTACTTGCCTGACGAAAAGTCATACCCGTTGCCAACTCACTAATCTTCTCTTTGAAACCTGGGCTAAAGCGCTCCCTAGGCGCCAAACCCAGAGCATTGTCTAAGGGCAAGAAACTCTTCTCACCTGACTTTCTTAGTCTACGGCGCTTGAAGACAACCGTCCCAAAGGTAAATGTCAGCTGACGTTCTTCCCGACGGTCTATTACCCAACCTTCTGAAAGATAAGGCTGAATCAACTCTTTGTCTAAGGCTTCTAATCTATCACTTAGAATAGTACTTGTCATGTCTCTCATAACAGCAGTTATAGCTTCTTCCATCTCGGATAAGTGTGTGCTAGACTTTAAAATCTCGGAAATCTTTGTTACAATAGTCATAAGTTCTATATCCTTCTAGGTAAATGTGGTGTTTATCTTAGGATATAGGACTTTTTGCATTTGGTAAAGCATTTCCGAGATTTATTTTACACTAACTCAAAATAGTTATACCTATTGAACAGTAAAATCCCTTCAAGAAATTAATTCTTCAAGGGATTTTTGAGTACTCGTCAATATATTGC
>NZ_RQZH01000129.1 GCF_003932845.1 Prevotella sp. OH937_COT-195
TCTTCTTGTCTTGATACTATATAAAAATAAAGAGCGTAAAAAGTACATAATATAAACTTTGAAGTTTAGGAGTTGATTTATAAATGTATCACTATGACGCTACACATATTATCGCTCTTATTTTGAATGGATTTTTTATAACATTTATGCCATTAACTATTAAATATGGGAATATATTTATAACTATTGTTTGGATAATACTTGGAGTGATAAATGCAATTTATATTTATCGCAAGAACGCAAAAATGAAAAAAGAACAAGGCAATAAGAAGTGAATATGCTATTATGCCGAGAAAATTTATTGTGTGTTAAGAAGAACCCTTAATTAAACTTGTAGACGAATGTCAACATAGCATAAGCTATTAAGCCGACCAGTCGATAAGTTTTGGGTTCGTTAAGGGTGCCGAGACTCAACGTCAATAAAGCAATTTTGTAGTTAGCGATAATAAAGTATTACGTAAAGTAATCAAATTATTAAAATACAATATGATTAGGAGTGATTAGATGAGTATTTGGTTCTTTATAGTTATTGCAGTATTAGGTAGTATCTTTATTTTATGGAGATTAATGT
>NZ_RQZH01000130.1 GCF_003932845.1 Prevotella sp. OH937_COT-195
GGGAATAAGATGGCTTATGGTTTAATTATTGCTACAGCTGGATTAATTGTATTTTTGATATCTATTGCATATCTCTTAAATGGTATTTCAAAAGCTTAAACAGCTTTTGGGCTGACTTGTTGGAACAAACACAAAAACAGCTACACTAACTCCCCTAAAAAATACGCCGTGCTTTTTGCGGTGCGTAGCATAGCGAAGCACATAAGCAAAACACTCTTCGAGGACGAAAATTAACCCTATCCATAGCAGAAGTAACAGACCGCCCAAAATATCCTAAAATCAAAATGTAGCTTTAAAAAAATGCTTAATTGTATCTAGGAAGCGATTTAAGACACTTTAACCATAAAGGCAAGGATTTATATTAGCTAAATGCTCATCGTTGAAATTTGACCCCTTTAAGGGCTAAGAAACGATTATTTTTTAAAAGAGCTAGATTTTTATAAAAAGTTTCTAGTTTTAAAACCCTCTTCCGCCTAAATGCTGAAAGCTTTTTGCGGAGCGTAAGCGACAATAGCAAAAAGTAGATTTCGCGGACGAAATGCGAGCGAGTGGAACGAGTGAGTTTTTCGC
>NZ_RQZH01000014.1 GCF_003932845.1 Prevotella sp. OH937_COT-195
CCAACACCATCGTAATGGAAATCGTATTTACCAACGTTGCCTTTAAACCAATCCATGGAGGATATGTCACCGTTGTATCTCGGAATTGATGATTCGTTATAATACAGATGGTATGAGTGAAGACCGCTGTTAACCTCTTTCTGCCATGACCGAACATTATATGTATAGGTCGTGCGAAGATTCCCATTGCCGTTCACCGCATCTGCCGACAATCGACCAAGTTCGTCATAGGAATTGTTTTTCAATGTCACGGGGGCATTTCCGTCAACAGAGTGAGTGACGGTCAGCAACCGTCCGGTGTGATCGTAGGAGTAATTATAATCCTCTTGTATTTTCTTGTGAAATTTAGAAGAATGCAAATGACGGTGTTTCAGCACGGCACCGGTAAAATCATAGAGAAAATAGTCACTGTCATACCCCCCGAGATGGTTTGTGGAATGAGTCTGCACAGGTCGGGAGAAACGGTCATAATAGGTAACATGGTAGTCGTAACTGTTTGATTTTTTCCCATCTATACGCTTCACGACAGAGCCTGTGACAAGACCGCGAGGAGTGAATGTTCTTTCGCCGAACCCGGCCATATTGTGATATGTTAGGGAATCGCTCATTGAAAGAAAATCTGCGTTGACAACAGAATTGCCATTGCAAACCGATGTGAAAAAAGGATCCGGTTTCTTATCGTCATTAATAAATCTGTAATTGTCGTAATACTTGACTGTGAGAATATCACACGAACCCTGTTGAAACCAATTTGCAGTATATCCCATATAAGGAGTGTTGTCGCCCGTATATCTGCATGTCAACACTTCCGATATGCCGTCATAAACATGTTTTGTATTAACGGCGCGGCAAGTTCCGGTGACACATTCTCTTCCAAAAACGTCATAGAAATGAAATATGTTTTTGTTTCCCGAGCGCATCTCTCCATCTGATTCGTAAACAATCCTGTCCGCTCCGTCGCGTATCATGAATATCCAATCCGCCCCGGGAAGTTTTTTGGCACACAGCCTGTCGAACCGATCGTATTTGTAAGCATATCCGTATTTTGAGAACATTTCCGGAGAAATGGCATCATTTTTAGTGGAGGTCATGGCAGGCGGAAGGACAGCACGAAGATTTCCTTTGTGGTCATAGATATAATAAGTATCAAGAATAGTGCGAAGACCGTGTTTTCTACCTATCCTGCGAAGCAGTACTGTTTGTTTCTTCCTGTCTTTGAACTCGAAGACTGTCATGCCGTCTTCATCAGATGTAGCCGTAACATGAATGCTTCCTGAGGGATAAGACCGTTCAATTTTGATTTCCGGCAATGCGTCAATATCTGTTGTTGAAGACGTCACCTTATACATAATACA
Source organism: Prevotella sp. OH937_COT-195 (assembly GCF_003932845.1). Taxonomy (GTDB): domain Bacteria; phylum Bacteroidota; class Bacteroidia; order Bacteroidales; family Bacteroidaceae; genus Prevotella. The sequence goes on from NZ_RQZH01000014.1 coordinate 1,356, forward strand.
ATCAAGTGTGTCGTTGCCCTCAACATTTGTCATATAGTTGTAGCGCACAGCCTTTCGTTTTTTGTGCCAGTCGATACCCGAACCATATTCCTGCAGTTTCCTGCTAATGGGTGATGTCTCGTATATCAAGATGGAATAAGGCTCAGCATCACCGCCGTTTGTTTCTATAGAACTGCTGATACAAGCATCCCTGTTCTGATAGTCTGTGGAAAACGGCATCGCGCCGGGAAGCCACTCCTTTCCAACTCTTCCTAAATTGTCATATTCAACGTAAGAAACCAAGTTCTGCCTGCAGGGAGTTATTCCAACCCGCGATGTTTCCAGCCTGCGGCCAATGTCATCAAAGAAATCTACGGAAACGACATTGTCGTCCCCGTTGACACCGCGGAATGTTTTCCTGACGATGTTGTTACGGTTGCTGTTGCATAATCGTACAGGTGGCGCATCATCTGCTGCCGGAATAACATCGAAATATTCTATTTCGTAAAAGGAAACATTACCATCATTCCAACCAAAAGTCTGTGAATAAATACACAAAGGCATGAAAACCGAAAAAATTATGCATGAATATATTCTTCTCATTTCTTTATAATATCAATTAATGCGGTATCTATAATCATACTGTTCAATGATACGTTTTACCTGCGGGTGGTTAATTCCGGTTTCATAATAATATTTCTCTCTCAATCGTCCGAGAAAGTCATATTTATAATAAACAGTCATTCCCGTTGGGTCAGTAACAGATTCTAATCTAAAGAATTCATCATATTTGTATATTGTGAAATGCGCATTAGGCATTTTATTCCTGCATTCTTTCTCTATATCCTCCCATGATATTGATAAATAATCTTTGTGTTTGGGAATATATGTTGTGATATCCTCGCCGTCAAGATACTTTTCCACATCTTCTTTTGTGGCATTATCTATCCGCGCAATCAATTTTTGTCCGTAATACGACCATATAAGCACCGATCTTAAACCATTTTCTTCAATTTCCACAGGATTTCCAAAACAGTCTGCACTTATCACGCGATATTTCACTTTCGAGTTGCCGGACGAGTTGTATGAGGTGGTTATCTTGCTCAGATAAGCAACATCATTTTCTGTTTTGTCGTAGTCATACTTATACCATATCGAACTTCCTGCCTCGTTAACGCTTTTCCATAACACAGGCGACAGAACATGTCTTTTCACCATCCAGTTGGCAATTTGCCATTGCTCATGCCCTGTCCCATCATCATATACATCGGCCGGATATTTATAGTATATCTCATTCGGGATATTCTCACTTGTGATAATCAGTTCGTTATTTACCAAATTATTCTTGTTATATTTAAACTCCTTTGTCTCTTCGTAGGCTATGCTTTGTGTACCGGTGCCCGTCAAAGGTTTTTCGTAAATGACATCTTTTACCGACATCAAATTGTAATGATATATATAAGTATTGTGAAGCCATCCGAAAAAGTAAGACTCGTCATTGTTGTATTCGTTCTTAACCCGTATGAATTGTTGATATGGCGTTACAATATGATCCGAAGACGATGCCTTGTAAATATATGTTTTCTCACGTACTTTATGCCATGAAGCATCAAAATATTCTTCTGATATAAGTTTGCCACGCTCCAGTGAACGACTGGCATACGGGTCTGCTTCAGACCTTCCGCCGGCTGTGAAATAACTATAATCATCATCGGTGTGCGACACACCTTTGATGTCGTTGTCATAGTTTGAATATCTGTATCTAACATATCCTAAACTTTCGCCGGCTCTGCCTTGCATTTCCTCTATAACCCATGAATAGCCAACGTCCGGAGAGTTTCTGTTCGTTACAGGCGTACCATACCCTTCCTTTGATTTAACCTCAAGTTTCCATGTATTGTTAACTGTATATAACAGACTGAGACATGGTTTCCAATTCAGTATGCCACTACTTTTGCCATTCACAGTTTTTGAATAATGATATTTCTTTTTATTGATAATATTATCATCTGCATCGAGAGTTTTTATTTCGGAAATCCTCAATCCGACATAGTTTTTGTCCCCTTCGTTCAAATGAACATTGCCATTGCTGTCTCTTGTCTGCACATACGAATAATCATTGCCTTCATAAACGAAACGTGTTTTTCCTCCCGTAGGGTATATTATTTCTGTCAATGTCTCGGCCTTTGCCATTGAAGGTATTGTACTTTTTATATAAAAAGACGGATTTATTGAAAAGTTTTCGGTGCCTCCATTATAATATCCCCATGAATCTGTCAGGGGGAAACATCTTGCAAGACCGGCATATGGCATCTTTGTCTTGTCATAGTTAAATCTATAAACAATTCGGTCGTTATTGTCAACATTATCATTGCCAAACGTTATGGTTTTCAATTTCAGTCTTGTATTTTGGTCTGCTCCGGAACCCAAGTTATCAGTATATTCAAATTCTATTTTACTCTTCAACTCTTCATTATAGGAATATACTTCAATCTTTGACAATGATTTCGATTTCAATTTACCGATAATGAGGTTTTGTATATGTGATATCTTGTAATAGTCTTGCTCGCTATTTGCTTTTATATCAATTAAAAAATATAATAGAGAAGGCTGCATGAACCCTGCATAGGCTTCGTCATACGATTTTATGTTGAAGCAGTCGTCGCTGATGTCATAGTTTTCTTTGGGAATCTTTCTGTATAGTGCGAAAGGGTCTTTAAACATAAGATTTCTGATTCCTGCATGCCACTGATTTTCGTTGTTAAAAAATATGTCTTCCGTGGTTGTGTGTATTTCGGAAAGACAGGTTGAGAACAATAGGAAACCCGTATAAGCAGAGAAATTGGTTATATAACGGTTCGGAACAGTGGTGGGTTTGTTGTACGTTCCATAATAACGTGGCACATAACGAATGTCACATGCAATATATGATTCATAGACAAAATTTATATTTTGTCCGTTCAGCAACTTTATATTTTTAAGTTTCCAAGTGGTAGGTGTCAAATCTGCATTTGCGCGCAGATAGTAAGGAATACTATATTCTGTGGCAGAATCACCTCCGAAAGTATATCTTACCCCGTCCGGAGTAACCAGTGTGAATTGGTTGAAGAAGCAATTTTTGTCAAAATTTCCTGTCCAATGCCTATAGTTTTCGAATTTATGTTTTAGGTCTTTCCATCTGATAAATCCCTTGTTGTTTGGTGTGAACTCCACCTTAATGTCATCGTCCGAGATAACAGTCCACTCTCCGTTTTCATTATAATAGAAAGTACCGCTGTAGCCACAGAAATTGAATGAGAACTCATCGGGAGTCAGTTCAAACCAGTCACTGCCACCTTTCTCGTCTATCATCTTTTTCTCGGTATAAGTCTTGAAATCGGAGTTCTTCATTCTCTTCAGTTTTGAAGCATGATAATAAAACCCATGACCAATACCCTCTTTATCCACATTCTCGTCCATAATTCCACGCACAGTTCTGGTTATTTGCCCTCCTGCCATAAGATTCCAACCAAGTCCCATTATGCCGGAAGGGGTGTTGGGCTTTACCGAAGAGAGATGATAACTTGCAGTTATAGGCAGTTTGTAGTCTCCTACTTCCAGTTCATATAGAGGAATTGAAACATTGGGGATACCGGTATAATGACTTACGGGGACTTGTCCATATAATCCCAAACTTGCTGCTTCCGGTGTCTGTATGTTCTTGACCGGACGTAATTGTCCCCATGAAGTACGGACGCTTATCATAAATAAGAGTATAAGAAACAGCGATATTTTTTTTCTCATAACCATGACTGTTAATGTTTGATTATTTTTTCACAATAATGATGATTGTTGACACAAATGTCAAGTATTATCACTCCCGGTTCCAAAGAATCTATATTTATGCTTTCAATAGATATACCGCCATAAGAGTTACCCACTAATTCTTTATTTAATATGCACATTCCACTAATTGTGTAGAGACTTAATAACACTTTTGAATCTTTTGGTGACATATACTCCAAGCGAATCTCCGTTTCGTCTTTGTTTATGAATATATTGTAATCTAAATTGTTTTGTATTGTTTTATCACCGTAACGATCTCCATTTCCATAATATGACATTTGTTGTTTCACTTTATTGTTATCTTCATCGAAAGTGAGGATTTCTTGATCAGACGGTGAATAATAAAATGCTGTTCCTATAACAGGATTTCCCATTTCGTCTCCCCCGGTTCTTACCGTCTCAAGTACCGGATAGCGACAAGCCGGAGCATACCATTTGTATATGTCTGTTTTGTAAACATTTAATCCATAATTAAGATACTTGTTTATGCTGTCAACAGAAAAATATTTGCCGAAGACAATGTTTTCAAGACTGTCAACCGGATAATACAGATCTGACATTATGCGTTCGGTATGTATGCGCAGCACATTCCGCAATGTGTCACCATCCGGAAGTATCAACGTGCCCAAGGCATCTGCAGCAGTCTTGTAAGTTCCGAATATCCGAATTGCAGCCTTGTCGCAGTAAAGACCGCGACCATGAAAAATGCCGGAAATTGAGTCGCCATATTGCATTGGATACTTCATCGTGATTTCCGGAAGATCATAGTCCATCAATGTAGTGTTGTTTTCGAAACCAATTTGTAACACAGAATCATTACGCACGTCATGATAGTAACGCGTACCATGTTGAATCTCGGTCATGCGTGAGGAGAATGCTTTTTGTTCTTTATAACTCACACGATATTTATTATTAATCACTTCAACGTTTCCGAGATCCCATAGTACGGAGTTGCCGTTTCTGCCGAGATTCTCGTACTTAATCTGTTTTTTGATGGTAACATCACCTGCACGAAAAAGATTACATTCACGATTAACTGTAACTTGTGCTCTACTCAAATGTCCATACATTAGCAGTAAAATTAGCAAAGTAAAACCAAGATATTCCTTGTAAATAGTTACCGGGGAGTTTCTCATTATCTTCAATTACGCAGCACCTTGATTTAATTATTTTCATAAGTTGTTGAGCAACAATATGTCGCGTAATATTTTGTCATGCCTGAATTTCAATTGACTTGGTGCTGCAATAAGATGTCGAACAAAATTCCGAAAGACGTGGCAAAGATACAAATAAAATCGGATATATTTACATATTTCGAAAAAAACATTCCATTTATTGGAAAATATTTGCGCATATTCATGGTAATGGAACAGCGTTTTTAAAAACATATTGTCTTATTTGCATGAAAGTTTTGCATTGCTACATGCCTTTAATTGGATTATTTTGCCTAATTTTGCAAAGAATTTCGGAACAGAATCTGTAAACGACTCATATCTATATTATCAAAAGATTACCGATGAAATACATAATCGTACCCGACAGGGCAAAACCGAAACAACTGCCATTCTACTTTGCAGTTGAGGAATACGTTGCAACCAAATACACCGATGACGACTATTTCTTCGCATGGCAGGTGGAGCCCACGGTAATGCTCGGGCGGAACCAACTGACAGACAATGAGGTAAACGCAGACTACTGCCGCGAGAACGGAGTACACATATTCCGGAGGAAAAGCGGCGGAGGGTGTGTATATGCCGACGAGGGGTGCATACAGTTCTCGTATATCTCGTTTGCCGAGAACGTGAACCTTGCTTTCGGAGAATACATGAATAATGTGGCGGCACTGTTGCAGAGCATCGGCATTGACGCACAACTGTCCGGTCGCAACGACATTCTCGTAGGCGGGAAAAAAGTGTCAGGCAGCGCATTCTACCGTCTCAGGAAACGCAGCGTACTCCACAACACGGTGCTTTTTAACACCCGGCTCGAGCATTTGTCCGAGGCACTAACACCATCGCACGAGAAACTGCAAAGCAAAGGTGTCGCTTCGGTAAGTCAGCGAGTAAACAACATCGGGCATTACACCGACATGTCGCTCGACGGGTTTCTCGCCTATGTGCGCAAGTACATGTGCGGCACGGAAGAACTTGTACTTACGGACGAAGACATGCGGGAGATTGCACGCATAGAGGAAGATTTGGCTTCAGACAATTTCGTATATGGAAAGAACCCGAAATTCACGGAGGTAAGGAAGAAAAGATTTCCGGAGATAGGGACGTTGGAAGCGCATATCGAACTGAAGAACAACATAATAAAAAACATAAACATTGCGGGCGACTATTTCCTCACGGGCGACCTCGACCGAGAACTCATCGACTTGCTGCGAGGGACAAAGTTCACGCGAGAAGCGGTTGCCGAAAGACTCGACGGCACAGACCTCTCGTCGATAATACGCGGAATGGAACTACCGCAACTGCTGAGACTGTTATTCGGAAGACCGCCGCACGTAAAGAAACCCGAATGGCTGAAAATAGACCTCACGTCAACACCCAATTCAAGCGAGACGGCGAACGTAATAGCAAAACATCACCTGAACACGATATGCACAAGCGGACTGTGTCCCAACAGAACAGAGTGCTGGGCTGCGCGCACGGCGACGCTGATGATTGGCGGAAACATCTGCACGCGAAGTTGCAAATTCTGCAACACACTGTCCGGAAGACCCGGAAAACTAGATCCGGACGAACCGCAGAACGTGGCAGACTCGATAAAGGCACTCGGACTGAGATATGCCGTAATAACATCGGTTGACCGCGATGACCTTAAGGACTACGGTGCCGAACATTGGGCAAAGACCATAACATGTATAAAAAAAGAGAATCCGGACACGATATTAGAGGTGCTGATACCCGATTTCATGGGCAACAAAGAACTCATTTCGATGGTGATGGCGGCACGCCCAAACGTGGCGGGGCACAACATGGAGACCGTGCGCCGACTTACACCGGACGTACGCAGCGTGGCTCGCTACGAACGCAGCCTCGACGTATTGGCGGCAATAACGCAGTCGGGGGTAATGGCAAAAACCGGTTTCATGGTGGGACTGGGCGAGACAAAGGAAGAGGTGGAAGAACTGATGGACGACATACTTGCCACGGGATGCCGCAGGCTTACCATAGGGCAGTATCTGCAACCCACGTCGAAGCATCTGCCGGTGACGGAATACATAACGCCCGAGCAGTTCGGGATATACAAGCAGACTGCATTGAAAAAAGGTTTCAAATTCGTTGAAAGCGGGCCGCTCGTACGGTCGTCATATCATGCAGAGCGCGCATTTGCAGCCGAATAACCGCTTGCGAGCCGCATTACGATTGACAGTAAATGCCGAAACGCGATGCAAAATCGGCGGAATTGCACACCAATTCCGCCGATTTTGCTTTATAATTTCGCCGAAATTGGTTTTAACCCCAATCGGTCATTAGAACCCTCAACCGATTTTTGTTCGACTGTTGGGCAGATGTGCAGCCGTTTCATCGAAGGCGTAGCGGGCTACGTTGAGATGTAATGGCTGCGCGGATGTCAGCAAGCGGACTAAAGCGGTTGGGAAGCGTAACGGCAATGGCAAATCTAAGCAAATGCGGTCTAATGACAGATTTGGGTTTATTACGGAAACGGATTTCAAGTGGATACATGTCCTGATAGCCGTCGGTTACATCATTGCCTTGCAAGTGGCACATGCTTTCAGAGATATATACAAAAGTCAGGGATAATAACTCGCGTTTGTCTTGCTTGTTGACGAATAATTTATGCAAAACAAAATCCGGAGAACAGCCTTCTCCGGATTTTTTATCACAAGTAAGTTCTATAATCTCCAATCGGTCATCAGGTCACAAAATCCCTCATTCTCTATTGACCGACTTGCTTCCTGCCATCTTTTATTCGCTTGCCGGCATCTTGTATGTCTTTCTAACTCGACGCAGCCCGCTACGCCTTTAATGGGAAAACAAACACCATGTTCGGCAATCAAACAAAATAAGTTCAGGCTCTAATGAGCAACTTGGGATAATCGGCAGTCCGCCAAAATTTGAGACTACATACTCACAAACCTGACAGAACCGATTTATAAAACCCACTCACAAACATGGTAATCGTTCTCTATGCCTCTCCGCAGCAACATACCTTGAAACTGTCGAGGTCTTCTGCCTTGAAGTTCTTTATGTATGCCGACTTTCCAAGAACACTCTCTTCCGTCATTCGTACATATACTTCTGCCGACTTTCCGAACAGTTCGGGGGCGCGTGTTGCATCTTCAAGCAGCAACAGCGACATTATTATTTCGGCCGTCATGTCGTACAGACGACGTGCGAGGAAATCCTGTGTGTCCTGACTGCCAAGTTCCTTAACACGGTTGAGAGAGTCTTCGTACATTGCGACAAGAGTCTCGATGCGTGTTTTAAGAGCGGCATGAGCCTCATTCGGCACTATGTCTGCAATCATTTCCTTGATGATGCCGAGAAGAGTTCCGTTGGTGATATAGCGTATCGCTGCCACCACCTGCAACTGTGTCGTGCCCTCGTATATTGAGAATATTCGTGCATCGCGGTACAAACGCTGGCACTTGTATTCCATTATAAATCCCGAACCGCCGTGTATCGATATGGCATCGTATGCGTTCTGGTTTGCATATTCAGAGTTCATTCCCTTTGCCAGCGGTGTGAAAGCATCGGCAAGACGGGTATATTTCTTCATCTCGGCACGCTCCTCGGGAGTGAGTTTGCGGTCGCGCTGAATGTCTTCAAGGCATTTGTATATATCAACATACATTGCCGTCTGGTACAACAGCGAGCGTCCGGCATCGAGTTTCGCCTTCATGCGGCTGAGCATGTCGTACACTGCCGGAAAGTTAACGATTTTCTCCCCGAACTGTGCACGTTCCTTGGCGTATGCCAGTCCTTCGTTGTAAGCCTCCTGCGACACGCCGACCGACTGTGCCGCAATGCCCAGTCTGGCACCGTTCATCAGTGCCATAACATATTTGATAAGTCCCATTCGGGTACTTCCGCAGAGTTCTGCCTTGGCATTCTTGTAGGTCAACTCGCACGTGGGACTTCCGTGGATACCCAGTTTATGTTCTATGTGGCGTACATCCACACCTCCGTCGCGCTTGTCGTAGATGAACATGGACAGTCCGCGACCGTCGTGAGTCCCCTCTTCCGAACGAGCAAGAACAAGATGTATGTCGGAGTCTCCGTTGGTAATGAAACGCTTCACACCGTTAAGTCGCCAGCACTTTTCCGCCTCGTCGTATGTCGCTTTCAGCATTACACGCTGCAGGTCGGAACCCGCATCAGGCTCGGTAAGGTCCATTGACATTGTTTCTCCCGCACAAATGCGCGGTATGTATTTTTCGCACTGCTCCTCGTTGCCGAACTCATACAATGTGTCTATGCAAGACTGCAGGCTCCATATATTTTGGAAACCGGCATCTGCCGCAGAGATTATCTCGCTGAGCATCGAGAAAGTTATGTTCGGAACGTTCAGTCCGCCATACCTGCGCGGCATGGATATGCCCCACAACCCGGCCTTGCGGGTGGCTTCGATGTTCTCGAAAGTTTTCGATGCGTATATCATACGCTTGTTTTCAAGGTGCGGTCCCTCGATGTCAACGTCCTCGCTGTTCGGTTCGATTACGTTTGCGGCTATGTCGCCTGTTATTTCAAGAATCTGCTTGTAGTTCTCTATTGCGTCCTCGTGATCCACGGGTGCGTAATCGAACTGTTTGGCATCAGCAAATCCCTTTTCCTTGAGTTCCACTACTCTCTTCATCAACGGGTGATGAAGGTGGAACTCCAACTCCGGATGGTCACTATAATAATTTGCCATAATAACGTTCTATTTTTTAAGCATTCGTCTTCCACCCTCCTTTCCATGTCGTGGAACGTAACGGTGGCAAGGCTTTTTTACTTACTATTATCCTTATAATATTTAATGAGTTTCGGAACTACTTCCTCCACCGTACCCACAATTACATAGTCGGCAATTTGGTTAATCGGTGCATCGGGGTCGGAGTTCACCGAAATGATTATGCCCGAATCCTGCATGCCGGCGATGTGCTGTATCTGCCCGGAGATACCGCAAGCGATATAAACTTTCGGGTGTACGGTAACACCTGTCTGCCCTATCTGACGGTCGTTGTCGCAGAAACCCGCATCAACTGCGGCACGGCTGGCACCGACTTCTCCGTGAAGTTCTTTTGCCAACCGGAACAACAGGTCGAAGCCTTCTTTCGAACCCATGCCGTAACCGCCGGCAACAACAATGGGAGCACCCTTCAGGTTGTGCTTCGCAGCCTCTACATGGCGGTCGAGAACTTTAACAACTCCGGCAACAGACATATCCACATATTTCGTCACCTCGGGGTAAACCACTTCTTTTCGCGCCTCACCGTCATAAACAGACTTCTGCATCACGCCGCTGCGCACGGTGGCCATCTGCGGACGATGCTCCGGATTGACAATTGTGGCAACGATGTTTCCGCCGAATGCCGGACGTATCTGATAGAGTAGATTTTCATAAACCTTCTTCTCTTTCTTGTCCTCGAAATCGCCAATCTCAAGTTCTGTGCAGTCGGCAGTCAGTCCGCTGGTAAGCGAAGACGACACGCGCGGCCCGAGATCGCGACCGATAACGGTGGCGCCCATAAGGCAAATCTGCGGTTTTTCCTCCTTAAAGAGGTTTACCATGATGTCGGTATGCGGTGCCGAAGTATATGGGAAAAGTCCTTCTCCGTCGAACACGAACAATTTGTCAACGCCATAAGGCAGTATCTGCTCTTCCACCTTACCCTTTATGCCTGTGCCGATTACCACTGCATGCAGTTCTACGGCAAGCTGATTGGCAAGTTTACGGCCCTTTGTAAGCAATTCTTGTGAAACCTCGGCAACGTTTGTGCCCTCGATTTCTATATATACAAAAACATTATTCATAACTTATCCAATGATTTTTTCTGCAAGTAATTCTTTAATCAAGCCGTCGATGTCGCCATCGCTTGCTGTGAGTCTCTTGCTCTCTTTTGCCTGAAATACGATGTTTTTCACGGTCTTTACTTTCGTGGGCGAACCTGCCAGACCGCATTGGGCGGCATCGCCGTCAACGTCTGCCACGCTCCACTGATTCAGAGTGAGGTACGGACGCTCGTCGTACAGATTGTCATACGGTGTGCCTTCCTTCGGTCGTTCCATCGGACAAGTGGCACGCTTGTATTTCATAACAAGTTTTGCATTGGCCGGACGACATGGTGCCGCACTGCCGTTGACGGTAATTACCACCGGCAACGGAGCCACTACCGTCTCCACTCCGCCATCAATGTGGCGGCGTATTGTGGCCTTTCCGTCTTCTATCTTAAGTATCTCCTCGGCGTATGTCACTTGATTAAGTCCAAGTTTCTGTGCCACCTGCGGACCAACCTGTGCGGTATCGCCGTCAATGGCCTGACGACCACCGAGTACGATGTCAACATCGCCTATCTTCTTTATTGCCGTGGCAAGTGCATAACTCGTGGCCAATGTGTCTGCACCGGCAAAAAGACGGTCGGTTAGAAGCCAGCCGGTATCTGCACCACGGTACAAACCTTGACGTATTATCTCGCCTGCACGAGGAGGCCCCATGGTAAGCACTCCCACTGTTGACCCCGGATTTTGCTCTTTTAAGCGTAGAGCTTGCTCCAAAGCATTCAAGTCTTCAGGATTGAAGATGGCCGGAAGCGCAGCACGGTTAACGGTGCCTTCGGCAGTCATTGCGTCCTTGCCGACATTGCGCGTGTCGGGAACTTGCTTAGCAAGTACAACGATTTTCAATTTCATAAAAACAAATAAATAATATAATAATATTCTTTTTCAAGGGTGCAAAGTTACTCTTTTTTTACCGTGTGGCAAAAAAACATACCTAAAAAATGCACATTAGACAACATAGTGTGCACAAAACTGCCCGTTTGTGCATGTTTTTTCTGTTCTTTTTGCCTATTTCTTACAACCTTTACAATTACACGGAGTACGGCAAAAAACATTAATTAGATGTAATACATTTCAAAAGTATCGAAAAAAATTATAGTATCTCATACTATTTTTGTAATTTTGCAGCGCAATATTTTATGGAACAAACATGTATAAAATCACAGTACCGAATATGAAAAAAATGCTATTTGCCTTATTGACAGTCGTGGCAGTCTTCACGGCAATGAGTTGCAATGACGTAGAGACATACGCCGAGAAGATTGACAGAGAGAACGAAGCCATTAAGCTTTTCTTGAAGAAAAAAGGCATAAGAACCATCAGCGAAACGCAGTTTGAGCAGCAGGGCTTTACCACAAACGTGGCAAACAACGAATATGTACTCATAAAATCTTCGGGGGTATATATGCAATTGGAACGCAAAGGATGCGGAGAAGAAATAAAAGACGGTGAAACGGCAACCCCGGTGCTTTGCCGGTTTACCGAGACAAACATACTCACAGACTCGTTGCTTCTTGACAACAGAACCAACAATTACCTGTCGGCAATACCGGACAAGATGTTCGTAACGAACACGAGCGGAACGTTCACGGCATCTTTCGACACTAACAAAAGTATTATGTATCAAGTATATGGCAGTGCGTCCGTGCCGTCGGGATGGCTTGCACCGATGCCTTACATAAAGATAGGAAGGCCGAAGAACAAAGAAGAAGAGATTGCAAAGGTAAACCTTATAGTGCCTCACTCGCAGGGACAGAGTTATGCCACAATAGGAGTATATCCCTGTTTCTACACCATAACATACGAAAGAGGTATATAATACTGCGCAACAACAAGATTTGACAACAAGATAAAATAAAAGGAAATGACTCTGATAAAATCAATATCGGGCATTCGGGGAACGATTGGCGGCACCACCGGCGACACACTCAACCCGCTCGACATAGTGAAATTTGTAACCGCATACGCCACTTTCATCAAGAAAAAACAACGCCCGATGGCTTCGGGGAGAATTGTGGTGGGCAGAGATGCGCGCATCTCGGGCGAAATGGTTAAAAACGTTGTGTGCGGAACGCTCATGGGATTCGGCTGCGATGTTGTCAACATAGGACTTGCCACCACCCCGACAACCGAACTTGCCGTGCGCATGGCAGATGCCGACGGAGGGATAATAATAACCGCAAGCCACAACCCAAGACAATGGAATGCCCTGAAACTGCTCAACCACGAAGGCGAATTCCTTGACAATGAAGAGGGACGGGAAGTACTGCGCCTTGCCGAAGAAGAGAAATTCGAATATGCCGATGTCGACCATCTCGGCAAATACATAGAAGACAACTCGTTCGACCAGAAGCACATCGATGCCGTATTGCAACTGTCATACGTTGACCTCGAAGCAATACGCAAAGCACGTTTCAACGTATGTGTTGACCCGATAAACTCCGTGGGGGGCGTAATACTGCCAAAACTTCTCGAGCAACTGCGTGTGTCATACAAGTTCATCAACGGCAATCCGGACGGAGATTTTGCCCACAATCCGGAACCTTTGGAAAAAAATCTCGGCGGCATAATGACCGAGATGAAGAGCGGACACTACGATCTCGGAATAGTGGTAGACCCCGATGTCGACCGCCTTGCGTTCATCTGCGAGAACGGAGAGATGTTCGGAGAGGAATACACGCTGGTATCCGTTGCCGACTATGTTATGTCAAGAATGGAAGAAGAGGGCAAAACCGCACCCGTAACGGTAAGCAACCTGAGCAGTACCCGTGCCCTGCGCGATGTAACCGAGGCCAAAGGCGGCAGTTATTATGCATCAGCCGTGGGCGAGGTCAATGTTACCACTAAGATGAAAGAGGTGGGAGCAGTAATCGGAGGAGAAGGAAACGGAGGTGTGATATATCCCGACAGCCACTACGGTCGCGATGCACTCGTGGGCATTGCATTGTTTCTCAGCATGCTGGCACGCAAGGAAACCAAAGCGTCAACGTTGCGCAAAACCTTCCCTCCGTACTTTATCGCAAAAAACCGAATAGACCTCACGCCGCAGACCGACGTTGACGCGATACTCGAAAAAGTTAAGGATATATATTCAAACGAACAAATCAACGACATCGATGGAGTCAAAATAGATTTTGCCGACTCGTGGGTTCATCTGCGCAAGAGCAACACCGAACCTATAATACGCGTATATAGCGAGGCTTCTACAATGGAACAAGCAGACGCTTTGGGCAAGAAGATAATGCAGTTGGTTTACGACATTCAGTAAACACAATCATACCCAACCGAGACATATATTATAATGTATAAGGTGACGGTCGCACGGCCGTCACCTTATATGTTATATATCGCATACGTATCAAGACAGAAGAATTCCGAGCGACACGAGCAACCCGTAGGCAAACATGTTGCGAGCCGTTTCGCCGAGCACGGTATTCAGTGCAGCCCCTTTGCCAATCTTCACCAGCCTTTTGTAAGATTTGTAGTGCAGCAACAGATAAGGCAGTGGAAAAATCGCGGCAAACAAATATCCGCCTGACACATACACGGCACCTGCAAGAACGGCGGTGATGCCAAGCATGAGATATAAACGCCGGCTAACCCGTTCTCCGATACGCACGCAGAGGGTGATTTTTCCGGCACGTCGGTCGTTGTCGATGTCGCGGTAGTTGTTTACCACGAGCAACGTATCTATTACCAATCCGCACGCAATAGCCGCTACGAAGACGTTAAGCGTCAGCCCGTGGGTTTCTATATAGTACGGCACACACACCGGAACAAGTCCGAAGAAAACAACAACGAGCACGTCGCCCAAACCACGATAACTGAGATGGGTGGTATATAGGAAACAGAACAGCACGCACACCGCCCCGACAAGCACCATCTCGACACCTCCGTAAAAAATCAGCGGCAGTCCCACAAGGCATGCCGAAGCAGTGGTCGATGCCATGGCAACGCGCATCGCGCCAACTCCCACCCACCCCTGGGCACACGCTCGCTTTGGTCCGAGACGCGTCTCATCGTCATTCCCGCGCACAAAGTCAAAATAATCGTTGATAAAATTGGCATCTATCTGCATAATGAAAGCAAACAGCATGCAAAGCAACGCCGGCAACCAATCGAAAGTGCCGGCTGCACGCAGGTCGGCAAAGGCGAGCGACAGACCGATCATTACAGGCACCGCAGCCCCCGCAAGTGTCTTGTGGCGCGCGGCAAGCAACCATGCACGCGCCGAATTTTTGATAATGTTATCTTCGTTCATTATTCTTTTATCGTTGCATAAAACTGAAAAATGTAAACCGAAAGGTTTGCAAAATTAAACATAAATATGTACATTTGCAAACAAATAATACCTTTTTCGCAATGGGCAACAACATAAGTCTCGACTTGATGGAGTTTATAGAGAAAAGCATTCTGCCGCGCTATGCCGAGTTCGACAAGGCTCACGGCATGGAACATGTTATCGGCGTTGTGAGGCGATCGCTCGAAATAGCACGTCGGCTGGGTGCAGACCTCGACATGACATACACCGTTGCTGCCTATCACGATCTCGGACTTGCCGGTCCGCGCGCCATACACCATATCACGGGCGGTAAAATACTCGCTTCCGATGCGCGCTTGAAACGATGGTTCTCGCCCGAGAAACTCAAGATAATGAAGGAAGCCGTAGAGGATCATCGGGCATCGGCAAGTCATGCTCCACGCAACATGTACGGTAAAATAGTGGCAGAGGCAGACCGCGACCTCAATCCGGAGACGGTAATGCGGCGCACAGTACAGTTCGGTCTTTCCAACTATCCCGAACTTGACAGAGAAAGTCATTGGAAACGATTCTGCGAACATCTCAACAACAAATATTCGCATAACGGATACATAAAACTATGGATTCCCGGCTCGCCCAACGAACAAAACCTGAAAAAGATAAGGGAAATGATTGAAGACAAAATGCTGCTTCGCGACATGTTCGACAGATTTTACTCCGAAGAACACGAGCCTGCCTCCCACCCTCTTTAAACACACGGCACAAGCATTGGCAATAAACAGTATGTCATTGCATTGTTGCAGAGCCTTTAAACCCAAATCGGTCATTAGAACCCTCAACCGATTTTGTTCGATTGTTGAGCAGATGTACAGCCGTTTCATCGAAGGCGTAGCGGGCTACGTCGGGATGAAACGGCTGCGCAGATGTCAGCAAGCGGGCTAAAGCAGTTGGGAAGCGTAACGGCAATAGAAAATCTAAGCAAATGCGGTCTAATGACAGATTGGGGTTAAATCAAATAAAAAACAAATAATACACCACACCGAGTACTAAAGCGATGACAGCCGCAACCATTGCCTTTACCAGACAACTCGCAACCTTTTTCATAAGATAAAGGGCTGCCGCCAGCACCACGAAGCCGAAAATATAATACAATAAATCACTCATAACAATTATTTTGAGGAAGCAACAAGGAAATGTCATATCACCGGAAAACAATCCGGTACACTACCCTTTCTTCAATACGTTTATAAAACTTTGCGGTACAGGTGTCGAAAATTCCATCTTCTCACGTGTCACCGGATGATGGAAACACAGCACGAAAGCATGCAGACAAAGCCGCCCCGCGGGGTCGTCGCCGTTGCCATACTTAATATCCCCGCACACGGGGTGCCCCATATCGGCAGCATGCACGCGTATTTGATTCTTACGTCCGGTCTCAAGTCGGAACTCAACAAGCGAATGCTTTTCACTCTCCCCTATGGTATAGAAATGCGTCACGGCATATTTTCCGCCGTTATCCACATTGGAAGAATATGTCACATACGCGCTGCTGTCTTTCAGCCAGTTGGCAATCGTCCCCTCTTTCTGCTCCAAACGCCCCGACAGCAACGCTACGTAGCGGCGGCCATACACCATATCGTGCCAGTTTCTCTCAAGCATTTGCTCCGCCTGCATGTCCTTTGCATATATCATAAGACCGCTTGTGTCGCGATCGAGACGGTGTACAACATGAGCATTACAACGCTGCCGCGACCTGCGAAAATAGTCGTCAAGCACCGCCTTAACATTCAGCGACGAGTGTCCGGCAGCCATAGAGAGTATTCCCACAGACTTATCCACAACAACAATATACCGGTCTTCATAAACAATCTTGAAGTAACGACTGCGAAGCATGTTGAGATTGCGTTTCGTGTTGCTTACCGAGACACGCATGCCGGGTTTCAACATATAGTCGAACTGCGTGACGCATGTCTTTCCCACGAACACCCCGTGCCCTTGCAGCGTGGCCTTAATTTTAGACCTGCTCTGCCCTTTCACGTTCTCAAGCAGAAACTCCAACAACGACTGTTCACGCTCCACGTCAAACCTGCTGTAATCGCCTTTCTGATCTATGACATTATTTTTCATTCCTATTTACCTTATTTTATATTCTCCTTTCGGCACTTTCTCGCTTACGGCATCATCATTTCCGAACGCGCTTGGACAAACCGCTTTTTCACATTTGTCCTGCAAAGTTACCTCTTTTCCGCAAATCCACAAATAATTTGCCGACATTTGCAATCTATACACACTCTCTACAAGCCAACACAACACACATGACAGCCAACCGAAACAAGCGTTTTTTAACAATAACCGAAGGCATGTCGGAATGTCGGCGAATCTCAATATTCAGACAACAGACACCGAAACAGACAAAGGCAAGTTTACAATCTATTAAAAAGTGTTATAACAACAACACACAAAAGAAAAAGAACGGTAAAACGAGATGTAATAAAGAAAAAAGTTGTAACTTTACACGCAAATTAAGATTCTTAACCGCATAATCTGTAATTATGACGAAAAACAACGAACGAATCTATAATATGACATTGTGGTAAAAAATCGGAAATGAAGGGGCTGTGTCCTTATTCATAAGTCATTCATGCATAAAAAAGTACAACAAAACAATAAAACAAAAATATGAACGATAAGAAACTGATGACCAGAGCTGCCGACAACATACGAATATTGGCGGCATCAATGGTCGAAAAAGCAAAATCGGGACACCCGGGCGGAGCCATGGGAGGTGCCGATTTCATCAATGTACTCTTCTCGGAGTTCCTTGTATATGACCCCGAACAACCGGAATGGGCGGGGCGCGACCGTTTCTTCCTCGACCCGGGGCACATGTCGCCGATGCTATACTCGGCTTTGGCAATGCATGGAAAGTTCTCGATAGACGAACTGAAACAATTCCGCCAGTGGGGATCGCCCACCCCGGGACACCCCGAACGAGACGTGAAACGAGGCATAGAAAACACATCTGGACCGCTCGGACAGGGACACACCTTTGCCGCGGGAGCAGCAGTGGCGGAGAAATTCCTTGAGGCACGCTTGGGCAAAACACCGATGCAGCACAAGATTTACGCATATATCTCTGACGGAGGAGTGCAAGAGGAGATTTCGCAAGGCGCAGGACGCATAGCCGGAACGCTCGGACTGAACAACCTGATAATGTTCTTCGACTCAAACGACATTCAACTTTCCACCGAAACAAAAGAGGTAATCAACGAGGATACCGCAGCAAAGTACAAGGCATGGGGATGGAACGTGATGACCATAAACGGGAACGATGCCGATGAAATACGCGAGGCTCTTAAAGACGCAAAGAATGAAGATAAACGCCCGACGCTCATCATAGGAAAGACCGTAATGGGCAAAGGAGCACGCCGTGCCGACGGAACGAGTTACGAAGCATGTATAAACACACACGGTGCACCACTCGGAGGCGATGCTTATATCAATACGATGAAAAATCTCGGAGCCGACCTTGACAATCCCTTCACGATTTTCCCAGAAGTGCAACAGTTGTATGCCGCACGACGAGAAGAACTAAAGAAGATTGTTGCCGAACGACATGCAGAGGAAGAGGCGTGGGCAAAAGCCAACCCGCAAAAGGCGGAACTGATGAAAGAATGGTTCGGAGGAAACGCACCGAAGATTGACTGGAGCGGATGCGTGCAGAAAGAAGGCTCGGCCACACGCGTTGCCGGCGCAACATGTCTCGGCATACTGGCAGAGCAGGTGGGCAACATGATTTGTGCAAGTGCAGACCTGTCCAACTCCGATAAGACCGACGGTTTCCTGAAAAAGACGAAATCTATACAGAAAGACGATTTCGAAGGAGCTTTCTTCCAAGCCGGAGTGGCAGAACTTACAATGGCGTGCATGTGCATAGGAATGTACCTCCACGGAGGCGTTATACCGGCATGCGGCACGTTCTTCGTATTCTCCGACTATATGAAACCTGCGGTGCGCATGGCGGCATTGATGCAAGTTCCGATAAAATTCATCTGGTCGCACGATGCATTCCGAGTTGGCGAAGACGGACCGACACACGAACCGGTGGAACAGGAAGCACAGATACGTCTGATGGAAAAACTGAAAAACCATGCTGGAAAAGACTCGGTACGAGTGTTCCGCCCCGCCGATGCCGACGAAACAACGGTATGTTGGGCCATGGCAATGGAAAACAATGACACCCCGACGGCTCTCATTCTCTCACGACAGAACATCGACAAACTGCCTGCCGGCAACGATTATAATCAGGCACGCAGAGGTGCATACGTCGTGGCAGGCAGCGACGAGAAGTTCGATGTTATACTCCTTGCCGACGGTTCGGAAGTAAGCACGCTTGTAGCCGGAGCGGAGTTGCTGCGCAAGGACGGTGTAAAAGTACGCATAGTGAGCGTGCCTTCCGAAGGATTGTTCCGCAACCAGAGCAAGGAATACCAAGAGAGCATACTGCCACCGGATGCCAAGATATTCGGAATGACAGCCGGACTGCCTGTCACTCTCGAAAGTCTCGCAGGCTCGAACGGCAAGGTATTCGGCATGACGAGTTTCGGCTTCTCGGCTCCTTACAAAGTACTCGACGAGAAACTCGGCTACACGGCAGAAAATGTATATAATCAAGTAAAATCAATGTTATAATAAATCTCCCGAAACCAGAAACCAGTAAGTACATGCAGCAAGCATAAAACCGTAAGGCGACGGGTACGGGACAAAAAACTGAATATTATGGAAATAAAGACAGTTGGTGTTGCCTGCGACCACGCAGGCTATCCCTTAAAGCAATTTGTAATGCAGTATTTGGAGGAAAAAGGCTATCCCGTGAAAGACTATGGAACATGGAGCGACGCATCGGTTGACTACCCCGACTATGCCCACGAACTTGCAAAGGGCATCGAGAGCGGCGAAGTTTACCCCGGCATCGCAATATGCGGCAGCGGGCAAGGCATTTCCATGACGCTCAACAAGCATCAAGGCATTCGTGCCGGAGTATGCTGGAACCCCGAAATCGGGCAACTTATCCGCCAGCACAACGATGCCAACGTACTCGTAATGCCGGGACGTTTCGTTGACAACAACACGGCACGCGACATCATGGACAAGTTCTTCTCCGTTCCTTTCGAGGGAGGACGTCACGCACGACGAGTGGAAAAAATCCCCGTGAGCGAATAAGAACACGAAAGGAAACAACCGTAATAAAGGAATGGACGGTATGAATTGTCCATTCCTTTATTTTATCATTCCTGCATATTACGGTATTGTTCTCAAAGTTACGGATATGACGGTGGAAACCCGATGACGCCCACATTTTACAAAAAAAAACGAAAAAAGATTTTTTTATAACGTGGAAAACTCGTATCTTTGCAACCGCTTTAAAATCAGCACGCAATAAAATCGGCTGATTAACAAGTTATTAAAATATAGAAAAAAATAAATAATTGATTATCATTTAACAAATATCAAAATGACAAAGGCAAATATTATAGAGGAGATAGTTAACCAGACAGGTGTTGCCCGGAAAGACGTATCTGCCACGGTTGAAGCCTTCATGGACGTAATAAAGAGCAGTCTGATAGACAAGAAGGAAAACGTTTATCTGCGCGGCTTCGGAAGTTTCATCGTTAAACACCGTGCAGAAAAGACTGCAAGGAATATCTCCAAGAACACCACAATAGTCATACCGGCACACGATTTCCCCGACTTCAAACCGGCAAAGAGTTTCGTGGCAAAGATGAGGGGTGAAGACTTTGCAGGAGAAGAATAAAAAACAAACCCATTAATTAACATATAAATATTAACATTATGCCTAACGGAAAGAAAAAGAAGGGTCACAAGATGGCCACTCACAAGCGCAAGAAAAGATTGAGAAAAAACCGTCATAAGAGCAAGTAACAACACTTGCTCTTATGCTTAGACCATCCCTACCCCGGTAAACGACAAATAACATAGAGACCAAAATCTCACAATACCGGAACCCGGGGAACAAAAAGACAAGAAAATGACCAGCGAAGTAGTAATTGACGTCCAACAAAAAGAGATTTCAATAGCCTTGCTGGAGGACAAGAACTTGGTGGAATACCAGACAGAACCCCGCTCGGCTTCGTTCTCGGTTGGAAACATCTATGTGGCCAAAGTTAAGAAACTTATGGCCGGACTTAATGCAAGTTTTGTGGATGTGGGATACGAACGCGACGCTTTTCTACATTATCTTGACTTGGGTGGGCAATTCAATTCCTACGAAAAGTATCTGAAACAGGTACAGAGCGACAGGAAAAAACTTTACCCGTTCGCAAAGGCTGCAAGACTTCCGGAAGTGAAAAAGGACGGCTCCATTACCAATATGTTGGAGAAAGACAAGGAAGTGCTGGTGCAGATAGTTAAAGAACCCATATCAACAAAAGGACCGCGGCTCACGGCAGAATTGAGTTTCGCAGGACGTTTCTTGGTTCTTATACCTTTCAACGACAAAGTTTCTGTTTCTACAAAAATCAAAAGCGGTGAAGAGCGCGCCAGACTCAAACAACTCATACAGAGCATAAAACCCAAAAACGTGGGCGTTATAGTGCGTACTGTGGCAGAGGGAAAGAGAGTGGCAGAACTCGACTCCGAACTCAAAATCCTCCTAAAACGTTGGGAGGATGCCATCGTCAAGGTACAGAAAACACAAAAAAGACCTCAGTTAATCTATGAGGAGACAAGCAGAGTGGTAGCATTGTTGCGCGACCTGTTCAATCCCTCATACGAGAACATACACATAAACGACGAACAAGTGTTCAACGAGGTGAAAGAATATGTCACGCTGATTGCCCCTGAAAAGGCAGGCATTGTGAAACTGTACCGAGGCAATGTGCCTATCTTTGACAATTTCAACATCACCAAGCAGATTAAGTCGAGTTTCGGAAAGACGGTAAACTACAAACACGGTGCTTACCTAATAATAGAACATACCGAAGCAATGCACGTGATAGATGTTAACAGCGGCAACCGCACAAGGGCGGAAAAAGGACAGGAGGGAAACGCGCTTGAAGTAAACCTCGGTGCCGCAGACGAACTCGCACGGCAACTCAGACTGCGCGACATGGGTGGTATCATCATCGTTGACTTTATCGACATGAACTTGGCAGAAGACCGACAGATGCTCTACGAGCGCATGTGCAAGAACATGCAAAAAGACAGAGCACGACACAACATACTGCCATTGTCGAAATTCGGATTGATGCAGATTACCCGGCAACGCGTTAGACCTGCAATGGATGTAAACGTAGAAGAGACCTGCCCCACATGTTTCGGAAAGGGAACAATAAAATCGAGTTTCCTGTTTACCGACCAACTGGAGCGAAAGATTGACCGCCTCGTAAGCAAGATTGGCGTTAAAACATTCTATCTGCATGTCCACCCGTATGTCGCCGCATACATAAATCAAGGTTTCATAAGCATGAAACGCAAATGGCAGATGAAATACGGACTGGGCATACACATCATTCCATCGCAGAAGATGGGTTTCTTGCAATATGAATTCTTTGACCGCAAGAAACAACTCATCGACATGCGCGAGGAACAAGAGACCAAATAAGGAAAGAGCCTGATGCAGACATTCGAAGCATCAGGCTCTTTCTTTTTCACGGCATATCCATCTTGTCGTCTATTTTTAACCCGAATCGGTCATTAGAACCCTCAACCGATTTTGTTCGATTTTTGAGCAGATGTGCAGCAGTTTAATCGAAGGCGTAGCGGGCTGCATCGGGATGTAATGGCTGTGCAGATGTCAGCAAGCGGGCTAAAAGCAGTTGGGAAGCGTAACGGCAATGGCAAATCTAAGCAAATGCGGTCTAATGACAGATTGGGGTTTAATACTCTATCTTGTCAGCCTTTGCCGTCCATGCGCGAAAAGCACGCAGTGCCTCGTTGTGCATTATGAATTGCTGAGACAGCTCGCGCTCGTCATTAGATTTCTCCAACTCACGGTAAATGAACGCATCACCGAAATTAATGTCCTCGGCATCGTTCTTGTTGCAACCACAGAAAACATGCGATATGTGCGCCCAGTAGATTGCACCGAGACACATAGGACACGGCTCGCACGACGAATATATCGTCGTTCCTTCAAGGTTGAACGTGTGAAGACGCGAGCATGCGGCACGTATGGCACTCACCTCGGCATGCGCTGTGGGGTCGTTGTTCGATGTTACACGGTTCACCCCCGTCGCTACAACCTCTCCGTCCTTTACTATCACCGCACCAAACGGACCACCTCCGTTGGCAACATTCTCAACCGCAAGGTCTATCGCCATGCGCATGAATTTCTCGTTATTGTTCTCCATATTCTTTAATTATTTTATTGTAAAGTTAATGATAAAAATTAGACAGACCAAGTATTGCACAAAAACATGCCTGAATTAATGCAAACATGCAAAAAAACAGGCAAAGAATGAATAAACAAATAATATTGATGTACAAAAACAAAAATCCCTCCCACGACAAGAGACATTCAAGTTATGTCCACCCAAGGGAGGGATTTGATTTAGCCTTCCGGATTACTCTGCCTCCGAGAATTCATCGGTACCAACGCCACACAATGGGCATACCCAATCTTCGGGCAGGTCTTCGAATGCCGTTCCCGGCTCTATTCCGTTTTCAGGGTCGCCCACTTCGGGGTCATATTCGTAACCACATACGTCGCAAACATACTTTTTCATATCGTTTCGCTTTTAAATTGTTAATAATGTTTTAGTAAATAAACAGGCATTAAAACTAATCTTATATCTGTTATGTATATGCAATTAATTTTGAACACCCACCACTTATGTTTCAGCCTGCAAATATACTCAATAATCAATAAAACAAGAAACTTTCTGCCAATTTTTATCGCGAATTAATTCAAAACAGGCAGAATTGCATTTCAAAACCGCCGAAATTGCAATGTAAAATAGCCGAAATTGAAAAGCAAAACAGCCTTTGTATTAAAATACCTCTGCAGAACTTTCTATATTCATTTACTCAATTCAAATATGTTTCATATATTAATGGCATGAAAAACAAACCATTATTCCCCAAATTTTGCCGATATGTTCCTTGGTAACCGCAAAGTCAAACAAACAGATTTCTCTCAAATATACAATATTATATTATAGATACCCCTCGACAGTGTCATAATAGTATACCCAAGATATAAATCAATACAAATATGACTCTGAGACAGCCAATATAATGCTTAAATTGTCATAATTCCGTTGTTTTGAAATGAATAACTCACTCTTGCGCATAGAGTATTCTATCA
Source organism: Prevotella sp. OH937_COT-195 (assembly GCF_003932845.1). Classification (GTDB taxonomy): domain Bacteria; phylum Bacteroidota; class Bacteroidia; order Bacteroidales; family Bacteroidaceae; genus Prevotella. The sequence goes on from NZ_RQZH01000014.1 coordinate 25,759, forward strand.
AGTCTGACAATGCAAAAGTATGCGCTAATCCACTGTTTATGAAAAGGTAAGGAAGTCACAGGAAATTCAAGGAAAAGGTAGGAAATTACAGCCTCTCACGAACCCATGCCTACTATGCCTTTTCGCATAAAAAGAGGCTCGCAGAGCATCACTGCCCCTGAGTCTCTCGCCACGTTTCGCCTTCTCCGAGCCCCGCATCTTGGTTTTCAGTGTTAAATAGGGAAATCCCCTCGTCCCTCTGCTATCTTCTTCGTACCTTTGTAGCCAATACAAATTTGGTTAGTACATAAATATGCCTCAATATACGTTTATTGACCTCTTTTCTGGGTGTGGTGGTATGTCCCTCAGTTTTGAGCCTTCTGGCTTCAAATGCCTTCTGGCTATTGACTGCAGGGAAGATGCTATGGTTACCTATAGACACAATCGTAGTAATATTTGATGAGATGAAAAAGAAATACAAAACAATAGACTTGTTTGCGGGTATTGGCGGTATTCGTCTCGGATTTGCTGCCCATGGGTGTGAGAATGTCTTTTCTTCCGAATGGGATAAGCATGCACAAAAGATGTATGAAGCGAATTTTTATGAAGCCCCCTATGGTGACATCAACGATATAAATCCTGAAGATATCCCCGACCATGATATACTGCTGGCTGGTTTTCCCTGCCAACCATTTAGTATTGCAGGCAAAGGATTGGGCTTTGCAGACACAAGAGGTACACTTTTTTTCAACATAAAGACAATACTAGAGGTAAAGCAACCCCAAGCGTTCCTCTTGGAGAATGTCAAGAGGCTTGTAACCCATGACAAAGGGAATACTTTTAATGTTATTCTAACTATCTTGAGGGGTTTGGGTTATACCGTTTACTACAAGGTATTTAACTCATTGGATTTTGGTGTACCTCAAAAAAGAGAACGGATTTATATTGTTGGGTTTAAGCAGGCCATCAGATTCTCATTCCCCAAGCCGTTGGGTTTTTTTAGACCACTGTCAGAGATCTTAGAAGACGATGAGCAGGTGCCAAGCTCTTATTTCTTGTCCGAAACGATGCGACAAAAACGTTTTTCGGCTCTTAAGGGAGAGCCACCTGTACCATCTATTTGGCATGAAAACATTGGCGGAAACATCTCTCCATTACCCTATTCTTGCGCACTAAGAGCTGGGGGGAGTTATAATTATTTGGTTGTCAATGGCATTAGGCGATTAACATCAAGAGAGATGCTCAGACTGCAAGGGTTCCCCGATTCTTTCATTATAAACATCCCTTATTCACAAGCACGCAAAGTGGCAGGCAACTCCGTAACCGTCCCCGTGATAGAAGCTATCGCAGGAGAAATGATCAGATCGCTCAATGAGCAAAAAGAGATTGAAGAATACAAAAAAGTTGATTTGTTTGGAAATTATGAATATTTCGGAGGCTAAGTTGGCTTTAGATCGGCTTATATCTAAAGCTAGAGTACATTTATATAAGCCTATCCAGATTGCAGAGATCTTACATCGAGATAGAGTTCATGGGGATATAGACCTTGTCGATCTAGAATCTTATAGAAATGCGTCAAAGAAATGGCGCGATGAAGTTTTGTTTGCGCTTCTTGGGGCGTACGTCTTCTTCATCTGCAAGATATCAAGACGACCTATTTAACGAGAACGCCATTCCTCCCAACATCCTAAGGATATTGGGCGAAGAGAACAGAGCAGGCGGTGGCATTGTGGAGAAGTATATTTACGATTGTTTTGAAGAAAGATTCTCTCAAATGTCCCAAGGGCTGAGGTATTGCAAGACCCACGACAAACAAAGCTTCCTTATCAAAGACTTCATTGACACTTTTTGGAATGAATCTGGGCTAAGAAGAAGTATCGATAAGATATACGAAATCGTAGTTTATGCTTTGTTTTCTACGCTCGTAGAAAGCCTCAAAGTAAAAATAACGATAGAGTACGACACCGACAAGCAAGATCTACTACATGAATTCTCCGATTTTTCCGAACGTGTTATCGGATTGTCCGCCCAACAATCCAAAATAACCATGAGTGCTCGAATAAATCGGGTCGGGGTTACAAACGCTGCAGATAGAGGGCTTGATATGTGGGCTAATTTTGGGATGGCGATTCAAATCAAACACTTGTCTTTGACTGAAGAGCTGGCGGAGAACATAGTATCGTCGGTATCATCTGATAGGATAGTCATCGTATGCAAAGACTCCGAAGAGAAGATTATCGTTTCTCTTTTGACGCAGATTGGCTGGAAATCTAAAATCCAAAGCATTGTCACAGAAAACGACTTGGTGCACTGGTACAATAAAGCCTTAACGGGTGTTTTTTCGAAAGAAATAGGCGACAAAATCCTTTCGACCTTATACCATGAAATCTTGAGAGAATTTCCAGTGACCAATTTTGATGATTTGAACGAATTCAAAAAAACTAGAGGGTATGATTTACTTTCTTTCGCAGGTGTTTGGAGAGAGGTATAGTGGCTTATTTGGCAATCTATTTCTCTGATTCTTATGAAGAGTTAGATGAATAGGGTATGTGGTTTTAGTTCTGAAGACAATCGCATACCCCCAAATAAAAACTCCACTCAATACAGCAAATCTTGGATGGAGTGTTTTATTGCTCGCAAGTTTTGGGGTGTAGAAAAGGGTGTAAATCGCGTAACTCGCTGATTTACACCCTTGTTTGCGGAGAGAGAGGGATTCGAACCCCCGGCACCTCTCAGTGCGACGGTTTTCAAGACCGTTGTAATCGACCACTCTACCATCTCTCCTTTGTCGGACGACAATTTTGTCGTTCTAAAGCGAGTGCAAAAGTAATCATTTCTTTTTAACCTGCCAAATTTTAGGCAAAGTTTTTTGAATCTCTGATTCTTATTCATAAAAGTTGCATTTCTTAATTAAACTTACCAAGTTCTCTAAAACTTGAAAATATGGAAGTTTCAACTACAATATGAACACATATAAAAAATAAAAAAAGTAAAATGTAAACCGAAAATCAAATATATTCGACAAAAAGTGTTACCTTTGCACGCATAGAATGTATTTTACCACTGAATAAAGATTTAAAAAAGTATTAACTTAAAAAATTAGTTTAATGAAAAAAGCATTATGGCTGACCGCGTTTTTGCTGTTGGCTGTGTGGGATAATGCGGCTCATGCCGAAACCTACACCTATGAATTTAAAGAAAAGGTTTTCACAAAAAATGAAACCCAAAAACTTGGTGATGTGGAATGGACACTGCAAACTGATGCAGACTATTTCGGTTCTAACAAAGATAAAGGAATACAAATCGGTAAAGGAAGCAAGCCGGCAAAGACAATAACGCTATCCACCGACGGTATTTCGGGAAACATCAAGTTAATTAAAATTGAGACGAGCGGAGCAAAAGACATTGATGCGAAACTCACGGTAACGGTGGACGGGAAGCCTTTCGGAAAAGAAATTAAGCTTACCAACCAAAACAAAGAATATGAATTTACGGGCAATGGCAAAGGAAAGATTGTGCTAAACTACAGTCAGACCAGCCAAAAAGCCATATACATAAAAAAGATAACCGTGGTTTATGACAAAAACAACGGAGGTGAAGAGCAAGGTGGAGAACAAGGTGGAGAACAAGGAGAAGACGAAAATGAAGATGATGAAGAAGAAGACCCTATGGCCAATGCTCCCACATTTGTCTTCAACACGGAAAACGGTCTTACCGCACTCGGCATTTCGATACCGGGTTCGGACAAAGGCACATCCATAGAAAACGATTTGAAAAGCAAGGGCATAACACTGTCAAACACAAAAGGAAGTACCAATACACGTGTGTATAACAGCAAAGGGAAATATACCCTGCGGATATACAAAGGCGGTACCATGACGCTGACATCAGACAACGGAGTGCCCATAACACAGATAGAAATAAAAATTGAGAACGACGGCACCATGACAGCAACAGACGGAACGTCTATATCTAAAAGCAATGATAAATGGACCGGTAACGCACAATCTGTCAAATTCAACATAACAAAAAATGCCTTTATAAGCACGATAAACGTGACCACAAACGGCACCGCACCGAAACCTTTGCAGGAAGTAAAGGGACTGAAAGCTCTTAAAGATGTTGAGGACGACACCGAAGTACACCTGTACATTGCCGATGGCGACCAAGCACGAGTATTGTTTGCCGACGAAGAGGACAACGCATACGTCCGAGACAAAGACGTGAAGGTGTTTTTCAAGGAAGTGAAAACCAATCCGGCATTGAAATTCAACCAACATTTGGCTGGATATATCTACGGCAAGAAAACAAGCATGGGAGGAGTCACCGTATTTGAAACGACAAAAAAGACTAACTCCGAAGAATTCATAATAGCCGAGCCGGTGCAAGAGACCGACATCACGCCTCTGACGATAAATGCAGAGGACTACAAGAATCATCTCGCAGACTGGGTGATAATCAAAGAAATAACAGTGAACGACGGAAAGACAACAATCGCAGGGACGACGATAGGCATAAACAACACACACAAACTCGGCGAAAGCATGTTCTACCACATGCCTTACGACAAATCCGTTGTTGACATCTCGGCTATAATATTCCCGACAGACGGAAATTCAAACGAACTGCGCCCCATATATAATAAGGTGGAAAAAACAAACATACACAATGTGGCAGAACAAGAGTTCCGTCCCGTGACATACGTAATCGACGAGAACAAAGATTTCGTGTTGCCGGCAAACAACATTGCCAACGCAAGCGTAAGACTCAAAAGAAAAATATCGAGCGAATACTGGAACACAATAACACTGCCATTCGGTGTGAAGAACGTAAAAGGCATGTTGCGCAGATACAAAACAGTTGAAGGCAACACCATGATTTTTGAAGAAACGAACGACATCGAAGCAGGAGTGCCGTATCTTTACAAGCCGGACAGCAACATCGAGAACCCCACATACAAGGACGTGACGCTTACGAACATTCAGGCAAAAAACATCGAACACGGCAATTTCCATTTCGTGGGTACTTACAAACCTTACGATATGAAGACAGACAAGACTGAACGTTTCCTCGGGAATAACGACAAACTATATTGGCCTACAGGCAACGACACTAACAAGATACCGGGCATGCGCGCATATTTCGTAGTGCCGGCAACGATAAACGATGCCAAAGTATCTACCGACAACATAACGTCTGCCATAGACGCTGCACACGGCGACACGGGTGAAAACCTCGACAACGCAAAAGTTTACAATCTCGGCGGACAGTTTGTGGGAGTCGGCATCGAGCAACTGCCGAAAGGCATATACATTGTCAACGGAAAGAAAATGGTTATCAATTAAAAACAACCAAAATAATAATCAATGAATAAAAAAGTATATATATTACCAAAAATGCAAACCGTTTCAATCGAGTCTGAAACAATAATGGCAGCAGGGTCAAATACCGGCGACGTAAACAGCGACGGAACAAACATCACAGTACCCGAAACAGGTGGTGGCGGAAACGCCGGCGAAGCACATTCCAAACAATGGGACGACATCGAAGAAACAAACGAGAAAGAAAAACCGTTTAATGACTTTAACTAATTTGAAATATAAATTATGAAAAAATATACATTAGCCTTATTGTTACTCATAGTCACGTTTGAGGCTGTCGCACAGAAAAACAGGAAACCGGAATATATAAAACTGAAAAACGGTACGGTACAGACTTTCGACAAGGAGAAAATAAATAAGTCTGTAGTAGTTTTCGGAGAGGGAGGAGCAACAGACTCGCTTGGTATAAAGATATACATGAAAGACGGCTCGTGCCAAGACTATCTGTATTCGCAGATAAGTTTCGTGGCATTCGAAGAACAAGGCGGAGGACAGCAGGACGACAAGAACGTCAACAAGAACAACGATGCCGACCTCGCAAGGAACAAGGAGGCTTGGAGATTAGAGTTCCCACAACTGCATCGCGGAGACGAAGATTTCACATACGAGATAACACACTATGCAGAAAACGAAACTGTGGTTAATTTTTCATTGGAATGGGACGGACAGAAGAAAGGAAACAGATGGACATGCTATCAGTTACACAAGGGAAATCTTGAAAAGAATGTTAAGCGCAAGGACAATTTCAGGGAAGATCCCAAAATAACCAATCCGGAACATCGCACGACGCTGGCTCAATACAAAGCCACATCGTCAACCTACGCACGCGGACATCTTTGTCCGTCCGGCGACAGACTGTATTCAAAAGAACAGAACGACCAAACTTTCTATTTGAGCAACATGCAACCGCAAGTGCAGGGACACAACAGTGGTGTGTGGGCACAGTTGGAAAGAAGAGTAAGAGAATATGCCGAGGCAGCAAACTGTGACACACTTTACATTGTCAAAGCAGCAACAATAGACAAGGAAACAGACATAGAGGAGACTACATCCGCAGGACTTCGCGTGCCGAAATATTTCTACATGGCTCTGCTTGCCTACAACAAAACCAAAGACGAATATCACGCGCTCGGCATTTGGTCGCCCAATTACACGAAAAGTCCCACGGAATATATCACCATAAGGGAATTGGAAACACGCACCGGGCTTGATTTCTTCTGCAACCTGCCTGATGATACCGAGAATATGGTAGAGGACGACCGCAGCAACGACAATGCCCGATACTGGAGAATAACGTTCAACAACGAACAACAGCCATAGCACAAAATACAAAAGCATCATACCCACCGGCTGTAATACCGAGTGGAAATTCAATTCCGCCTAATTTGGATTGCAAATTAGGCGGAATTGAATTTTAATTTCGGCGGTTTTGCCGAGTAAATCAGGCGATTTTGTTTTTCAAAACATATTGAACCCAAATCGGTCATCAGACCGCATTTGCTTAGATTTGCCATTGCCGTTACGCTCCCCAACTGCTTTAGCCCGCTTGCTGACATCTGCGCAGCCATTACATCTCTACGTAGTCCGCTACGCCTTCGATGAAACGGCTGTACATCCGCTCAACAATCGAACAAAATCGGTTGAGGGTTCTAATGACCGATTTGGGTTGAACGGTCAAGCAACGGTCAGTGTTTCTCGCCGAAGCCTTTGTTCTTTTGTCGTTCCACGGCATTCTTGATGGCAGTAACACGCTCTATGGCATGGCGGCGTGCCTTTATCAAGTGGTAACGATACACTACACATGTGGCAAGGAAATATACCGCGGTCTGTATCCACAACCACATATATTCCCGACTCACGTCATTAAGTGTCGCCCCCATGCTGTTCACCCTCACAAAAGCGCGTATGCCGAATGTCGATGGCACAAGATATGAAACGCTTCGCCATGCGGCGGGGATAGCACTTTCGGGCCATGAAATACCGGCAAGGAAAAGGAAAGGCATAGACGTGAACACCACAAGCAACATGACGTTTTCGCGATAGCGTATTATGCACGAAAACAGCATTCCGAAGAAAATGCAGGCAAGAATGTATGGCACCATAACGGCAAACAAGTCGGCGGGTCGTGCCATGTGGGAAAAGCCGAAAATACGTGGCACGATGAGCGTGATGTACGCCGTCATTACGGCAAATATCATAAAGTAGCACATCGATTTCCCAAACACTATTCGGAATATGCCGTTATAGTGCCGGCTTACCGGCACAAGGTCTTGATAGCGGTTGTTCTCGCGTGCCGTACCTGCACTCAGTCCGATGCCGAGCAACAGCGTCTGCTGCAATATAAGGACGAGAACGCACGGAAGTATGAAATTTCCGTATCCTCCCGTGGTGTTGAACATCTGCACCTCTTCGAAATCGAGCGGACTCACGAGAATCTCGTCATCGCGGTCGGTGGCGTTGCCGGCTCGTGCGACCTTTATATCATCATTCATGTCCAGCGACACCTCCATCGCCGTAGAGTATATGGCCTTATAGGTAAGCATAATGCTCATGTCGCAGAACACACTCACATTTGCCTGTTCGTTGCGCCCGAGTCTGTTTTCAAAATCGGTGGGAAAATATAGTATGCCGCGCACCACTTGCCGCCCCATGAGTTGCCGCGCCTCGTCAATCGACGTGCAATGATATGCCACTTTCACTTGTGGCGACGCATCGCATCGGCGTACGAAAAGGCGTGAGGAGTGACTTTTTGACAAATCGACAACTGCCACCGGCACATCACGGACAACTTCGTTGTTGTATGCCCACGAATAAACCAGCGGATACAGCAATGGAACAAGTATAAAGAAGATTAGCACGCCTTCGTCGTTTATCACGGAGCGCATCTCCTTTTCCCAGATGTAGCAGGTGTCTTTTATGCTTTGAAACATTTTTTCAAGAGTTGAACAGATTCTTTGCAAGTTAAGTCAAGGGATATATACATACTCAAGCATTGCACGGCGCAAATTCTTCATGGCAAATGCGGGGAGGCAGATGAATATGACGAGTGCGAGGAGATTATACCATGCGTAACTGAACGGGTAGCCGTTGAAAACGCATATCTGATAGAACATGAAATAGTGGCGCAGAGGGAATAGTTGCCCCACTCCCTCCAGCATGGGATCCATTGCAAACAGCGGATAGGCTGCTCCGGACATCGTAAAACCGAGTACACTCCACAACGAGCATACGCTCATGGACAGGCGCAAAGACGGAATTATTCCGAATACGAAGACACCGAATGCCTGCGACGCCGTGACACTGAGGAAACCTATCAACGCTATGGTGAACCATCCGCACTGATACGGGAAGCCCAGAAAGGCGTATATATATATGTAGTATCCGTAGAATATGGTAAGAAAGATAAGTGTCTGCGGGAGCATCTTGCCCAGCATCGCCACCCATATATCATTTCCGGAGAGGCGCATAAGAACTTGGCTGCGACGGAATTTCAACTCGGTACCCACCGAATAAGCCGTTACGAGAAACACAAAAAGCAACAGAACTCCGGGAAGCATGAACGAACCGAGGTAAAAGTTATAGTTGGTCCACGGATTGCCTATCATGTGCGAATCGACAGACACGGGGCGCAGGAATACCATAATTTGGTCGTCGGTGTATCCTTTTGCACGCATGGTGGTTTGTCCCACTGCCGCCGATGCGAGTGTACACACCGTCTTCATGTCGCGGAAAAGCAATACTCCCGCCATCAGCATGGTGCTGTTGTAATAGAAAGACACCTTCGGCTTTCGCTGTGACATAATTCCCGAGGTGGTTCCTTCGGGAAAATACATGAATGCGTATATCTCGTTACGCTGCATTGCCGCACGTGCCTCTGCCGGTGTGGCATACCGCGCCACCACTTTGTTGGTATTCATGGCATCGAGACGGCGTATGATGGAGCGTGTGGTGGCGGTGTTGTCGAGATCCACAATGCCTACCGGCATCTCCTGCGGCAGTCCGTCATCCATCAGCGATGTGAAGAAAAACACCATCACCACGGGGAAGATTACCATGCAGAAGATGTAAATCGGCGTTGACATGATTATGCCACACTCGCGCCTTGCCACGCCGAGGATACGCATTATAGGATTTCGGTTGCCGTACATATCTTATCTTTTCACTATCAATGACATACCGGGACGCAGACCGTCTGTTTTGGCGACGGGACGTGCTTTCACCTCGAATGTCTTCAAGTCATACTGTCCGTTGCTCTTCGTTGCTTTCCATACGGCATACGCACCCTGATCTTTTATGTAAAACACTTTAAATTTTATGTCTTTTCCAAATGCCGGACAAAATGCCGTTATCACTTCGCCCATCTTAATTCCCTGAAGCAAATCCTCTCGCACGTTGAATGTTCCCCACATGTCTTTCATTACCGATATGTTCATTATGGGGGAACCGGTACCCACGAGTTCGCCCACTTTCGGGAACACGCTGCTAACCTCCCCTTCCATCTGTGCCACCTGAACGAGTTCTCGCTTGTACGACCGCACCTCTTGAACAGCACCTTGTGCCTGTCCCACCTTTGCCACGGCGGCTTTCTTCTCTTCGGTTCTTGCTCCCTCCACTGCCATGTCGTATTGACTCTTGGCAGCCTTTGCCTGTGCCTCGTAGGCTTTATACTGCGCCAATGCTTCATCGCGTTTTTGGGCAGTCATTACCCCTTCGTCGAATAGTCGCTGCACCCGCTCGTAACTCTTCTTTGCAATTTCGAGTCCAGCCGTTGCTTTCTGCCACATTTCGTATGCGCCTTGTATCTGCTGCGTGCGGGCTCCGTTCTGCGCCATCTCGCTCATTGCCGATGCCGCACGTTCAACACTCTGTGCCTGTGTCATTTTCGCCTCCACCTCGGGAGCATCGAGTATTACAAGCGTGTCGCCGACATGAACGTAGTCGCCCTCCTTAACGCGTAATTCAAGTATGCGCCCCGGCACTTTGCTCGATACGCGATACTCGGTAACTTCTACCTCGCCTTGTATTTCCTCATCGGTATGACCGAATACAAACAGGCCTATGATTGCCACTATTGCCACCACGACCACAAAGCCGAGAATGGCAAACAGAATATTGTTGTGTTGCGTCTTTACTGACATAATATTTTGGGTTTAATGTTTATTTTTTCAGAATTGGGGAGTTGAAAACAACATTTGGTGAGTTATGTGGAAATGGCTGCATGTTGCCTTGCCGGCAAATTCCATTAATGTTAAAGTTTTCCGAGAGCCTTTCTCAATGCCACCTCGCTGAGTCGTGCCTCTATCTCGGCTTCAACCTTCTGTGTCTGCGACTGCAACCATGCCGTTTGTGCCGCCATTACGTCGGTTGTCTGCATTACCCCTTCGGTAAAGCCGAGATTTGCGCAACGCAGATTCTCCTCTGCCTTTTCCACGTTCTTTACGGCAAGGTTGTATTTTCGGCGAGCCTCTTTTACTTTGAAACGGCACTGACTTACCTGTAATTCTATCTTCTCGGTGGCATCTGCCAGTTCCATTTTTGCTATCTGTGCGGTGGCCTGTGTCGCCCTTACCTTGTATGTTCCTTCGTTCCAACTCCACACAGGGACACGCACTATCACTCCCACGTTCCACGTTCCGCCGAATTTTTTCTCAAAACCGTTATACATGTTTGGGTTTGTGGTTATATAGCCTCCGGTCACTGCAATCTGTGGCAGGTATGCCGAGCGTGCGAGTTTGGTAGATATGTTTGCCATGTCTGCGGCAGTCTGCAACATGTTCAGTTCGGGGCGCAGGTGGTATGACAATGTTTCTCCGTCGTCGTACAATGCCGGCAACGAAAGGTTTTCGTTATCCTCGTCGGCAAGTTTTATATTCTCTCCGTATTCTATCCCGCACAGTTGACATAACAGCATCTTTGAAAGTATCACGCCGTCTTCCGCCTGCATTAGTTGCATTTCTGCCTCGTTAACCTTTACGTTAACCTGTAATTCGTCGGAACGTGTTGCCACTCCCTCCTCGAACATTTTCTGCACGTCGCGGTTAAATTTGCGTACCAATTCGAGATAGTTGCGCGCCAATCTTTCCTTGTGTTTCACAGACACCACCAACCAGTAAGTTTGGTCTATTTCGTAAAGTGTTGTCTGCCGTGACAGTTCGAGACGGTCTGCCATGAGTTGTTCGTTGAGATCGGCAAGGCGGTTGGCTGCCGTTATTGCTCCTCCCGTATATACGGGTTGCGTAACCATTACCGATACCGCAAACTTGTTGCGTGTGTTTGTGCGCAAAGCCTGTCTGATGTCGTTCCCCATCCCGTTTAACGCTTGTGTCATGGGGGCTGCCGCATTTGAGAACAAGCCTCCGAGTGCCTGCGCCACCTGTGGAGAGATAATTCCTTGCTGTACAAATCCTGTGAGCATCTCGTTGAGTTTGCCTCCCACCTTGCCTGTGGTATTTGTGCCGAGATTGTTCAATGCCGTCTTTTGGTCATCGCTCAGCAATGAAATCTCGCGGCTTGTCAGTTCGTATCCTCCAAGTGCACTAACTCTCGGCAGATATTTCGTCCTTGCCGCCTTGCGCGTGTTGAATGCCACCTCCTGCCTGAGGCGTGCCGCATTGAGTTGCTTGTTGTTGTCGAGTGCCATGTTACGGCAGTCATCGAGCGACAGTACCCGTTGCGCCCCCGCACCTATCGATACGGCAATGAAAGCGACAAATATTAATAGCCTTTCCATGTCAAACGTTGTGTTTTTTATTTGAAATTAACGCTGTGCGAGCCTATCAAATGCCCATCTGCAAAGAGGGCTACATGATAAGTACCCTCACCGAGGAATTGGTTGACGTTGTAAAAGAGTGTCAGCGGTGTCTCGTTTCCGGTGTACTCTATGCTTTTTTTCATAGAGCATTGCAGTTGTCGGTTCTCGTATGGGAATGTTCCCGCATTGCCGAGTATCGTTCCCGCCGGTGTGGTTATCCTTACAAATATTGTCCGCACGCCGTTTGTTGCAGTAACGTTTCTTGCTATCCTGAACGATACGCGCAACTGTTTCGCCTTTTTTGTCTTATCCGTCTGTCTGCCTTTTTTGTCGAGCATTGCCATCTGTATTGCCGTGGCATCGAGTTGGGCAGCCATGGCAACTTTCTCGGAGAGCGATTCTTTGTCGGCGTTGAGTCCCTCTATTTGTCTTGTCGCCTCCTCGTATTGCCCTCTTACCCGTGTGTTTTCGGCCGTGAGATTTTGGTTAAGTCGGTTCAGCGAGTCTATTTCGAGAACGTAACTTCTTATAACTGCACGGCACGTTGCGAGTTCTTTCTTAAGGCGTGTTATCTCTCTTGCGTCATTGGCTTTTACCGAGCGCAGTTCTTTAAGCAATTGCTGCGTGCGCAACTGCTCGCGCGTAAGTTGTGCGATGATGGAGTCGTTATTGATACGCGATTTCATCTCGGTGTATTGCTCTGCAAAACGCAGATACTCGTTCTCCATCTCCTTTTTGTCGAGTTTTGCCAGTTCCTGCATGTCCTCGTTTGCCTGTTTCTGCTCCTTGAGGTTCAAAGCGAGCCATGCAATTCCTCCCGCGAGCAAAACGATGACAATAATGAGCGGTATTACAATCTTTTTATTCATACTTCTTGTATTAATTCTTTTTTCCTTTTTTTATCATACCAGATTGCAAAATTAATTTTTTTTCCCAAAACGACAAACAAAAACAGCAATTACAAACCTTTAAGTAACTTAAAATTAAGATTTTTATGGAAAAAACGAACAATTGGTACAATGATGCCATGTTTTCCGTTTTGTGTAAAGCGGAACGTAAAACGTAACACGGCATGGTTTTGACAAATTGTTTTCCGGATTTCAAAATAATGACCGTTCTACGGATTTTTGTTTACTATGAGGATAAAAAGACTTGCTTTTAGGAATATCAGGAGTTTATAAATTGGCGTTCACCGCAAGCCATAATAAGTTGTTAAGGTGGTGGTTTGCAGAGTTTGCCGGAAAATATTTCGCATACATATTAATTTGTTTTGAAAAGTTTTTATCACGATTTTCAAAACTTACGGCTGACAGAAATAACGGAATATGCAATATAACAAGAGGCAGAACCGGGTTTTCTTACCGGTTCTGCCTCTTGTCGTGTATGTTGAATGAATGTTTGTGTGCATTATATTATCGGCTTACTCCGACAATTTTTGTAGGCGGTTGTTCCTTGTTACGGCGGTTTACTACGGTCGTAACGGCTTGTGCAAGATTAATGAATGCGATACCCGTCATGTTTTCTGCCGACAGAGCAGCAGGTTTTCCACCGTCTCCGCTCTCGCATATACCTTGTACCAATGGTATTTGTGCCAGCAGCGGTACACCGAGTTCTTCGGCAAGTTTCTTGCATCCCTCTTTGCCGAAGATGTAATACTTGTTGTCCGGAAGTTCCTTAGGTGTAAACCACGCCATGTTCTCTACAAGTCCGAGTATGGGTACATTCACTTTCTCATTTCGGTACATGTCAACGCCCTTGCGTGCATCGGCAAGTGCCACCTGCTGTGGTGTGGAGACTATTACCGCCCCCGTTATGGCAAGTGTCTGCAAAAGCGTGAGGTGTATGTCGCCCGTTCCCGGCGGAGTGTCCAAAATAAGGTAATCGAGTTCGCCCCAGTTGGCATCGGCAATCAGTTGTTTGAGTGCGTTCGATGCCATTCCACCACGCCACAGCGTTGCCGTATCCGGGTTTACAAAAAAGCCTATCGACAGCAGTTTTACACCGTATTGCTCTATCGGTTCTATCAAGTCGCGTCCGTCTATATGTACGGAATACGGTCGGGCATCCTCAACGTCGAACATTTTAGGCATGCTCGGTCCGAATATATCGGTATCGAGCAGTCCGACCTTATACCCCATTCGTGCCAACGATATGGCAAGATTGGCAGACACCGTGCTTTTTCCCACGCCGCCCTTGCCGCTGCTCACTGCCACGACATTCTTCACTCCGGGCAGCATTTTCCCCACCTCGGGGCGTGGTTTCGACTTGAACTCTGTCTGTATTTCCACTTCCACGTCTTTTGAAACATGATAATGTATTGCCGCTTCTGCCGCCTTTACTGTCGATTTAAGGAAAGGATCGGTCTCGCGTGGAAATTCTATTACCACTTTGACTTTCATTCCGTCTATGGCAGGTTGGTCGGCAATCATGCCTCCGTCCACGAGATTCTTCTTGTTGCCCGGGTAAATTACCTTTTCCAAGGCATCCATTATCAATTTCGGGTATAGTGTCATCTTTTGCTTTGTTTTAATATTTTTCTGCGAAGTTACGCTTTTTTTCTGAATGTGGGAAGTCTTTTCCCGTCTTTATTTATCGCAAAGTGCGGTTGCCGTTCGTTGCCGTGATTTACGTAAAACATCAGTTACCGATGCTTTCCCATGTACAACCATTGTCTTCGCTCGTCTTTATCCATCTTCTCTATTGCGTAGCGCAGCATGGTGCGCGGCATCTCTACGGCATGTATTTTTAGGAAAGAACGTAGCAATTCAATGTCAATGCGCTTGCCCATCTCGCGCAACATCCAGCCTACGGCTTTATGCATAAGGTCGTGAGAGTGGTGCAGGTGGCGTTCGGCATACCGCAGCGTATATTCCGGGTCGCCTTTCTGCAATGCGCCCCATGTGCATACCATTGATATTCGCTGTTTCCACAGGTTGCCACTGTCTGCAAGGGTGTCGATAAGCAATATCTTCTCTTTTTTCGTAAAGCGTGATGGAAGCATGAGCCACTGTCCGAGAATCTTAGGTGCCGAAAGGTCAACGAGTTCCCAATTGTTTGCCCTCGCGGCGTTTTCGATGTAGAATTTTACTATACCGTCGCGTTCCTTTATTGCCTCTTCGTTGTCCTTCAGCCTCTTGTTGCATAGTTTCTCAAAATTTATCACAAGTATAATCAGTGCGCAAAGACGTGCATCGTGCAATTCCGATTGTAGCAGCAAACTGATTTCCCTGCGCTCCATATCCTTACATTCTGCTGCCACACTGCGCACTTGCGGTACTTTAACGCCGAGAAAAATGTCGCCTTCGCCGTATTCTCCCTTTCCCGTCTTGAAGAATTTCATAAGTATTTGGCGTTGTTTCTCGTCCGCCATCCTGTTCATCGCCTTAATCGCTTCGTCTGCCGTGTGTATCATCTTTCCTCACTATGTTTTATAAAAATATTGACCACATGTCATTTCTGAAAGAAATATCCATATCCTTGTCGTGTAACAATCCTGTCTGCATATCGTCCTATTTTCTTCCTCAGTCGTGTAATGTTGACATCCACCGTTCTGTTCAACACGACTACATCGCTCGGCCATACTATCCCAATAAGTTCTTTGCGACTGAACAGTCTTCCCTGTTCTTTCAGGAAAAGGCAAAGGATTTCGAATTCGGTTTTGGTGAATGCCACGTCATTCCCGTCTATTTCAACGGTCTTAAGGTCAAGATTTATGGTGATTCCCTCGTATGTCAACAGGTTTGCTTTCTGTTTTTTTCTGTCCGAGGTACGTCTCAATACTGCGGCTACTCTTGCGAGCACCTCCCTTATTGAGAACGGTTTGGATATATAGTCGTCTCCTCCCATTTCAAGTCCGTTTACCCGGTTGTCCTCATCATTGCATGCCGTAATGAAGATTATGGGAATGTCGCGTGTCCTTTCTTCCTTTCGCATGAGTCTTGCAAGGTCGAATCCCGACATTCCGTCCATCATAATATCAAGTAATATGATGTCAAACTGTGTTATTCCGTATGTCAGTGCTTCCTCGGCCGAGCATGCTGTCTGCACACTGTATCCTGCCGCTTCCAAGTTGAATTGCATTATCTCGCACAGAGCCAATTCGTCATCGACAACCAAAATCTTTTTCATATTGGTTGCAAATTTACACATTTTTTATGTTATTGCAAGGTCTTTGGGATAATAAATTGATATTTTCAGGTTATTATGAATAAAGGAGTTCTTGTGTAACGAACTCCTTTACTCATTAAAATGTAAACTCCCCCGAGTCTTTCATTTACTTATAAAAAGTCTTCTTTCTATTGTTCTTTCCCAAGCCTTGCCTCTACTACGTTTAGCACATAGTCGCCAAGTTTCTCACACTCGCTGATTACGTCTATGAACATCGTTCCTATGCCAAACCCGTATTTGTGTGCATTGACATCGGAAGTATTTCTCAATTTCAGTTCATCGCGCAGTTCGTTTATTTCCTTTTCTATCGAATTGGAAGGTATTATGGATGTATCCTCGCGTCTTTCTCTAAGTGCAATAAGCATTTGATTGATAGCTTTATCAACAAGTTTCATCATTTCATTGATGGCATCGTATTGACTTTGTATGAAATCTTCGGGGCTTTCATGCTTGCGCATAAGGATACGGGCGATATTATAGCATGCGTCGCCTATGCTTTCCAATTCGCTTATCTCGCGCATCATGTCTCGTATTCTGCCTTTCGTTTCGTCACTGAGGCGTGCATCGCTCACATGTTCGAGGTATCTGCCAATTTCTATTTCCATGTTATCGCTAATGTCCTCGTATTTCTTTATACGTTCAAATACTTGCTTAAAATTCTTGTCGTTCTTCTCGTGTAAAAGTTCCTTTACCATTCCAAGCATTTTCTGCATGCGTTCTGCAAACAACAAGGTTTCTTTATGTGCCTCGAGTACAAAGATTTCCGGCGTATTCATTATTCCTGCATGTATATATCGCAGACGGAAACTCTCGTCTTCTTTCGCCTGCTTTTCGGGCAATATACGGCACACAAAACGTTCTATCTGGGGGATAAACCAAATAAGTATTGAAGTGTTGGTAACGTTGAATGCGGTATGGAACGCGGCAAGGGCAAACGACACTTTTGTCACAGTTTGTGACGATGACGAAGGGTCGAGACCAACAAACGAACATGCCGTGTCAACAAAAGGATAGAAAACTATAAGTACCCACGACACACCGATTACGTTGAATGCAAGATGTGCGAGTGCCGCCCGGCGTGCCTGTGTGTTTGCCGTAAGTGCCGCAAGGTTTGCCGTCATCGTGGTTCCTATGTTCTCTCCCATAACAAGGGCTATGCCGAGATAAATTGGAAGAACTCCGCTTGTGCAAAGAACCATGGTTATCGCCATTACCGCAGCCGACGACTGCACGATACATGTCAGAACAGTACCTAACAGAAGGAATATCAGTATTGACGAATAACTGCTCGTGTCGAACGAAGAAAAGAATTCTATCAGAGATTGGTTGTGACCTAAATCCATCGCTTTACCCGTCTGACTCATCATGCCGAGCGAGAAGAACATGAATGCAACACCATATAGGAAATCGCCGATATCACGATATTTTTTACTATAAATCAACAATATCCCGACAAAGAACACCGGCCATACGAAATCAGTTATTCTGAACGAGAATCCGGCAGACATTATCCATGCTGTGAGAGTGGTGCCGATATTGGCACCCATGATTACCGAGATAGCCTGCGACAGGGCGAGAAGTCCGGCGTTGACGAACGACACTGTCATCACGGTGGTTGCCGAAGAAGACTGCACTGCGACGGTAAGCAGCATACCCGTGAACATTCCCGACAAGCGGTTGGTGGTCATCGCACTCAGAATGTGGCGCAGTTGAGGACCCGCCATCTTCTGCAAAGCCTCGCTCATTATCTTCATACCGAATATAAGCAAGGCAAGCGAGCCTAAAAGTTGAAATGCAATTATTGTTGTCATGTACGAAACCGTTTTGGTATTTCAGTGTGCAAAATTAGGTATGTAATATTACATACGCTTTTCAAAGATGTTAAAAACAAGTTACAACAACGGTAAATATAAAGAAAAATCATTACCTTTGTGCAGTTGTAAAACATTTCAAACATGAAGAAAAACACACTTTTTATTGCAACATTTTTTATTACAACTGTGCTGCTTACCGGCATATTGTTAATGGCAATACCTTTGAAATCGGAAGCAAACAAGCCACGCATAAGATTGCTTCACGACTGGGAACCGGGATTGATAATCGATGAAACAGATGTGAATATGACCGGATTGAACCGGCTTTTTTTGGTCTGTGACATAGACAATAACATGTGGGAAAGGATTAACGGCAAGTCATGGCGGAAAGGATGTCCCGTGGGACGACGCGAACTGTGCTATTTGCGACTGTTACATCGAAATGCCAAAGGACAAATACAGACCGGGGAAATGGTGGTAAACAGGAAGATTGCAGAGCGTGTAACAAGTATTTTCAAAGAACTGTATCTGCAGAATTACCGCATAGAAAGCATTTTCCTCGTGGACAACTACGGTGGAGACGATGAAAAATCGATGGCTGCAAACAACACATCATGCTTTAATTATCGAAGAGTTGAAGGCTCCGCGAAACTATCAAAGCATGCTTACGGTATGGCTATCGACATCAACCCCAAATACAATCCGTATGTCAGAGGAAAGAAAGTGTCACCGGAAAACGGGCGGAAATACGCTTTCAATAGAGAGGTACGGAAAGATATTCCCTACGAGATAGACCGTAACGACATGGCATACAAACTTTTCACCAAAGCAGGAGCCACATGGGGAGGAAACTGGAAGACAATGAAGGATTACCAGCATTTCCAATTTCCGTCATAATTTACGGGCATTTCACAATATAATCGGCATAGTTACAACTATCATAAAAACAAACATCGAATGAAAAAAATGCCACACGTTGTGCCAATATTGACATTAAGCATTATTGTATTAATGTATGCACAAACATCATTCGCACAGAAATACCCACATCCGTGGGAGTCGCTCCTCTCAGACGTAATGGCTTTGGAAGATGGCGAGACGGTATCATGGCAGGAAACTTACGACATATTGTGCGAATTGGAACAGCACCCCGTCGATCTCAACAATGCAACACGGGAGGACATCGAGACCGTGCCTTTCCTAAACGACAGGCAGGTTATGGATATATGTGAATATCTTTATAAATATGCTCCCATGAAATCGCTCGGCGAACTTGCCATGATAGAGTCGCTCGACTACTATCAACGAGAGTTGCTTAAACATTTCGTGATACTCGGAGATGTGTCTGAAAAGCATTTTCCGGCGTTACAAAACATTATGAAATATGGCAGACACGAATTTGTGGCAACCGCGAAAATACCTTGTTACGAACGAAAGGGAGACAACAACGGATACCTTGGCTACCCGTACAGGCACTCCGTGAAATACACATTTTCATACGGACAATATATTAAAGCGGGATTTCTCGGCTCGCAAGATGCCGGGGAACCGTTCTTTGCGGGCGGCAATACTGCCGGATATGATTTCTATTCTTTCTACGCACAGATGCGAAACATGGGAAGAGTGAAGAATATTGTCGTGGGAAGATACAAGGCAAAATTCGGAATGGGACTCGTCATGAACAACAACTTTATGATGGGAAAGGTTGCCACATCGCAACAATTCGGAAGCAAGACATCCGACATACGGGTACATTCATCACGCATGGAAGCCAACTATATGCAGGGAGTTGCAACTACAATCCGTGTGGTAAAGGGACTCGATGCCACGGCATTCGCATCGTTCAGGTATATAGACGCAACACTAAACAAAGATTCAACCATAGCCACGATACTAAAAAACGGATACCACCGTACACCCGCCGAGATGGGGAAGAAAGGCAATTCGTCGATAGCCGCAGGAGGAATGAACATGTCTTTCAGGCATGGTGGTCTGCACATGGGGGCGACGGCGGCGTTCTCTCATTTGTCAAGAGAACTGCGTCCTGACGTATCCGCTTTGTTCCGCCGCTTCCATCCTTCCGGAAAAAACTTCTGGAACATATCCATCGATTATGGCTACACAGCACCGAGGTGGCAGGTGTCCGGAGAAACCGCAACGGGAAAATGCGGTGCGGTTGCCACGATAAACACATTGTCATATTGCCTCACCGACGACATTGACATCATGGCTCTGCAACGTTTCTACTCGAAAAAATATTACTCGCTGTTCTCCGAGAGTTTCAACGAGGGGGGAAGAGTGCAAAACGAGAGCGGAATATATCTCGGTCTCAACTGGCATCCGTCTGCCACATTCCGCATCATGGGATATTTTGATTTGGTTTATTTCCCATGGCCCAAGTATCAGGCGGCGTTCGCTTCACACGCGTATGACGGTTTCGTACAGGCTTCCGGCAGTATGGAAAGATGGAGTTTCGTTGCAAGATACCGTGTCAAAATACGTGAGAAAAACAACCAAAAGAAAACCGCTCTAACAAAC
The DNA here is from genome assembly GCF_003932845.1 of Prevotella sp. OH937_COT-195. Lineage (GTDB taxonomy): Bacteria > Bacteroidota > Bacteroidia > Bacteroidales > Bacteroidaceae > Prevotella. Next base: position 46,389 of record NZ_RQZH01000014.1, read on the forward strand.
AAGGTGGAACAACGAGGGCGAATTGCCGTAGGATACGACGGAGGAATGTGGAATACAAAGACACAGGCCGATGTGACACATGTCTCTTACAAGCAAGACGACTTCGGCTATATGTTGAGTGAAACGTTGACGGTTAAACTGACGGATCGGTTTTCTTTCACGGCAAATATGGCTTATTTCAATACCGACACTTTCGACTCGCGCATATATACATACGAGAAAGGACCTTTATACACCTTCAATTTCCCCTCGTTCTACGGCGAGGGCATACGCTACTCTCTGTTCGCACGCGCCGATTTTTCAAAAAAGGTAATGGTAATTGTCAAGACTGCCGTAACAAACTATTTCGACCGAGCCTCCATCGGCACCGGATTGCAGAAGATCGCTCACTCGTCAATGACCGATGTCGAAATGCAACTGCGCATGAAACTATGACAATACGACATTCGGCAAAATACCGAATCGTACGAAACATGCGAACATCTTTATTATAAGATTATTCTTGAATACTTTATTTCCTACACATACGTTTCAAGAAATTTCACCGTTCCCTCCACACTCACCTGTGTCATTGTCGCAGGTAGCAGAAGCGTCTCGCCGGCACAAAATGTTAAGGTGTTGCCGTCTTCGTCGGTAACTTGCCCGTTACCTTTCAGTGCAATAAGTATCACAAAAGAATCAAGGTCGGAATAATCGAGTGTCATCGGTTCGTCGAGATCATACACCGACGTACGGAAGTGCGGACACTCAACGAGCGTAACGCCCATGTTCTTCCGTGGCACATAATGAGTACGGTAATCATCTTCCACCGTATAGTCTATGCTCTCGGCAGCCTTCTGCGTGTGCAGTTGTCGGTAGTTTCCATCGCGGTCTTTCCGTTTGTAGTCGTATATGCGGTATGTCACGTCGCTCGTCTGCTGTATCTCGGCGAGGAAACATCCGGAGCGTATGGCATGTATTCTTCCCGAAGGCAGAAAAAAAACATCATCCTCGCTTACGTCATATTCTGCCAGAGCATCACATATCGTGTCGCCGGCCACCATTTCGCAATATTCCTCCCGTGTAATCCGGCGTTTCAGTCCGCAATATATTCTCGCTCCCGGTTCCGAATCCAGCATGTACCACATCTCCGTTTTTCCGCGTGGGTATCCATGACGGCGTGCCACCTCGTCCGTGGGGTGTACCTGTATCGAGAGGTCTTTGCGTGCGTGGATAAACTTTATCAGCAACGGGAACTCGTTGCCGAAACGTTCATAATTCTCCTTTCCCACGAGTTTGTCTTTCATTTCCGCAACCAAGTCGTTCAGTTTCCGTCCCTTCATCGTTCCATCACACACAACGGTCTCGCTGCCTTTCACTCCCGATATTTCCCAACTCTCGCCAACACACTGCATGTCTGAGTTATTTTTCTTAAAAGGAATTATCTTGTCTCCGCCCCATATTGTCTGTTTCAAGAGCGGCTCAAACCTAAGTATTTGCATAATCGGTCTGTTTAGTTATCTTTCCAGAATGCAGATGTGAACATCACAACCACGGTTATTATCTCGAGTCGTCCCATGAGCATCAACATTGACAGGAGCCATTTCACGATGTCGGGCAATATGTTCCAAGACATGGTCGGACCGAGTTCAAATCCCAGCGTCGGTCCCACGTTGCTTGCACAACTCAACGCAAGGGTTATGGCGTTGATATTGTCAACACCCGCAATTATCATTATTACATAAGAAAAGAAGCATATCAGCACATACAGAACGAAGAAAGTGAGCACAGAAACCTGTGCACCATAAGTTATGGTACGGTGGCCGATCTTAACAGGCAACACCGCATGTGGGTGCAACACACGTTTCAGTTCGTTGAGAATTACTTTAAGAATCATAACGCCACGCACACACTTGAAGCCTCCGCTCGTACTGCCCGCACAGCCGCCAAAGAACATACATACACATAGTGCAATCCATGTTATGTGCGGCCATTTCCCTGCATCGTCGCTGAAAAAGCCGGTACTGGTTATGTACGATATTACTTGAAACAGCGAAACGCGCAATGCATCATGGAAATCGTAGTCGGAAGAGCGTATCAGAAAAAATGTTATCACCACCGTGGCAATTGTCACAAGTAATGTATAAAGCCTGAGTTCGGGGTCTTTGAAAAACGATTTCACCTTGCCTTTAAAGAAAAAAGCATAAAGCAAGGCATAACTTATTCCCGAAAGGAACATAAACGCAATGATAATATATTCTATTGTTGCGGAATTGAAATATGCCACAGAGGCATCGTGGGTGGCAAACCCGCCCGTGGCTGTTATGGTCATAGAATAGTTAACACTGTCAAAAAGTCCCATGCCGGCAACGAACAGACACCCCACACAAGCAATGTTAAGCACTATATACATGCTCCATATCCACTTAGCCGTGGTCTTAAGCCGGGGGTGCATCTTGGAATGTATGGGGCCGGTGGCCTCGGCAGAGAACACCCTCATGTTGCCGCCCACGAGCGACGGAATGATTGCAATGGTAAAGAACACTATGCCAAGTCCGCCAATCCATTGTGTCATCGAACGCCAAAATTTCAGCGCGTGCGGCAAATTTTCCACACTATCCATGACACTCGCTCCGGTGGTGGTAAAACCGGACATGGTCTCGAAATAGGCATCGGTAAAATTAGGCAGGTGTCCGGTAATGTACAGAGGCAGTGCGCCGAAGAAACTGAACAGCAGCCACACCATGGAAACCAGCAGGTAAGCCTCGCGCCGCCCGAGACTGTCAACGGCATTTATGCCGAGATAACGAAACAAGAACGCCGCAGCCACGGTTATTATTGTGGAGAATACAAAACCCGGCATGTCGGTCTCGCCGTAACAGAATGACATGACAACGCACACTGCCATCATCAATGCTTCGATGTACAGCAGTTGCCCGATAATCTTGTATATAATCTTAAGGTTCAGCATTTGAAAAACTTTTCAATCTTTGCCATGCTGATATTATGGCAGAACACCACCACCACGTCGCCGGTCTCTATCTGCGTGCCTCCGCTTACCAGATGCCCCACCCCGTTGCGCACCAATCCGCCTATGGCTGCACCTTGCGGCAGACCAAGTTCGGAAACACGTTTGCGGGTGACCTTCGAGCCTTGATGGGCAGTAAATTCCGCCACATCGGCATTTGCCGTGGTAAAGAACTTCACGTTGCTCACGCTTACGTCTTCATCGAGCATCATCTGGTAAATATGGCTTGCCGCAAGAGCCTTCTTGTTCACTATCGTACCAATGTCGAGACTCTCGGCAGTACTGACATAATCCATGTTCTCTACCACTGCCACCGTCTTGCGCACTCCCATGCGTTTTGCCGTCAGACAGGCAAGGATGTTTGTCTCGGCATTACTCGTCAGTGCCACAAACGCCTGCGTGTTGCCAATGCCTTCATCGCGAAGCAAAGCGAGGTCGCGCCCGTCTCCGTTAATCACCATTACATGCTTGTTGTCAATCAGTTCGTTGAGTTCCTCGCACCGTGCCTCGTCCATCTCTATTATCTTGGCATTCATATACTCCGGCAGTTTTGCCATTGCCCTGACAGCCGTAATGCCGCCACCCATAACCATAACGTTCTTTACATCAACGTAATGTTCCTTGCCGACAATCTTGCGTACATAAGATATGGTGTCGCGTTTGGTCATAAAGAATACCATGTCGTGCAGTTTCAGCACGTCGTCGCCACGCGGAATGATGGTTTCGTCGCCACGCTTCACGGCAACCACATAATAAGGAGTCTCGGGTTTTGACAATTCTTTCAACGGCATGTTGAGTATCTCTGCCGACTCGCGCATCTTTATCCCAAGCATCACGAGCGAGCTGTTGTGTACGTCCCACCGTTGTCTTACCCAACTCATCTTCAAGCCTTTGCAAATATCGTTGGCTGCAAGATCTTCCGGATATATTAGTGAATCTATGCCCATCTGCTTGAAGAATGCGGCATTTTTCTCGTACAAGAAATCGCTGTCGTCAATTCTTGCCACCGTTTTCTTTGCGCCAAGCGAATGCGCCATCATGCAACTTGTAATGTTGAGATGCTGATCCGGCGTAACCGCAATAAACAAATCGGCACCGTGCGCACCCGCTTCTTTCAGCGTGTTGAAACTTGCCGGCGAGGCAAGATATGTCATAAGGTCGTAGTCGCCGCTTATGTCGGCAAGCCGTCCTTCGTTCTCGTCTATCAATACCGTGTCGTTGTTGCTGCGCGACAACAGTTTTGCCAAGTGCGTCCCGATGGCGTATGCCCCTGCTATGATTATCTTCATCTGATATAATAAAAAATTATATTACAAACAAGACTTATTATAATTACTATGCCGTCAACATGGCAATCAACGATTGTCAATGCCGGAAACCGCCTTCCTTATGCTCTCCGCGTCGATACCCGCCACCCGTTGCAGTTCGGGCACGGTACCGTGTTCCACGAAAAAGTCGGGCAGACCGAGACGTGTCAGGTGCGGCGTATAACCGTGGTCTGCCAGCCATTCGAGTACGGCAGAACCGAAACCGCCGTTGCGCGAACCATCTTCGATTGTCACTACACGTTTGAACCGACGTCCCACTTCATCGAGTATTTCCTCGTCGAGCGGTTTGACAAAACGCATGTCATAGTGGGCAACGGAAAGAGACAAGCCGTTCAAAGCCTCTTCCACCGCCACGCCGAGCGGTCCGTAACTTAGAACTGCCACATCGCCGCCGTCACGCAGTTTACGCCCCTTGCCCACCGGAATTTCTTCCAACGGGCAACGCCAATCCACCACCGAGCCGCGACCTCGCGGGTAGCGTATCACGAACGGTCCCTTTCCGGGCAGTTGCGCCGTGTACATCATTCGCCGCAATTCCGGTTCGTCCATGGGCGATGCAATGGTAAGATTGGGTATGGGTCGAAGTGCGGCAATGTCGAATGCACCGTGGTGCGTGGGACCGTCTTCGCCCACAAGTCCAGCGCGGTCGAGACATATTACCACGGGCAGTTTGAGCAGTGCCACATCGTGAATGATATTGTCGTATGCACGTTGCGAGAATGCGCTGTAAATATTGCAGAAAGGTTGCAGTCCGTCTTTTGCCATTCCTCCGGAGAACGTCACGGCGTGCCCCTCGGCAATACCGACATCGAAAGCCCGCGACGGCATCTCTTTCATCATTACGTTCATCGAGCAACCGCTCGGCATAGCCGGCGTAACACCCACGATGCGCGGATTGAGCCTTGCAAGTTCCACGAGTGTCTCTCCGAAAACATCTTGGAATTTCGGAGGCAGGTTGCTCGTGTCCGTCTTATGCCGTTCTCCCGTTTCGGGATTGAATTTTCCCGGTGCATGCCATATCGTGGCTTGTTGCTCCGCAGGCTTATATCCATTGCCTTTCTTGGTGTGCAGGTGCAACAGTTTCGGACCTTCCATTTCTTTCAGTTGTCTCAGCAGGCGCACAATCTCTTTCACGTTGTGTCCGTCGAAAGGACCGAAATATCTTATGTTCATGCCCTCAAAAATGTTCTGCTGTCCGCTGATGGCACTTTTGGCGGCGTTGCCGAGACGTATCAGTCCCTTGCGGCGGTCTTCTTTCAGACAGCCTTTGTTTTTCAGCCATGTAGACGCCTTGTATCGCCAACGGTTATATCTCTCGCCGGTGTTCAGTTCGAGCAGCAACTGCTTCATTCCGCCCACCGACCTGTCTATTGACATATCGTTGTCGTTCAGTATGATTAGCAGGTTGTTGGGCGAACTTGATACGTTGTTAAGCCCCTCGTATGCCAGTCCGCCGCTCATTGCCCCATCGCCGATTACAGCCACCACATGCCTGCCATGCGCATTACCGTTTGCGTTCTGCTCTCCCAACGTTTCTGCCGCCACAGCCATTCCCAGCGCTGCCGAGATGCTGTTGGAGGCATGCCCGCAGGCAAAAGTGTCGTAAGGACTTTCCTCGGGCGAGGGGAATGGGCATATTCCGCCAAACTTTCTGTTGGTGCAGAATGTCTCACGCCGACCTGTAAGAATTTTGTGCCCGTAAGCCTGATGACCAACATCCCACACGATGCGATCATCGGGAGTGTTCATTACATAGTGCAGAGCCACGGTTATCTCCACCGCACCGAGGCTCGATGCGAAATGACCGGGATTGACCGACAACTCGTTAACTATGTCGCGACGCAGTTCTCTGCAAAGCAACGGCAACTGGTCGATGCTCAAGCGGCGCAGGTCTTCTGCGTTGTTTATCTTGTCAAGTAACTTATATTCGTTCTGTTCCACGATTTTAAAGTTAGACGTTAAAGACTATAAGGCAGGGTATTTGAACTTCCACCTTAAAAACCAAATATGTCTTGTGGGCAAAGTTTGCCATTTCGAGGTCTTTTTTCGTTTCCAAATATTGGTTCGTTAAGCCGTACATCAGACGCAATACTTCTCTAACCGCCAATTTGCACTCGAAAACAATCTCTCAATCCGACAAAGCAAATTTATGAAACCCACCCAAATGTCAAAAGGTATTCCAACATTTTTGTATATCTCCGCATTTGCAATGCTTCATCACGATACCTTTCTGCAATGGCAATATTGCAGACACCGTATCATTTTGCAAAGTTAATGTTTTTTTCCGACAACAAATAATATTTGCCCGTTTTTCAATTAAAAACGTTTCTTTCGCTACCTGTGATACTGCTGCAAGGAATGTTTTTTCGCCCAATTTGAAACGGAAAATCGCCGAATTTGGTTTGTAAAACAGGCGAAATTGTCGAACAAAACAGGCGAAATTGCAACACGGCATACAAACAATTGCGGCACAGTGGAACATCGGTGACAACCGAAACACAAAAAAAAACGATTTTCTTTGTTTTTCACAATGCCTTCCACTAACTTTGCACGAAAAAACAAACATGAGCAAGGGAAAATTAGAGAAATTTGCCGACATGGAACGATATGAGAACGTGTTCCAATATCCATATTCGGTTGTTGAAAATGTTCCGTTCGAGATGCGGGGACGATGGCGGGAAGACTTTTTCCACAATGACAACCCGATTGTGGTGGAACTGGGCTGCGGCAAGGGAGAATATGCCGTGGGACTGGCAAAAATGTTTCCCGACATCAATTTCATAGGAGTGGACATAAAAGGGGCGAGAATGTGGACCGGAGCGACACAGGCACTTGCCGAGGGACTGCGCAACGTGGCATTTTTGCGCACGAACATTGAGATTACAGACCGCTTTTTCGCTGCCGACGAAGTGCAGGAGATATGGCTCACGTTCAGCGACCCACAGATGAAGAACCCGAGAAAACGACTGTCATCTACCTATTTCATGGAACGATACCGCCGCTTTCTCATCGACAAAGGAATAATACACCTGAAAACCGACTCTAATTTCTTGTTCACATATACCCGAATGATGGTGGAACACAACAACCTGCCGATGCTCGTATGCACCGAAGACTTGTACGGAGACACAATTGAGGGTGACAAAGTGACAAAAGATATTTTGTCGATACACACTTATTACGAACAGATGTGGATTGACCGGGGACTGAATATAAAATATCTCAAGTTCCAACTTCCACACGAGGTAACACTGACGGAAAGCGGAGTGGAAATACCTATTGACGAATACCGCAGTTACAGGCGTGGTAAGAGGAGCGGAAAAGACATGGCAAAATAAAGATTTTCCGCCGGAGGGTACGTAATGTACGTCGATTAAAGTGCAAGATATTCTTCAACCGACTGCAATATACGCCGGAACGGTTCGGACATTACATAAGACAAATTCTTCTTGAGCATCTGTTCTATGTCCTGCGTGCTGTGGCTGTAACACGACAACTCGTTACGCATCTGTGTCTTGTGTATAGACTGTCTGCGTATCTCCATCTCGCGTTCTCGTATCAGTTGCGAGCATATTTTTCCGAGTATCGGCATCACAACCTTGTCGAACAAATGATGGCCTTGGATATAAAGATAGGTATCTGCGGGTGTCACTCCGAGTTCTGTTATCAGTTCCTTTTTCAGTCGGAGATAACTTTCCTTTGCATCGGGATGCCTGCGCTGCAACATTGCTATGCGCCGAGCCACTTTGCGACGGACGTTGAATATTGTGGCGAAAGGATTTCTAAGGTTGAAACCGCCCATGTCTATCACATGGTTGAAATCGGTTATCGTGAACTCGTTATATATTGAGCGACGATAGTGCCATATACTCCATACGAACAGTGGGAAAATGGTTGTGCTGTACTGGCGCATGAACTCGACAAGGTCTATCAACTGACTGTCGTTCAGTGTAACGGCCACGCAAACGTTATGCAACGAAGGGGCATAACATTGCAGATTTTCTATGGAGTAGGCAAAGGTGTGGAATACGTAAGGGTTGCTCACTACTTTCCTGCTCGTCTCGCTGGCTCCCTGTATGAGATAGTCGTAGTCGGCATCAACGCATGCTATCATGTCGCGCCCCACCCTTTCTTCAAGCACTCGCATAAGTGCCGACTTCTTTCCACGTTCCAATGTGCGGGTTGAAGGCAGCAGCACCTCGAAATACCGTGTTTCGTTTTCAAACCTTGACAGCACCGTGCGCCAGAAAAAGACATCGTCGTAACTCTCCACATACGCAACGATACGCCGACGTGCGGTCTTCGAGCGCAGCCGGTTTGCCGCCTCGACATATTTTGACGAAATGTTTTCTTTCAGCCGTTTCATTTGTTTTCACTGATAATTGACGGCAATGCCGATTGCATGGCAATTATCCTTTGTCGATTAATATGTCGCTCACTTCGGTGACATGCCCCATCCAACCATTCATTATCACCGCCGGCGAATGCGTGGTGAGTATTATCTGCACGTTCGGGTTCATCTCGAGTATTATGTTTATAAGCCTTTCCTGCCAATCCACATGCAGACTCACCTCCGGTTCGTCCATGAACAGAACGTACGGCTGGCGGTCTTCCACCAACACGGTGATGAGTATTGCGAGCATCTGTTTCTCGCCGGACGACAATTGATATGGCACGAGCGTCTCTCCTATCTGCGAGAAACGTATCTCGTTCTCGTTGCGCACTATTGTCTTACCGGTGTCGCGGAAAAGATCGTCTATGAGATCTTGGAATTTCTTCTTAGGCTCACTTATCGCATGTGCTTCCTGTGCGTCTCCGCGTTGCAGCGACTCGATGATACGGTTCCCTATGTTTACCTGATAGTCGAGGTATTTGCGCTGCAACTTGTACAACTGCCAATCGAGTTCGGTGAGAAGACAGGTGTCCATGTGATTTGTCATATCCACGTTTAGTACGGGGCGGTCGAAAGAGCGTATGACATCGACACGGATATGGGTGGCATCGGCAGGATTTGTCTTAATGCACACTCCTTTCAAAAGGTGGTTAACAATGTCTCCGTTTTTATCAATGCTCTTTACAACCTTGTTTATTATGGTGCTCTTCCCCACTCCGTTTATACCGCTCAAAACGTTTACGCGCCTGTCAAGATTCCATACGACATGGCGTTTGCCGCTCCACAGCGATTCTATCTCTATCTGCTCTATGTAATCTGCGTGTTTCATATACAAGTGGTATTTGTTTGCAAATATAATGAATATTTTCCATACGGCAATGCTTACGAGACAACATTTTTATGTTAGAGAGACGGGAGATAATGTTTTTACGAATTAATATATTGCAGTCAGAAAAACCTCTTTGCCAAAATGTCAGTATATTGTCACCATGAAACAATTTTGTCGTATTGGCATGGTGTTTGTTTTATCATTAAACGGATTGCGTACAGTGCATACGCATATAATTAATGCGAAATAACAAATAAAAAATAAGATTATGGGAAAGATTATTGGAATTGACTTAGGAACAACCAACAGTTGCGTTGCCGTTTTCGAAGGTAACGAACCGGTAGTAATAACCAACAGCGAGGGAAAGCGCACAACACCGTCGGTAATTGGTTTTGTACAGGGAGGAGAACGCAAAATAGGCGACCCGGCAAAGCGTCAGGCTATCACAAACCCAAGGAACACGGTATATAGCATTAAGCGTTTCATGGGAGAGAACTGGCAGCAGACGGAGAAAGAAATCTCACGCATGCCATACTCCGTGGTAAACGAGAACGGATACCCGCGTGTTGACATCGAAGGACGGAAATATACTCCGCAAGAAATCAGTGCCATGGTTCTCCAGAAGATGAAGAAAACCGCCGAGGATTATCTCGGACAGGAAGTTACAGACGCGGTAATCACCGTGCCGGCATACTTCTCCGACTCGCAGCGTCAGGCTACGAAAGAAGCAGGACAGATTGCCGGACTCAACGTGAAACGTATCGTGAACGAGCCGACGGCAGCAGCACTGGCATACGGTATCGACAAGACAAACAAGGACATGAAAATCGCGGTGTTCGATCTCGGAGGAGGTACGTTCGACATCAGTATCCTCGATTTCGGAGGCGGCGTGTTCGAAGTACTTAGCACCAACGGCGACACACACCTCGGAGGCGACGACTTCGACCAAGTGATAATTGACTGGCTTGTTCAAGAGTTCAAGAACGATGAAGGAGCCGACCTCAAGGCAGACCCGATGGCTATGCAGCGACTGAAAGAGGCTGCCGAGAAGGCGAAGATAGAACTTTCATCGTCTACAAGCACAGAAATCAATCTGCCTTACATCATGCCGGTTGACGGAGTGCCAAAGCACTTGGTGAAGAGTCTGACACGCGCCAAGTTCGAGCAGTTGGCACATAACTTGATACAGGCTTGTCTCGAGCCATGCCAGAAAGCAATGAAAGATGCCGGACTTTCTGCATCAGACATCAACGAGGTGATACTCGTGGGTGGTTCGAGCCGCATACCTGCGGTTCAGACATTGGTAAAGAATTACTTCGGCAAAGAACCTTCAAAGGGAGTTAACCCCGACGAAGTAGTGGCAGTGGGTGCAGCAATACAAGGTGCCATACTCAACCAAGAGACCGGACAGGACATCGTGCTGCTTGACGTGACACCGCTAACGCTGGGAATTGAAACTCTCGGTGGCGTGATGACAAAACTAATCGAGGCAAACACTACAATTCCGTGCAAGAAGACCGAGACCTTCTCAACGGCCGTTGACAACCAGACTGCTGTGACAATCCACGTGCTTCAAGGCGAACGTCCGATGGCTTCGCAGAACAAGAGCATCGGACAGTTCAACCTCGACGGAATCGCTCCGGCACGCCGCGGTGTACCACAGATTGAGGTTAGTTTCGACATCGATGCCAACGGAATTCTCAACGTAAGCGCGAAAGACAAGGGCACCGGTAAGGAACAGAAGATACGCATCGAGGCAAGCAGCGGTCTTAGCCAAGAGGAAATCGACAGAATGAAAGCAGAAGCAGAGCAGAATGCAGAAGCCGACAAGCGCGAGCGCGAGAAGATTGACAAACTAAACCAAGCCGACTCGATGATTTTCTCTACCGAAAATTTCCTTAACGAGAACGGAGACAAACTCGGAGACGACAAGGCAAACGTAGAGGCTGCCGTGGCAAAACTCAAGGAAGCATACAAAAATGGTGACGTAGCAGCCATTGATGCGGCAATGAACGAACTGAATCAGGTGATGCAGGCAGCAAGTGCCAAGATGTATCAGCAGACCGGTGGTGCTCAGCCGGGCGCAGACCAAGGTTTCCAAGGCGGACAACAGGCCGGCGGTCAACAGAGCAACAATGACAACACCGTTCAGGATGCAGACTTTGAGGAGGTGAAATAGATCAATAATACAAACAACTATTGCAAACGATCAAATCCGTGTGGCTAAACGAACCACACGGATTTGTCTTTTAAAAAGAAATGTGCAAATTGCCACCAGTTTCCATTAATATCTTTTTCATATTATACGCAACACTTTTTTATCGGTAAAAGACGTATTGAGGTCTTATACTTACACTCTTTAAAATATTTAAAGTTTATAAAGGTGAGAAAAAAACTATTTTTAATTCATTATATAAGAATATTTACTATATTTGCAAATTATTATAACTTTTCATGAAAAGTATAATCAATATAACAAATAACAATAGAGGTATTAACAACCAAGAAAATTATCAAGCAAACATGGCTTGCCGAAAAACTCGGCAAAAGTTTCAGTTTTGTCAATTACAATGTCTGCAATAGACGCCAACCAAGTCTCGAAACCCTCTTCCAGATTGCAGAGATACTAGGAGAGGACATTAAAGAATTAATCGTAAACAAAGAGAAATAGATATGGCAAAGACAACAGAAAAAATGAGAGAACTTCTTTCAACAGAGCTTTTCCAAAGAGGAGTTAAAGATAACCACATCGTTGTCGATGAAATGATGACAACTATACAGTATAATTGTAAAAATAACGCAAAACGCAGATTCCAAAATCCAGAGGAATCTGTTCAAGCGGAAGCTTTTCTGAAACTTATCTACAAGTATAATTATTTGCCTCAGAACATTTCAATAAATGAGTCTGTGCAAATGGGATCTGAGACAAAAGAGGCTGACATTCTTGTTTACAATGATAGTAACAGTAAAATCTTGATCGTGGTAGAGAGTGTGTTGCTGAAAACGCAAATGAGCGACAGTTTCAGGTTGCGGTGGATCGATCTTTTAGTTATGCGCATGCATCAGCAGCAAGTTATGTATGGGTGACTTCAGGAGTAAAAAATGAGTATTTTGAAATTCTTCGAATAGCTCCTGTTGAAAAAGCTCCTATAAGTGATATCCCTCAACGAGAAGGCAAAGTCAACCGATTTAAATATACCAAAGGCGGAATTGAGCCTGAAAAAACGACACAAGGGGATTTAATTCAGAAATTTAAATCTGCTCATGATGCTTTATGGGGAGGTGGAGCACTAGCCCCAACAACTGCATTTGATGAATTAGACAAACTTATCTTTTGTAAAATTTGGGATGAGCGTTGGAGAGATAATAACCCCAAAACCAAAGGGGAACCATTTGATTTTCAAATCATATACTATCCTGAAGATAAAGAAGACAGATCCAATTTGAAGGCTAAAACTGAGCTGGAGAGACGGGTAAGAAGTTTATACGAGCAAGGGAGAAAGAAAGACCCAGAGGTATTCAAAGATGATATCAAGTTGGATAAGCACAAGATATTTACAGTAGTACAATATTTGCAAGATATCAATCTCTCAAAAACTGATTTAGATGCCAAAGGGTTGGCTTTTCAAAGCTTTATGGGGGGCTTCTTTAGAGGGGATTTTGGACAATTCTTTACTCCCAATATAATTGTAAATTTCATTGTTAAAACGATAGGGGTTAGAAAAGAGTATAAAGTTCTGGACACTTCTTGTGGCAGTGGGGGATTTCTTCTTCATGCCTTGAAAGCTATTCGTGATGAAGCAAATGAAATTTATGGTGATGATAGAGGTACATCATGGTTTAATTACTGGCATGACTTTGCAGAAAAAAACTTATTCGGAATAGAAATTAATGAGCAGATTTCTCGTGTAGCAAAGATGAATATGATTATTCACGACGATGGTCATACCAATATCATTACGAATGATGGACTGAAGAGTAATCGTTCCATAGAGATTGAAAATCGGAACCTCAGCTTTATCGATAACTCTTTTGATCTGATTATGACTAATCCACCTTTTGGCTCTAAAATAAAAGCGGATGAAGTGAGCTACTATAAGGACTATGAACTATTTGAGACCAATTTAGGCATTGCGGATACAAAGGAGCGAATCACGGATGACAATAGTAAGAAAAAATGGAGAGCATCTCAAAATACTGAAATCCTTTTTTTGGAAAAATGCCATAAATACCTCAAGGAAGATGGGTATTTGGCTATTGTTATTCCTGATGGAATATTAACTAATGCAACAAGTCAATTTGTTAGAGACTGGATGGTTGAAAAATTTCGTATTTGGGCTATTGTCTCTTTACCTCAACATACTTTTGCTCATGTAAAGGCAGGAGTCAAGTCTTCTATTCTTTTCCTTCAAAAACATCCCAGGTCTTTGACTGAGAAGTTTGAAAAGACATTAGTAGAGATCAAGGCAAAAGTGAAAGGTGAAAAAGGATTGAATAAAGAGCAGAGAGAGGGGCGTATTTTGGATCTTTACAAAGAACAAATATTTCAATATTCCTCTGACTATGAAGTGCTCATGGCAGAGGTTGAAAATATTGGCTATGATGCCACGGGTAAAAAGATAGGAGGAAACGAACTGCCTGAAGTATCTAATCGAATTAAAGAATTTATCCATGGAAACAAATAAGGTTAGAATATCAAACTGTATTGCAACAAGAAGGTTAGATCCTATTTTTTATCGATGTGGAATATCTCGTTTTGGTAAAGTATTTAAACTAACACGAGTGGGACTAGTAGTATCCTCCATGCAATCTGGTTTTGCAGCAGGAAAAGAGAATCAGGCAACAGCAAAAGACGGAATAATTCAAGTTCGGCCAACTAATATTGATACAGAAGGAGAACTTATATTTGACAAATATATATATGTTCCAGCAGATGCTAATAGGCCGATGCTAATGAAGGAAGATATAGTATTTAACAATACAAATAGTCAAGAATTAGTAGGGAAATCGGCTATGATTAGGGAAAATAAATCACTATTTTTCTCAAATCATATCACAAGAATACGAGTGAATAAAAGCATGATAATCCCAGACTATCTGTGCATAATTTTAAATATTTATCAGAGGGAAAAGATATTCTTTTCAATTTGCACAAACTGGAACAATCAGTCAGGGGTAAATATTGAATTGCTTAAGTCTGTAGAGATCCCTCTTCCGCCACTGCCAACCCAGCAAAAAATAGTAGATATATACAATAAGGCAAAAAGGGAAAAACAAGAAAAAGAAAAAGAATCTCAACGGCTATTAGATGAAATAGAGACATACTTACTTGCACAGCTTGGAATAGAACTACCCAAAGAGCAACAAGTAGAATTAATGTTCAAGGTTAAGGCTTCAACATTAATTGGGGGCAGATATAATCCTTTCTCATACAGTGCAAAAACAGCAATGCTGCAAGAGTTTATAACATCTAGTCCCATAAAAAAGAAACGGGTAAATGAAATGCTAGTTTTAAGCTCAGCGGGAGATTGGGGAACTGATGAAGATGAAGCAGATGTCAAAGATTTTATACGATGTTTAGTTATTAGGTCTACAGAGTTTGACAATCAATACAATTTGAATTTAGATAGTTCACGAGTAAAGTATAGAATGGTTAAGCGAGATAAATTAGAAAAGATGGATCTGCAAGAAGGAGATATTTTAGTCGAAAAATCGGGAGGAAGTGAAGATCAACCGGTTGGTCGAGTTGCTTTACTCACTTCTGATATGCTGCAAGAAAATACACTTAGCTATAGTAATTTTATTCATAAAATTAGGCTTGATAAAGCACAGGTAAATCCAGAGTATGCTTTTTACTTCTTAAGAACGATGTATCGTATCGGGATGACAGAATCTATGCAAAGTCAAACTAATGGCATACGAAATTTATCTATGCCAAGTTTTTTGAAGCAATACTTGCTACTTCCTGATAATCAAGAGGAGATCACTGAGCAAATAAACCATAAATATGCTCAAGCAAGAAAAAATAAAGAGCAAGCAAAAAGGATTATACTAGAAGCAAAAGAACAGATAGAGAGAATAATACTTCGTAGAATTTAGATATGGTAAAGCTAGAAGGAATTATCTATAAAACATTTGATCACTATATTGTGTTGAGAGGATTTGCGCCAATCAAAGATTTGGCTGCTATTTCTCATAAACCAGAATCATACCAAAGACCTGTTATAGAACAGCATAAGGTAGACATAATAAAGTTCCTTGAATCTGGTGAATATAAGTATTTCCCAGAAATTACCTTGGCATGTCGGGTTGAAAAATATCAGGAGTTTGCCAGTAATATAGGAATTGATAATGCCATTGATCGGGATGATGCTCAGTATGTAGACGGACTAAAAGTTTTAGCAGAAAGATTACCATATACAAGCTACAGAGCGAGACATGCCAATATAACTAAAGGGGATAATAAAAGCCTTGTACGAGTAGACGGGAATCATAGACTAGAACCTTTTGACGACCCTAATTCTCTTATTTGGCAAGAAGAAGAGGCTAATAAAGAGGAGCTAGAAAAGTTAATTGTACCATTTACTATTATTTTTTCAGAAAGGGAATTTGGAGACAAATTTGAAGCGGGTATTTTTCACAATATCAACTTTAAGCAAGAACCTCTTCGGCAAGAAGCTAGTCTAAAAATTATTTCAGATTTGGGAGTTTTTGACGACAAGGAAAAATTAGGAGAAGCGTACCCTTTAGCTTTGCAGCTTATTGATATAGCTAAAAATAGCACGTTTGAGAGTATTCATTGGCTCAAAAACAATAAGGATATTGAAAAGGACTACTATCGTACTGCTTGCCTGAGAATTATACAGTTACTCCTCAATAGAAAAACTATAATCGAGAAAGAATTAAAAGAAGAGAATGATAGGTTAAGTAAAAAAAGAGAAGAGGTTGCCAAAAATAAACAGGAATTAAAAGCGCTTCAAGAGCAAGATGAAAATAGAGATGTAGAGTCATCGAATTCAATGCCACAAGAAGGGGCGCAAAAGAATAAAATTCAAAGGCTGGAGAATGAAGGACGAAATCTTGATTTTCAACAGAAGCATATAGAAAGAAGAGTTGATAAACTGACTCATTATCTACAAAAAATCAATGATATATCGGAAATCAAAAAGGCAATAACTTCTTTAGGGCATGTTTATGAATCTTTTGAAGGGGAAGAATATGGTAATATTGCATTTTTATCAGCGATGGTGTACTACTCACTCCTCGACAAGGCTCAATTGCAGGCATTTATACACTGGGCTGTCCGCAATGGAATTAATAAGGTCAATGAACCTGATGACCTTTCAAAAGATTCTGCTGAAAACTTGATAAAGATGTTTGAGCAGATATTTCAGTCAAAAAAGAATGAAGTGTTTGTATCTATGCAATTTGGGGACTCTCAAAGTGAACTAATATATGAAAAAATCGTACGAGCCATTGAGCAGTTTAATACCAAATACACGGGGATACACCTAAATGTTTATCCAATAAGAATAGATCGCACAGTAGAATCAAGTACATACTCTATTCAAGATCGAATATTAGAAGCCATCAAGTCTTGTAGCCTAATTATTGCAGATCTAAGCAGTAAGAATATCAATGTATATCATGAGATTGGTTATGCCATGGGAGTTGCTCAAGCCAATAACCTTCTACCCAATATGATTCTTCTCTACAAAGAAGACACAGAATACAATGGCGGGAAACAAGATGTTGACAAGTTTGTTGGATTCAATCTGAGAAATCTCTCTCAATTGCGCTTTAAAGATTACAAGCAGTTAGTTGATGGGCTTGTTGAACGTTTAGAAAAACACTACGAAGTTTAGGTTATGAATAAACAGATTTTACTTGAGGCGTTGGGGAAATACCAAACGTGGTTCGTTGAGAACAAAACACAGGCTATGCTTGAACATAGAGAACGTGAAGAACTTGCTCTCCATACTCGTAATTTCACGAGGGACGTGCTATTAGGTATGTCGGAGGAGCAGTTCTATGATTATATAGTTCCTCTTTGGGCAATGGCTATGTGGGGCAATAAACATTATCAGATAGATAATATCATAGAAGCCAATGGAATGGATTTGCTCCGCAAACAGTTTGCCAATTTGATTTATGGCACATCTCCTATTGAAAAACGGTGGGACGAATTTCGCTCCAAAGTTAAAGGGATTGGGCCTGCGATTATGAGCGAATTACTCTGTAAAACCTACCCGGACTCATACCTCCTGTGGAACAAGAAGACCTACAATGGATTCTCCGCACTTGAGGTTGCTAATCTTCCGAGATTTGAAGCTCGATTGAACGGACATAAGTATTCTCAGTTGTGTAAAATCGGCAAGCAGATTATTAACGAGATCAAAACCTCAGGGAATAGAGAAGTGACGGATATGCTTACGCTTAATTCTTTTATTTGGCAAGAGTTACAGGAAGAGACAAAAGAATCTGCAGCAACATCAAAGCAGAAAGACAAGGATCTATTACCGACTTCTATGAAAGAAGCGACTTTTATACATAATGACATCAGAGACAAAGTTGCAGAAATCGGAAGATGTTTAGGTTTTAGATCTGAAGTAGAAAAGAAAGTTGCAGATGGAGCGATTGTCGATGCAGTCTGGGAAGTTACTATCGGTAATATGGGACGTGTCATCTATGTTTTTGAAGTTCAAACTGCAGGTTCTATTGATAGTCTTATACTAAATCTGATGAAATCCAAAAACAATAAAGCTGTTCAAGGAATAGTCGCCGTAACAGACCAAAAGCAAATCGAAAGAATAAAAAGAGAGATAGCAGCCTTACCCATAAAGGACGAAGTCCGATTTTGGGATTATGAGGAAGTATTGAGAATACACGAGTCTCTGCAGTTTGTAAATGAGTCTATCAATAATTTAGGTCTAGTTCCGAAAGGATTATGATTATGAATGATTGGATTTATAAATTTTTATCTGTCTTACTTCCTATAATCTGTACGATATTGGGATGGATAATTTACAGAAAAACTGAGCGGATAAAAATAATGGAGAATCAGTTATCAGATAAAAAATATAAGGCTTATGCTGATGTCGTTTCTGTATTCTTTGGTATACTGAAAGACACAAAGAGTGACAGACAAGTTGCCAACAAATCCATAATGAACAGAATGATTGACTCTAAGAAAGATATATTCATGTATGGTTCAGATGATGTTTTCTATGCTTTTAATTCATTCCTTACTAAGTCCGCAAATGACTCAAGTAATCAAAAAGAAATAATGGAGGCATTTTTGTCTTTCATGCTGACAATACGTCAAGATATGTGTGGTAAACAATCTAAGTTATCAAATAGAGATATACTGATTAATCTAATACAAAATGAAGCAGAGGTTGACCAGTTTATCTCGGATATAACTGGACAAGAACAGGTTGGTCATGGCCGAAGAAACTACAGCAACTAATGAAAGTGATATCAAGCATTGGGAGAAACCATTAGAAAAAGCCAAAATTCCCCAAAGCATACCTGTTTATGCTGACAAAGGATATCACTCATTCTGGAACAAGGACGTACTTAGTCTTTCCTTAAAAAGGACTTATTATAATGATTTATAGTTAATTATCCTCGTATTTGTTTGTATATTTCTGCAGTTTTTTGTACCTTTACAGTATAAAACCTGCAGAATGTTATGAGACCTCAGCAAAACCTTACCAGTTTTTCTGCCATTCGTATTTTTGAGCAATATAGGCTCACAAGTGGTCTATATTTTTGTTTTTTTGCTATATAGTCGTTCCTTAAAAACTATATTTCAGCGTGAAGTTTGTAAAATCGAAGTTCACGCTGATTCTTTTTATAAGCCACAAAAGAACTCTCATTGCTCTT
>NZ_RQZH01000131.1 GCF_003932845.1 Prevotella sp. OH937_COT-195
AACTATTGCTTTATTCCAATTGCTTTATTGACGTTGAGCCTCGGAACCCTTAACAATCCCAAAACTTGTCGAATAATCGGTTTAATAGCTCACGCTATGCCGACATTCGTCTACAAGTTTAGTTAAAGGTTCTTCTCAACCTCAATAAATTTTCTCGACATAAATACATATTCTACTTTTTATTTCGTGTTTTTTATCGATTTTAAAATAAAAGAAGTTATAGCACACACTAAAATAATACAAATTAAAACAACACCTAAAACGAAATCATTTCCAGTCCATTCAACACCTATCTTCGAAGTACCATTACTTTTAAAATCAGCATAGAAATTAATAGCAATTAATATTAAAAAAGTGATACTAGAAAGGATACCTAAAACATCAAAAGTTAATTTCGCATAAGGATATTTAATACTCTTAGTTATCATCACAAAAACTCCTTTTTGTTTCAAAATAACACATTGCTTTTTTTATGATAGCTTAAATTTATAAAAAATTAGAATATCCTTATTTACAATTTTAAGATTCTTTTTTAGAGCATTTAGGGGTGTTTTATATAACAT
>NZ_RQZH01000132.1 GCF_003932845.1 Prevotella sp. OH937_COT-195
CTATAATTTTGTCTTTGGTAATCATCGCTTGGTTGTTTTGCAAACAACTGATTTACAACAATAAAATTACAAAGAACTAACGAGATTACCAACTTTTACAAAGACTTTCTTAACCCGAACTCGCATATTATATATTGGTGTTCGCGAAATGCAATTTTATTCGCAAAACAAAGAAAAAGCACCTACAAAATATTTGTAGGTGCTTGATTTTTAGCGTGGACCAGACAGGGCTTGAACCTGTGACCTCCAGATTATGAGTCTGTTGCTCTAACCAACTGAGCTACAAGTCCGGCGAATATTATACATTTGTGCATTAATTCGGGTGCAAAGGTAATTCTTTTTCGTGGAATATGCAAGTAAAACACGGTTTTTTTGTCTTCAATGTTTGTTTTTTTTAAATAGTCATCCCTTAAAAACTATATTTCAGCGTGAAGTTTGTAAAATCGAAATTCACGCTGATTCTTTTTATAAGCCACAAAAGAACTCTCATTGCTCTTTTGAAGTTATACGCCGCCGCAGCCAACATTATATTTACGGCATCTCCTTTCACACCTTTATAA
>NZ_RQZH01000133.1 GCF_003932845.1 Prevotella sp. OH937_COT-195
CTCAACGCAGAGAGCACAGGTTACCCCGGCATCTATGCCTACAAGACCTCGCTCACCATCGACGGCTGCACCGTCAATGCCAAAGGCGAATGGGGCATCGCAGGATATAACGGCACGACCGAGACCCTCACCATCCGCAACGCCACGGTAACGGCAGAGGGCAGGGACGGCTCCATCCGCCACTTCAATACCCTCACCCTCGAGGGCTGCAAAATCACAAGCCCCGCCGGAGCGGTGTGGAACGCCGAAAAGAAAGCCGTGTGCGACGCCTCGGGAAATATCATCAAATCCAAGGTGACCATCAAGCCGGTTACCACCTACGACCTCGAGATTGCCGGCACGAAGGTAACCTCCACCAACTGCAACGACCTCAGCGTGATACCCGGCGTGAGCGGCACGGTGAAGTACGACCACTCCACCCGCACCCTCACCCTCGACAACGCCGCCATCAACGCCGGCGGTAACGAAAAAGGCATCCATTCACAAATCGACAACCTCACTGTGAAGCTCACCGGCACCAACACGGTAACGGCGGTATATACACCCGTCTT
>NZ_RQZH01000134.1 GCF_003932845.1 Prevotella sp. OH937_COT-195
AGGTATAAGTGTGCGGAGGGACTAAAAGTAAACGGACATATAGAAAAGTATGACAAAATAATTTGTACTGCTGATTTCCCATATGCTACTTCATCTTTAATTAAAAATGAACATCATCCTAAGAAGTATACGACACAGAAAATTGATAATATGGACTATTCTTGCTCAGCCTTTTTAATGTACATAGGGGTTGATAAAGATTTATCTGAAGATATCTTGTTACATAATGTTATATTTTCAAAGGATTTTGATAATAATATCAATGAAATATTTTCCGGAGAAATATCCCAAGATCCATCAATATATGTATACGCTCCTAGTGTGGAGGATCAATCGTTAGCGCCAGAAGGTCAAACAGGTATTTATGTGCTGATGCCCGTTTCAGAATTGAAAACAGGTGATACGGATTGGTCTGATGAGTCAACAATCACACAAGTGAAAGATATTATTTACAATAAGCTTTCTACGATTAAAGCGTTAGAAGATTTGAAAAAGCAAGTTGTGACAGAAATTATTTATACACCTAAGGATTTTGA
>NZ_RQZH01000135.1 GCF_003932845.1 Prevotella sp. OH937_COT-195
CTCTATACGGAGTTACAAAGGAATATATTAAACGAATCATCTGGAAAGTTGAATCAAAGAAGGTAATAATCCTGTAGTCGAAAGTTTGTTCACTCTTGAGTGGATCCTGAGTACGACGGAACACGAGAAATTCCGTCGGAATCCGGGAGGACCATCTCCCAAGGCTAAATACTCTCTAGTGACCGATAGTGAACCAGTACCGTGAGGGAAAGGTGAAAAGTACCCCGGAAGGGGAGTGAAAGAGAACTTGAAACCGTGTGCTTACAAGTAGTCAGAGCCCGTTAATGGGTGATGGCGTGCCTTTTGTAGAATGAACCGGCGAGTTACGATATGATGCGAGGTTAAGTTGAAGAGACGGAGCCGTAGGGAAACCGAGTCTTAATAGGGCGGATTAGTATCATGTCGTAGACCCGAAACCATGTGACCTACCCATGAGCAGGGTGAAGGTGAGGTAAAACTCACTGGAGGCCCGAACCAGGGCACGTTGAAAAGTGCTTGGATGACTTGTGGGTAGCGGAGAAATTCCAA
>NZ_RQZH01000136.1 GCF_003932845.1 Prevotella sp. OH937_COT-195
CACTTATACCTACCATCAATGATAATTTCTTCAACGTTTGCGTTGGTATAAATTTGAGTACCTAATTCTTCATTTAGCGTTTGAAGTGCTCTGACAAAGCTATACATACCACCTTTTATAAAGTGAACACCAAACATTAACTCTATCATGGGTATAATTGAATACAATGACGGGCTTCGTTTAGGGTCGATACCTATATATAATGTTTGAAACGCTAACATCTTTTGGATTTTTTCATTATCAACATATTTTTCAATTAAATTATCTGCTTTATCAAATGTTTTGAGTTTCATACCTTGATATATAGTAAAAGGATTGTAAAAATCTGTAGGTTTCCTAAACGTACGTTCTAGAAAATATTTTCGTGCTATTTCGTATCTTTCGTATATATCTGTTAAAAAGGACATAAAACCATGTGTAGAGTTAGGTTCAATACTTTCAAGCATATCTCTTAATTGAGCAAGATCTGTAGGAACGCGAATTTGATCTGTTTCACTAAAATAAATATCATATATATG
>NZ_RQZH01000137.1 GCF_003932845.1 Prevotella sp. OH937_COT-195
ACGCAGCTTGGCATAGTGCGCTGACTTTAAACAAAGCGGGGAAATCGGTTGCTATTGTCGAAAAAGATCGTATAGCAGGTACTTGTACAAACTATGGGTGCAATGCCAAAATTTTATTGGAAAACCCTTATGAAGTACTAGAGCAAGCTTCACACTATCCCAACATAATTAATACTGAAGCATTATCAGTGAATTGGGAAAACCTTATGTCTTATAAACATAAAATCATTGACCCTATGGCAAATACTTTGAAAGGTTTATTTGAACAACAAGGTATTGATATTATTGAAGGAACAGGAAAATTAGTGGATGAGCATCACCTCGTAGTAGATGGTGAACAATATTACGGTGAAAATATAGTTATTGCAACAGGTCAACACAGCAATAAGTTAGATATTGAAGGGTCTGAATATACACACGATAGTAGAGACTTCTTATCCTTAGAGCAAATGCCAAATAGTATCACATTTATAGGTATAGGTATTATTAGTATTGAATTTGCTAGCATAACAATTA
>NZ_RQZH01000138.1 GCF_003932845.1 Prevotella sp. OH937_COT-195
GAATATAACCTCTCTTATAAAAGCTTCATAATTTTTTTCATCGCTCTCATAATCTTCAAGTAAATCATTTATAATTTCACAAATATCGAGTAGTCCATATGCTAAATATTTACCTAATTCACTTACAAAATCCTGCAACACATCGTCAGTCAATTTATCATAATGAGCTATGTTACTATTTAAAAAATCATCCCAAGCTTTACGCGCTAACTTTTCTATATCTTTATTATTTTCAAATTTTAAGTCACTTTGATTTAAACCCTTTTCTGCAATTTGAGACAACTGCTTAAATTGATAACTTTTTTAGGGATGTGTACTAAATCCTGACGATTTGCTTTATAAAAACTAGTAAATACTTCATAAGGCTGTTGCTTTTTATTAAAAGTCTTTGTTGGCTCAAAATAATGATTCACGCGCTGTCCAATTACTGTAACTTGATGATTTTCAAAAGTCTTTTTTACATGAGGATAGTCATATATTTCTTTGTGATAACTCATAATATCTTTTGC
>NZ_RQZH01000139.1 GCF_003932845.1 Prevotella sp. OH937_COT-195
GACTATAGTCGCCTATTTTTTCTTATCGTTGCGATTGCGTAGCCAATGCGCAAATAATGCGACGATACAACCACTCGCTGCTGTGGTCATGATGTGAACAAAGTTATCAAGCATAATTACACCTCCTCTCTACGTCTAGATTGACGCCTGAGAGATAGGCGACCTGTATATTATATCATCTCTGAATATTCGATAATAGGTAACTTCCGATAAGTCATTCTATGTCTAAATAAACATTAAAACTAACAATAACAACCTTGATTTTAGTAAAATATAGATATCTTCAAATTTTTTAAATCATTCAAGTTAATATATAAGTATCTATTCCTATTTTAAAAAAGAACTTTATTCCTATATAGTATCAAGACAAGAAGAAACTCGTTTTCAACTCGTTTCAAAAACCACAAAAAGTGAGGTCATTTTATGTTTCTTGAAAAATTAAAGTGTAGTAATTGTGATAAAGAAATCGACAAAAACGAAAATATAACAATAC
>NZ_RQZH01000140.1 GCF_003932845.1 Prevotella sp. OH937_COT-195
CTTCGCAAGAACAACACTTCCCAAGGAACGGCCAAAGGACTTCCCAAGGAACGGTGAAAGGACTTCCTGAGGAACGACCAAAACACTTCCCAAGGAACAACAGAAACAAAATCGTCAACGCGGCAAGAGCCGCACAAGTATAATCATTAAAAAACAAAAAACATGTTGATTTACAAAGTAAAATCCGAAATGATGCGCATCGGCAAAAACAAAGGCAAGACCATGTTTTACGCCGCACCCGTGGCGCAGGACAAGATCACTGCCAAGCAGGTGGAAGACCGCATCATCAACCTCACAGCCCTATCGCGCGCCGACGTGCGCTCGGCAATCACCGCCCTGGCGGAAATCGTCCGCGAAGAGCTGTTCGCCGGAAGAGCCATCGACCTGGCCGATCTCGGCTCCTTCAAGGTCATCTCCACCGGCAAGCGCGTGGAAAGCAGGCAGGACGTCACCGCCGAAACGCTCAAGACACCGCGCATACAGTTCTTCCC
>NZ_RQZH01000015.1 GCF_003932845.1 Prevotella sp. OH937_COT-195
AAATATTTTTTCCTATCATTTCGTTCTTGTACAAGAACATCAGGTATTCTGCTAATGACAGATTGAGCGTTTCAATAAAGCAAGCATCATCACCATTCGCTCATTATTACTTAGGAATTCAAAGACAAATCTATCAACGGCATTATGGAATATGCTTTCTTTGTTTTTGAAATGATAGAACATATTGCCAATAGATTCATTGCTCTCTTAGACTAAATCCGAAAATGATACTACGGCATATCTTTTTTTCTGAAATAGCCTGAACGACTCACTTAGGATAATATCTCTTTTGATTCTTCATCTGTCTGACGTTCCATAATTTCATAACGTTTAATTCAAAAAACAGAATGTTTGTTATGCGTATATTAGTGTATAATTACGTAAATTATTTCAATCCACCAATTTTTTCAGAGACTTTTTCTTCAAAAAGAATTGTTTTCCTCTTTTCTTATAATAAAGTATATGTCTTACTCAAATTTTATTGTCTGAATGATGCCTGTGGTATTTGTTCTATCTTCATGAATTATACAGGCAAAATAATTATTTTCGCAAAAATAATCTGTTGTGCATAAGTATTGAAAAATAAAAAGTCCCCGGAAGCAGTATTGGGAACTTCCGGGGACTGAATGTTTTTGTATAATTACTTGTTGCCGCAACCGCAACTTGCATCTTCGTCGTGTTCACAACAGCCGGATGCAACAAGCATCCAGAGGGCTTTTTCCTGTCCCCTCAGATAGTCGCTCATCAGCGATACCGTAACATCATCGCCGGCTTCGGTGGCAATTGCCAACAGTTCTCTTTCTTTTGCGATGAGAGATTTGAGCCAACCGAGAAGCATCTTGCGTGCCTCTTTATCGCAACATGTGTTGGCAACCTCTTTTATGTTGGCAATCTTCAGATACTCGCTGAAACGACTTTCCGGCATTCCGCCCAGTTGCAGCATACGCTCTGCCACTTCATCGATTTTCTCTGCCGCGTCATTGTAGAACTCTTCGTACTTCTCGTGCATGATGTAGAAACTGTGACCGCTTACATTCCAGTGGAAACCGCGCAGATTGGTGTAATAAACTTGAAGGTCGGCCAGTAGTTGGGAAAGACCGTTTACAACGTTTTTAACCTTCTTTTCGTCTAAACTTAAATAATCCAATGTTCTCATACCTTTTATTATTTTAAAATTATTATTTATTTCTTTTTCGTTGCAAAGTTAGTTTTTTGTTCCTTTCTCCACAACAGAAAAATTCTATATAACGATAGAGTATGTCTATATCAATGACTAATCGCATGATTATCATTGGTTTTCCACATGTGATATTAATTTGCGAGAAACTTAAAATAAATTGCCGTCGTATTGTTTCTTGTTTTTTTAAAACCGTTATTACATATATCGTATGTGTCACAGTTTGCGTATTATTGTCAGTCCGTCTCGCAAAGGCAGTATTACTCTTTCCACCCGGTTGTCGTGAGCGATGTAGTAGTTGAAAGCCTCTATCCCTTGTGTCTGACGGTCGGCAGGTTTCGGTTGTTCGAGTACATGACCGTCCCACAGGGTGTTGTCGGCAAGAATGAAGCCGCCCGGTCGTAAAATCTGCAATACCGTTTCGTATGTCTCCAAATACGTTCGCTTGTCACCGTCTATGAATGCCATGTCGAAATTGATGCCTAAGCGTGGTGCCTCGACGTTGGCATCGCCGATGGCGAACACTATCTTGTCTGCAACCGACGAGCCTTCTATCCATTTCCGTGCGAAATCTTCCATCTCGTCGTTTATCTCGAAAGTATATATTCGACCATCGTCTCCGAGACCTTCGGCCATACATATCGCGCTGTAACCGCTGAATGTGCCAACTTCGAGAATATTCTTAGGGCGTATCATCTCCACAATCATCTTCAGCAGTCGTCCTTGCAGGTGACCGCTTGCCATGCGTCCGTGCAGCAAATGCACATTGGTGGCACGCCAAAGGCGGTACAGATATTCGCCTTCCGGATCGATATGCGATGTTATATACTCTTCGAGTGTCATTCTCACGATTTTAATACCAGTCGTGTCTGTTTGTCTGCGAGAGCCTCCAATGCCAGTCGGTATCCGGCCATTCCAAACCCGCATATCACTCCTTTGCATGCCGGCGATATGATGGAACGTTGGCGAAACTCCTCGCGTGCATATATGTTTGACACATGTACCTCCACCACCGGTGACTTTACGGCGCGTATGCAGTCGTGCAGTGCCACGCTGGTGTGTGTGTATCCGCCGGCATTCAGCACTATTCCATCGTATGTGAAACCCGCTTCCTGCATCTTGTCAATCAATTTTCCCTCCACGTTGCTTTGGTAATAGTCTATCTGTATTTGTGGAAATCTTGCACGCAGGGTTTGCAGGCATGTTTCCATGTCCTCGTTTCCATACACTTCCGGCTCGCGTTTCCCCAGCAAGTTCAGGTTCGGTCCGTTAAGGATAAGTATTTTCATATTTTAATGTTATCATGAGTTTCTATCTCCCCATTTCTCCGATTATGTTGTCACAGAACCGGGTAACTACGTTGAGCATATCCTCCGGCAGGTATTCCAGGGCACGTTTCACTATTTCGTCGGGCACCTCGTAGTATGCCTCGGCTATTGAACCGGTTATTGCCGCCTTGGTGTCAGTGTCTCCGTCGGCGAGTACCGCTTTGCGTATTGCGTCCTCAAAGCCGTCGCTTTCTATGAAACACCTTATTGCCGCGGGTACTGTCTCTTGGCATGTGACATCGAAGTGTCCCAATGCCCCGATGCGCATGATGTCTTTCAATGTGGGTATCTCGTAACCGAATTTCCGCCCCACAGAAAACACAAGCCGTTCTTTAGTCACGCGCACTGTGCGCAGCCAATATATTACCGTGGCTGTGCATTGAGCTCCCTTTATGCCTTCCTCGTGGTTGTGACTGACTTCTGCCGAGCGTTTCGCCTCTTCCATGACGGCATCGATGTCGTGGAACAACCAGCCTATCGGACTTACACGCATTGCCGACCCGTTTCCGTAAGACCCGTAAGGGCGATGGTCGTCGCCCGCCACCCATGCCGAGAACATGCCGCCATAGCCTCCCATCGGTTTCGGGTAGCGCCTACACCAGTCGAGCAGAGATTCCGCATATCCACGGTTGTTAAGCACGGCATCGGCAATGGCAACGGTGCAAACCGTGTCGTCGGTGAAACCACATTCGGGTGTGAATAGTTCGAAACCGGCCTGCGGTGGCGGTCCGAATTCGAATCGTGAACCAACTATATCGCCTATTATCGCTCCAAGCATATCTCCTCCTTTCTCTTTATTTCTTTATCTTGTGGGTAATTTTCAGCACTTTGTTAATGTTGTCAATCTCAATCTTCCCAACCCTGTTAAGAACAGTTTGTCCGAGCAGCAACGGTGCCTTTTGATTGCGCACCACGCTTGCCCTGACATTGTTTAATGACAATCCGCCGAAGTTCACGTTACGCAGGTTTATTATCGTTCCTTCGTTTACGTTCCCGTTGGCATCTAAGAAATTGGCAGAGCCTGCCACGTCGTTCTTCCCAAGATAGCCGTTCTTCATCATAAACGTTGCCTCAACCATCGACATGCTTACTTCGCTTGCACCGGTGTCGAAAATAAAACTCAACGGAAGATCGTTGATATAACATTTCACTCTGCACAGCGAACCTTCTTTCGTGAACGGCACTTCCACCTCTTCCTCTTCATATTCCGTGTTGTCTGTCGTTTCTGTCATTTTTGCCACCGTTTCCACTTGTTTCCTGCGCTGCTCATTCATTATCCGTTCGAACTCCTCGTTGTTTCGTATGTTCTCCATATCGAAATCTTTTTCAATATGAGCCAGTTCGAAGATACCCTTGTCGAACACTTTTTGCAGGTATCTGCATGCCGTCGCGGGGGCGTTCAGTCGCGAGTAAAGGCACGCCGCATTGTATAATGCCCCCTGCGTATTTTCGTTTGCCAAAACGCTGTCGCACATCTCCACTGCCTTGTCGCGGTCTCCGAGCATGGCGTATGCGAACATTGCCTCTGTGGCTGTTTTCGCTACGGTGTCTGTCTCTATTACTTTCTCATAGTCGTCGCGTGCCGCCTCATGGTTATTCTGTTTTGTGTGACAATACCCCCGTAACAAATATGTGTGAATTTGGTTCGGTTCAATACTTACCGCAGTATTGAAATCGTCTATCGCCTCGTCGTACAGTTCGGCCCACATCATTACCATTCCGCGTGCCTTATATGGAAAATATTCGTTTTCGGCATTCTTCACCATCTTCGTTGCTGCCGCTATAGAACCTTTCATGTCGCCCATTCTGTGTGCAATTACGGCTTTTTCCCAGTGGTAGTTGTTGTTCGTACTATCCTCCTCGAGTGCACGACCGATAGATTCCGTCGCTTTCTCATACATTCCGAGTTCGCTATAAGTGTCTGCCATAAGGTAGTAAATATTCTCGTTCTCATCGAACTCTATAATCTTTTTAAAGAAAGGGATGGCATCTTGTGGCTTGCCGTTAAACTTGTTCAACAAGCCTGCTATGTAAAGCCATGTAAACTCCGCAGGTGTTTTCTTTATCTCCGTATTCAGTCGCGACATTAATTTCGAGAACTGCGGTTCTTCGTTTATTTTCTCCATCAGTTCCACTGCCCGCGCGCTTTCGTCTATCGAAACCGCTTTCACAAGATCTTCTATCGCCCTGTTCCATTTCTTCTGTTCGATGTAGCATTCGGCTCTGAAGCAGTAGCATTGCGATTCCTCGGGAGCAAGTTTCAGTGCATAGTCGTAGTTCTTTTCCGCCTCTGCAAAGTTTTTTTGGTCGTAGGCATTGCGTCCGAGTCCCAGAAAACCAATTATTGATCCCGGCTCTATCTTGGTCACTCGCAGATAGTCTGCGTTCGACAAGTCGTATTTCTTCATCTCATAATATTTCTGTCCGCGGTAGTTAAGGTAGTCAATGTCCTCGGGTTGTGCCTTTATCGCCAGTCCGAGTTCTTCGACGGCCTTGTCGTTCTGCCCGAGGTTCGAGAATACGTTGGCTTTCAGATTGTGCGAGAATCCGATGTACTCCTTGTCTTTTTTCGGCAGATACCTCAGAGCTTTCTCAATGTTTGACAGAGCCAGTCCGTTCTCTTCCCTTTGCAGGTTTATCCAAGCCGTGCGGAAATATGCGTATCCGTTTTTCGGGTTCACTGCAAGTTCTTTTTGCAGATATTGTAGTGCTTCGTTGAATTCGCCATTCTCAATTGCTTCCTCTGCACGCAGATAGTTGTAGGAATCCGGTCGTTTAATGTCTTTTGCAGATAATGCAATGGCTAGTGACAAGACCAACAAGGCCGCCCAAAATCTTTTCATGTTCTTTTGTTTTTCTTTTTATGAACGTTTTCTGCAAAGATATTAAAAAAACATTTATGATCAAAGTTTTTTTAATAAAATAAAAATATTGTTGTCCGACAAATCAAATTGTAACCAAATTGAAATGTCGGACAAAACTGAAAGCCTATTTATGTCTGTTTATTTCGTATTTATGTAGATTTATTCATTCAAAATAAAGAGTATCATGGATACCTGTCTGTAATTAATTTTTAATGTCTTCTCACATCCCATTTACACCTTCTATTTTTCCTGCATTATTACAAGTCGTCCTCCAAGGCCGTGCTCTTGGCGTATGCCGTACTTTTGGCTTCGAAGAAATCTGTTTTCACCATGTTCGCATTCGAGTACTGCGACACCCATTTCATGTTTTCGGGTTCCGTGTGATTATCCTCATAGAGGTATCCGAAACCGAGGCTGTGCCAGCGCAGGTTGCCGAGATAGCGTATATAGTCATATACCATCCGGCTGTTCAGTCCTTGCACGTCGTCGCCTATGACATATTGTCCCCACTCAATTTCCTGCCGCACTCCCTCGCGCATCATCTCCTCGTACACTGCCACTTTTTCTTCCGTGAACATGTCCGGGTCTTCCTTTTTCAGTTCTTGTATGATGTTGCGGAACAGCCACAGGTGCGTATTCTCGTCGCGGTTGATATAACGTATTTCCTGTGCCGAACCCGACATTTTCCCGTTTCGGCTCAGGTTGTAGAAGAACATGAAACCGCTGTAGAAATATATTCCCTCGAGTATAAAGTTGGCTATACATGTTTTAATCAGCGAGTACTTGTCCCGATTGTTTTGAAACTCGTTGTAGCAGTCGCCAATGAATTTGTTGCGTCGCAGCAGATGTTCGTCGGTTTTCCACTGGTATAGAATGGTGTTGCGTTCCTCGGGACTGCAAATAGAATCGAGCATGTAACTGTAACTCTGGCTGTGTACGCACTCTTGGAATGCTTGAATGTGCAGACACAGGTTTACCTCGTTGGCCGTGATATATTCGCACAACGATGGCAGGTTGTTGCTTTGCAGCGAGTCGAGAAACACGAGGAAACTCAATATTTTGTCGTATGCCGTGCGTTCTGCATTGTCCAGATGCGGATAGTCTTTGGCATCTTGCGTAAGGTTTATTTCCTCCGGTATCCAGAAATTGTTCATTGCCTGCCGATACCAGTCGCTTGCCCACTGATACCGCATGTTGTTGAAGTCGTTGAGATTTGTCGTATTCCCGCCTATCATTCTTCTCAGTCGCAGGTCGATGTCGCCTTCGGGATTGAAGAGTGCGTTTCTTTTCAGTTTGTTGTTATCCATTGTAATGTTGTTTTTTCAGTTTGTGGTATGGCAGCATGCCGCGTTTTTTCCGTATGCCGCCGATGTGTTACGAAGCACAACTCTCGCACTCCTCCACCTCAAGCGATTTGCTGCGCACATAATATATCGTCTTAACGCCGCATTCCCATGCCAGCAGATATAAGTTCAACACTCTGCGCATTGTAAAATCGTTGGTAATATACAGGTTGAGACTCTGTGCTTGGTCAATATGTCTTTGTCGTACACCTGCCGCTCGCACGCTCCATGTTTGGTCTGTGAGATACGCTCCTTTGTAAATCCAATAGGTTTTGTCCGACAATCTCGGCGCCACCCGTGGAAGCATTGCCCCCCGTTTCTCCTCGAGGAAGAATCTTTTCATCACGGGGTCTGTCCCCGCCGTGGTTCCTGCAATTATGCTCGTGCTGCTTGTCGGTGCCACGGCCAGCAGATAGGCGTTGCGCATGCCTTGCACGTTCACTTTGTCGGCAATGCGTTTCCATTCGTCCGATGCGTAGCCACGCTTTTCAAAGTAGGCTCCACTCTGCCAGTCGCTGCCGTCAAAATAAAGATACGAACCTTTCTCTCGCGCTATGTCCGAACTTGCCTCTATTGCGGCACGGTTTATCCTTTCGAACACCTCGTCCATGAAAGCAAGATGTTTTTCGCTCTCCCATTTTATCCCGCGCACGGCCAAAGCATGATGATAACCACTCACACCGAGTCCGATGCTGCGATAGCGCTGGTTGGTTATCCGCGCATAATGCAACGGGTAGAAGTTCAGGTCTATCACGTTGTCGAGCGCACGCACCACGGTTGCCACCTTTTCTTTCATCTCTTTCTCGTCTTCCAACGGCAGATGACCGAGCGAAAGACTGGCAAGGTTGCACACCACGAAATCGCCCGGGCGTGTGGTCTTCACCACCACCGTGTCGCCGCCGTCGGTCTTTATCTCGCTTGAAACAGTCTCTATGGGCGACATGTTCTGTGCAATCTCCGTGCAAAGGTTCGAGCAATATATAATGCCCTTGTGACCGTTGGGGTTGGCGCGGTTCACTATGTCGCGGTTGAATGTGAACGGTGTTCCCGTCTCCACCGCCGACCGGAGTACAAGTCGCACAATGTCCTTTATGGTCATTACTCGCCGCGACAGGCGCATGTCGTTTACGCAATCCTTGTATCTGCGTTCCCATTCCTCGCCGTGGTAATCTTCAAGAGAATAACCTTTTACCGACAAAATCTCGTTGGGGCAGAACATGCACCATTGCAGATCGAGATTTTCCTTTGCCATGCGCCAGAACAAGTCGGGATAGCACACGGCAGGGAATATGTCGTGCGCCTTCATTCTGTCGTCTCCGTTGTTTGTCCTCAACTGCAGAAATTCCGGCAAATCCTTGTGCCATACGTCCAGATACACCGCCACGGCTCCCTGGCGCATGCCCAACTGATCTACCGCCACTGCCGTGTCGTTAACCAATTTCATCCATCTCACCACGCCTCCCGCCGCGCCTTTGAATCCTCTTATCTTGCCTCCGGTGGCGCGCACCTTGCCGAAATACATTCCCATTCCTCCGCCGAACTTGCTTACCATCGCAAAATTGTCGATGCTGCGGTATATCCCTTCAAGACTGTCGGGCACCGTGTCTATGAAACAACTCGATAATTGGTGGAACGGTTTGCGGGCATTTGAGAGCGTAGGCGTGGCCATCGTCACCTCCAAGCGGCTCAGCATGTCGTAGAATTTACGCACCCACTCCATTCTGTCTGTTTTCTCGTTCATGGCAAGATGCAGCGCGATGCCGAGATACATTTCCTGCACCCTCTCAATAGGTTTCTGCGAGTAAGTGCGTATAAGATACCGCTTGTCGAGCAAATCGAGTCCCGAATAATTCAGCAAATTGTTTCGTGCGGGCTGCATGTATGTCGCGGCTTTCTCTATCTCTTCTTTCGAATAGGCATCAATGATGTATGCACCGTACAGACCTTCGTCTGTCAGGTATCGCAGTTTGTCGTGGAAACACCGTATCCCCTCCGTCTCTTCCACATTCTTAATCTCCTCTTCTCGTTTGAAAGACAAAATTCGTGCGGCGACAAACTCCCAGTCGGGTGCCTCCTGCGTGGTCATCTCCACGGCTGCCTTTACGAGTGCGGAAAGTTTTTCTCCGGGCTTCATGCCGTGTTTGACAAAACTTCCGAACTTGTCGGCAAGCAGCGAAATGCCGTATTCGTTTCCTTTGAAATCTCCGGCTATACCTTTCAGGACTTCGGCAATCGCCTCGTTTCCCAATTCTTCGGCAATTCTGTTGAGCGATTTTCTTTGCTCCGTTCGCTGCCATCTGAAAAGAATATAACTCTTTGCCTCGTTGTAGAAACCGTTGCTCATAAGGCATTGTTCCACAAGGTCTTGTATATTCTCGACAGTTCGTTTAAGCGGATTTTCCGTTATTGTTTTCTCAACCGAGTCAACCATTTCGTATAGTTTCGTCTCGTCGGGAATTTGTCCCGTACTTGCGAAACTCTTTCTTATGGCAACGGCAATCTTCTCTTTGTCATATTGCTCCACCGCGCCATTTCTCTTCACAATCTCCATAATATACACTCTAATTTATGTAAACAGCCTGATGAAAAATTCGGCGACAAAGGTACGAATTTATATTTATTGCCACTAAAAATATTTTGGGATAATTTCAAAAATACTCAAAATAATCGCCGTCATGTCCGATTGTGTTTTTTGCATGGTACCCGCCGTCCGGCAAAACAGCCTGAATTGTTTTGCAATTTCGGCGGTTTTACCCGACAATTTCGGCGGTTTTGCTCTGCGTTTTGACACCAAACGGGTTGCGTACCGCGGCAAACCGTATGCCATTCTCTTGCAAAAGCACAAATAATGTCAAAATAAAACTTAAAAAATGCTTCCAAAATCATTATTTTAAATAATAATAATGACAAACAAGGCGGTAATTGCAGAAAACTAATTACTTTTGCACATAAAAATTTAAACGATTGGTAAAATGAGAAGGATTATTGCACCTTTCATAATAATATTGTTTGCGGCAACGACATTGGTGTCGTGTTTCAGTGACGAGAACGAGGACGTGGCGCGTTTCGGCGACACCGGAATAAACTCGTTTGTCATAAGCAACATGAAAGTATATGTAACCACGAAATCGTCCAAAGGCGAAGACAGTACTTACTTTGTAAGGCAGAGTGGAGCATCGTTCAATTTCCGGATAGACCAGAAAAAAAACGAGATATACAACCCCGACTCGCTGCCTTACGGTACGGACGCTGCCAAACTGCTCGTTACGGTGGGTACGGTGAACAACGGACGAGTGGGACTGAAAATGCCCGACGGTAAAGAAATAAGGAGCATCACTAACACAGACTCGCTCGATTTTACGACACCGCGCACGTTGGTAATTCTAAGCAACGACGGCAAAAACACGCGGGAATACACCGTGAAAGTAAACGTTCACAAGCAGAAGGCATACGATTTCAAATGGACAATGCTCGCCAACAATACCGATATTGCGGCATTCAAGATGTTGAGGGCATTCGAAATAGGCGGGCAAATAGTGGTTTACGGCAGCGACGGAGTAAAAACCACCGCACTGCAAACCGGTATCGGCGACGGCAAGACGTGGCAGCCATTGCCACTAAACTTGGACGGCACGCTCGATGCCAATGCCTTTCAGGGTATCGTGAAGAAAGGCGACAGACTTTATGTCATGCACGACGGCAAACTGCTATCTTCTGCCAATGGCGGGAATTGGGAGGTTGTGGCCACGCCGAACGTCAAGAAATTGGTGGCGGCATCGGGCACCAAATTGTTTGCAATCAATGCCGAAGGCAGACTGGCAAGCAGTACCGACGGTGCGGAATGGACGACAGACGGCATGGACGGAGGCACCGACTTGTTGCCTGCGACAGATATATGTTATGCCTGCATGCCGCTGCGTACCAACAACGACATAGAACGTGTGGTGCTGATTGGTAATCGCGGCGCGGCAACATATACTGCCGACACAACCGCAGTGGTGTGGGGAAAAATAGACGACAACGGCAACAATGCGGTGAACATGCCGTGGGCATATTATGTGGTTGACGGCAAAAACAAATATGTGATGCCGCGACTTGCCGGACTAAGCATGACAAAATACGGCGAAAGGTTGTTGGCAGTGGGAGGCAAGGGCATACCACCGTGCAAGACGGCTGCATACGACAAGATATATACCAGTGCCGACGGCGGTATAACATGGAAAAATGACATAAGTTACCAACTGCCCGGAGGCATAGACAAGAATGCCGCGGCGATGGCTCTCGCAACAGACACCGACCGGCATCTCTGGATTATATGTGCAGGAACGGGACAGGTGTGGCGCGGCAGACTGAACAAACTGGGCTGGAAATAAACACTGCGGTCGGCAAGAAACCGACTTCCACACCACACATATATATAAAAGGAAAGAAAAGAAGGAAGATGAATCACGTTGCCAAAAACACTATGCGCTTTGCCATTACTGCGGCAGTCTTGCTCTTCTCGCTCACGACATGGGCGCAGGAAGACGAGGAATACCGCATGGAAATAGGTGCGGGAGCAGGGGTGACGGGGTATCTCGGCGACTTCAATTCGAGTCTCGCGAAAAACATTCAACCATCGGCAACTGCCGTGATGCGCAGATATTTCAACCCGTACATGGGACTGAAAGCGCAGGCGGGCTACGGAAAGATTAAGGGGAAAGCGGCAGACGCCGGAACATACTACCCCGAATTCGACGGCTCGGGGTATGAGTTTGACAACACGCTCGTAAACTTCGACATAACATACGAATACAATTTCTGGCCATACGGCACGGGAAGAGAATACCGCGGAGCAAGACCGCTGACACCGTTCATCGCACTCGGACTGGGAGGAACATTCGTAAAAGGAAAGGAAAAAAACAACTTTACCGCAAACTTACCACTGGGAGTAGGCGTGAAATACAAAATAGCACCGAGGCTGAACCTCGGAATAGAATGGGCAATGCACTTCTCGCTGAGCGACGAACTCGATGGGGCAAAAGACCCGTACATGGTGAAGAGCAGCGGTGCATTCAAGAATACGGACTGCTATCACACACTTCAGGTTACGCTGACATACAGTTTCATGCCGAAGTGCAGGACATGCCACAACGATATATACTGATTATGGAACAACTGGATTTGAACAGAATTCCGCAGCACATCGCCGTCATAATGGACGGCAACGGACGCTGGGCAAAAGAACGCGGATGCGAACGCACATACGGACATCAGGCAGGTGTGGAAACGGTGCGCCGTATAACGTCAGAGTGTGTCAAGCTGGGAGTGAAATATCTCACGCTTTACACTTTCTCGACAGAGAACTGGGGACGACCGGCAGCAGAAGTGGCGGCTCTCATGGGACTTGTACTGACATCGCTCGAGGACGAGATATTCATGAAGAACAATGTCAGACTGCGGGTTATCGGAGACATAGACAGACTGCCGAAAGAGGTGGCAGAGAAACTATGGAACACCATGGAACGCACCGCCGACAACGACAGCATGACACTCGTGGTGGCTCTAAGTTACTCCGCACGATGGGAAATAACACAGGCTGTGCGAGACATAGTGTGGGAGATAAAGAAAAACAACCTCGTGCCTGCCACCATAGACCCCGACGAGATTACCGAGGAAACGGTGGCAAAGCACCTCGAGACATATTTCATGCCCGACCCCGAACTGCTAATACGAACGGGAGGAGAACTGCGCGTGAGCAACTACCTGCTGTGGCAGATTGCATATTCGGAACTGTATTTCACGGAAACATACTGGCCGGATTTCGACGAACAAGACTTGCATGCAGCCATACTCGACTATCAGGGCAGACAGAGACGTTTCGGGAAAACGGGCGAACAGGTGGAAGAGAAAGAGTAACCGGAAGAAAACCGGAGACTGAAACTTCAAAAAGAACAAATACAACAGACGTTGATAATGAATATTTCGATAAGGAAAGTTTTGCTGGCGACTATGGCGATGATAAGCATCGCCGCAGGAGCACAAGAGAAAATAATAAATCCGGAGATAACGTATGCGGGAAACCCACGCAACTGCGTGATTGGGGGTATAGCCGTGTCGGGCGTGGAAGGATATGAAGACTATGTACTAACGGGCATATCGGGACTGGTAAAGGGACAGTATGTAACACTGCCGGGAACGGAGATTACGGAGGCGGTGAAACGATACTGGAAGCACGGACTGTTCTCGAAGGTGGCGATAACCGCCGACTCCATCGTGGGAGACAAGGTGTATCTGCATTTCCATCTCGCACTGAGACCGCGCGTCAGCACAATAAACTACATCGGACTTAAGAAGGGCGAGCGCGAGGATATGGAGAAGAAACTCGGACTGCTGAAAGGCTCGCAGATTACGCCTAACATGATTGACAGGGCAAAGATTCTTGCAAAGAGATATTATGACGACAAGGGTTACAAGAACGCCGAAATCGAAATAACGCAACGCGACGACGTAACGGGAAAGAATATGGTTATACTCGACGTGGTGGTGGATAAGAAGCAGAAGATGAAGGTGCATGAGATAATAATCGATGGCAACGAGAAACTTACTGACAGAAAGATTAAAGGAGGACTGTTCAGGAAAGGAGCGTTGTCAAAAATGCACGAGGCGGGGAAACTGTCGAGTTTCCTTAAATCGAAAAAATACACGCCGGAGAGATATGCCGAGGATAAAAAGAAACTCATTGCCAAATACAACGAGTTGGGATACCGAGATGCCGTAATCGTGGAAGATTCGGTGTGGAACTACGACGACAAGCACGTAAACATATATATAAAGGTGGAGGAAGGAAGGAAGTACTACCTGCGCAACATCACATGGGTGGGAAACACGGTATACAACACCGATTTCCTCGCGGCACAACTGGGAATGCAATCCGGAGACGTGTATAACCAAAAGTTTATGAACAAACGTCTGTCGGAAGACGAGGATGCCGTGGGAAACCTGTATTGGAACAACGGATACTTGTTCTACAGCCTGCAACCCACGGAAATAAATATCGTGGGAGACTCGATAGACCTTGAGATGCGTATTCAGGAAGGACCGCAGGCACACGTCAACAGGGTGCGAATAAACGGAAACGACCGCTTGTACGAGAATGTCATAAGGCGCGAACTGAGAACGAAACCGGGAGACCTCTTCTCGAAAGAGGCTCTGCAACGTTCGCAACGAGAACTGGCTTCGATGGGACATTTCGACCCGGAGCATGTGCTGCCAGACGTGAAACCGAACTACGAAGACGGTACGGTGGATATTGATTGGAATTTGATGCAGAAATCGAACGACCAGATAGAATTCTCACTCGGATGGGGACAGACGGGCGTAATAGGACGAGTGGGACTGAAACTGAACAATTTCTCGATGGCAAATCTGTTCCGCAAAAACAACGAACGCAGAGGTATTCTGCCTGTGGGAGACGGAGAGATTCTCTCGATAGGGGCACAGACGAACGGAAGATATTACCAGTCGTACAACGCGAGTTACTCAACCAACTGGTTCGGGGGCAAACGTCCCATACAGTTTACCGTGGGAGCATATTATAGTAAGCAGACAGGCGTGTCGAGTAATTTCTATAACAATGCCTACATGAACAATTACTACAACTATCTGTACGGCGTTGGGAGCAATTACTACAATAGTTACGAGAACTATTACGACCCCGACAAGTATATAAGAATGATAGGAGCGAGTATCGGATGGGGTACGCGACTACGCTGGCCGGACGATTATTTCATGCTAAACGTGGAACTTGGATACACGAGGTATATGCTGAAGAACTGGCGATATTTCCTCGTTTCCACCGGAAACTGCAACAACCTGAATGTGGGCATAACGTTGTCGCGCATATCTACCGACAACCAACTCTTCCCGCGTCGCGGCTCGGAGTTTACCGCATCGCTGTCGATAACACCGCCGTGGAGCAAGTTCGAGAAAAAAGATTACAAGAATCTCGCAAGAGACCCGAAGTCGGCAACATACGCAAAAGAACAGCAGGAGAAATACAGATGGATAGAATATCACAAATGGAAATTCAAAGCCCGCACTTTCACCGCACTTACCGAGGGGCAGAAATGTCTTGTGCTGATGGCACGAGTGGAACTCGGAATACTCGGAGCATATAACAAATACAAGAAATCTCCGTTCGAAACATTCTACATGGGAGGAGACGGAATGAGCGGATACAGCAACGGATATGCACAGGAAACAATCGGACTGCGCGGATATGACAACGGTGCGCTTACACCATATTATCAAGAAGGATATGCTTACGACCGCTTCACGCTCGAACTGAGATACCCGTTCCTGCTCGGCAACACCACCATCTACGGACTCGCATTTGCCGAGGCAGGAAACGCTTGGACGAACACAAGCAAGTTCAACCCATTCGAAATGAAACGCTCGGCAGGTCTCGGAGTGCGCATATTCCTGCCTATGGTGGGAATGATGGGTATAGACTGGGCTTACGGTTTTGACAAAGTATTCGGGAATAAAGGCGGAGGACAGTTCCACTTCATTCTCGGACAAGAATTCTGACAATATATAAAGACTGATTAATATGAGGAAGATAATTGTTACCACAGTATTGGCAATAGTCGCAATGGCGGCTAATGCACAGAAGTTTGCATTGATTGACATGGAATACATACTCAAAAACGTACCGGCATACGAACGGGCAAACGAGCAACTGAACCAAGTTTCAAAGAGATGGCAGGCAGAGGTGGAGGCATTGAACACCGAGGCGCAAACTATGTATAAAAACTATCAGAACGAGGTGGTGTTCCTATCGCAAGAGCAGAAGAAAGCAAAGCAGGACGCCATAATGCAAAAGGAGAAGGAGTCGAGCGACCTGAAACGCAAGTATTTCGGTCCCGAGGGCGAACTGTTCAAGAAACGAACGGCACTTATGACACCGATACAG
The DNA here is from genome assembly GCF_003932845.1 of Prevotella sp. OH937_COT-195. Taxonomy (GTDB): domain Bacteria; phylum Bacteroidota; class Bacteroidia; order Bacteroidales; family Bacteroidaceae; genus Prevotella. The sequence continues at coordinate 15,669 of NZ_RQZH01000015.1, forward strand.
GAAGAAATCTACAATGCAGTAAAGGATATATCCGACCTGCGAGGATACTCTCTCGTACTCGACAGAGCCTCGGATGCGGGAATAATTTTCGGCTCGCCGAAGATAGACATAAGCAACGAAGTGTTGCAAAAATTAGGCTACGCCAACTGAAAGGACGGCATGCAGAGACCGTAAAAGTAAATGGAAAAGAGACTGTAACAAAAAATAATAACAATAAAAAATTAGTAGAAAGAAAATGAAAAAGATTATCGTTATGTTGATGGTGTTCGCTCCGATGTCGCTATTCGCACAAAAGTTCGGGCATGTTGATTCGCAGGCAATCATGCAGGGTATGCCGGAGTTCATACAGGCACGCGGAGAAGTGGAAGCACAGACGAAGAAGTACGAGGACGAATTGCAAGGTATGCAGCAGGAATTGCAGCGCAAGAGTGAGGAGTACGAGAAGAACTCAAGCACGATGAACGACACCAAACGTCAGGAAACAGAGGCAGAACTGCAGAAGATGTACCAGAAGATGCAGCAGGCATATCAAGACAACCAACAGGCTTTGGCAAAAATGCAGCAGGAAAAAATGCAGCCGATAACAACGAAACTGATTAACGCTATCAAGAATGTCGGCACGGCAGGAGGATATGTTTATATAATGGACACGGCTGCCGGAATACCTTACATCAGTCAGACTCTTAGCAAGGACGTGACCACCGAGGTAAAAGCCGAACTGAATAAACTCAAGTAAACGTACGAATAGTACGAGATTTGGAAAAGAAAGGAGACATGGAGTAAAGGTGTCGGCATGTTGTTAACGGACAACCGGGAACGATGTTCTCCAAGACACACACTTTACTCCCTGTCTCCCCAATCATTTATACACCGATGAAACCCGAAGAAAAGATTTTTCCCATGAAAAGGATTTCAATCATTTTTGCAATAATCGGCTTGCTGCTCATGTCGCCGTCAAAGGCAGATGCACAGAACCGTGTTGCCTTCTTCAGTTATGACGAGGCAATGCACGTAATGCCGGAATATGTCGCTGCACGAAAAAACCTTGGTTTGCTGCGCACGAAATACGATGCGGAGATGAAACGGGCAGAGGACGAGTTCAACAACAAGTATGAGGAGTTCCTCGACGGGCAGCGCGATTTCGCACCGTTGATATTGCAGAAACGACAGGCGGAATTACAAGAACTGATGCAGAAAAACATCGCTTTCAAAGCCAAGGCGGAACGTTTGTTCGCACAGGCAGAGAAAGAAGCGATGACACCGGTACACCAAAAAATGAAGGAAGTGTTGCAAAAAATTGCCAAGGAACGCGGATATGCTTTCATCGTGAACACTGACAGCAACGCATGTCCGTATATCGATGCCGCAATGGCAGATGACATTACGACAATAGTAAAAGCCGCACTGCAATAAAGTGAATAATCAGTTACCATCATCTCCCGGACAAATCGGGGTCTTCGACAGTGGTTACGGCGGTCTGACGATACTTAATCAGATGCGTCGCGTATTGCCGCAATACGACTATCTTTATCTCGGAGACAATGCCCGTGCACCTTATGGTCCGCGTTCGTTCGACGTGGTTTACCGCTTCACTCGCGAGGCGGTAATGCGTTTGTTCTCAATGGGATGCCACTTGGTAATCCTCGCATGCAACACCGCATCGGCAAAAGCGCTGCGAACATTGCAGCAGAACGACTTGCCGAAGATCGATCCCGACCGCCGTGTACTCGGCGTGATACGACCCACGGCGGAAGCAATACCGCCGTTGACGGCATCGCGACATGTAGGCATTCTTGCCACCGAGGGAACGATACGAAGCAAAAGTTACGACATCGAGATTGCACATCAGGCTCCGGATATTACCGTAACGGGACAGGCATGCCCGCTGTGGGCTGCCATCGTGGAGGCAAACGAAGCCGACAGCGACGGCGCAGACTATTTTGTTAAACGATGCATAGACGAGTTGCTCAAACGCGATCCGGAAATAGATACCATGGTGTTGGCATGCACGCACTATCCCTTATTGATGAAAACGATAAGGAAACATGTTCCGGAGGGAATAAAGGTGGTTTCGCAGGGAGAATATGTCGCAGACAGTCTTGCAAAATATCTCGAACGTCATCCTGACATGGAGGCACGCATAACGCATGGAGGCACATGCCGTTACCTTACCACCGAGAACCCCGACCGCTTCACGGAGTGCGCACAAATATTTCTGAACGAACCCGTAATAGTGGATAACGTTACGTTGGGATAGTTCGTATCGTTAATTTTTTCCTTTGCCGGCAGAAGGCATCTGCGACATATCCCGATAAAGAAAGACACATGCCGATTTTTAAACAAGAAATGAAACAGACTGTGCAAAACCCGCCTGACTACAGAAATGACACGGTATTACCGCTGCCGATGGAGATAACGGCAGACGCATGGGCGGTCGATGCTGCCTGCTCGGGAAATCCCGGACCGATGGAATATCAGGGAATCGACTTGACCACCGGGGCGCGACTGTTTCATTTCGGACCGCTTAAAGGAACCAACAACGTGGGCGAATTCCTCGCAATAGTGCATGCCCTGGCTCTTTGTTGGCAAAAAGGACTTCACTACAAAACAATATACAGCGATTCTTATAATGCCATATTGTGGGTTAAGAAACGCAAATGCAAGACAAAAATTGAGAATACGCCCGAGACGGAAAAGTTGTACGACATAATACAACGAGCCGAGAAATGGCTCGCCACACACGACTTTCGTAACCCGGTAATCAAATGGGAGACATCCAAGTGGGGAGAGATTCCTGCTGATTTCGGGAGAAAATTATGAGATTGTTACGCAGAATACTCGATGTTGTGGCACCACGGCAATGCTGTGTATGCAACAGACGGCTTGCAATAGACGAAGAAATGATGTGCGCGGCGTGCAATCTGCATTTGCCACGCACTTTCTTTTCTGCCCGCCCCTATGACAACCCTATGGCACGCTTGTTCTGGGGACAATTTCCGATAGAGCGTGCTTCGGCATGGTTTTATTTCGAACCTCATGCCGAGGTGTCTGCAATGATTTACAGACTGAAATATGGCGGACATCCGGAATATGGCTATTTGCTGGGACAGTATTTGGCGGAAGACTTTGACACGGACGGCTTTTTCGAAGGCATTGACGCTGTCGTGCCGGTGCCGATAGCAAAAAACAGACTGCACAGGCGTGGATATAACCAAAGCGAATATATGGCAAAGGGTATCTCCGAGACAACAGGACTGCCGGTGCGCACAGACCTTGTGTTTAGAAAGGAGTTCCGTGAGAGCCAGACACAGAAGAACTGGTGGGAACGTCATGACAATGTGGAGAATGTCTTTACGCTCGGAAACGGCGATTGGGCAAGAGGCAAACACCTGCTCGTGGTCGATGACATACTCACCACGGGAGCCACGATTCTTTCATGTTCGCAAGAACTTTGTGGTGCCGGAAACGTAAAGATAAGCATTGCCACCATAGGGTTTGCCGTAAAGAAATAGGCTACACGACACTCTCTTGCCGTTTGTCGCCTGTCTTACAATACATTTCTGCAAGATACTATTTCGCTTTTCTGCAAAGAGTCTTTTCGAGACATTCGCACTTAAACCCAAATCTGTCATCAGACCGCATTTGCTCAGATTTGCCATTGTCATTACGCTTCCCTACTGCTTTAGCCCGCTTGCTGACATCTGCGCGGCCATTACATCTCAACGCAGCCCGCTACGCCTTCGATGAAACGGCTGCACATCTGCTCAACAATCGAACAAAATCGGTTGAGGGTTATAATGACCGATTCGGGTTAAAGATTGACAGTCTCGTCGGTAAAGTATCTCGGACGGCGTTTTGTTTCTTGGTAAATCTTGCCCATGTAAGTACCGAGAACACCGATGGCAATGAGTAGTGCGCCCCCAACGAACCATATACTAACGGCGAGTGAAGTCCAACCCGGCAGTGTGTTGCCGCGTACATGCTCTTCGACAGAGTATATTATTATCAGTACTGCCACTATGGTAAAGATGAAACCGGATAACGTTATGAGACGCAACGGAACGATGGAGAACGACGTTATGCCGTCTATTGCAAAACCGATCATTTTTCTCAACGGATATTTTGACTCTCCGGCAAAGCGTGCGGTGCGGTCGTAATACACGCGCCCCTCGTTAAATCCGAGTGTGCGAACCATGCCTCGCAGGAACATGTTGCGTTCCGGCATTGACAACAGAGCCTTCACTGCGCGCTGTGTCATCATTCTGAAATCGGCATGATTATAAACTATGTCGCTGCCTGCCATGCGCATCAGTTGATAGAAATATTGTGCCGTGAGACGTTTGAACGGCGTGTCGGTTTTGCGTTCCTTGCGTATCCCGTAAATAATGTCTTTGCCCTCTTTCACCATTTTTACCATGTCGATGATGGTCTTTTCATCGTCTTGAAGGTCGGCATCTATCGTTACTACGGCATCACATTTATCCACCACCGCCTCCATTCCCGCCCACAGTGCGTTTTGATGCCCTGCGTTGTGAGCCAGTTTCAGTCCCGAGATGTTCTCGTTCTCGTCACAAGCACTGACAATCATTGACCAAGTGGCATCGCGACTACCATCGTCAACAAACAATATTCTTGTATTAGTGCCGGTCTCTGCGGCAAGTTGCGAGCAAAGAATCTGCAGTCTGTCAATCGTCTCGGGCAGTACTTCCTGCTCGTTATAGCACGGAACCACTATGTACAGAGTCAATGCGTCGCTTCCCTCTACATTTCTGCGAGATGCAATATTCATGTTATCTTTGTTTTGTAATGTCGTTACCATAAAATATATTGTCCTTTCTCCCTTGTTGTTTTCCGACAGGCAGTTGTTAAATCAACGCTCTCTGTTTCTGCATTCAAATTCTTCGTGAGTACGTTTCCACCGGTTATGACTCCACAGATATATAGCCGGATCGCGCCTTATGCTCTCTTCCAGCATCTCGAAATATCTCCGTGTAATCTCATTCTTATCCATATTCGACGGTTCGCGCGTAATAAGTTTGAAAGTGAATACATACTGTCCGCGTCTCGGTCGTTCGGCATCCACGTAGAACACGGCATTCTCCATCTTCCTCATTATCCGCTCGGCACCGGTAAAAACCGGGGTCTCCCGACCGAGGAAATTCAGCCACAGATGTATGTTCTCCCACTTAGGCGACTGGTCGGCGATATACCCGAACAGTGTCAAACGGTTCTCACGTCGATATTCCACGAGTTTTCTCAGAATATTTTTCTTGGGAATACACACCCCGTGCAATGCCTGACGTATCTCCATGAACAGCAGATCGAAGTATTTGTTGTGCAGCGGGTGGTATATAAGTCCGCATGTAACGGGTTTTGTCGCAGTTCCGCCGTCTTGCTTCACGGTATGTGTTCCCCATCTTTTTAAGGCGAGGTCGGTGGCGGAGAGCAACTCCCAATTACCGTAATGCCCGAGCATTGCCGCGCAGTGCTGCCCTTCGTCGAAGCACCGTTCCATCTCTTCAACACCCTCGAAACGCGCATGTTTCAGGAAAGTCTCTTTGCCAACGCTGAGCAGTTTCAACGTCTCTACGAAATAATCACCCAGCCATCTGTAAAATCTGCGCTCAATCTCCTTACGTTCTTTCTCTCCTTTCTCGGGAAATACCATGTCAAGGTTGTACCTTACCACCTTTTTCCGGTATCCTATTATACGATATAAAATAATGTATAAGCAATCGGAAAGAACGTACAATGCGCGATATGGCAACAGCGAGAGAACATAGAAGGGAGACATCGCCACCCGTCTCACTCTTTTGTTTGAGAGCGATAGCGACTCTTTTATCCTTTTAAATATGTTGCTCATCGGCAAGGTGCGTTATGTTATTACAGAAAATGTTTCTCTTCCGTTCCCGTCTTTCCTTTGTTCACAATTTTCGGAATGCTATTTCACGACGCTTGTCACGGGGTTCTTCACGCCGTACATGCTTGTCAGGAACGCCTTTGCCGAGCCGAAGCGCAGAAACATGTCGAGGCGCACCGGAACATGGTTGCTGTCGTCTGTGACATAAAAGCGCACCACCTCTTTATATTTCCCTTTCTCCGGTTCCATGTACGACAGTTCGAGACAGCGGTATTTTCTTCCGTTGTCGGCTTTGATTGTAGATTTCCCGCGGTAGCGCAGCAAAGCCGTCTCCACACTGTTGCCGTCTGCAATAGGGAATTTCACTTCAAATCCTTTCTTCCAGTTGGTGGGGTCGAAACTGCGTGCGCGCAGGAATATGTTCATCATGTCGAACACACAGTTGGCGTTAGTGGTGTTTTGCCATTTGTGCGTACCGTCTTTCTTTTGGCGGTGCTGTCTTAGGTGTGTGTTTTCACCACTGTATGTGTACCACACCTCATCAACCGTATATCGTTTCCCCTCGCGTGCCCCTTTTCGGTAATACAGTGGTGTCATGTCGGTAGAGCAGTAGCACAGCAACGTGTCTCTCATGATGAAAAACTTGTCGGCCTTGCTGTTGCCCCGTGTTATTAACGAACCGCGAAATGCTTCCTTTCCTTTGAAATATGACTTATATACCGACATTGATGCGGTGCCTGCCTTTACCCACACAAACTGCCAGTTGTAGTAAAGGTTGTATGTCAGCGACTCGCCCGATTGGAATGCCGTGTTCCGGAACTTGCATTGCGCAGAAGCGTCGGCCGCAATGGCTGCCAGCATAATCATTGCAAAGAGTATTTTTTTCATATATTTGTTTTTTAAGGTCTTGCCTGTCATTAACCGTCTGTTCATATTTTTGGTATGTATTCAATTCCCATTTTGCGTGCCCTCTCCATGTTTCTGTTCTTTATTTTCCTGTCCTTGTCGGGCTTTTGTTTCACTATCTCTGCCGGTTTCTGTTTCTCCGTAGGCGTTGCCGTCGGCTGCCATGACAGCGGCAAGTCCCACTTCGCCTTGCAGTTTATTTTTTCCGGATAGTAGAACACCGTCTCTGCCTGTCTGTTCTCGGAATAGTTGCCGGTATCCCAGATGCCGTTGCGGTTGGTGTCGACGAACATTCGCATGTAGTAAGTTCCCGGTTTCACATAGAAGAACTCTGCCGTACCGCTGTTGGTCGATACTTGTTTTACGACATTGTCGCTGCCATCGAGCAGTTGTACCACCAAGGTGGTATCCTCCATTTTGCCAATGTTCATTATTACGGTGCTGTATTCATCGTTCGACCTGACTTTGAATCCTTGTTTGAAAGGTGCGGATACGCGGTTGTATATGTCGGTAAAGGCAGCCGAGTCAATCTCGAGACTATACTCGGTGCCGGGTCTCCACTCGCCGAGAATGTCAATTATGCGCTGCGTTCCTTCGCGCCTTTTCACCACCAATGGTGCCCGATACCACACGGTGTCTATCTTAGAGTACAGATGAACCATGCCGGTGTCTGCGAGCAAGAGCGGTTTGTCGAACTCTATCGAGGGGTTGCGGTCGGGATCAAGCATCGAACTTATGTTATATGTCGGTTTCAGTGCTTCGGCGGGCATTTCCGTAAGGAACGGTTCCCCTCGTTTCTTGGCCTTATCTTGTTTCTTTTTCCACTCGTCATAAATCTTCTGTTGGCGCTTCATACGTTTCTCGTGGGTGTCGCGCGACAATATTTCGAGCGTGTCTGTTTGCAGCCTCAACACCCCGAGCGTGTCTGTTGCCATGTATTGCATCTCCACGTTCAGCGTGTCTTGGTTGATGAGTAAGGAGTCTTTTATCCAATATGTCAGCGAATCCTTGTTCCTGCTGCTCTCCGTTACGAATGCGTTTCGTTCGTCGAAATTCAGTCCTCGCAGCCGCGGCAGTTGGTCGCTTCCGTTGCTGAAAAACACCGAGAAATGGTCTGCCTCTTTCCTTTCGGTCTTTATCAGATAGCGGTCTGTCTGTATTTCAGTGAATGCTCTCAGCACAATGTTGTCCGGCATGAAGTGTGTGTAGTCAATGCGTGCGATGTCCTTTATGCGCAGCGAGTCGAGCCACAGTGTGTCTTGCCGCACGTCGGGTTTCGACCACGGTGTTACGATGTCGTGGTTGAAAGCCAGTTTCTCGCTCTTCTGTGTCAGTCTGAAATCCGCATCGGCATCTTGCAAGGCATATATGCGGTATTCTCCCGGTGCTATGCCTCGTATCACGAAGTGTCCGCGACTGTCGGTTCGCCCCACCCGCAACATCGGTTCGGTTCTGAAAGCCGAGTCTGAAAGGTTGCTGTAAAGCCCCACGAGTATTCCTTTTATCGGTTCTAGGTTCTCTGCCTCAAGCACATGTCCTGACACTTCGAGAGTGTCTATTTCGCCTCCCGTGGAGAAACTGTAGGTGTAGTTGCTCATCGGGTTTCCTTCGTTGTTGTCCGATATGGCGTCGCTGAAATCGATGGTGTACGTGGTGTTCGGGCGCAGCGAGTCTTTCAGTTCAATCTTTATTTGTTTCCCCGCCCCTTTTATCTCCGGTGTTTCGAGTTGCGGCGGGCATATAACGATTTTTTCCTGCGGGTTGTCGAGTTTTATGAACTCGTCGAAGTATATGTTTATTTTGTGCGAGTTGATGCCCGTCGATTTGTCTGTCGGCGAGGTGCGTATTATTCGCGGCGGCGTTTCGTCGTACCATCCGCCGTCGGGTTGTCCCATTTTTGCGCACGAGAAGAGCAGAGCCGTAATCAGGCAAAGCGGCAATGCCCACATTGCTTTCACGCCATTTTTTGTTTTCTTCGTGTCCTTTACCATGTTGTTTCCCCTCTTGTCGTGTTTCAGTTACTTGTCATTCATCAACAGCAACCGGTCTATGTTTTCGCGGCTGTTGCTCAGTCGCGGCACTTTGTTCTGCCCTCCTAATTTCCCGCGCGACTTCATCCAGTCCTCGAACAACCCTTTCCGTGCATCTGTTATTTCAAGATGTTGCAGGGTTATGTCCTTATATCGTTTTGCCTCGTAGTCGCTGTTTATTTCCTGCAGTTTGCTGTCGAGCAGGGCGGCGAAGCGTTCCGGCGAGTCGGGACGTCGCGCAAACTCTATCAGCCATTGGTGACGACATTTCGCGTTGCCGTTCATGAACACCGGTGCGGCTGTGTATTCCATCACCTCGGCACCCGTCTCGCGGCATGCGTATGCCAGTCCTTGCTCGGCGTTGTCTATTATCAGTTCCTCACCGAAGGCATTTATGAAATGCTTTGTGCGTCCGGTGATGACGAACTTGTACGGCTTAACGCTCGTGAAACGTACCGTGTCGCCTATGACATATCGCCACAATCCGCATGTGGTGCTGATAATCATGGCGTAGTTTACTCCCGTTTTCACTCCCTCGAGCGGCACTATGCACGCTTGTTTCCCGGCTTCCACCTGTTGTTGGGCCATTCCTGCGGTTTGTATTGCCTCGTCGAACTTGTCCATCGGTATGAACTCGTACAGCACACCGTAGTCGAGCATCAGCAGCATCGACGTGTCTGTCGGATCGTTTTGCAGTCCGAAGAAACCCTCGCTGGCATTATATGTCTCCATGTAGTGCATGTCGGGAGAGGCTATGAGTTGCTCGTACTGCTTGCGGTAGGGTGTAAATGCCACGCCGCCGTGGAAGAAAACCTCAAGGTTCGGCCACACTTCGTCGAGGGTTTTCTTGTCAGACAATTCCATGACACGCGTCAGCACCGAAAGCATCCACGATGGAACGCCGCTCAGGCTTGTAACGTTCTTGTATATCGTCTCGTGTGCAATGCGGTCGCGTTTCAGTTCGAAATCGCTTAGCAGTGCCGTCTTTTTTCCGGGTACCCGCACCAAGTTTACAAGCGGATTGATGTTTTCTATGAGAATTGCGCTGAGGTCTCCCACCAACGACCCGGGCAGGTTGTAGTTCGGCGAGTGACTTCCGCCGAGTATCAACGAACGTCCGTCGAAAATTTTGCTTGCCGAGTTGTTGCCCAGATACATTGCCACTGCGTCGCGACCTCCTTTGTAGTGCATTGCTTGAAGTCCCTCGGCACTCACCGGTATGAACTTAGACTTGTCGTTTGTCGTGCCGGACGATTTTGCAAACCATTTCACCTGCCCCGGCCACAGAATGTCGTGTTCGCCGTGGCGCATGCGGTCTATGTCGGATTTCAATTCCTCGTAAGTGTTCAGAGGCACCACTCGACCGAAATCTTCGTAGTTTTTTATCGAGTTGAAAGAGTGCTTCTGTCCGTATTCGGTATGTCTCGCACGCTCAATGAGACGCTTCATTGCCTCTTGTTGCAACTGCAACGGCGCGCTGTTGTGCAACAGTAATTTCCTCTGTCGGGGTATGAATGCGTTTCTTATTATTCTTGTAAGGCTCATTGTTTATATCAAAACAATCGTGGTGTTTTTTTATTCGCTGTCAAAATTAATCCTCTTTCGGCTGCAAAGATACAAATAAAAAGCGAATAAGCCCCAATCGCACATTAAGATTTTTGCATACGTCAACACACCGGAAAACATGATTAATTGTTTTACCCGGGCGTAAATTATCTGCCAATCGGTTTGGAAAGGAATTGGCATAAATCATCAGTAACGTGAGTTAGGTATAAAAAGAATGGTTTAATTATCCTTGAAATTCTGATTAAATATATTACTCTTTACTACTTTATTTCATATTTATCTTTCTCCGACAAAATTGCTGTTCGACATCCATTTTTTAACCCCAATCGGTCATTAGAATCCTCAGCCGATTTTGTTCGATTGTTGAGCGGATGTGCAGCCGTTTCACCGAAGGCGTAGCGGGCTGCATCGAGATGTAATGGCTGCGCAGATGGCAGCAAGCGGGCAAAAGCAGTCGGGAAGCGTAACGGCAATGGCAAATCTGAGCAAATGCGGTCTAATGACCGATTTGGGTTTAAGTTTTGGGCATCAAAATAATAAAATGTCAGCCAAAAGTTCACGATTATCAAATGATATAAGTACTTGTAAAATAAAACCAAACATTATTCCTTATACCCAACTCGCTTATGCATTGAAATTCGATTTGGGCAGAATTGCGGAGTAATTTGGGCGAATTTGCAGAGCAAAACAGGCGAAATTGGTTAGCAATTTCGCCTGTTTTGGTTATTGATATGTTACATAATTGTGTTTACGTCGCAATTCATCGTGTTGCGAAATAATATCCTTCGCCCAATGCCATGCGTGCCTCGAACATTCCTTGCTCGTTTAGCGAGACCTCTTTCGTTTCGCCTCCGGGAAGCATTATCTCTGCCGTGTCGTTGTCTTTCATCTTCAACAACACCTGCTTTTCTCCCTCTGCCTCCACGCTCCATGTCTTCTGCCGTTCATCGAAAGTAAAGTTTACCTGCTTTCCGTCGGCATCTTTGATTTCGTATCCGTCTTTCAGGGTTGTCACCGCATACATTCTGCCGTCGCTTCCCATCACGTTCTGCGTCTTTCCCGCATTCGATGCAATCGGGTTTTCGTCCGACCAGAACTCTATGGTGTTGAGAACAAGCAGGTCGGCAGTGCCGCAAATGGCGTATGCCGGCGATATTATAATGAATATCAGTTCGTTAATAAACTTGTTGTCTGTTGCGGTTTTGTTCCACGCCAGCACCTTGTTGAACAAACTGAACGACCCTATACACGAGTTGAGTGTAATTGCCGCAATGCAAAGGCACACAAACATTTTAACACTTTTCTTGAACATAACATGCCATTTTTTTAGTCAATATGTTGCAAATGTAGTTATTTCCATTGCAACCTGCAAACAAAATCACATTTTTTATGACATTGCAACACACCGATACACTATGATGAAAAATACCAATTTTTGGGTATTGCGGCACCCGTACTAAATTCATACCTTTGCGCCGCATTATGATAATAACAAACAAAGCATGCGAAAACGGCTGTGTTATGCCAAAATTTATGCCAAGATTATATTCATTATTAATATTAATATACGTAGCACTATTGTCGGCAGCCGTACCGGCGGCAGCACAGGTAACGGCGCGTGCAAAGGTTATTGACCGTCAGACGGGCGAACCGTTGCCCGGTGCCATTGTCCGGCTTGCAGATGCCTCGCGAAAAATCGTTGTAACCGATGCCGATGGTTTTTTCACGCTGCACACCGACAGCGCGACGGCAGTAATAAGCATATCTTTCATGGGGTACAACGAACTGAAAGAGGTGCTGAAGAACAATGCCACATACCGTCTCGCACCATCGACAACAATGCTGAAAGAGGTGGTGGTGACGGCAACCGAGCGGAGAGGACTTACCTCGTCGTCGGTAATCGGGAAGCATGCCATGAAACATCTGCAGCCGTCGAGCATAAGCGACATAATGGAATTGTTGCCGGGGGGTATGGCGAAAGACCCGAACCTGACAACTCCGAACATAATAAAACTGAGGGAGACGGGACGACCGGGCAGCAATTACAACACTTCGTCGCTGGGAACAAGTTTCGTAATAGACGGCGCACCGTTGTCAACCAACGCCGACATGCAGTTCGTAAACGGGGCATGGGACAACAAAACCACACAACGTAATTTTACCAATGCGGGTGTTGATATGCGCTCCATATCTACCGACGATGTGGAGCAGGTGGAGGTGGTGCGGGGAATCCCCGGAGTGGAGTACGGCGACCTTACCAGCGGTCTCGTAAAAGTGCAACGCCGCAAGGGAGGGCACGACTTGCAGGCACGTTTCAAGGCCGACATGGAGAGCAAACTTCTGCATGTGTCGAAAGGATTGGAATGGGGCGAAAAACGATGGACTCTCAACATGAGTGCAGACTGGCTGAGTGCCAACGGCGACCCGCGAAACGTGCTTGAAACATACCGGCGATTGTCGTTCTCGGTACGCGGAGGACATCTGCGACAAACGGCGAGACGGCAATGGGCGTTGGGACTCAACCTCGACTACTCCGGCTCGTTCGACGATGACAAAATAGACCCCGAACTGAACTACGGCGGAGTTGACTCGTATAAGAGCAAACGCAACCGTTGGGCGGCAAACTTCACTCTGCGACAGGACAGCAGGAGCGACGACGATTGGTGGAGATCGGCGGAACTATTGGTGTCTGCCAATTTCGAGAAGAACATTCTCGACCGCCGGCGATTGGTGCAGATAGACCACGGACAGCCTGCCGCCGTGACACACGAGGAGGGCGAGAGCCGTGCCGTCATCATCTATCCTTACAAATATACGGGGCATCACAAGGTTGACGGGCGGCCGCTCGGCATATTCGCAAAGACGCAAGCCGATTTCGTACTGCCTTCATCATGGATGGGAAACCGACTGAAGGTGGGTGCAGACTGGCAATACGACAAGAACCTCGGCATGGGACAGGTGTTCGACCCGATGTTCCCGCTATATGTGGGACTGTCAACACGACAGAGGAAATACAGCTATGTGCCGGCAGAAGTGCAGTTGTCAACATTCGCCGAGGCAGACATTACCATTCCCGTTGCCCGACATCAAATACGGATTGTGGCAGGAGTACGCAACTCGTCGATGATGCATCTCGACAGTCGCTACGAACTCCGGGGCAAGATTTATACAGACCCAAGGATAAACGCAGGGTGGAACCTGCCTCCAATATCTGTCGGTGGGTCGCCGCTGAATCTGCAACTTAGGTACGGATGGGGCAAACATACAAAGATGCCCACCATAGACCAACTCTACCCCGAAAGATTGTACATAGACATGGTTGAGATGAACTACTGGCACGAGAAACGCGAACTGCGCTCGGTGTGGTTGCAGACATATATAAAAGACCCTACCAACTATTCTCTGCACGCGGCACGGAACAACAAGTGGGAGGTGAGCATCGACGCATCGTGGAACGGTCACAGGCTTATCGTTACATACTTCGAGGAAGACATGAAATCGGGATTCCGACGCATGACCGATTTCCACCCGTATGCCTACAAATGGTACGACACATCGGGCATAGACCACAAAACAATCACCACGGCTCCCGACCCTGCCGACCTGCCATACGAGACGAGACGGGTGCTGCGCAGCACCGGACAAACCGGCAACGGCAGCCGCACCATGAAACGAGGAGTGGAATACACCTACTCGTCGCCAAGATGGCGTATGCTCGCAACTCGTCTTACCATAACCGGAGCATGGCTTAAATCGCAATATAACAACTCGATGCTGGTACAGGAGCATGTATCGCGCACCTTGGGAGGAAGAAACATAGAATTGGTGGGACTGTACGACGACGATGACGGATATATCCGCGAAATGTGGAACACTAATTTTACTTTCGACACAGACGTACCACGCCTTGCACTCGGGTTCTCGATGTCGGCGCAGTGCATGTGGTACACCGCCCGGCAGAACATGCACAAGGAGGTGCGCCCGGTGATTTACATGGCAGCCGACGGCATTCTGCGCCCCTTTACCGATGCCGATGCCGCCGACATGGAACGCCAGTTCCTCGTGCGTACATACAACAACAGCATCGAGAAGAGAATGACCGTGCCTTTCTACATGAACCTCAACTTCAAGGCTACAAAACGACTGCTGGGCGAACACCTAATGGTGGCACTCTTCGTGAACAAGATTTTCGACCTTCACCCCGACTATACGCGTAACAACTACACCACACGGAGATATGTAACGCCGTACTTCGGACTTGAAATAAACTTCAATTTATAATTTAACAATTAATTCCATGAACAAAACATTTACTCGGTTCGCACTATGTGCGATTACTGCCTTTGCCGCAACCGGCGCACAGGCTTTCGATTTCCAAGCCGGAAACGTGTACTATAACATTACCGGCTCAAATACTGTGGAGGTGACTTATGCCACCAAAAATTACAACTCGTATGCAGGAAACGTTACACTGCCTGCAAAAGTGACAAAAGACGGGAAAACATACAACGTTGCCTCAATCGGCAATAAGGCGTTCTTCGGTTCGAAGAGCGTGAACAACGTGCGCATACCGTCGTCCGTTAAATTCATCAAGGAGGAGGCTTTCAAACAGTGCGAAAACCTTACCTCCGCATACATGGCAGAGCCGGCAGAACTGGAGGAGAACTCGTTCGAGTTTGCCAACGTTACGCTCTACGTTCCCGAGTTGATGAAAGAAAGTTTCATTAACGAAGATTTCTATCATCGCTTCAAGGCTATAATCGAGACTGACGAGTTCGACGAGCCTATCGGTTCGAAAACTCTCGTCATTACCGAGATTTTCTTTACCGGCACCACCACGCCCGAAGGAAAACAGTACAGCGATGACCAATATGTGAAAATAGGTAACAACAGCAGCGAGACATTGTACCTCGACGGATATGCTTTTGCAGAAACGGCATTCATGTCGGTGGATAAGCAGGACTACAAACCGAACATCATGGCAGACACAACGACAATCGACGCAATATACTTGTTCCCCGGAAACGGAAATGAATATCCCATCGCACCGGGCGAGGAGGTGTTGATTGCACTAAATGCCATAAACCACAAGGAGATAAACCCTAAATCGTTTGACCTCTCAAAGGCCAATTTCGAGTTCTACGACGAGTCGGATAACCCCAATTTCCAAGACAGCGACAACCCTGACGTAACAAACATGGTAAACTGGTATGACTACAGCAAGTCGTACTGGGCTATGCACAACCGCGGCTTTAAGTCGTATGTACTCGCAAAACCCGAAGTGGGCATGGAGGATTTCATAAAGGATTTCAAATATAAGTACACGTATGTATTCACATTCGGAGGAAACTCATACGACATGGACGGCGAGGGATACAAACTCCCAAACACATGGGTTACAGACGCAGTGGGACTCAGCGTGGCATCGGAATGGGAATGGAACGTGTTTGCCCCGACACTCGACGCAGGATGGGCGCACTGCGGAAGCGTGGATCATGACAAGACAAGGTATAACCTTTCGGTAATACGCAAAAAGAACGATGACGGAAAATGGAAAGACACCAACAACTCAACGGAGGACTTCCTCTCTGACGCTCCGGCATCAATGCTCAACGTTACCAGCGGCATAAACAACGTAAACCGCGACACTCGCAAGACAACGAGAGTTTACCGCATAGACGGCGTAAGCGTTAAAGACACAAGCAAGCCGGGATTGTATATAATCGATGGTCGCAAGGTTGTAGTGAAATAAACCGCATGAAGCACTTAAATTTTATATATAAAGCAAAGATATGCCTCTGGCTCACGGTTCTGTCATGTGCCTGTGAGCCGGGGCATAACGATGACATAACGACATCTGCACGTGTCACACTGACCGCACCCGACAGCATAGCACTGTTTCGGGCCAAAGGTACGGTAACGATGCAATGTCTTACGAACAAAATAACATGGACGGCATCGGAGTGGGACAGCGTAAGAGTGGCATTCCCCGAGGTAATGCGCGGACCATACAACATAACGGCCGACGGCAAAGTGGCGGTAAGCATAAACGGAGGACGGCGCAAGGTGTATCGCTTTCGTGCCGCAAACAGTTATGTGGAAGTGATGAAACACCCGCCGGAAATAAAACTCGACATACAATTAGTGAAATGACAATACGACATATCTGCATCGCGTTGCTCGCCACAACCATGCCGGTAACAAACAACGCCACGGCAACCGAACGTGAACACGAAGCGGCAGACAGCGTTGCCTGCCGTATCGCGAATGCCGCCGGGCACCACAACCTGTTCCTTAACACGCTGAACTCATGGATGCAAAATCCTGCACTCTTCTTCGATGCGTATGCCGGCACATACGGACAACTTGGGATATATGCCGACACACGCCGCGAGAAGGAGGCTTTCGTAATGCAGGAAGGAAACGGGCTACACAACACGGGCATAAAAGCAACGACTTACAGAAGACTCGGCAGTAACGGCAAAGCGAAAAATTCGGAGCACCGGTCAATGACGGTGGTTTGGGGAGAGGCATCGTACCGGAACGGGAAACGCAAGAATGTGGAATGGAATGCCTCGTCGGATTGGAAGACAATATACCCTTACGTTCTCGCCGATACGATAGGAGGCAACCGCAACACCGAGAGATATACTTTCCAAGGCGGTTGCGCAACACGCTTCGGAGGATTGACCGTTGGCGAAGAACTTACTTTCCGCGCCGAGCACGAATGGTCTACCCGAGACCCGCGAATGCGCGGAATTGTAACCGATCTGAAAATTCGCACCGCCATCGGTTGCAGCATTCTGAAACACCGAACGGCACTCGGTGGAACGCTGAAATTGTACAAGCAAACCAACTCTGTTGAGTTCTACCGCGAGGAAGGCAAAGTTCCGGAGTACCAGATGTCGGGTCTCGGAAATTGGTATGAGCGTTTCTCAGGTACCAACAACAACGCATACTATAAGGCGGCAGGAGGCGGAATAGACCTCGGCATTCAACCACACGCAGACGGCAGAGGAGTGATTCTCACGGCGAGTTACGAGTATGTGCCGTACAAACGGATATTGTCGAACCTCAACGCACTGCCGATAAACCGACTGTATGTGACCCGATGGCAAACGCTGTTGGGATGGAGGAGCAAAACGGTAACAAATGCCAAAGGTAATGGCAGTTTCATGGCATGGATAAGCATGAACGGAGAAAAACGCCGGGGAGACGAGATTATAGGCGGAGAATCTACCGCCGACGAGTTTGCGGTGCGCGGTTATCTGACGATGTACGACAGTCGTACCATCGACATTCATGCCGGGACAATGGCAAGCGTGCGGTTGGGCAGAGGCAACACAACCACGTTAAAGATTTTGGCGGGCAGACATAAGTATTCCTCTTCGTATGCTTTTCCTCACAGCCGTCTCGATTTCTGCAAGAATTATGTGGGCGGAACACTGCAATGGCAGACATTGGGCAGACGATGGCTTTTAACGGCAGACATGACATTCCGTTACGACAATAATGTTTCCGGTGAGTTCACAACAACAAGCAGCGACTCATACACCGTGCCGACAAAGGAAGATGTCGCCGAGGCAAAGCGCAAGATGACAGAGAGATATACCGCATCCGCAATGGCATCATACACCCAACTATTGTTGGGAGTGCATGCGGAATGGCATCCGCAATTCATGGGAAACATGGGACTCTTTGCCGGAATACGTGCCGGATACAGAAAAAACGATGTCGGAGGAAACAATCATGGCCATGTACTGCATGCCTCGGCAGGAATAACATTCTGACAATACCCGATTTGCGATGCAAACTGCCGAGACTTCTTAACGTTTCGGCAGACAAAAGAAAAGTGTTTCGCCGTTCTGCATGGTGTGAAATACCGTCAAAACGAACTTTGAAGAATAACAATAAGCTCGTAAAGAAATACATTACAAAAACAACTGACATTAAAAACCGTAACCGACAAGATGATTAAGAGCATATAAACAAAATAAACAAAAAATCAAGATAATTTTTAAAATTTCCACACCAAAAAAGGAGTTTTACAAATATTATTCGTAATATTGCATTTGTTGGTTTACTCTTTAAGATAATTATAAAAAAACATTACTATGACAAAAGCAAAACCTTTTATCAAGTGGGTTGGCGGTAAAAGCCAACTCATAGAACAATTGGATGCCCTGCTTCCTGCCGACTTTGATAACTGGGATAATGCAACGTACATAGAACCTTTTGTGGGTGGTGGGGCAATGCTCTTTTATATGCTTCAACGTTATCCAAATATCCATCATGCCATAATCAATGATATTAACCCGGATTTGACCATTTGTTATCACACAATCAGAGATTTCCCAGAACTACTTATTGAGTCCTTACAATATATAGAGAATACTTATTTAGCTCTTCAAACCGAAGAAGAAAGAAAAGAATTCTTTATGACGGCACGCAAACGATACAATGAAAAAATCTCGACCCGATTGAGAATACGACACTTTTTTTCTTTCTCAACAGAACATGTTTTAATGGCTTATATCGAGTAAATAAGAAAGGGCTTTTCAACGTGCCTTTTGGGAAATACTCGAATCCGACAATTTGTGATACGGAGACAATAAGGAAAGATAGCGAGTTATTACAACGTGTAGAAATTCTTAATGGAGACTTTGAAAAGACATTCGAGTATGCACATGATAATACTCTCTTTTATTTTGATCCTCCTTATCGACCACTCAGTGAGACTTCCTGTTTTAACGATTATGCCAAAGAAATCTTTAATGATGATGAGCAGATTCGATTAAAAAAATACTGTGACAAAATCCATGATGCAGGCTATATGTTTATGCTAAGTAACTCTGACTGCAAAGGTAAAAACAATGATGACAATTTCTTCGATATACTTTATGAAAATTATCAAATAAAACGTGTATGGGCATCACGCAGTATTAATTCAAATCCAGATAAACGGGGTAAGTTGACCGAAATACTTGTACACAATTATCACGAAACAAAGAATACTAATCGGCTCATTTTTCCTCTATCGGAAAAATCGTAATGAAGCAACAAAAGAATTGGTCATGATTGGAAATAAATAATTGGAAAATATGTCAGGTAAATTATTTAGGCACAATTAAAATATTAATATATTATATAAACGCAAACAGTTTTATTTCAGTAGAGAAAATTATGAATAAAGACTTTAACAAGTTTATGTCTCAACTTCAAGAGACTAATCAAACTTTGGATTTCTTTTGTAACTTTGACAAGATATATAAAAACGTTGAAAATATAAAACTTAGCCTATGTATGCTTAACAGTATGATAGGTAGTACTGATTTACATAAAAAGTGTAGAAACTATTTGGAATCGTGACAAGTCGGCATTTCGCGTTATGGATATACTTATTGCAGTACGTAGTGAAGGAAAGAAAATGATTCTCAATTCCGAAGGAAAATGTATAACGTTGGATCAACTTTTCCAAAGTGTGGATGGAGTAATGGAATATTTAGAGAATACGGGACTGGCAGATATTTTCAGAGAAAAAAGAATAATGCAGCTATTTTTTGACAAGGATAATATGGAGATAATTAACTTTGGAGGTAAAATTCATGAATTTGCGATAAAAAAGTGCGAAAATATTGCAAAAAATCGGAGTTTATTAATTCTGTTTTATAGAAAATACCTAAATTTGCAAACCGGACTTAATAAAATCACTTGATTCTTATTAAATGTAATTTATATGAGTATTAGTAAAGACGTCATAAAGCAGTGCCTGATTAGTAAGCAGCGCGAGGTGGATGAGGCGGTGATTGTGAACCGTCCCATAGACTTTGAAGAGAATGGCAATTATGTGATAGTTGGTGTGAGACATGCAGGTAAGTCGTACCTGCTGTATCAGCGCGTGCGTCAGCTACAGGCAGCAGGAATGGGATGGGACGAGATTCTGTTTGTGGACTTTGAGGATGAGCGTTTGGCGGAATTCCAGACAGAAGACTTCAACAGTCTGCTGGAGGCCCATTTGGAACTGTATGGTAAGAAGCCGGTGGTGTTTTTGGACGAGGTGCAGAACATTCCGCACTGGGATAAGTTTGTGCGGAGGCTGACTGATGCTAAATACAAGGTGTATGTGACTGGCAGCAATGCGAAGATGCTGAGCAAGGAGGTGGCAACTACGTTGGGTGGACGGTTCTTTATCCATGATGCGTACCCATATTCGTTCAAAGAGTATCTGGCAGCGCAGCAGGTGGAACTGAAGGAGCATTGGGAGTATGACACGATTCAGAGAAGCGAGGTGAAGCGACATCTGAATGAGTACTTCTATTACGGCGGTCTGCCAGAGATTCTGTCGTTTAAGAACAAGCGGGCGATGTTGTCGAGTCTGTATCAGAAGATATATCTAGGGGACATCTGCGCCCGAAATAACATTAAGAATGACAGGGTGTTGAACATCCTAATCAAGAAGATGGCGGAGAGCGTGAAACAGCCGTTGTCATATAACAGACTGAGGAACGTGATAGTGGCAACAGGGGCACCCATCAGTGTGCCTACTACGATAGACTATGCGGATTATGCCTCTGACAGTTGGCTTATACTACCCATGGAAAATGAGGTGGGGAAACTGACTGAGAAGGAGATGCAGAAGAAATACTATTTCGTTGACAATGGGCTGCTGAACCTGTTCTTGCTGAACTCAGAGACATCGCTACTGGAGAACATGGTGGCGGTGGAACTGTGCAGGCGGTTTGGCAAGAAGAATGTGTATTTCCTGAACGCGGAGAAGGAGATAGACTTCATTGTCCCTGACGAGAAGCTGGCCATACAGGTATCATACAGCATCAAGAATGAGACCACTTACAATAGGGAGGTGCCACCACTGGTGAAGTATGCCAAGGCGCACGAGGACTGGGAGTGCCTGCTGATTACGTATGATGAGGAGAGAGCGGAAGAGGGTATAACCGTGGTGCCAGTGTGGAAGTGGCTATTGTTGGCTATAGGGAGCACGAATCTTACTAATTGACACGAATACATTTAAGATATGGATACAAAAAAACTCATTGAAGAGGTACTATTAGACCTTGGCGATAATAAGAGTCTGACAGATGTTTCCAGTAAAATACAGATTATTGTTAGGTTATTAGGAGACGAGAAGTTGAAATCTTGGTATACCTGTGAGTTCGTAACTGGTTACAAGGATCAGGAACTTCCAGATTATCGTATATCGCGTGCCGTAGAAATAAAGGCAGACTATATAATGCCACAAGGGTTCGGCGCATGGAAGTTGAGCGGTCAGAGTGTACCGATTGCTAACTTGGGGCTTGAGAAGTACAAAGAGATTATGACAGTTCGCTTCTGTGATACCATATCAGCCATCATTGAGTATTCGAAGCACCCTAAAAAAGTGGTAATGTCGCTAAGCCCTTATGAGCAGGCACTTGTTCAGAAAGTATTGGGCGAAGCCCATATCCAGAATGTCCATAAAGTACTTTCGCCTTCTACCTTCCAGACTATCATTGATAATGTACAAGGCCGTATCATAGATATGTTTATGGATTTGAACGAGCGGGTCTTCTATGGAGAGTTGGATTTAAAGTCAAACTCTGCAAAAGAAGAGATACATCAGGTAATTACCCATAATATCACCGCAGGTATTGTTCATACAGGATCTGGCACAATAGAGGCAAGCAATGCTACGATAGCGGCCATTATTGAGCAATCGCCTTCAGCTGATGTGATTGCAAGACTGACTTCGTTAACTGATGAAATAGAAAGGGTGGCTAAAGATGCAGACGAAGAATTTGACGACATTGTTAGAGAGTTGATCGATATTCGGACGGAACTATCAAAACCTCAGCCTAACAGTTCTTTCTTGAAGAAATCATTCAAGGCGTTAACATGGGGTGCGACTGTTTCCTGTAAAACCACCATTGAAAAATTGGTTAAGAAAGCGATAGAATATTTGTCGTAAAAACAAAAGTGTTTTTCGAACCTCGTTGATTATTGTTGCGTTACATTCTGAAACAGAATAATTATCCGCAGATATGCTATATTGCCTTACTGGGATCTCGTGACTATACTAGTCGTTCCTTAAAAACTATATTTCAGCGTGAAGTTTGTAAAAGCGAAGTTCACGCTGATTTTTTTATAAACCACAAAAGAACTCTCATTGCTCTTTTGAAGTTATTTGCCGCAGCAGCTAATAAGACATTGACAGCATCTCCTTTCACACCTTTATAAAAGTTGCGAGATAGTCTGTAATCACTTTTAAGATGTCCAATCGTTGGTTCTATGCCTGCTCGTTTACAAAATAGTTTGTGTTTCTTTCTCTTTTGGTAGTAGGTAGTCGTTATCTCGGGTTGGAAATGAATGATGATTTCCTGACAATGAGTAAAGCGAGACGTGAGGAGATAGAGAATCGTAATAAATATAATGAATATATAGAACGACTTGCCAAAACTAAAATTATTCTACCGCCCGACAACTCTTTTGTTTCAGAAGAAATAAATACCAATTATGGAGTTCCATGGCTATAATGTACCTCTTCAAATTATTTTCTGTCAACAAATGTACCTAACACTACTTTAACTCCTAACAAAATTGCACTTTATGTCAAACATTTTAAATAAATCCGACAGGGCAAGATGTTTATTTTGCGATGCAAATGTTTTGACATTGAGGAAAAAAAAGTAATTTTGCAGCATGATAAAAGGACACGGTGATGACGGTTTCGCATACGGCGGGACGATAATTCACGATTTCAGTTCGAACGTAATTGCGGCAATGCAGCCGGAAGGACTGCTCGAACACCTGCAAAAGAGCATCGCTCTCGTGGGACATTACCCGCAACCTGCCGCCGAGCAGCTTGCTGCGGAACTTGCACAGAGAAAGAGCATTCTCGATGACGAGGTGTTGCCAACCAACGGAGCGACAGAGGCTATATATCTCGTGGCGGCTGCATACGGCGGAACTACATCGGCAATTGTGGAGCCGACTTTCAGTGAATATGCCGATGCGTGTCGTATCTGCGGTCATTCGCTGCAACGGATACGCAGTCTGACAGATGCCGGAAACGATGCCGACATGGTGTGGCTGTGCAATCCCAACAACCCCACGGGCAGACTTATCGACAAAGAAAGATTGCTCGATCATGCCTACACTCACAAAAATAAGTTGCTCGTGATAGACCAGTCGTATGAACACTCGACAAAGGGATACTGCATATCTGCCGCCGAAGCCGTCGAAGCGGGAAACATAATACTTATTCACTCCATGACAAAGCGGTTTGCCATTCCCGGATTAAGACTCGGATTCGTTACCGCGGCAGAGCATATCGTAAGACATTTGCAGAAATGGAAACAGCCGTGGTCTGTAAACGCACTTGCAGTTGAAGCCGGTGTGTGGCTGTGCCGGAATGCCCTACCGACAGACATAACTCCGTTTATAGAGGAATGTCGGTGGCTGCAAGACAGGATAAACGACATCGAAGGCATCGAAGCACTGCCCTCCGACACCACATTCTTCCTCGCACGATTGGACAATCCCTGCTCTACTCTTATGAAAGAACGGCTTGCCGGCGAGGGAATACTCGTGCGCAACGCCTGCAATTTCCACTTTCTCGATGAACACTACCTGCGCATTGCGACACAGGAACACCGCTCTAACGAACAACTTTTAAAAGCCATAAAGAAATGTATTCTGCAATAGCACTTCTCCTCGGGTGGCTTGCCGACAAATTGTTGGGCGACCCGACATGGCTGCCTCACCCCATAGTGCTTTTCGGGAAGGCAATTTCCATTGGAGAAAGGCGGCTGAACAAGGGCAGACACCGCCGTGCCAAAGGTGTCGCACTGGCGGTAACACTCATCGCGACAACATTCGCCGCCACATACGGCATTATCCATCTGCTGTTGCCCATACCCGTTGCAAGACCGCTTCCGGTTGTGGGTTTCTCGGTGATTATAATCTTCTTCTGTCTCGCTGGAACAACATTGGCACGCGAAGTGGAGATGGTGTTCCGAGCCGCCGACCGCTCGCTCGACGCCGGGCGACGTCAGGTGGGACGCATCGTGGGGCGCGACACCTCGTGCCTTACCGACCAAGAAGTGCGCAAGGCATCGCTCGAAACTCTCGCCGAGAACCTCAGCGACGGAGTCATAGCACCGCTGTTTTGGCTCGGCATACTCGGTTTGCCGGGTATGATGACCTATAAGATGATAAACACTCTCGACTCCATGATAGGCTACCGCACCGAACGCTACCGACTGTTCGGAACCGCGGCGGCGGTAATCGACGATGTGGCAAACTACCTCCCGGCACGAATTACCGCACTGTTGATGATATTTGTTGCCGGCAGACCAAGCCTTTTACGCTTCGTATGGCGTTACGGTTCGCGGCATGCCAGTCCCAACAGCGGCTGGCCCGAAGCCGCATTGGCAGGCATTTTGAACTGTCGTTTCGGCGGCACACACACATATTTCGGAGAGACAATTGAAAAACCGTATATCGGCGAACACGAACGCCGGCTGACATCTGCCGACATGCACCGGGCAATACGCATCAATCGACGTGTCGAGGCGGTTGCAATAATTGTCATGGCACTGATTGCAGCAGTTTTAAATTGTTAAAATGGTGTAAACCTTTCATTTGTTATGAAAAGCTTTGACTTTTTTTAGTACATTTGCATTCATATAAAACAAAAAGAAAAAATGGGCAAGGCAAAGATTACGGTGGCAGGTATAGGTCCGGGCAGCGAGGCAGACATAACGCCGGCTGTGATAAAAGCAATCGGCGAGGCAGACGTGGTGGTGGGATACAAATACTACTTCCGGTTCATAGAAAAATATGTAAAAGAAGGCTGCAAGTGCATAGACACGGGAATGAAACGCGAACGCGAACGCGCAAAACAGGCATTCGACATGGCCGTGCAAGGGCATAACGTGGTGGTTATAAGCAGCGGAGATGCTGCCGTCTACGGTATGACACCGCTGATATACGAGATGAAACGGCAGTATGCCGATGCCGACATGGAGGTGGCATCACTGCCCGGCATCTCGGCATTCCAGAAAGCGGCATCGCTGCTTGGTGCTCCCATGGGACACGATTTCTGCGTAATATCGCTCAGCGACCTGATGACACCGTGGGCAACGATAGAGAAACGCATCGCGGCGGCAGCCACTGCCGATTTCGTTACCGCCGTATATAACCCCAAAAGCAACGGTCGATACTGGCAACTACACCGCTTGAAAGAAATATTTCTAATGCACCGGTCGCCCGATACACCGGTGGGTTATGTGCGACAAGCCGGCCGCCCCGAACAAGATGTGCACCAAACAACTCTCGCAGAGTTCGACCCGGAACAGACAGATATGTTCACGGTTATCATAATAGGCAACAGTCAGAGTTACGAGTGGGAAGGTTCGATAATAACGCCACGCGGATATTATCGCGAAGAGAATGACGAAAAAGGGAGCGAGAGCGGAGCAAAGGGCATCGGACAGGAAATAATGATGAAGAGTTTCCGCACCATTCGCTCGGAGATAAGCGACCCCGACATACCGCTCTTCCGCCTGTGGCCGTTGCTGCATGCAATACACACCACTGCCGATTTCTCAATGGAAGAAATTCTATACACCACCGACGAAGCAGTGCCAAAGATATTCGGCGAGATGAAAGAGGGACGACTGAAAACCATAATTACCGATGTTACTATGGCATCGGCAGGCATACGGAAAGCGGCTTGCATGCGCATGGGAATAGAAGTGAAATGCTATCTCGCCGACCAACGTGCCACAGAAATGGCAAAGGAGAAAGGAATCACACGTTCGCAGGCAGGCATACGTCTTGCCGCGGAAGAACACCCCGACGCACTGTTCGTGTTCGGCAATGCACCGACGGCACTCATGGAACTGTGCGAACTTATGCTACACGGCAAGGCAAAACCTGCAGGCATAATTGCCGCACCGGTGGGTTTCGTACATGTGTGCGAGTCGAAACATGCCGTAAAAGTGTTTCGCAACATACCGAAAATAATAATAGAAGGCAGAAAAGGGGGAAGCAACCTCGCTGCAACGCTCGTCAACAGCATATTGGCATGGGACGACGCACAACAGTTAATGCCCGGAAGAGACGTATGAAAGAAAACCGTACAGACTATATCATAATAGGCATAGACGACAGTCGCGAACCATCGCTGACAAATGAAGCACGGAAAGCGATTGCCTCCGGACGAGTTTTCTCGGGAGGAAAACGTCATCACGACATCGTTGCCGGCATGCTCCCGAAAGACTCGCGGTGGATAGACATAACGGTGCCGCTCGACAACGTGTTCGCAGAATATGCCGATACAGACGACACAATAGTGATATTTGCATCGGGCGACCCGCTCTTCTTCGGGTTTGCTGCAACAATACTAAAACGCATTCCTACGGCAAGAATAAAAACGATGCCTGCACTCAACTCCCTGCAAACACTCGCCCACCGACTGCTTATGCCTTACCACGACATGCAGACGGTAACACTCACGGGAAGACCGTGGCACGAACTGGATGCGGCACTGATAAGGAGGGCATCGAAAATCGGCATTCTGACCGACCGCAACCACACTCCGGCAACCATTGCACAACGAATGCTGGAATACGGATACGACAATTATGACATGCACATAGGTCAACTGCTCGGCAATGACAATGGCGAGAGGGTTGTCACTATGACACTCGACGATGCCGCCGGTTACGAGGCTGCAATGCCTAACTGCGTAATCGTAACGGCAAGGGAAAAACGCAAGATAACGATACCTGTCCCCGACGAGGCTTTTCTCACACTCCCCGGAAGACCGCTGATGATAACAAAGGCTGCCATACGCCACATCACACTTGCCTCTCTCGAACTGCAACAGAGACAGTCGATGTGGGACATCGGTTTCTGCACCGGTTCGGTATCCATCGAGGCACGGCAGCAATTCCCGCACCTGCACGTCACGGCATTCGAGACAAGGAGCGAGTGCGAGGAAATAATAAAGGCTAACGCACACCGTTTGGGAACTCCCGGCATTGAAGTGGCAATGGGCGATTTCCTCGCCGCCGACACATCTGCATGCCGCCCGCCCGATGCCGTATTCATTGGCGGACACGGCGGACATTTGCGCGAGATTGTGTCGAAAGCGGCACAGGCAATGACCGGCGGCGGCGTAATGACGTACAACTGCGTGGCTGTCGAGACAACTTCCGACCCGCGCATTCCCACCGACAGCATGGAGATTTTCCACCGGTCGGCAGTCGAAGCGGGAATGACAGTGGAACAGCCGTTGCGGGTCGCCATCAACTCTTATCACCCGATAAACATTCTTAAAGCAAGGAAGAAATGAAAATATCAATCATAACCGTAACAAGGGAGGGCGCGAACATCGCCGAGATACTGAAAAATACGCTTGCAGGAGACATCGATACGGCAGACCGCAACGATGTTCCCGGACTCTTTGCAGACCGTGACGCATTTATATTTATCGGCGCAATGGGCATTTGCGTGCGAACAATAGCACCGCTGATAGAAGACAAACACACCGACCCTGCGGTAATATGCATCGACAGCACGGGGCGCAATGTCATATCGGTGCTCTCGGGACACGTCGGCGGGGCAAACCAACTTACGAGAGAGGTGGCAGCGACAATAGGGGCAATGCCGGTAATCACCACGCAGAGCGACAACCAAGGACTGTGGGCACTCGACACCATTGCGGACGATTTCGGGTGGACAGCCGTTGCCGAAAACGACATGAACGACATCATTGCGGCTTTCGTTGCGAAACGCCCCACGGCACTATGGCTCGAGACACACGACCGCGGAACCGACCACTTGCAGGAAACACTGCCTCCGCATGCCATAATCGTGAGAAACATGGAGGAACTGTTACAGAGAGATTTCTCACTGTGCATCATCGTATCACCGTTCCGCCACGAGATACCGGAAGGAATGATGTGCCTGCGTTTCGTTCCTCGTGCAGTGGTAGTGGGAATCGGTCTTGCACACGAGGCAGAGCCGGCAGCCGGGATTATTTCCGCCATCGACACGTTAATTGCCGACAACGGCATTATGAGAGAGGCGTGCCGCTTTGCCACGATAGACATAAAGAGCAACGAACCGGTGGTAAAACAGATGATTGCAGACGGCGACGATTTTACGTTTTTCACTGCATCGCAACTCGCGGAAGTCAACGTCCCGACACCGAGCGATGTGGTGGCAAGGCATGTCGGCACACCAAGCGTGAGCGAGGCTGCCGCACTGCTGGCTGCCGATGGTGGTGAAATACTTATGAAGAAACAGAAAGGAGACAATTTTACCGTTGCCGCTGCAATTGAAAGAAAGTGGCTGCGACGCGGACACATAGAGATAGTGGGAGCCGGTCCCGGCGACCCGGATCTCGTCTCGGTGCGCGGAAAGAGAATGCTCGAACGTGCCGACCTCATATTATATGCAGGCTCACTTGTGCCAAAGGAACTTACTTTGTGTGCCAAAGAGGGTGCCACGGTGCGCTCGTCGGCCGACATGAACCTCGACGAACAGTGCTCGCTGATGAAACATTTCTACGACCGCGGAGCATTCATAGTGCGCCTTCATACCGGCGACCCGTGCATATTCGGGGCAATACAAGAGCAGATGGCGTTTTTCGACGAGCATGGAATGAACTATCACATCACACCGGGAATATCGTCGTTCCTTGCCGCCGCGGCAGAACTGCGCTCGCAATTCACGATTCCCGAACGATGTCAGACAATAATACTTACCCGCGGCGAGGGGCGCACACCCATGCCGGAACGCGAGAAACTGCACCTTCTGGCTCGTTCGCAGAGTACGATGTGCATCTTCCTTAGCGCATCGATAGTTGATGACGTGCAGGAGCAACTGCTCACCGAATATCCCGAAGACACGCCGGTGGCAGCCTGCTATCACCTCACTTGGAAAGATCAGGCGATATATCGAGGCAAATTGAAAGATCTCGCAGCAATCGTAAAGGGACACGATCTCACGCTCACCACCATGATAGTTGTGGGCGAAGCAATAGACAACCGCTCTAACAAATCGCTACTATACGACAAGGGTTTCAGTCATTTGTTCAGGAGTTGAAAAGAGACATTTCAAGAGTTAAAAAGTTGAGGAGCGAATAAAACAGTTCTTCACGGTTGACCGGCGACACCGATAATTAAGGTATTGTTTTAACTCCGGAACTCTTAATCCTCACACTCTTAACTACAAGAGAGAAAGAAAAAGGAATGATTCTTATATTCGGAGGCACCACAGAAGGACGGAAAGCAGCCGCGGCACTCGAAGAGGCAGGCAAAACTTTCTACTATTCCACCCGCGGAAACGGGCAGGAAATAGACCTCGTGCACGGTATTCGCACCACGGGGGAAATGGATGCCGACGCCATTGTCGATTTCTGCAACAAGAAAGGTGTGGCACTGATAATTGATGCGGCGCACCCTTTTGCCAAAAACCTGCATAAGAATATTGTGGAGGCGGCACGCAGAATTGCACTGCCCGTGATAAGATACGAAAGGCAGTATCCTCCGCATGACAACGACTTGGTGTGGTGCAAAGACTATGCCGATGCGGCAGAACAGATGGAAATGCACGGTGTGGAACGACTTCTCGCACTCACGGGGGTGCAGACAATAGGCAGTCTTAAGTCTTTCTGGCTTCGACACCACACTTGGTTCCGCATTCTTCACCGCGACTCGTCGGTGGAAATGGCACAAAGACACGGTTTCCCGAAAGAGAACCTGACTTTCTACGATGACGAACCCACAGCCGAGATGATAAAAAAGCTGCAACCCGATGCCATAATAACAAAAGAAAGCGGAACGAGCGGAGGATTCACGGAGAAAGTGGAAGCGGCACGAAAAGCAGGCATATCCGTCTTCGTGGTACAGCGACCGACAATCGATGCCGAACAAGTGAATCTCGTAAAAGTGAACGGACCGCACGGCATGCGACTGAAAACGCAAGAGATACTACCCGACTTCTACGAACTGAAAACCGGAATAACCACAGGCACATGCGCCACGGCGGCAGCCGTGGCAGCACTGACAAGGCAGAATGTGGTAAGCGTGCGCATTCCGGACGGAGAGGACATCGAGGTACGCATATCCGCACTCGGCAAAAACTCTGCAACGGTAACAAAGACGGCAGGCGACGATCCGGACATTACCGACGGACTCGACATAGTGGCAAAAGTGGAAACATACCCGGCTGACAATGAACAAAAAGGAGAAAGACAGAACGGCACTCGACAATCATATATCGACATAGAAGGCGGCGAAGGTGTCGGAACCGTGACTCTGCCGGGACTCGGGTTGCCCATTGGGAGTGCCGCAATAAACGAGACTCCGCAGCAAATGATACGCCGAAACGTGCTGCCGCTGTTGCCGAAAGGAATGTCGGCAACGGTAACGATAAGCGTTCCACAAGGACGGGAAACGGGCACACGGACATTCAACCCGCGCATAGGGGTGGTGGGCGGAATAAGCATCATAGGCACAAGCGGCATCGTGAAACCTTTCTCTTCGGAGGCTTGGATAAACTCGATACGCAAAGAAATGTCGGTAGGATTGCAGGCTTCGAAAGCAGAAAGTTCAAAACAAGAAATTCAAATAGTGATAAACAGCGGCGCAAAGAGCGAACATTTCATGCGCAAACTGTACCCGAAACTGCCCGAACAGGCATTCATACACTACGGCAACTTCATCGGCGAAACGATAACGATAGCCAAAGAACTGGGTGTTACGAAACTGGCAATGGGCGTAATGATAGGAAAGGCGGTGAAACTTGCGGAGGGAAGACTCGACACCCATAGTCACAAAACGACGATGAACATCGCTTTCGTGCAGGAGATGCTGAACGAATCGGGAGTGAAGAAAGACATAGGCGGCATAAACATGGCACGCCAACTGTGGTCGATACTTACCCCGGAAGAGATGCAACGTTTGGAAAAAACAATAATAGAACACTGCCACGAACACTGCGACCCGCTGCTGCCCGATGGCAAGATTGACATAACATTAATATCCGAAAACATAACGAAATGAAGAAATTTATCATATTTGCATGCCTCGCGGCATTGCTCACGGCATGCCGGCAAACGGCAGGCAACAGCCGCGGAAACAGCGGCGAGGGCAACGACACGGCAACAGTGACGACGAAATATGCCCGGGGCTTCAGCGTGAAAGAAGAACAAGGATACCGCCTGCTCGAGATAAGAAATCCGCAAGAAACCGACGGCAATGCGGCATACCGATTCGCACTCGTGCCACGGGGGACAACGCCCGACAACATTCCGGAGGGCTGCACCGTGATAGAGACACCGGTAAAGAGCGTTATCTGCATGACCACACAGCAACTCGGAGGGTTCATAAAACTCGGAGCACTCGATTTCGTTACAGGAATAGCGAGCGCAAAACGACTTTTCGACAAGGAACTGAAACAGCGCATACAAGACCGGCGCATGGTGAAAATAGGCAAGGAGGGAAACTTCAACGAGGAAATGATACTCGCCTCGCAGCCGGACGTGATACTCATATCGCTATCGAAACGAGGAGGATTCGACAAACTGCAAGATGCCGGCGTACCGCTGATACCGTACATGGGATACGAGGAAGTGTCGCCTCTGGCACAGGCAGAATGGATAAAGTTCGTAGGACTGCTCACGGGAAACACCGCCAAAGCAAATGACATTTTCAGCAAGGTGGAACGCAACTACAACGATGCCAAGGCGATGCTTCCCAAATATGAGACAATGCCGTCGGTGCTATACGGAAAAATGCACGGCGACAATTGGTATGCCATGGGCGGCAAGAGTTTCGTGGCAACGATAGTGAACGATGCCGCAGGGCAGTATTTCATGTGTGCAGACAACAATACGGGAGGAGTGAATATCGATTTCGAAAAGGTGTATTCCGATGCGGGCAATGCCGATTTCTGGATAATACAGAACAAAGAAAAGGATAGTTTTTCATATACGATGCTCGTTGCCGACGACCCGCGATATGCCGATTTCAGTGCATGCAGAAACAAAAAGGTGGTGTGCTGCGACATGAACCGCACGCCTCTGAACGAATTATCTGCCATGGAACCGGACATACTGCTCAAGGATTTCATAAAGGCTTTCCACCCGGAAGTGCTGAAAGACTATACCCCAAAATACTATAAACTGACGGAATGAAAAACAAGAGCCTGCCATATTTCGTGCTGATGACACTCGTCATTGCCGCATTATTCTTCCTCAACCTGCTGCTCGGCACGGTACACATACCTGTTTCCGATGTATGGCGAATCCTTGCCGGCGATGAAGGAGAACCCGTGGTATGGCAGAACATCATACTGAAATCGCGACTGCCGCAGGCTCTCACCGCCATGGTTGCAGGCGCAGGTCTTGCCATAGGCGGACTACAGATGCAGACTGTGTTCCACAACCCGCTCGCAGGCCCGTCCGTACTGGGCATCAGCAATGGTGCCTCGCTCGGCGTGGGATTCATGGTTCTCGCCTCCGGCAGCATCGGCGGCGTTGCCATGAGCAGTCTCGGCATAGCGGGTAACGCGGCATTGTCGATAGGTGCCATAATCGGCTCGCTGTCCGTAATGTCGCTAATAGTATATGTTGCACAACGGGTAAAGGGCAATGTCACTCTGCTCATCATCGGCGTGATGATAGGCTACGTCGCCACGGCAATAATAGGCGTGCTGAAATATTTTGCCGCCGAAGAAGACATCAGGGCATACGTTGTGTGGGGATTGGGCAGTTTCTCTCGCGTCTCGGCAGGTCAGGTGTGGCTCTTCGTCGCGCTAATGGCTGTACTCATACCGCTTTCCATGCTCCTTGTCAAAACCATGAACCTGCTCTTGCTGGGTGAAGACTATGCGCGAAACCTCGGTCTTAACATACGCCGCGCGCGACTTTCGGTCATTGGTTGCAGCGGCGTTCTCGTGGCAATCGTCACCGCCTACTGCGGTCCGATAATGTTTCTCGGGCTTGCCGTGCCTCATCTCTGTCGCTCGATATGGCGCACTGCAGACCATCGCGTACTGATGCCTGCCGCCATGCTCACCGGTTCTGCCCTTGCCCTTGCGTGTTGCATCATCGCGCGCATGCCCGGCTTCGAGGGCGCATTGCCGATAAACTCCGTAACTGCGCTCGTCGGAGCACCAATAGTGGCAATGGTGTTGTTCAAGCGAAAGTGACAAAATTATGTCAAGAATAGGGAAAAACCTAATACAAATAGGGGTAATCTCTTTGCCGTTTGCAAGGAAAAGAGTATCTTTGCGGCATAGTTTTAACCTGAAAAACGTTTTTGACATGAAAAAGATTATCGCCACAATCGCATTGGCAGCATTTGTTTTAATGCCGTCATTCGCACAGAATTACAAGCGAAGTAAGTATTATAACCGCAACAAGCGACACCTTGATTACAACAACAGGAGGCACGGCAGTTACGACAACCGCGATGTTTATTACGGTTTCCGCGTGGGTCCGGCATTTACAACGGTAAACTCCGACAACCCGTTGCTCGATGGCGGAAAAACCATGACGGGACTAAACGTGGGCTTCGCAGTCGGCATGGGACTAACAGACCGTGCACCGCTCTACTTCGAGTCCGGTCTTTACTATACGGAAAAAGGCGGCAAGAACAAGAATGGTCCACTCGATTTTACCTACAACCTTGGATACGTGGAATTGCCGTTCGTGCTTAAATATGCCTACAACATCGACGAGACTTTCTCCATACAGCCGTTCTTCGGCGGATATTTCGCATGCGGAGTGTCCGGAAAGATAAAGAATTTCAAGAATCGCAAGGCATATAGTTCGTTCGACAGCGATTCGGACAGTTCTTTCGAACGCCTTGATGCCGGATTGCGAATGGGTGTGGGCGTAGGCATCGACTTGTTCTATGCCGACCTTACCTACGATCTCGGACTTGCCAACATCGGGCATGACGATTTCGACGAGTGCCACAACAGTGCCGTGATGCTCACTTTCGGCGTGAACTTCTGACATGTAACATAAATGCGAAGAGGATGTGTCAACACAGGCACATCCTCTTTTTATATATCTGTTAAAAACACCATAAATGCGGTTCGGCAACGTAAGGTCGGATTTATCCCAAATCGGTCATTAGACCGCATTTGCTCAGATTTGCCATTGCCGTTACGCTTCCCAACCGCTTTAGCCCGCTTGCTGACATCTGCGCAGCCGTTTCATCTCGACGCAGCCCGCTACGCCTTCGATGAAACGGCTGCACATCTGCCCAACAATCGAACAAAATCAGTTGAGGGCTCTAATGACCGATTTGGGCTTACCACACTCCTAACACCCGGCATAAAAGCCGATAACAACCAAGGGAGAGGCGTTTGTCCGGTGTCGGGGGGATTATAATTCCCCCCCAACGCTTCGAGTCTGTGTTTACGATGTTTCGCCTATATGTGTTTTCCGTCCGTATCCCATTCTATTTAAACTTCATACCCAAGTGTTTCATAATAAAGCCGTAGATGTCGGCTTGTTCTTCCAATTGTTTTGCCAATGGTTTGCCGCTGCCGTGTCCCGCTTTGCTGTCAATACGAATGAGTACGGGTGCCGTGCCGGCTTGGCAATCTTGCAAGGTTGCTGCAAATTTGAACGAGTGTGCGGGCACTACGCGGTCGTCGTGGTCGGCTGTTGTTACGAGTGTGGCAGGGTAGCTGACGCCTTTCTTCAAATTATGCAGGGGCGAATAGGCATACAGATATTCGAACATTTCCTTGCTGTCTTCGCTTGTGCCGTAATCAGGCGCCCAGTTCCAGCCGATGGTGAACTTGTGGTAGCGCAACATATCCATTACGCCCACTTGCGGAATGCAGACTTTGAACAGGTCGGGGCGTTGCGTCATACATGCGCCAACGAGGAGTCCGCCGTTGCTGCCGCCCATAATGGCGATGTGGTCTTTGCTCGTGAAATTGTTGGCAATGAGCCATTCGGCAGACGAAATAAAGTCATCGAACACGTTTTGCTTCTGCATTTTTGTGCCTGCCACGTGCCATTCTTCACCATATTCGCTACCACCACGCAGGTTTACCTGTGCATAGATGCCTCCATTTTCGAGGAACGGTATGCGCATTGACGAGAAACTTGGAGGCAACGACACGTTGAACCCACCATATCCATATATGAGTACAGGGTTCTTTCCGTTTTGTTTCAGCCCCTTTTTGCAGGTTAGGAACATCGGGACGCGCGTTCCGTCCTTACTTGTGACGAAAACTTGCCGGGTGATATATTTATCGCGGTCGAACTTAATCTTCGGTGCGGCGTATAAAGTGCTCTTGTTTTCTGCAATGTCGTACCGGTAGATGGTATTAGGAACGGTGAACGAAGAGAAGCCGTAAAAACATTCTTTCTGTCCGCGTTTGCCGTTAAAGTAAGCGCGTCCCACGGTAGGGAGTTTTATTTCGTTGAGTTTCCTGCCGTCTGTCGAGTAAACATAAAGGTGGGTAGAAGCATCTTGGTTGTAAGTAAGCACGAGTTTGTCATCGGCAAACTGCACGTCCTCGAGCACGTTTTTGCTTTCGCCGATGAGTTCTTTCCAATCTTTAAAGCCAGGCTTGTGTATGTTGGCAACCATTACGCGGCCACGTGGCGCACCATCGTTGGTGAGCAGATAGATGTCATCGCCGATGGTTTCGATGGGGCTGTACTGCAAGTCCATGTTGGAAGTCATCTGTATGAACTGCGAGTTTGGCACACGAAGGTCGCGTACATATAGATTCACACCCGAACCCGCACCGCTTTCATAAAGGAACATCATGGTTTCGTCCTTGTTCACCCAAACCGAATAGAAGCGCAGCGGGTGAACAGGATTCCGGTAGAACAACACATCGTCGCTCTGTTTCGTGCCTATTTTGTGGTAGTAAACCTTGTGCACCTCGTTCTTGGAACTGAACTCCTTGCCCTTTTCGGGGGCATCGTATGCACTGTAATAGAAGCCGTTGCCGCACCATTGTGCGCCACCAAACTTCGCCCATTCTATGTGGTCGGTCAGCAGTTCGCCCGTTGCCACGTCTTTCACGTAAATTTCCTGCCAATCGCTTCCACTGCGCGAAATGACGTAAGCCATATATTTTCCGTCCTTCGAAAAGGTTGCATTTTGCAATGCCACGGTGCCGTCGTCGCTCAGTTTGTTAGGGTCGAGAAACTCGCGGAGCGTTCCTCCCAACTCGTCCATTTGGTATAGCACGCTTTGGTTCTGCAGTCCGTTGTTTTTATATACATACCATTTGTCGTTCTTCTTGAACGGTGTGCTAACCTTTTCGAAGTCCGCTACTTCCTTCAAACGTTTCAAGAGTTTGGCACGGAAGGGTATTTTCGCCAAGTAAGCGTTGGTCACTTTGTTTTCAGCCTCTACCCATGCCGTGGTTTCTTGGCTCCGGTCTGCCTCCAAGGGACGATAAGGGTCAGGCACTTTCACGCCGAAATATGTGTCCACGGTGCCGTCTTTCGGTGCCTGCGGATAGACAATGTTTTGCGCAGTCATTGTTGTTGCTGTCAGCGCGAGTGCCG
Source organism: Prevotella sp. OH937_COT-195 (assembly GCF_003932845.1). GTDB lineage: Bacteria > Bacteroidota > Bacteroidia > Bacteroidales > Bacteroidaceae > Prevotella. The sequence continues at coordinate 52,600 of NZ_RQZH01000015.1, forward strand.
ACAATGCGATAAACTTTCTCATTCTGTTGTTAGGTTTATGTTATTTCTATGTTTCAAAACGGTACAAAGATACTAATATTTTCAGACCTCTGCAAAACTCTTGGCACAATAGTCTTGCAGAAATATCCGAGTTATAATATTCCGTTAGATTTATTTGATTTTATGAAGATAATTGTGTCGAAAAGCGACAACTGTGCTTTGCCCTCGCAAAAGCGACTGTTTTGCTTTGCAATTTCGCCCAAATTGAAAAGCAATTCCGCCTGTTTTACATATTCGGAAGGAAAGAACGGGAGATAAAACTCTGCCGTTTTAACCCAAATCGGTCATTAGAACCCTCAACCGATTTTGTTCGATTGTCGAGCAGATGTCAACCGTTTTCATCGAAGGCGTAGCGGGCTGCGTCGAGATGTAATGGCTGCGCAGATGGCAGCAAGCGGGCTAAATCGGTTGGGAAGCGTAACGGCAATGGCAAATCTAAGCAAATGCGGTCTAATGACCGATTTGGGTTTAATTTACACCGATTGCCGAAACAGACTTATGGCATACACCAATAATGATTGACACACAGCACATGAATATCGGAAAAAGATAAAGTTAAAAATAACTTTTTTATTAATCAAGCGTCTCGTTTTTACAATTTATGTTAAAAAAAGAACGCATAAACAAAATCCTTTGGAAAAATATTATTATATTTGTATAAACCAAATGCCAAAACAGAGAAAACAAATGGCAGATACAAGCAACCAAGACATGATTTGACAAAACTTTAACACTAACACAAATGCCCGAGCCTCTGTAAGCATTCCCAGAAAGGGGTAAAGGAGAGAGGCAACAACAACATGAAAAAGAAAAATTTACTTTTAGCAGGACTGGCCGCAATGGCGGCATTATGGACTACCGATGCGAACGCGCAGACGGAGTACAAGTACAGTTTCGAGGGAGACGTGATTGCAGACGGATGGAGAGTGGAGACAACAAATAACTCACAGACATGGGTGCAGTGGGGTACAAAGAAATTTAATGATGTAACTGTGGTTCCCCACGATGGAGAGAAGCAGATGTGGCTGGGATGGTCGTGGAACAAGCAAGACGAAAGACTCGTTTCGCCTGCAATCAAACTCGGAAGCAACGCCACTCTTACCTTTTGGAATTTCATTCCCGATTACGATGCGGAAAAAGGTTCGCGTTACAATGTGGAAATATCCACTGACAACGGAGAGACATGGACAAAGTTGTGGAATGTTACCGAAGAAAACAAGTATGAGAATGCTATAACGGTAGACCTCGGTGCATACGCAGGAAAAAACGTAAACATATCATGGCGTGCATACGACGGTAACGGAACCGGACTTGAATACACTTGGCTCATCGACAACGTAACGGTGAGCAACATCAAGCCTGCATACGATGTGGTGCTGGAGAGTTGCAAGGATAACAAACTGCCCGTCATCAAGGTGTTAAGAGAAAAGTTGGGCATAGGATTGAAAGAGGCCAAGGATTTTGTGGAGAGTGCACCATGTATATTGAAAAAGTTGACCACGATGTATGATGCAAAGGATTTTGTCGATGCAATAAATAATGCGGGAGGATTGGCAAAGATGGCACCGGCGGGAATGTACGACCCCGAGTTCATTTCTCTCTTCGAAAGTTTCGAGGAAGATGCCATGCCCGAAGGATGGACAACGGAGGATGAGGACAATGACGGAGAGACATGGAAAATAATAAATGGAACAGAACTTTATTGGTTGTTTCCTTTGTCAGGTGACAAAGTAATCGGTAGTTGGTCATGGAACAACAAAGAATTAGACCCGAACAACTATTTAATCTCTCCGTTGCTTTCGGATGCAGCAGAGTTAAATTACCGGTTTGCCATGAATACAAAATATCCTGATCATTATCAGGTACTCGCCTCGACAACGGGTAATGATGTTGCCGATTTCACGAAAGTGCTTATAGACGAGAAACCGGAAGGATTGGTTAAAATCGGAGGAAGTGATACCCAATCAATATGGTACGAGCGCACGCTGCCGTTGCCCGCCGGAACAAAACATGTGGCGTTCAGACACTGCAACAGCAAAGACAACAACTACATTCTTCTTGACAACATCAGGATAATAAAAGGTATTGCCACGGGAATAGAGACGGTGACAACCGATGATAAGACCGTCGCAAGGAAAGGCATATACAACATAAACGGAATGAAGACGGACGGCGAATGGGAGAATTTGCCGAAGGGTGTGTATGTGGTTGACGGTAAGAAAAAGGTGAAGAACTGATACGAACATGACGTGCGGGGCGGTGAGATGTATCCCCGTGCACATTGACAACAGACAATATATGTCGGGAGACTGCATGCGGTCTCCCGCATTGTTTCCGTATTTGACAGACAACAATAAACCGGAGTACCGTAATTCGGGCATTCTTTTATGGAACATTCCCTTTGCCGTAAGGAAATAAATCGTTATCTTTGCCAAACATTAACACATCTGCAGACATTCTGACTGCCACCGTCGCGCAAGGCGAGACAAAGCTACAAGTAAAAGAAACAATGAAAGAGAACAGAGAATTGCAACTGGCATGGGAGTTTGTCGAGAATACCGGTGTGAGCATATTTCTAACGGGAAAGGCGGGGACGGGCAAGACAACATTCCTGCGCGAGATTAAACGTCGCTCGCCGAAACGAATGGTGGTGGTGGCACCAACGGGAGTTGCCGCAATAAATGCCGGCGGACAGACAATACATTCTTTCTTCCAACTGCCGCTGTCGCCATACGTCCCGCAAACGCATTACAAGGAACGGTTCGATTTCTCGAAAGAAAAGAAGAAACTGCTGCGCACTCTCGACCTGCTCGTAATAGACGAAATATCAATGGTAAGGAGCGATCTGCTCGATGCCATAGACAACGTGATGCGACGTTTCAGAGACCCGAGACGACCGTTCGGAGGTGCACAACTGCTGATGATAGGCGACCTGCAACAACTAACGCCGGTGGTGACGGCAGCCGACCAAGCCTTGCTTCAAGAACATTACGACACGCCATATTTCTTCGGTTCGAAAGTTTTGCAGCAAACTCCGTATGTAACACTCGAACTACAACATGTGTATCGGCAGCAAGATCCGGTGTTCATCGATATTCTCAATCATATACGCGAGGGACGCGTAACACCGCAGGACATCGACCGACTGAACCGATGCTGCCTGCCGGATTTCTGTCCGAAAGCCGATGAAGGATACATACGGCTTACCACACACAATCATATTGCCGACTCGTACAACGAAAATCGCCTCGCCAACATTAGCGGCAAGGCATACCGTTTCAAAGCAGACATAGAGGGGACGTTCCCCGAATACTCCTACCCCACCGACGGGGAACTGACTCTTAAAGAGGGGGCGCAAGTAATGTTCGTTAAAAACGACCCTGCCGGAAAATTCTACAACGGGCGAATAGGACGGATAACAAGCATAGACCAGGGGCACGTATGCGTGACATGTCCCGGCGATGACTGCGAAATTGAGGTGGAAGCGACGGAATGGGAGAACGCGAAATACGAACTGAACGCACAGACAAAAGAAATAGAGACCACAGTGCAGGGCATATTCAGGCAACTGCCGCTGCGTCTCGCATGGGCAATAACGATACACAAGAGTCAGGGACTTACTTTCGAACATGCCATCATAGATGCCGCTTTCTCGTTCGCCGCCGGACAAGTGTATGTGGCACTTAGCCGGTGTAAGTCGCTTGACGGACTGGTTTTGGCAAAACCCGTGCAACAGTCAAACATAATGAACGACCGAGGCGTGGGAAACTATATCGCCATGCAGGGCGAGGCGGCGCAACGCAGCATAAGCATGCTGCCCGCACTGAAGGAGCAATACCACATCGAGCAACTGCGACAACTGTTCGATTTCAACGACTTGCAGCGCAGCGAAAATCAACTTGCACGAGTAATTGAAGAGCATTTCGCCGGCACACACCCAAGGCTCGCGGCAGCACACAGACAAGCACGCAGCGACATAAAAGACAAGGTTGTGGAGGTGGCACGCAAATGGACGGCAATTTTCATGGCAATGAACGGTGGCGAACTGAACAATACTCAATTCGCCGAACGTGTCAAACGCAGCGCAACTTATTTCCTTGACACCGTGACCGACATCCTCGGCGACCTTCTGCCGGCCACCTCGGCAGAAAGTGACAGCAGGCATGTACAAAAACGATTTCTCGATGCCATTGCAGACACCGGCATGATTTACGATATAAAGACAGCCATACTGAAAGAGGTGGCATTGAACGGATTCGACCCCGTAACGTTCATGCGCATTAAACAACGAGTGACACTCGGCGTGACAGACGACAGAGAAGAAATACCGAAAAAACGCACAAAGCGCAACAAAAAAGAGAAGGCAAAGAGCAATGTGAACACAGAAGACGTGCAGGACAAGGCTCTGTTTGAACAACTCCGTGAATGGCGACAGAACAAGAGCGTAGAGAAAGGACTTCCGCCTTACGCCATCATTCGGCAAAAAGCACTCATCGGGATAGCCAACAGTCGTCCGCAAACAATCGGACAACTAATTTCGATTCCCTTTTTCGGAAAGAAATCTGCCGAGACATACGGCGAAGAAATCTTGGAAATTATAACAAACGCATAATACGGAACATGCAATTCACCACCGAATTGTCATGCGTGCCACGAAAAGGAGTTTTTATATACAATGTCGTTGAGATGCTCGTTGTGTTCGTGAGTCTGTTTTTAATCTGCTTGTTCTGCCCATCGACATTATGGATTCGGCGACGGACAGAACAGCAGATGCGAATATTCGTTTAACCCAAATCGGTCATTAGAACCCTCAACCGATTTTGTTCGATTGTTGAGCGGATGTGCAACCGTTTCATCGAAGGCGTGGCGGGCTGCGTCGGGATGTAATGGCTGCGCAGATGGCAGCAAGCGGGATAAAGCACTTGGGAAGCGTAACGGCAATGGCAAATCTAAACAAATGCGGTCTAATGACAGATTTGGGTTTAATGGTTATTATATTTGTGATTTGTATTTGGTATCTTTTTCCGCTGCGGTAAGATTCCCAATGGCATACAGCAGCAACAACAACGGTACGATTAAATCTAATAATTGGTTAAACAGTATTTGGCTTATAAAAAAACCGGGAGAGTCTTTCAAAAAGTAATATAACGACATCATACTCAATAATTCCGAAACAATAGTGAAACCGCTTGCACCAATCAGTACATAGTTTGTCAGCGAAAAACGTCCTTTTCCTGCCAACAACAATACACCATACAGGACGAAAGCAAGGAGTGTCATAATATGCAGCACGTATTCAATATTGATACGGAAATCAATTATTTGCATTATTTGCCAAATTGCCAATACCAACCAAAGAACATGCGCAAAGACTATCCAACCACCAACTACGCGGAAATAGTTTCTCTTTTGCAGAAAGGCGATTCCCATAATGATAAAAGAGATTGAAATAAAAAAATTAATCGTAACGGACAGCAACATGTCCAACCTACCTGTATCACCATAATTGGGGAAAATGAACAGTTTGAAAAAATCGAATAAACACAGACAAATGCCGAAAACGGAAAATGATGTCAGCCACATAAGTGCCTTTTGCCGTAAGGCAGGTTTCGGGACATTCTCTGTTGATTCATCGGGGCGGATGCCGTACCGATTGTCGTATGCATTACCCTCAAGACACATCAAAACAAGCAACCATATACCGCCCACAAAAGGAATGAGACCGACAAGCATCCACCATCCGCTGCGCCCGGTGTCGTGCAGACGGCGTATGCCGACCGCCATCGAGGGGACAGCCATCACGGCATAATAAAGCACTGTCAGTTTGTTCATGAATATCATCTTGTAGATGTAATCATTTAAAAAACCATCTAACAGCAATGTAATCAGTCCGGCGACAACTGCCCATATCATTGTGAACAGCAAGTTGAACAACACGAAAATCCAAAACTCTTGCCGGGTTGCCCTGCCGCTGAAATCGGCATATTGCCGAAATGTTTTAATAAACCATTTCATATCATTCCTTGTTTTATCTATACGTCTTTCTGTTTTCTATAATATCTTTGTCCGAGACGGGTTATGCCATGATGACAATGCTAAAATGCGAGAACGGCACGGGTGGATACATTGCTTGATTGAGCATAAGTCTTGTTCCTTGCTATTACAGACTTCCATTGAGGAACATAAACAAGTGCCGTACGGTCAGATTTTTCTGTGGAAGACCAATATTGAGGCAATGCAAGTGGTTTTCCTCCGGGAATTGCTTCAAGTCTTGCATTTAGTGAGGCATTTTCGAACAATAAATCACAAAGTGTTTTAAGTTCGTTGATTGCCGGCAGATACCAACCATTGCCCTTTTTGGTACACCACGAAAATGCAGGATACCATTTCTCCCAATTATTCCATTTCTTTATCATTTCCAGATTCTTTGCACCATCGTTCTCGTCATTCGCATTCGTGAGTTTATAAACGAAACCTGTTGGAGTGACCGGCATCCACCATCCGCCTGCCTCTTTAACATCGTGCGATACGACCAGCCCTTTCTGCTGTGAAGTTTTCTCACGAACCACTATTCCCATACATGTCTTGGCATTGTTTAAATCTTCTGAAAAACTTCCGTCGTCGTAATAGTAATCACCGATTTTCGGACTTTCAATTATTGTTCCGCCATTCTTCTTCCACTTTGCATACAGCGTAAAGTTTGCAGTTACGTCGCTTACGTTGTAGGGGAAATCGACCTTGTTGGTAAGACCGGCTTCCTTATACCAACCCTCGAAAGTATGATTGGCTTTCACCGGAGGGGCGGGTTCTGCCAGAGTTCCGCCTTTGAGCACCTGCACGGCGTGGTTGTCTCCTTCGGAAGGCCATGCGCCGCCATTGAGTTCCCACGTCACCTGCCAGTATTCCGCCTGTGCTTCCGGCTGCCATTT
>NZ_RQZH01000141.1 GCF_003932845.1 Prevotella sp. OH937_COT-195
CTTCGCAAGAACAACACTTCCCAAGGAACGGCCAAAGGACTTCCCAAGGAACGGTGAAAGGACTTCCTGAGGAACGACCAAAACACTTCCCAAGGAACGACAGAGGCGTAATCGCCAACGCGGCAAGAGCCGCACAAGTACAATCATTAAAAAACAAAAAACATGTTGATTTACAAAGTAAAATCCGAAATGATGCGCATCGGCAAGAACAAGGGCAAGACCATGTTCTACGCCGCACCCGTGGCGCAAGACAAGGTAACCGCCAAGCAGGTGGAAGACCGCATCATCAACCTCACTGCCCTATCGCGCGCCGACGTGCGCTCGGCCATCACCGCCCTGGCCGAAATCGTCCGCGAAGAGATGTTCGCCGGCCGGGCCATCGACCTGGCAGACCTCGGCTCCTTCAAGGTCATCTCCACCGGCAAGCGCGTGGAAAGCAGGCAGGACGTCACCGCCGAAACGCTCAAGACACCGCGCATACAGTTCTTCCC
>NZ_RQZH01000142.1 GCF_003932845.1 Prevotella sp. OH937_COT-195
CATAAGAGAAGTAGGTTCTGAAAGAATAACTAAAGACGGATATATTGAAATAAAAGTGGCAGAACCTAACAAGTGGAATTTAAAGCATAGAGTTATTTATGAAAAACATTTTGGAAAAATTCCAAAAGGAAAGATTGTAGTTTTTTTAGATAGGAATACTCGAAATTTAAATATAGATAATTTAGAGTGTATAACAAAATATGAAAATTTAATTATGAATAATAGAGGCTATTATTCTACAGATCCTGAAATAACAAAAGCAGGATTAAATGCAGTAAGGTTAGAAATCAGTATAAGAAATAGAAAAAAGGAGAAAAAAGAATGAACTCAACTACAGCGAAGAAATTAATGATAGCAGAAAGCTCTGTTTTTTATAATGGAATTGAATATGATAAAATTCAATCCCTAATTTTCAAAAAAACAGAAAATGGAATTAAAGCATGTGCAGAATTATTAGACAAAAGCAAGAAC
>NZ_RQZH01000143.1 GCF_003932845.1 Prevotella sp. OH937_COT-195
CGGCTATTCCCAAGAACTTAGAGAACATTACGAACTCTATCAATTACTTCTCTTTCACTTCCAAGAAAAACAGACTGAGCATTTCTTTGACCTGATCAATGAGACTCTGCCAAAGGTGAATCCTATCTTTCAGACGGTCTTTAGGACCTTTTTGAAAGACAAGGACATGATTATCAATGCTTTAGAGCTACCCTATTCAAATGCCAAACTTGAGGCGACAAACAACCTCATCAAAGTCATTAAACGAAATGCCTTTGGATTCCGAAAGATGACAACTTTAAAAGAAGGATTTTGATTGCCTTGAACATCAAAAAGGAGAGAACCAATCTGATTCTCTCCAGATGTTAGCTTTTCACCTACCCACTACAGTTGACAAAGAGCCCAAGGTTTAAAAACCTTGTTTTATAACTATACCGGCGGCCGGGGTCGAACCGGCACGTCCTTGCGGACACTGGATTTTGAGTTTGGTTC
>NZ_RQZH01000144.1 GCF_003932845.1 Prevotella sp. OH937_COT-195
GACAGCACCATGATACCGGTGTGCCATAATGTAAGGCGATACTTCAATAAAGTATTTAAGGGGATTGCCAAGAGTGGGAAAGGCACTATGGGGTGGTGTCATGGCTTCAAGTCGCATCTGCTCTGCAACGACACGGGGGACATCATAACGTTCTGTCTCACACCGGCTAACGTAGATGACGGGGATAAGAGAGTATGGTCTGTTTTTACAAAAGTGCCATACGGAAAAGTGTTTGCCGACAGGGGATACATCAAGCGGGAATTATTTGAGAGTCTCTTTGACAGGGGGATTCACCTTGTGCATGGGCTTAAGGCCAAGATGAAGAACAAACTCATGCCCATGTGGGATAAGATAATGCTCAGGAAGAGATACATCATGGAGGGCATAAACGAGCTGTTGAAGAACAAGGCTGACCTTGTGCATTCAAGGCATCGCTCCATACACAACTTCATCATGAATCTATGCTCGGC
>NZ_RQZH01000145.1 GCF_003932845.1 Prevotella sp. OH937_COT-195
ATGGATAACCGGCAATTCATCAACGCCGTTTTCTGGATACTGCGCACCGGTGCACCCTGGAGAGACCTGCCGCCCGATTACGGTGGGTGGAGCAATACCCATCGCCGCTTTATCCGTTGGCGCGACAAAGGTATCTGGACGAAACTGATGCTCATCCTTGCGGGAGAAAAAGACATGGAGTGGCTGATGATGGATGCTACCCATATCAAGGTTCACCCCCATGCAGCGGGAGCCAAAGGCGGCAATGAAGGCATGAGCCGTACAAAAGGGGGCTGAATACCAAGCTGCATCTGGCGGTGGATGCCCACGGGATGCCGGTAAGATTCGTGTTAAGCGAAGGCAGTGCGGCAGATTGCCTGTTTGCCGAAGCACTGATTGCCGATACGACAGCCGACCATCTGTTGGCCGATAAAGCTTATGACAGCGATGCGATCAGGAATTTTGCGGCCTCGCTGGGGATGGA
>NZ_RQZH01000146.1 GCF_003932845.1 Prevotella sp. OH937_COT-195
GTAAAAGACATAATGGTAATTTGCGCTGATGGGTTAACAGGAATGAAAGAAGCTATTGCTGCAGCTTTTCCACAAACAGAATATCAACGTTGTGTAGTTCATCAAGTTAGAAATACTTTAAAATATGTGTCATACAAAGATAAAAAAGAATTTTCCACAGATTTAAAGAGTATATATTTAGCTGTAACAGAAACACAAGCACTGGAAAATTTAGATAAAGTAAGTGAAAAATGGAAAGAAAAATATCCAAATTCAATGATAAGTTGGTATCAAAATTGGGATGTATTAACACCAATATTTAAATTCTCATTAGAAGTCAGAAAAGTAATATATACAACAAGTGCAATAGAAAGTTTGAATAGCACTTACAAGAAATTAAATAGACAAAGAACGGTATATCCTAGTGATAAGGCGCTATTAAAGGTATTGTATTTATCAACAATGGAAGCAACAAAGA
>NZ_RQZH01000147.1 GCF_003932845.1 Prevotella sp. OH937_COT-195
CCCTTCCGCTCACGCCGTCAATCACGCTGAGGTCGTTGCAGTTGTCGGAGGTTACCTGCGTGCCGGCAATCCAGAGGTCGTAGTAGGTCTGCGCCTGCACCGTGGCGGGCAGGGCAAAGAGGGCTGTGAACAGCGCGACTGTCGCCGCGAGCATGTTCCGTAGTAAATTCTTTTTCATTATTGTTTGAATTAAGTCATTGATTTGAACTGAAAAGTTTGATAATTAGTTGTGGCTCCGGGCAGGTCCGCACCGTGGTAGTGCCCCTGCCCGTTTGCCGTGCGTGCCGCCCGCGGGGGCTAAGGCTCGTGCGTCACCACGCGTTGCACCGCCTTTGCCTGATTGAGCATTTCCTTGCGTGGGAAGAACTGTATGCGCGGTGTCTTGAGCGTTTCGGCGGTGACGTCCTGCCTGCTTTCCACGCGCTTGCCGGTGGAGATGACCTTGAAGGAGCCGAG
>NZ_RQZH01000148.1 GCF_003932845.1 Prevotella sp. OH937_COT-195
ACTTAAAACTGTTTGTTTTACTATATCAACTATTTTATAACCTTCTCTATATAGTAACCCTACTGTATCAGCTTTATCATTTCTCTTAGAAGGCCTCCTATATTCCTTTCCCTAGCTTTTGCACTTCTTAAACCTTCTTTAGTCCTTTGACTTATTAAGTCCCTTTCTAGCTGATTCAATCAACTCATAACAGTTAGTAAAAAACTATTATATGGATTATCACTTGATGTATCTAGCCAAGTATCTTTAATGCTTTTTATATCAGCTCCCTTAGCTTTTATTCTATCTATAATATTAAGTAACTCCTTTGTACTTCTTGATATCCTATTTAAATCGGTTATTATAACCATGTCTCTTTCTTGAAGTTCTTCTATCATATTATCTAGCTACTCTCTATTAGATTTCATTCCACTTGTTTTTTCTTGATATATATTTCTCTTATATAC
>NZ_RQZH01000149.1 GCF_003932845.1 Prevotella sp. OH937_COT-195
GCTATGAGAGTTCTTTTGTGGCTTATAAAAAGAATCAGCGTGAATTTCGATTTTACAAACTTCACGCTGAAATATAGTTTTTAAGGGACGACTACATACTTTATTGAAGTATCGCCTTACATTATGGCACACCGGCATCATGGTGCTGTCAACGAACGTTATACCTGTACATTTGCCGAAGGCACAGAGTCTCATAAATAACATCATCTTAAAGAATACCCGGGGCATGAGTCCTACAAAACGATTATGGGAGACGGCGGTCGGGAATTCATGTTTGAGCCGGCCATGGATACAATTCTGATAATACTCCTTAAAATACGATATGTACCGAAATGATAGCACACGAGGATGGTCATGATTTCACTTTCAGAAAGCCTTACCTTACGATTCCTGCAACGTTTTCCATTGCTATTATAGGAAGGTAAACATAGGTTTTTACTCAG
>NZ_RQZH01000150.1 GCF_003932845.1 Prevotella sp. OH937_COT-195
TATGTAGTCGTCCCTTAAAAACTATATTTCAGCGTGAAGTTTGTAAAATCGAAATTCACGCTGATTCTTTTTATAAGCCACAAAAGAACTCTCATAGCTCTTTTGAAGTTATATGCCGCCGCAGCTAATAAGACATTGACAGCATCTCCTTTCACACCTTTATAAAAGTTGCGAGATAATCTGTAATCACTTTTAAGATGTCCTATCGTTGGCTCTATGCCTGCTCGTTTACAAAATAGTTTGTGTTTCTTTCTCTTTTGGTAACAGGTATCTTTTGCTTTAGGAACGTCCGGGATGAGTATCTTTGTATCCCCGATCTGTCTCACACCTCTATAACCCTCTGGCTGCCGCCGGGTTATTAATATGTTTCCCGGTCATCCTTTGGGTTTGTTCCAACGTCTTTTGTATGGTATGACCATCGTATTCATTCCTGAAAGAGAAT
>NZ_RQZH01000016.1 GCF_003932845.1 Prevotella sp. OH937_COT-195
TGGCTGCGCAGATGGCAGCAAGCGGGCTAAAGCAGTTGGGAAGCGTAACGGCAATGGCAAATCTAAGCAAATGCGGTCTAATGACCGATTTGGGTTAAATGTAGAAAAGCATTAGTACAAAACTTTATAATGGCTCATAATCCCAATAGATGGGGGGGGGATTTTCAGATTTCTTTTTGAATATTAAGCCTGTAATTCCGAATATCATAGTTTTTGGTGTAATGGACATTTGGTAGGCTGGCACTTCCGACCTACCAAATGTCCATTACACCAAAAATACCAAGAAAAAATGCACTCCTAACCCGAACCGGAGTATTTACACCAACCTTTAGGCAGTTAAAAATATTTGCACAATTCTTGAACACTTTTAGAATGCAATGACAGGACGGGCTGCGTAGCCATTTTCCTGTGTACTTCCTGCAGTTTTGCTTAAATAAGTGAAACTGATTTCCGTATCTGTAATGTGCACACAGCATGCAGAACCATCACTTTTTGCTTCATCGCAGGCCCATAAATACCAATCTATCTGTCCTTGATACGGTAGATAAAAAGTAGCTTGTGGTATATAATTGTTGTTATAATACCAATTAAGAATAGGATTGTCGTAACTATTGCATTTATTATAAAAATCACGCAAATATGTATTTTTTTCTTCTGAATTACGGAATAGCCAACTCATGGAATAAATATCACCATAACCATTATTGGCTCTATTGAATACCAAATTATTCGGATTTAATCCTGCAAGTTTCGTAAAAATAAGATACCATTGTCCGAGGCTTGGCAGATACCAACCACTGGTATGTGGAGGTGCAGGTACATCAACTTCAACATCGGTATAAGCTCTTCGCCATGCACTACTCCCATACTCCATTGCAACGGGTATTGCTGCAGTTGGTACACTGTTATCATAATGAGCATTCCAACCATATCCCTTTAAATATTTATTATTTAAAGTTTCACACAGAGTCAATCCATCCAAATTATTCATCATTGTAAGTGGTGCAGTGGCTTGGATATTTTCAAACAAATTGGGAGCTTCTTGATAATCATTATAATCTGGCCCCCATGCAGTAGGCCATGCAGCATCACGCAAAGCCATTGCATATCCATGTACAAAACCTTTCTGTCGATCTGCGAGACTTGTATAATTACTGAATATTATCGCTACAGGATATTCACCATATTTGGAGTATTCTAATGGTCCCCATGTTCCATCACTATACAAATAGTCGCCAATGACAGGTACTCGCTCTGCCGGTTCTCGCAACTTAATACTTTTAACTTCCACCATCTGTGCGGCAAATAGTTTGTTCTTTAATTTGATATTTTTGCGGTATGCCACACCTTTGTTATCCTTGACTTTAATGGATAATTCACCAGTAAGTTTATCGTTTATTTGGTGTGGAGGCAGAACGGCATATACTTTATTACCCGATGTATAGATGTCAGACAACGTGAGGAACGTATTACCTTTATAACTATTTGTTTTTTCGTTTTCTCCGAACTCGAACGATACAGTCTCGGCAAACACACTACTTTGAGTAGAAGTGATGGGAACAAAACTAAAAGATACCTCCGAGAGTTGCCTTCCCAATTTTGTACCATCGGTTTGGAAATCCAATCGCATCACACACATCTGATGGGTAAAACAAAGAGTAGAGCCCGCATTTCCTTTTGCATAAAGAAGATCGTATTCGGCTATACCTGCCGCCGTACCTTTTTGCCCTTCAAGGTCTACTTCAACTTTCAGTTTGTTGGCATCCACTTTGGTTGTAATTTTGCTTGTTTTATTAACAGCGTAGAGTGTGCTGTGATTGAATGCTTCTGCATCTTGCGAAGTTTCTACTTGCCCGGTAAATGTTGCAGAGTTGCCTTCTTTACTTTTTACGGTAAGTTCAGCCGTTTTCATTGTTCCATTGCTCGTATAGGCTACTGTAAGTTTATCGTTATCATTCCATGTAGTTTTTAGACCTTTTGAAATATCTTCATCCACTGCGACACGCGTCATGGAGTATTTTGGCGAGATAGACGAATGGGCATCTATCTCTACATTGAGTGACACTTTATAACCCTGTTTATCCGCTTTTCCAGTTTCTACCATATCATCTTGATTGGAACAAGCTGAAAACACTAATATTATCAATATGAAGCCACATATCAATGTTATTCGCACAATTTTTGAATAATTCATTAATTTCATAAGTTCATTTATTTACTGTTACTTGTATTGTTGTCATCATTCCATTCATCATCGCCAGACCGATCTTCATGCAGATTCCAATCTTGAATATCTCCTTTTGTGGGTGATGCACAAATAAAACTCTCATTTTCTACTACAATAATCTCTGTCGTAGGTTTCTGATACTTATTTCTTTTTATCATTGTTATATAATTAATTAGGTAAGATGAAAAAGTATTTCTCCATAAATTGTTCACCTATTAATAAAATTGGACGCAAAGGTAATAAAAAAATGGAATCGGACAAAAATATTATTGTTTTTTGCATTGCAATAAATTCCAATAATCTCATTATATAGTCGTTCCTTAAAAAGCCCACTTCACCGAAAAGTTATTTCAATCTAACTTTTCGGTGAAGTGGGCTTTTTAAGGAACGACTAATTACTTATCCCGAACCGGAGCATCAAATACAATCAACTGCGGAAATTGTCGTATCTTTTATGATTGTTTTGAAATTCAATTAAGATACAAACAAAATCCGCTGTGATTTACAATAACGGTGTTATTCGCCGGCTCAAGGAAGCCGGGGATTGTTCCGTATTGTCCCCGGAATTGAAAAATACCAAACATTGAACCGGATAAAAACAGTTTTACCTTTCTGTGATGACAAGCGAAAAGCATTGCCTTAACATAATGGGTAGACTGTCCGAGAACGAGTTCATTCAATAAGTCGTAGTGTCAACCTTTTACCGTGAGCAGGAAATAGTTCTTTTTTCCTTTCTGCACGAGCAGGTATTTTCCGTCAATCAGGTCATCGGCTGTCACGATACGGTCAAAGGTTTGTAGTTTTTCTTTGTTCAGACTCACTCCTCCTCCCTGCACCATCTTGCGCATTTCACCTTTTGACGGGAATATAGGAGCAGCCTGCGTAAACAGTTCCACCGCCGGCAATCCCAGCTTATCTGCGGAGATGTCGTAGTGCGGCACACCGTCGAATACATCGAGGAATGTCTGTTCGTCAAGTTTCTGCAGTCCCTCTTTCGTGGCTTTGCCGAAAAGAATGTTCGATGCCTCCATTGCCGCATCAAGGTCTTGGCGCGAGTGTACCATTACCATCACCTCTTCGGCGAGCCGTTTCTGCAGCATTCGCCTTCCCGGGTCTTGCTTGTGTTCTGCGACAAGCGTCTCTATCGTGGTGCGGTCGAGCGAGGTAAATATCTTGATGTATCGTTCTGCATCGTCGTCGCTGGTGTTGAGCCAGAACTGATAGAAGCGGTACGGGGTTGTTCTTTTGGGGTCGAGCCATATATTTCCGCTCTCCGTCTTACCAAATTTCTTGCCGTCTGCCTTTGTTATTAGCGGACATGTCAGCGCGAACGCCGGTTCGGATTCGCTACCGAGTGTTCGTCGGATTAGTTCTGTTCCCGTCGTCATGTTTCCCCATTGGTCGTTTCCTCCGAGTTGCAGTCTCACTCCGTTGTTCTTGTATAGGTGTAAGAAATCGTACCCTTGCAACAGTTGGTATGTAAATTCGGTAAACGATAATCCGTCTCTTGCCGTTCCGTTGAGTCTTTGTTGCACGCTTTCCTTTGCCATCATGTAATTCACGGTGATATGCTTTCCCACCTCGCGTGCGAAATCAAGGAAAGTAAAATCCTTCATCCAATCGTAGTTGTTTACGAGTTCGGCTCTGTTCGGAGCATCGCTATCAAAGTCAAGAAACTTGGCAAGTTGCTTTTTGATACACTCTTGGTTGTGCCGTAGTGTCGCCTCATCGAGCAGGTTGCGTTCAAGATTTTTCCCCGAGGGGTCGCCTATCATTCCCGTCGCACCCCCCACGAGTGCTATCGGTTTGTGTCCGCAGTGCTGCAGGTGTCGCAACATCATCACTCCGCACAGGTGTCCGATGTGCAACGAGTCGGCAGTGGGGTCTGTCCCCAAATATGCCGATACGAGGTGGTCGTTGAGATATTCTTCTGTTCCCGGCATTATCTGTGACAGCATGCCGCGCCATTTCAGTTCTTCTACAAAGTTTTTATTCATTGTCATGATGGGTTATTGGTGTTATAGGGAAGATTTGTCCGGAGTATTCCGTAGAGACGTCTTTATCGTGTCACGGAACCGGGTCGTAACCGCTTCCGCCCCAGGGGTTACACCTGAGAATGCGCCACACGGCGAGTGCAAGTCCCTTTATCGGACCGTGTTTCGTTATCGCCTGCCGTGCATACTCGGAGCATGTCGGCACGAATCGGCACGAGGGCGGTGTGTATGGTGTAACGAAATGTTGGTAGAATATTATCGGACGTGTAAGCAACCATGACAAAGCACGGGATATGTCTTTCAGTAGTTTCATCTTGTTGAGCCTCCTACCCTTATGCCTTCGGCATCTTCCCGTTCGATATTCTTTCCGCAATGCGTTCCAATATGTTCCGCACTTTACGATGCACATGTGCCGAAGTGTGCAGTTTGTCGTCTATCCATATAAATGCCACGAGCAATTGTTTGTCGGCAATATTTTCAAGAACGCCTGCCAGTACTTTCTTGTTTAGGCGGTATGCCTCGCGCACCTGTCTTTTCACCCGGTTGCGTTTCACGGCTCTCTTGAACATTCTCTTCGACACGCTGACCATCATTGCCGCCTCGGCATCTCCTTTTTCTCTCGCCATTACGGCATATACCGCCCTTAGCGGGAAGGCAGACATCGATTTGCTGTGCCCTCCTCCGAAGAGACGGTCTATTTTTTTCTTACTACTGATCCGTTCTCCCTTGCCAAGTGTAGGAGCATCGGTAATTGCCATTTTCGTTTCCGGTCTTTATTATTCTTCGCACTCCAGCAGGTAGTGTCTCAGTGCCCCCGTCATCGACGGGTATTCCTTTGTCGGTGCTTCAATGGCCACCGACAGTCCCGCATCATGTGCAGCCTTTGCCGTCGAAGGACCGAACGTCGCCACCGATATGCCGTTGAACTTGTCTCCGAAATTCTTCTTGAAAGCCGTTATTCCCGACGGACTGAAGAATACTACCATGTCATAATCGAAAGCAGCGGTTTCTTCTTCCGTGAAATCGTTGCTTACCGTACGATACATTATACACTCCTTATGGTTCAGTTTCTTCGAATCGAGCAATTCCTTCACGCTGTCGTCGTGTACGTCGCTCATCGGTATGAGATACTTTTCTGTCTTGTGTTTTACCATGCTCGGCACGAGGTCGGTTATTTTTCCCGTGCTTCCGAAGAACACTTTGCGCTTGCGGTACTGCACATATTTCTGTATATAGTGCGATATTGTCTCCGTTACGCAGAAATATTTCATGTCCTCGGGTATCTCTATGCGCAGTTCGTTTGCCAGTTTGAAATAGTTGTCGATGGCATGCCGCGACGTAAATACCACCGCCGTATAGTTTAGCAGGCTCACTTTCTGCTGCCTGAACTCCCTCGATGAGAGTCCCTCCACTTTTATGAAAGGGCGGAAAACGAGTTCTACTCCGAAATCTTCGGCAATGTCGTAGTATGGCGATTTTTCGCTTGAAGGCTGAGGTTGTGATACCAATATCTTCTTTACCATCTGTCTAATAATTTATTTTCAAATTGTTTACAATCATCATCATTCCTCCGACAAGGGTCAGAAGGGGTACTATTTCAAGCGTGCAAAAGTACAAAAAAATCTGCAATTTAAAGTCGTTATTCCGAAAAAATGTTACATAACACTTGTAAAAGGATAGCATTTTGAAAAGGAATAACACCGTGACAGTGTAAATCAACATTGTCTGTACAGGTATGTTGAAATAGATGAGCAACACAACTGCCGGGAAGAGCAGAACTCCCGCCATCCCCGTCAGAAAGAGTTGCGACTTTATCCATGCTACATTGGAAGCCCTGTCGAAAAAGACAAGGTTCACCATAGAATAGAGTGCCGCCTTAAACAGGAAATAAGTTAGGCACAATGCGAGAAAAATTGCTATCAGCGTGTAATGTGATTTCAGAATGAGTGGGTTGCTCACAGTTTCTTCCACATAGAAAAAAGCGAGCAACGATAGCAGCAAACTCGTTACGAATACGAGGAAAAACTGGAAGCGCAGTTCCGAAGTGGTCTCGTTCTCGACTGTGGTGTTGCCACGCCTGACACGGAAAAAATTCTTCGCTTGTCGGAAAATGAAATCACGCGAACGCGAGAATGCTATCATTCCGAGAATGAAACATGCGAGCAACAACCCCGTTATCAGGTCGTCTCCCCGCATATTGTATGGCACGGGGTCGCCGGACACTCCGTATCTTCCACCCGACAGTTCTGGGTGAAACATTGAATCGCGGTCGAAGAACGACTCTTCGAAGAACGGTTTTTGTTCGTCTTTTGCCGCAATCGAGTCGAACGGCATTCGCAGTGTGTCCGGACAAGTGCTCAGGTGTTCCCTTGCAGGCTTGAAATGTGCTTGTATTGCCGAGTCTTGTTGTGCCGGCGTGGCATTTTCCGGGAGGCTCTGCAACACTTGTCGTGGTGTCAGTTCTGTCGTGACAGTGTTTCCTTTCTGCCCCTCCTGCCTGTTTTCCGTCACCTCGCCTCCTATGTGTTGCCGAACGTTATTCAAAGAGTCTGCCTTGAACACCATGCTTTTTTCCCGCCTATATATAAGTCCTGAATTTTCGAACCGCATGTTCTCGGTTCTTCATTCTCAATTCTAAATGAGGAATTCTCTCCTTATCCTCTCCACCTGATCAAGTTTTTCCCAAGTGAACAGTTCCACGTCGACGGTCTTGTCCTCATGGTATCTTGACGAGAAAGTCTTCTTTACAATCTCGCTTGCACGTCCCATGTGACCGTATGCTGCGGTTTCCAAGTACATTGGCTGCCTCAGTTTAAGTTGTCGCTCAATGGCTTTCGGTCTCAGGTCGAACATCTTTTCTATTCTCTCTGCTATCTCTCCGTCGGTCATGTTTACGCGCGCCTTGCCGTAGGTATTTACATATATGTTGAGCGGTTTTGCCACTCCTATGGCATAACTTATCTGTACCAGCATCTCGTCAGCCACTCCGGCTGCCACCATATTCTTTGCAATGTATCGTGCAGCGTATGCCGCCGAGCGATCAACCTTGCTGGAGTCTTTGCCCGAGAAAGCGCCTCCGCCGTGTGCGCCTTTGCCTCCGTATGTGTCAACTATTATCTTCCGCCCTGTCAGTCCGGTGTCTCCGTTGGGACCTCCGATGACGAATTTACCCGTGGGATTGACGTGATATATGATGTCGTCTCCGAACAATTCGAGTACTTTCTCGCTGTGAATATCCGCTTTCACACGCGGCACGAGTATGTTTTTCACGTCCTCGCGTATGCGTTCGAGCATCAGTTCGTCTGCTTCTTTTTGGCTTCCTGCCTGTTCTGCGGACATGAACTCGTCATGCTGTGTGGATACCACTATCGTATGTATGCGCTGCGGTATGCCGTCGTTGCTGTATTCCACCGTCACTTGGCTCTTAGAATCCGGACGCAGGTATGTCATCTCCTTTCCCTCGCGCCTTATCTTTGCCAGTTCGTAAACCAGTCTGTGTGCTATTTCGAGCGATACCGGCATGAAGTTTTCTGTTTCGTTCACGGCGTATCCGAACATCATTCCCTGGTCTCCGGCTCCTTGGTCTTCGGCGGTTTTTCCTTCTTCTTTCAGTTCTCTGTCAACACCTCTGTTTATATCTCCGCTCTGCTCGTGTATGGCGGTCAGTATTCCGCACGAGTCTCCGTCGAATTTATATTCACTTTTGTTGTAACCAATCTTGTTAATCGTTTTTCTCGCAATAGTTTCCAAGTCTATGTAAACTTCACTACGCACCTCGCCCATTATAACCACCTGTCCCGTGGTTACGAACGATTCTATGGCGCAGCGGGCTTTTTCGTCATAGGCCAAAAATTGGTCGAGCAGCGCGTCAGAAATCTGGTCGGCCACTTTGTCGGGATGTCCTTCCGAAACCGATTCGGATGAAAATAAATATGCCATCGCTTTGCTTAATTAAAAAACAGTAAATTAATTTATCGGGTGCAAAGGTACAAAAAAAACGGCACAAGGTTGTTATAAGTTATGAGAAATTAACTTATCAGGGCAAAGTGAGATTTGCAAAAATGTAGATTGTTTGTTCAAGTAGTCAGGTGGTTAAAAAAGAAACCGACCGTTTCGGCGGTCGGTTTCTTTAAATCTTACTTCTCAGGAGTCATTATGACATTAATCTCATTGCCTGCCGCAAGGAGTTGTTTGAGGAAGTTTGCTATCTTTTCAGTTGTAAGGTCATTAACAATCTGCTTGTAGTTGTTTTGCAGATCGACACCCGTCCACACATACTCATCAATGATATCCAGCCAGTGGCTGTTGCTCTTCGCGTTTATGTCAGCATTCTTGAGCATGTTTTCTTTTACCTTGGCAACCTTGTCTTCATCAACTTTCACAGAGTTGTCGGCAATGCCTTTTGCCAAGAGTTTGATTGCCGTCTCAGACTTTTCGGGATCCATCGGACAGTAAGCCTGCATCACTGCGAATGCTTTGTCACACTGACGGTTCAGTCCGCCACCTGCATTTACCGAATAAGCCGCACTCGCATCTTCGCGTATATCTTTCAGATATACCATTGAGAGAACCTGTCCCGCAGCGTCGGCGAGAATGCTGTTCTCAAGAGTATAAGGCATCGGAGCGTGCCAGAACTTGAATGCAGTGGCTTTCGGAGTCTGCATATTGCGTGTAAACTCGTTCGAAATCTTTCCGGTCGGATAGGTTTGAATCGGCTTCCAGTCTGCAACTTTCTTTGTGGATGGCAGCGAAGCGATGTATTTCTCGATTAGCGGACGCAGGGTTGCCTCGTCGTAGTTGCCCACGAAATAGAACACAAAGCCGCGTGCATTGCTGAAACTCTCTTTCCATATCTGCATGATACGGTCGTAGTTTATTTGTGGCAGGTCGGTCTTGTCGCCGGGTGCGAATCGCGGATTATGTCCGTAGATTGTAACCATCAACGAGTCGCTATATACGGCTTCCGGTGTAAGTCCCTTGTTGGAGAGCATCAGTTCGAGTTGCTGCATCATCGAGTTGTAAGACTCCTCGTCCTTCGATATTTTGGTGAAGTTGAGGTAAATGAGCTGCATCATGGTCTCTATGTCCTTCGGCACGCTGTGTCCGGAGAGAGACTTGAAGAAGTTGCTCATGCCGATACCCACAGAAGCCTGTTTTCCGTAGAGAGCTTTCTGCAATTCGGTGTTAGAGAAGTTGCCCAATCCGCTCTGTGCAATAACGCCGTCGAAATATCTTAGATTCACGAAATCTTTCTCTCCGTAAACAGAGTTTCCACCCTTTGCAATGGCTTGGAAAAGAATTTCATCATTCTTGAAATCGGTCTTTTTCAGAACAACTTTTGCACCGTTGCTCAGTTCGAGTTCCTTATATCCGAGTACGCTGTTTTCCTTCTCTTTGACGATTTTTCCTGCCTTCGGCATGTTCTCAGGCAATATAAGCGGTTCGTTCTTGGTGTTATCCACGTAAGCCTCAAGTTTCTCGGCGCGTACTTTGCCTATGGCTTCTGCCATCTGCTCTACGTTGGGATAAGTTTTTTCTTCTTTCTCGCGTGCCATTACGAGTACCACAAGGTTCGAGTCCTTCTCGCTGATGAGTTCCTTGGCATACTCATTGATAATATCCACGTTTATCATAGGCGAGCCGAGGAGTTGGCTCATAACCTGATATTTCGTCTCGATAGACGGTATCGGCTCGTTGTCGAGATAGTTGTCACGGTAAGCATTGCCGAATGTAGCATTGTTTACTTTGTCGCGGTTGTTGTATTCTTTCTCCAGCTGGCTGAGATATTCTGCCTTAACACGGTCGTATTCGCCCGGTGTGAAACCGAACTGACGCACGCGTTGAGCCTCGCGGTACAGTACCGACAGCACGTCGAGGTCTTTGTCATCTCTTGCAATGGCTTGCAGTTCGAAGCAGTCCTTCGTCTTGGAAAGGATATACTGTCCGTCGCCTGCCGATGCACCTACGAACGGGCAGTCTGCTTTCTTGGAGAGTTCTTCGAAGCGTATGTTGAGCATCATTGCTATCATTCTCTTTGCATACTGGTCAAGCAGGTAGCCCATGTCGGCTTTTTCATTGTCGGCAACGGGGTCGTGCTTCATCATTATGTTAACGATGGAGTACTGCTGTTCCTTGTCTTTCTCGAAGATATATATTGCCTCGTTGTTGTCGGGCACGGGTTCTGCCACCACCTGAGCGGCATCTGTCGGAACGACCACTCCTTTCCAAAGTTCTTTGATAAGCGCCTCTACGCGGTCAACGTCAACATCGCCCACAACGATAATAGCCTGATTGTCCGGGCGGTACCACTTGCGGTAGTATGCGCGGAGCACCTCCGGTTCGAAATTATCCACAATTTCCATCAGTCCGATGGGCAGACGCTCGCCATACTTACAGCCCGGATAGAGCCGTGGGAGTATCTTCTGATACATGCGCTGACCGGGACCTTCGCCCATCTGCCATTCCTGATGTATCACACCACGCTCCTTGTCGATTTCCTTGGTGTCGAGAGTGAGACCGTTGGACCAGTCCTTCAATATGAGGATACACGAGTCAACGGCAGTGGCGCGAGCTGTCGGCACATTGCAAATACGGTACACCGTCTGGTCGATTGAGGTGTAAGCGTTGAGGTCGCTGCCGAACTCCACACCCAGCGAGCGGGTATATTCCAACAGTGTTGAATCGGGGAAGTGTTCCGAACCGTTGAAAGCCATGTGCTCGAGGAAGTGCGCAAGACCGCGCTGGTCGTCGTTCTCCTGAATAGATCCGACTCTCTGTGCGATGTAGAAATTTGCCTTGTGTTCCGGCCAGTTGTTGTTACGGATGTAATAAGTCAGTCCGTTGTCCAGTTTGCCAACCCGCACTTTTTCGTCCTGCGGGATTTGAGGAAACATCTGAGCCATTACCGCCGTGGCACTTGCAACGAATAGAGCCGCGGCAAAAAAGATTCTTTTAAGTTTCATACTCTTAGGTTATTAAATAATATGATTTCAATTAGTATCAAATTTCAATTATGTTTGCAAAATTAATAAAATATTCTTTAAGCATGTGTTTTTTACACTTTTTTATTATTAAAAATCATTTATATTCAAGTAAAACAGCCGAATTTGCTTTTCAATTTCGCCGAAATTACCAACCAATTTCGGCGGTTTTGCAATACAATCTCGGCGATATTGCCGTAAAACGAGATGTTTGTCTGTCTGCATACGGGTGTTTTACATACCTCTATAGCATACGCCGAAAGTTGCAATCGCCTGTGAGGACGGGGGTGGGGAGGATAGGCGATATTACTGTTCATGGTATTATTATAGTGGCAACCGCACAAGTGTGTCGCCCATACCTCCTGCAATCCCATACCCTTGTATTCCTTTTACTTGCATAATGTTTGTCATTTCACGCTCTCTACCGTGTACCCGGCTTTGCGGAGACCGGCAAGCACGCCCTTGTCTCCCACGAGATGCGCTGCGCCGACGGCAAAGAAAGTAGGAGTCTGCCTCATTATCAACGGCATCATTGCCAGCCAGTTGCGGTTTCGGTCGTATATAAGACGGTTGTTTTCCTCTTCCGTCGCATCGCACGCGGTGTTGAGTTTCTCTTCCACCAAATTCTTTATTTCTTTGAGATCTTGGGCAAAATATGCTTTTGTCAGGCGTTCTGTCACATTTTGCATGTAGTCGTAGTTGTCGCAGAAACATATAAGTTGCTCCGTCTGTCGCTCCATTGTGCTACCTTTGTACAGTGTCTCTGTCTGAAACTCCATTGTCTCGAAGCCTTTCACCGGCTTTCCTTCCTGCTGTGCGAGTTTCTGGAAATAACCGTCGAAACTGTTTGAAATGTCGAAATTCGGATTGCTCTTGAGGTTCATTATCATTGTAAGTTGCATAAGCAATGCCTTCGGGGTAAGTGCGTCCAACTGCGACTTCACCATGGGATTGGTGAGGTCGGCTCCCATAAGGTTTCTCAGCACGATGTTCAGTTTTGCCTGCTGCCCTTCGTCAAGCAACGTGGTAAGCGTCTTTCCGTCTCCCAGCATCATCGCTTTCTGCATCTCCATGAGTTTCTCCGGCTTCATCATGTCTGCCATGTCTATTTCGCCATACACCTGTGTGGTCTCGGCGAAGGCTTCTTTAAGTCCTGCAATGCTGTCGGCAAACGATACGGGGGCGAGATGGTGAGTGCCTATCACATAACTTTCCTTGTCGAGACCGTTGCCCGATATGCGGTATAACACCTGTGCTTTCGCACCTATGACAACTGCTGTCACAAGTGCCATTGCAAGCATTAGTTTCTTCATTTTCTTTCTGTTTTTGGTTTATATTATTACTGCCGTACCGCTTGTTGCCACCATGAGCATTGAGCCGTTTTGTCCTACCGTCTCATAGTCTATATCCACTCCGGGTATGGCGTTTGCTCCAAGAGCCTCTGCACGCCGGCTCATCTCTGACAACAAGATCTCTTTTGCCTCGATAATAACTTTCTCGTAGGAGCCTGCAC
This sequence comes from Prevotella sp. OH937_COT-195, assembly GCF_003932845.1. Taxonomy (GTDB): domain Bacteria; phylum Bacteroidota; class Bacteroidia; order Bacteroidales; family Bacteroidaceae; genus Prevotella. The sequence goes on from NZ_RQZH01000016.1 coordinate 12,715, forward strand.
GACCTCCCACAACGTCGCGAATGCTTGCCAAAAAGTCCTTGAAGAAATTTGTTCCGACTATTGTCTCGCCTGTAACCACTCCTAAATACTGTTTCACCGGAAATCCCTCTAATGTGAGTGTCGTACTGATAATCATAATACTTTTATTTAACGTTAAACTTGTTGTTATCAATCATTATTTATTTTGAATGTAAATTTTATGTAAATACTTTTTCTTTTAGGTAAACATCTACCGCCACTTCACAATTATTTTTTATGCCGCGTGAGGCAAGTTTCATTTAAAATGAATATAATTTACGGTAAGTTGGCATTTAATTTTTTATTATTTTGTATTCATAATTTCATGTTCATTCGTCACGGTATTCGAGAATGTCCCCGGGCTGGCATCCCAATTCGTGACAGATGGCTTCAAGGGTGGTGAAACGCACGGCCTTGGCCTTGCCCGTCTTCAGTATCGACAGGTTTGCCTGCGTAAGTCCGATGCGCTCGGCAAGTTCGCCCAGTCCCACCTTTTTCTTCGCCATTTCCACGTCCAAGTTCACTATTATCTTCCCCATGTCTGTTCCGTTTTCATTCTTGTTCAACTGTATTCCACTTGTCGCTGCGGCATTATACCACTTGTTCGAGTTCTTCCTTCTGTTTCAGCCCGATGCCGAATATTTGCGCCATGAGCAGCAACAGCAGTCCGGGGAGCAGCGACGGGATTTGCTCGATGGCGTATGAATAATCGAAAATATAACCTTTTGGCGAGAGCCACCTTGACGGGTCGTATATCAAATAGAATGTGGAGATGATGCAAAATGCGTTGGAAATGAGTGTTGTCCAGCCCGCCGTGCGCAACAGGCGTATCGTTTTCCATGTGAAAACCTTGCCCTTGTTTATCGCAAAGACCAACTTTACAAGGTATATCACAAACATTATCCACGTAACAAGACTAACCAACGACAATGGTATAAGCACCAACAACTTCATCACAAAATCCTTTGGAGAAAGAATGCAGGAATCTACCACGATTACCTCTTTTATCCACGCCCTTACCGCCGTGCCGGTATTGTTGTCGATTAGCGTAATATTGTTATCATCGCCGAAATGTGACGGCTGCACATTCAGCATCGTGACCGGCTCTGTGTTCTTGGCTGAGAAGAACAGACCGGAAAACTGTGATATTGTCATTGCAACCGTGAAAATGAGTATCACGATGCACAGAATGTTCATTTTTTGCTTCACTGATGTATCTTATTACAATTAAAAATTATTGTTTAAACAACTATATTTATCGTATTTCGATATGCAAAAGTATAACGAATATATGAAACTCACAAATATTTTACAATATATTTTTATCGAAAAACAATAATTTAACTTTAAAAAACAATATCAACATGTTTGCACCTTATTATATATGGAGAAATAGCAGGCATTTTCGCCATATCGGGAACATGCCGCCGGGCACAACAAAACAGGCACGGAGAACGTATGAAGCGTTTTCCCCGTGCCTGTTAAACATATTGTTTTGGGTTCTTAAAAATTGTCATTCTTTCACCATTGTGAAGTACAATTTGCAGCCATCATCATTCATGTATACTTTGATTTTGTTGTCTCCAATCTTTTCTACGTTACAATTCACCTTCTCTTCACCGTCTGTCAATACGAGACTTGAGCCGTTGTAGGAATACGTTCCAGTCAATACTTCATCCGTAAAAATGGTAAACGTGTTGTCTTCTCGCAGGATCAGTTTCATATTTTCCGCTTTATGGATGTCTGTTTTATCTACTTTCCAAATACAGCCGGAGTCGTCATAGCTGAAAGATATGGTGCGCCATTTACCTATTATATACGAACTTCCGCCATCGTTGGAATAACTTGATTGCACTTCATCGCCTCCAGAATCGGGTATTGTGCTTCCGTCGTCGTGGTTACCGCTGCTTTTCGGACGTTCGTTCTGCTCGAACCATTGTCTGTTTTTGTTTGTCACCCAGTCGCGGTAGTCTTTAGACGATTTTTTGTCTCGCCCCATGAAATTGCCCATGTTGTCTTTCCATACATAGCAACCGCGTTCCCTGTCCCACACTTTTTTCATGTACGGCGACTTATCCACATCGTCTCCGGCATATACATATTTGTCCATCTCGTGCATCGGACGTGCATTCTCCACATCTGCCAGCACGCTGCCGGAGCCGCTCTTCCACACCATTTTGCCGAGTTTTTTGTCATACTCCTTGTGTACTCCCGGCGCATTCATGTTGACGTAGCATATATTGTGAGTCTTGGCATACAAGTTTTGTCGCTCCGACAAGGTTACATCACGCCATTTGTAACAATTGTTATCCTTGTCCCATACTTTCTTTTTCATCTTGAAAGCAGGGTCGAGAAAAGCGCGTTCGTCAAGGTCTTGGAGAGATTTCACTTTCCCCGCCTCGCCCAACACTCTGCCCCTTGCATTCTTCCACACTTCTTTCCCGAGTTTTTTGTCATACTCCTTGTGTATTCCGGGGGCATTCATGTTGATGTATATGTCTGCCGGCAACGGTGCCGACAGCATCAACATGAATATAGTAATGAGAACTAATCTTATTCTGTTCATAGCCGAAAAGTTTTTATGGTTTAACGTTCTTGTTTACAAAGATAGTGAAAATACTGTTAGGTTCAAAAATTAATTCCCCAAAAAACACCTGCTCAGTAAGAACAGATGTTTTTTTGGAATTAAAAAAGAGGACGATATGAATCTCTCACTTCGGCCTCCTGAAAACTTCAACGTACGTTACTCTTGCCTGATGTAACGATGCCAAGCATCGTAAAAATAATCGCAACAGTAAACATTACGCATGTTTCAAAATCTAATAACATAATCTTTACCTTAAATCTATCAAACTACTAACCTATGAAAACTTTTGGGATGTATTCTCACGAACACATTGCAAAGGTAAGCAGTTTTTTCGTATTCTGCAATAGAAAGTGACAAAAAAATGCCATATATAGTCATTATTTTGACATAAATCAACATTTTTACCACAATTGCTTTCTATTTATTCAACCGCCATGTGGCACCGTCTTTGGTATCTTTTACCTCGAAACCGGCGGCGGCAAGTTCGTCGCGTATCTTGTCCGACGTTGCCCAGTCTTTCTCCGACTTTGCTTTTGAACGCAGTGAAAGTACCATGTCAACCACCTTGCCGTACGCTTCTTCCCGGGCGGCATTGTCCGTGTTTCCCGCCGCTTTCAGTCCGAGAATGTCGAAAGCGAAAAGGTTCATGGTCTCTCTTAGTTCTTTAAGGCTGTCCTCGCAGATGCTTGCCTTGCGGTCGATGAGCGAGTTGATGAGGTGACATGCTTCGAAAAGATGGCTTATCACTATCTGCGTCTGCATGTCATCGTTCATTGCATCATAACATTTACTGCGCAATTCGTCAATGGTCTTTTTCGTCTGCGGGTCGCATTTTGCAGATACCGGCACCCGGTCGAGATCTTTTATGCCCTGCATTAGTCTTTCAAGACCTTTCTCACTCGCTTTAAGAGCATCGTTCGAGAAATCAACCGTGCCGCGATAGTGCGCACCGAGAATAAAGAAACGTATCGTCATCGGACCGTATGCCTGTTCGAGCGAGGCGTGGTTGCCGGTGAAGAACTGTTCGAGCGTTATGAAATTGCCGAGCGACTTGCCCATCTTCTGCCCGTTGATGGTTATCATGTTGTTATGCATCCAGTACTTTACCATTTCGTCGCCCTGCGATGCCGCCGCCTGTGCTATCTCGCATTCGTGGTGCGGAAAGACAAGATCCATGCCGCCGCCGTGTATGTCGAAATGGTCGCCGAGATATTTCTTGCCCATCGCCGTACACTCGCAGTGCCATCCGGGGAAACCTTCGCTCCACGGCGAACGCCACCGCATGATGTGTTCGGGCTGTGCTTTCTTCCATAATGCGAAATCCACTTGGTTGCGTTTCTCGCCCACCCCGTCGAGTTGTCGCGAGTTGTTTATCACGTCGTCGAGGTTTCTTCCGCTGAGTTTTCCATAGCAGAATTTCTTGTTAAACTTCTCTATGTCGAAATAAACCGAGCCGTTGCTCTCGTAGGCATAGCCGTTGTCCATAATACGCTGCACGAGTTCCTGCTGCTCGATGATGTGCCCCGTGGCATGCGGTTCTATCGACGGTGGCAGCACGTTGAGAGCATTCATCGCCTCGTGGTAGCGGTTGGTGTAGTGCTGTGCTATCTCCATTGGCTCGAGTTGTTCGAGCCTTGCTTTCTTCTCTATCTTGTCATCTCCCTCGTCGGCATCGTGTTCAAGATGCCCCACATCGGTAATGTTTCTAACGTAGCGCACCTTGTAGCCCAAATGCCGCAGGTATCTGAACAGGACATCAAACGTTATCGCCGGACGGGCATGACCGAGATGCGGGTCGCCATATACCGTAGGACCGCAGACATACATGCCCACGTTGGGCGCATGCAGCGGTTCGAAACGTTCTTTCTGCCTGTGCAGGGTATTGTAAATCAAAAAAGTATGTTCCATTGTCTCTGTCGTTTATCAGGTTGCAAAGGTAATAAAATATAATGAATAACTGTAATGTGATGTGCGTTTTTTATTGTTTGCCGTACTCAATGCGGTTCGTTACGACAAACAATCTCATCGAAAAACTTTCTCCTTCCCGAAAAACAGCGGCGAGATGTGCAGGCGGTCGGAGGCGTAACCCAACAGAAAACTGCCGACGACTGCCATGGTTACCGTTACCATACAAAACAATATGCCCGAAGGGTCGAAAGAAATGAATAGCGACAGGTATAGTTTTGACAAAGCGGTAAAAACCGGAGAGAAAAGCAGCAGAAGAAGAGTGTTGCTGCCCACGAAGAGCAACGAACGGCGAACACTACCGCGAGTGAAACGGTATATATATAATATGAAAGAAGTAGTAAGATAAACCATTGCGATGCCTCCGGGCGTGGCTCTGTCGAGTTGTGACGGCATGAAAACCACTATCGGCACTACCGGCAGTATCGACCACCATGCAGGACGAAACGCAGCGAGGAAACTCACCCCGGTTTGCCTTAACACCGCGCCCGCCATGAAATAGAGAACGTTGGGAACACTCATCAATCCCGCGGCGGCAAACAGAAGACATCCTGCCACGGCAAACACGAGTCGCAATGCCGGTCGGAGGCGAGTCAGACGCATGGCAAGAAAATATATCACCGAACACAACACCCATGTATGCAGATACCAATAGGGACCGAGAGGATGTAGAAACAACTTGTCGAGCATCAGTGCGGGGGTAAGTGTGTCTATGTGTTCGCGTATGGGCAGCACCGATGCCATTAGCACATAGCCTGTCTCCATGACAAGATACGGTATGAAAATCCATTTCATCGACCTGAAGAACACCCGTCCGTCCTTAGATGTGTTGCACAGATAACCCGAAACCATCAGGAACGCCGGCATGTGGAAAGTATATACGACACGTTTGGCAACATCGTAGGTGTCACCGATATACACGATGTGGAACGTTATCATCAGCAATATGAGTACACACCGCAGAAAGTCTATCTCTCTTGTTCTCCGTTGCATTTCTTTCATGGCATTTTTACGCATCGACAATCGTTCTTGCGAGTATCTCGCCGCCGTGATGTTCATTTAGGGTTATTCCTCATTCAAATACACGAATACGCCACACGGGGTTCCCGTTTTATATCATGGCAGGCATGAGATATGTCCTACACAAAATGCTTACACTCCGATCTTTCACGAAAGCGGCATCAAAGCACATCCCCGTATTGAAAATTCCGGAGGTATATTGTCCGTCATCCGGTTCGCCCGCATGCGCAAAACATTTACAACAATACAGTGAGCAGGAACGGCATCATCGCTTTTCTTTCAATCGTTACGAGGTGAATGCGGCATCGCAGCAGCATTTTTGAAACATGTATGACCGTATAGGTGAGCGTCGTTTCGTCCGGATACTTATTTCAGGAAATCCTCGATGCGTGCAACGATGCTCTCCGGCGCGATACCGTTGAGACAGGCATAATCACCACGGTGGCACGGCATGTTTCCGAATATACTGCACGGACGGCATGGGAGATCGGTCTGAATGAGATTTTCCCAGGGTTGATTCCAGCCATTGAAACCGGCAAACGGATGTGTCGCACCCCATATACTTACCACCGGTGTTGCCACAAGCGACGCAAGGTGCATGTTAGCACTGTCCATCGACAGCATCACGTCGAGGTGACTCATAAGTATCAATTCGTTACGGAAACCATGCAACAATCGCGGCACAACGCCGCACTGCGGCATCGCGGCAGCCCATTCGTCCATTATTCCGACCTCCTTCTCGCCTCCTCCGAACAAGAATATGCGTGCCGAAGGGTACTTTCCGAGCAACATTTCGATTACCTCACGTGTCTTTTCCAAGGGATAAACCTTGCCTGCATGAGCGGCAAAAGGAGCAACGCCAATCCATTGCCGGCACTCCTCTTTATTACCCACGGCACTCTCTATCTCCGCCATCGGACATCCCCCGGACGGGAAAAGCGAGTCGAACTTCAATTCCACGGGGTAGCCCAAGCGTTCCAACACATCGGCATATTTCTCGAACGACGACTTCTGTTGCACGAGTTTCTTTCCGTCTTTCCTTGTCAGTTCACGCCTTCCACGCCTGTTCTTGTTGATGTGTTCCACGCGGTATCGGTCAGCGTTGAACCTCATTCTCAGATAATTTGAGCGTAACACATTGTGCATGTCGGCAACGGCGGTAAAATTTTTCGCCACCAAACGTCTGTACAATGCGTTGAGTCCTTTTATCCCGTGATATTCCTTATTAAGGTCGGCACCCATAAATCCCACGTTCGGTGCAATATTCTCAAACAACGGGCGCATGAAAGAGCGACTCAGAACGGTGATGCGCAAATGCGGATATTGCCGTGCGAACGAACTCACCACGGGCACCATCATCGCCACGTCTCCGAGCGCAGAGAACCTTATAATCAATATATGTTCGGTTCTCATCAGCCTTATTTCTTGCCGTAGAGCACCGGGTTAGTGGCAGGGTCGTTATACATCTTCATCTGCCTATATACCTTCATGTATTTCCTGCCTGCCTCGATGTCCTCCAACAGTTGGTCTATGGCTGTTGACAAATCCACCTGCTGCTCCATCAGAACAGCCAGTTTCTGCGCGCATGTCGCCAAATGTTCCTGCGATGCGTCGTCTCGCTCTGCCTGTTCTCTCATGTGGTATATCTTCAGTGCCAATATGCTGAGACGGTCTATTGCCCATGCCGGACTCTCGGTATTCAGCCTTGCATCTTCCGAAGGCTTTACCTTGCCATATAATTGACGAAAATAACTGTCTATCTGTTCCACGAGATCGGTTCGGTCTTGGTTGCTCTTGTCTATCCGTCTTTTCAATAGCAATGCCTCCGCCGGGTTGATGTTCGGGTCGCGTATGATGTCTTCGTAATGCCACTGCACGGTATCAATCCAACACTTCAGGTACAGCCTGTTTTCGATTGAATCGTGTTCATACGGATTGTTGATCGGCGTATCAACATTGTCTGCAACATGGTAATCATCGATTGCCTTGTTGAAAATCTCGTTAGCGAGTTGTGTAAATGACATTTTTGATGTTTCTTTAGATTTGATGCAAATTTAAATATTTATTTCCAAACGGCAAAGTTTTTCGGTAAAAACATCAAATAGTTGCACACATTGGGGGGATATGTGCAAGAGAAACGGTTTTTTTCATTGAAATATTTGCACAAATGAATAAAAAGTTGTTTCTTTGCAGCCGATTTTCAGATATAGTGAATATTATTAACATTAAAAAAAATTACAGTTATGTCAGAAATTGAATCTAAAGTAAGGGATATCATCGTTGATAAACTCGGTGTTAACGAGGAAGAAGTTAAGCCGGAAGCAAGTTTTACAAACGACCTTGGAGCAGACTCTTTGGATACAGTGGAGTTGATCATGGAGTTCGAGAAAGAGTTCAACATCTCTATTCCTGACGATCAGGCAGAGAAGATTGGCACCGTTGGCGATGCCATAAAGTACATCGAGGACAACCAGAAATAAGATTATTTTCAATCTGATTGATAATTGATAATTGACATTTGATAATTCATAATGTTGTACACTGTGCAGCAATGCGTCAATTATCAATTATCAATTATCAATTATTTTTTTATATAAATGGAGTTAAAAAGAGTAGTAGTGACCGGACTTGGTGCAGTGACACCGGTCGGACTTAATCCCGAGGAAACATGGAACAACCTCGTGGCCGGCAAGAGCGGCGCAGGCCCCATCACTCATTTTGACCCTTCCAAGTTCAAAACCCAGTTTGCCTGCGAGGTCAAGGGTCTCGACGTAAACCAATACATCGACCGCAAAGAGGCGCGCAAGATAGACCGCTACACACAGTTGGCCCTCATCAGTGCAATTCAGGCAGTAGATGACAGCGGCATGGATTTGGAAAAGGTCGATAAAGAAAAGGTAGGAGTTATATTCGGAGTTGGCATCGGTGGTATCCAGACCTTTCAGGACGAAGTGACATACTACGGTAAGAATTTCGAGAACGGACCCAAGTTCAACCCGTTCTTCATTCCCAAAATGATAAGCGACATCGCTGCCGGTCACATCTCGATAAAATACGGTTTCCACGGTCCCAACTATGCCACGACCAGCGCTTGCGCATCTTCAACCAACGCACTTGCCGATGCTTTCAACATCATACGTCTCGGAAAAGCCAACGCAATAGTTGCAGGCGGTGCCGAGGCAGCGATATGTGAGTGCGGATTAGGCGGGTTCAATGCCATGCACGCACTATCTACACGCAACGATTCGCCCGAAACGGCAAGCCGTCCGTTCAGCGCAAGTCGCGACGGATTCGTCATGGCAGAGGGTGCAGGCTGCTTCATTCTCGAAGAATTGGAGCATGCAAAAGCACGCGGAGCGAAGATATATGCAGAGATGGTTGGCGAGGGAATGAGCGGAGACGCACACCACATCACCGCATCACACCCCGAAGGTCTCGGTGCAAAACTTGTCATGCAGGCAGCACTGAAAGACGCGAACCTCAAGCCGGAGGACATAGACTATATCAACGTACACGGCACATCGACACCCGTGGGCGATGTATCGGAGGCAAAAGCCATAAAGGATGTGTTCGGCGATGCGGCGTATAAACTGAACATCAGTTCAACCAAGTCGATGACAGGTCACCTTCTCGGCGCAGCCGGCGCGGTGGAAGCAATGGCAACGGTACTCGCAGTGAAGAACAACATCATACCGCCGACGATAAATCACAGCGATGACGACAAGGACGAGGAAATCGACTACAACCTGAATTTCACGTTCAACACGGCGCAGAAACGCGAAGTGCGTGCCGCAATGAGCAACACTTTCGGTTTCGGCGGACACAACGCATGTGTTATCTTCAAGAAATATGCTGAATAATCTGATAGACAGGATTAAGCTCCCTTTCCGCAAGGAGAAGGAGCTTTTTTCGGCTCTTTACGACATTATCGGCTTCTATCCCCGCAATATCGAACTCTACAAGACGGCACTGATGCACAAGAGCATGCGCAGCCGCAACGAGAAAGGGCGACCCATGAACAACGAGCGGCTCGAATTTCTCGGTGACGCCGTACTCGACTCGGTTGTGGGGCACATCGTATATAACCATTTCGCGCGCAAACGTGAGGGCTTCCTCACCAACACACGCTCCAAGATTGTACAGCGTGACACACTTAACCGACTTGCCGAGGAGATGGGGATAAACCGCCTGATAAAATCCTCCCACACAAACACGAGCCACAACAATTACATGGGCGGCAACGCTTTCGAGGCTCTCGTGGGCGCAATCTATCTGGACAGAGGTTACGATGCCTGCATGCGTTTCATGGAAAAGCGCATATTGACACAACTCATAAACATCGACAAAGTGGCATACAAGGAAGTCAACTTCAAGTCGAAACTGATAGAATGGAGTCAGAAGAACAAAGTAAAATTGGAATTTAAACTCGTTACCGGCAACAAGGACAAGGACGGCAACCCCACGTTCTGCTACAAGGCGGTGCTGGAAGGTGTGGATGGCGACATGGGGAAAGGATACTCCAAGAAAGAGAGTCAGCAACAAGCAAGCAAACTGACACTCAACCGCTTGCGGAAACAACCATTGTTCATAGACTCGGTGTTCGCAGCAAAGTCGGAACGAACAAAGATGGAGGAAATGCCGGTGGGAGTACCGGAGCACGAAACGAAACCCGATTTCATAATATCGAACCGTAATACTGAGACCGAAAACAATGTCGACACGGCATCCGGGAAACTCACCACACCTCATGACGAGACACGACAACACGCCGCAAAGCGTAAGGAAAGGCGGGAAGAAGAGAAAGAGTTCGACCTCTCCGACGTGTCAATAAAGGACACAGACGATGACTACGAAAAAATCATCGCGGCAGCAGAGGCGGCAGCATTTGCCGAAAACTGACAGGGAGTCGACGGTCTGAAACAAGACAAAGAACATCATTGCGCACGGCAAAACCGCCGAAATTGAAAAGCAAATTAGGCGAATTTGGTTTGTAAAACCGCCCAATTTGCTTTTCAATTTCACCGATTTCGATAATATATACATGGCGAAACATCTGCCGTTACACAATCGGATACACGCAGATTGAAAACATGTTCCGGCACAGCCTCGTCCTACTCCTTGTCGCGGTCGTAGTGCGGCATGTCGTCCGGAAGCACAAACGAGAACTCAACCAGTCCGCGCACCTCGCCGTCCTCGCGCCACGGTGTTTGGAAAATCAGTTTGCGCCGTCCTTTCTTCGTGATGGTATAGCAGTGCGGTTTGTTCTGCCCGAGCATCTCGCGCATTATTTCTTTCGACCGCTCGCTGTGGCAAGGCATCATGCTCTTTCCCACCATCGTTTCGCCGGGTTTGTTGAACGTTTCGCGCGAACGCTTGTTCATGAATATCACCTTACCCTCGGTATCCGAGACCGTTACTGCTCCTTCAATGTCTTCTGCCCATGAATATTGTTCAATGTCTTTCATAAAAGATTTTATATTTGTACGTAAAATTTTAGAGTGCAATATTACGAATAAATAATGTAATAAGCAAATTATTGCAAAGATATAATAAGGTTTCACAAAACGCGTGAGGCATAATCAAATTTTTATCCGTGTGCGGCGTTATGGTAAAGCCATGTTTTACGCCATGAATTGAGACAATATTTTATTATTATAATCATCAAACTTAAAACACTTTTTTCAACATGAGAAGATTTACTTACTTAATGCTTCTACTGTGCCTCACGGCGGTCTGTCCGCAAGTTAATGCACAAGAAGTTTACGGTTGGAATCGCAACGACTCGCAGACGCCGGAAAACACAGGGCCGTGCAAGTTCGACGTGGGCAATCCTTCATCGTTCCAACTTCTGCGAACGCACGATTTCAGCATCCGAGCCGGAGCATTTGCCGGCAAGAAGTACTATGTGCAGACATGCTCGAAAACGGGCAACGCCCCTGCTCCCATCGCTTTCGGCATCTACGATTTCGCCACCGGCACGTTCACCAAGATTGCAGACTGCGGCAGCAACGGCAAGCCGTTCTACGACATGGCGTACGACTACAAGAACGGTATAATGTACGCCTTGGGCAATGCCGGACGTGTAAGCGTTCTGCTGAAGGTAGATCTCGCCACCGGCGCAGTTACAGAAGTGGCAGAACTATACCAAGAATTCGTGGCAATGGCAGTTGACCTGCAAGGGCAGATTTACGCCGAAAACCCGTACAGCGAACTCGTGAAACTCGAAACCGACGGCAGCGAGGAGACACTGAACAGTTGTGACTACTCGGTAAAGAGCGAACTGCAGTCGATGGGGATAGACCACAAGAGCGGAAAACTATGGTGGGTAGTGCCGACAACTCGCGAAGGAACGCAACTTTTGGACATCGATCTAAACAGCGGATACAACGACAGCAACACCGAACTTGCGGGCGAAAAGCAGATTGTGGGACTTGATTTCCCTTTCTCAACCGTAAAAGAAGGGGCACCGGGAATGGTGGAAAATCTTGAGATTGTACCGGTGAGCGCAGGCTCGAAAGAGGTAGGCATAAAATTCAATGCTCCCCGTAATACCGTGGCGGGAGGAACTCTCGGAACGTTCAAGATACACTTGCTGCGCAACAACAAGGAAATATTCACAAAGGACGATGCCGCACCGGGCGAACTCGTTGTCACAAACGAGACACTCGCCGCCGACGACCTATATACATATAAGGTGTATGCCTCGAACAGCGAGGGCAAAGGCGAAGAGACGGTGAGACAAGTGTTCGTGGGCGAGGATATTCCGGATGCCGTAACCGACATACGCCTTGAAAAGCAGGCAGACGGCAAGAGTTGCAAAATATCATGGACTGCACCGGACAAAGGAATAAACGGTGGATATATACCCAACGACATAAAGTATGACGTGACACGACTGCCGGACAACACGGCAGTGGGCAAAGGCATCGGCGAAACAACGATTACGGACAACACCGTGACACGGCTCGCACGCTATCAATACCAAATCACACCTGTGGGACGCGACAAAGGCAAGACGGCATTGTCGCCATACGTCATTCTCGGAACGGCACACAACACTCCGTATATGTGCAAATTTACCGATGAGGAAATGCCGCTATGGACAATCATAGACCGCAACAACGACGGCACGACATGGAAACAACGCATGTCGAAAGAGGGAATATACTGCAGTTACAACGAGGAAAAAGCAGGCGATGACTGGATAGTGTCGCGCCCGGTGGCACTAAAAGGCAACACCAAATACAAAATTGTGGTGTCTGCTGCGGCAGCAAACCTCGAACTGACAGAGAAAATGAACCTCTTTTTCGGCAATGGCGACAAGGAGGAAAACTTGTCAAACTACAAGGAAATCGGTAAATTCGAGGTGGCAAACGAGGAGGGGAAACGTGCCGACTATGTTGCATACTACACTCCCGATGCCGACTGCAACGAGAATTTTGCAATACAGATGAGCTCCGAGCCAAACAAATTCCAACTCGAAGTGTTCAACATCATGATAAAAGAGGCATCCGAAGGAACACTGCACGGAACGGTAAAACATGAAGGAATGCCACTGCAAGAAGTGCAAATAACGCTCAAAGGCACAGAATTTGTCGCCAAAACAAATGCACAAGGGGAATGGAACATAACTAATATACCCGAAGACGACTATACGCTTGAGGCACGGAAAGAGGGCTATGCACTGCATGAACAAAACGTAAGAGTGTCGGCAGAGGAAGATGCCGACATAGAAATATCGCTCAAAAAAATAGAGAAAATAAATGCCGAAGGCAAGATAACGTATTCCGGAGGGAAAGCTCTGAAAGACGCAAAGGTGGCAATGACCGCCGTAAACGGCACCGCGGCACAAAATGAATATGTGGCATACAGCGACGGAGAAGGCAGATATATATTTGAAAACATATACGAGGGTACTTACCAACTAGTTGCAAAATGCCCGGGACTAACAGTCGAACAGCGACAGATAACCATTGCGAAAGATGCAGCAACACTGCCCGCCATAGAACTGGAAGACAAGGCCGTGGCACCACGAATGGTAAAAGTATCGGAGCATGACGGTGCGACAGAAGTGAAATGGGACATGCCGATAGACGCAGATTCTCTTTCATATCACAAGGGAGAAGGCGTGGCACACATCGGCGTTTTCTCGTTTACCGAGCGCAGCATAGTGGGCACGGTGTTCCGCAAAGACATGGCAATAACGGCCGTGAAATGGCAGACCGACGAGTTCCGCGGACCACACAAGAAGGTTGACCTTGTGGTATTCGCTCTCGATGGCGAGGGAAATCCCACAAACAACATCATCTACGAACAGAAAGATATTGCCAACACCGACAACAAATGGTGCCGATACGAACTGCCGCAGCCGCTCGTGGTAAAGGGTGGCGCGCTCGTATCGTTCCGCTACAACGGTTTCTTGAGCATGCTTGCCGATGGCGGTGAGAACGCAGGACTCGATTTCGAGCCGAACGTACACGTCGTTAACAGCGACTACCAAAACGCCGAATTCGAATATCTCGACCGGCACGACATGAAGAAGAACCTGCTGATAGGGATAGAATATGCCATGCTGAACGCCGAGGGTACGGCGATGGCAAACACCATGCAGAGGCAAAGCGGATACAAGGTGTATCGCAAAGCGGAGAAAGAAGGAGGAGAATGGCAGCATATTGCATCTACCGACACTAACGTGAGGGAGTATAAGGACACCCAGTTCGGCACGCTGCCAATGGGCTATTACAGATATGCCGTGACAAGCGTGGTGACGACGGACAAAGAGTCGGACAAGGCCGCATCGAACGTTATGGGAAAGAATATCCTCGCAAACATGACTTTCAAGCTAAAAGCAAACGCCGCAATGCCGGCATCGGCACCGGTGATAACACTGCAAGCCGACAACGAAGACGGCACGAAATTTACCGCAACGAAGAAAGAAAACGGCGAGTGGGTCATCGATGGACTGGCAAAGACGAAATACAATCTGCATGCCGAACTCGACGGATTTGAAGACATCAGCGAGTCACTTACCATAACGGGAGAAGAAACGGAGTTCCAACACGAACTCGATTTCACCGAAAGACTGCTCCCGCCATATAACTTGAAAGCGGAGAAACAAGACAAAGCCGACAGCAGATTGCTATCGTGGAATACCGATAACTATGTGTTCGACGATTTTGAATCATACGAAGCGTTTACCGTGGAGCCGGCAACGACTGAGACAAACTGGATATATTGGGACATTGACAAGGAGCCTACGGTGGAGTTTGATAACATAACGTTCAAGCACATGGGCATTCCCATGACGTTCATGGCATTCAACCCTTACGAGACGACACCCGCACTGGCATTCTTCGATGGCGGTTCGCTGCCTTATTCGGGAAGACAGTATCTTGCGTCTTTCGGCAACCGCGGGAAGGCAAACAAAGACTTGATATTCTCGCCGGTAATCAATTTCACGGGCAAGGCCGATTTCAAATTCGTTATAAAGAACTTCACGAACGCCCTCGGGGCTGCCGTAATAAGAGTGGGATACACCGAGAAAGAGTACCCTAAGACGATTGACGACATCGAATGGACAAGCGATAAGATAAACATCTCTGACCAAAAATGGCAAAAAATGTCGTTCGATGTACCGGAGAAAGCAAAGAGAATGGTGCTGCTAAACGAGACACCGCTGGGCTATTTCCTGATGATAGACAATCTTTTCGTGGGAGAAGAGGCTCCGTATGCCGACGGAACAGTGAAGAAACCGATGGTTGACAGAGCCACATACGAGGTGAAACTTGACGGAAACATAGTCGATGGCGTTGACCGGACGGGGAAAAATGTAATGCTTACGGAAATGAAAGCCGGACGGCACATTGCCGAAGTGACGGCCGTATATGAGTCGGGACGCTCGCAAACCAAGAGCATCACATTCGTAACAGAAGCCGTAACGGGCATCGACGAGGTGGGTGCGGACGGCTGTCTCGATGTGTATCTTGCCGGCAGTGGGAACACAATACATACCGGCAATGCCGTTTGCAACTGGTCGCTCTTCGACTTCAAAGGCTCGCTCGTTAAGAAAGGAGACGCTCACGACATTGACGCGACCTCACTTCCGAACGGTGTCTATATCATACTGCTCAACGGCAAGACAGGCAGCAGGAGCGTAAAGATAGTAAAGAGATAGACTTACGATGCCGAAAACATCGGTAAATGACGAAAAAACGAGCAGGAATCGCCATCGACTCCTGCTCGTTTCATTTTTTCGGACTTGTTTTCCGATGCCTTATCTTACGACAAATTTCTTCGTTGCAGAAGATGCCTTGATTACATATACACCCTTTGCAAGACCTGCGGCGGCAAAGGAAACAGTGGTGCCGGAAACCAATCTACGACCGACAACCCTGCCGTTGGCATCATAAAGTACGACCTCTGTACCTGCCGAAAGACCGGATACGTCTATCGAAGAGGCGGAAACTGCAAACGACATTGTCGCATTGTCATTGTCGACAGTCTGTACTCCGGTGACGAAATCATCGTACGGTGTAGGTGCAACCACTCCGTAGTCATCTATGTTCATTGCGAAAACAGGCCAACCCTTGTCCTTTGCAATCTTCACATCGGCCGTGGTTGCCACGTTCTTTTCAAGTTTCGGGTCTTTCTCCATGAGATAAAGTCCCTGCGGGTTCATGCCGAACCAATCATCCCACTCGTCCGAAGAGTATGCCACATAGTTTGGCAGTGCCTGCATGAAAGCGGTCATTTTCTCTCCGTTTATGTTGTTGCGCTGTATTTCTATGTTCCTCATATCGGAATTGTCAGCCAATTTTATTTCAGTGATTGCGTTGTTGTAGCAGTTCACCTCGCGCAGTTTCGCATTACCGGACAGGTCAAGTGTTCCGTTAATCATGTTGTCCCGGCATACGAGCGATACGAGTTCGGGATTCTTCGAGACATCTATCGAGTTAATATTGTTGCCCCAGCAACTGAAATCTTCCAATGCTGAGAGTCCCTTAAGGTCAATGTCTCCGAGTTTGTTGTTACCGCAATAAACCGTTTTCAGGCTCTTGCTCTTGCCTAATGACAGTTCGTCGAGTTCGTTGTCATCGCAGTACAATTGTTCAAGATCTGTCGCTTTCGACACCTCGAGTTTGGTAAGTTTGTTCGACGAACATTCCAACTTTGACATGGCACCCGTTATAACGATGTTCTTGTCGGTTATTTTGAAAGAGCCCGGCGAGTCATACTCTGCACCCGTTATCTCGACTTCTTCCTCCAACTTCATGTTGAGAGCAATGTATTCTCCAATCTCTCGCGCCGTAGTCATTGTCACCTGCGGCATGTCTTCCTCGTTATACGAAATGAAAGCGTCGTTCCATTCTTCTGCTTCTTGGTATTTGCTGAGACTTCCCGTGGGTACATAAAGGTTCATTTTGTAATTTGGGAACATCACTCCGAATGCTCCCGTCTCCACTTCCGGCGGCGTTGTAGCGCGTACATGCACCTCGTTAAGTTTTGGACAGTCGTCCATGCAGCCTACTTTCATCAACGTTACCGTTGACGGAATATAAAGTTTGAGCAGAGCCTTTGCTCCGTAACACATGCTTACTGGGAGCGTTTCCACCCCTTTGCTTATCCTCAACACCTGTAATTTCCATGCACAGTCGAATGCCGCTTTGTATATGGTCTTTACCGTTTTCGGCATGATGTATTTCACGCGTGGGTCTGCCTGCGGATATGCCACGAGTGCCGTTTCATCGGCAGTGAGAAGCACCCCGTCAACCAGTTTGAAACTTGTGTTGCCTTCTTCTATCTCGAACGATTCGAGATTCAGGCATCCTCCGAATGCCGATTCACCAATTTTGTTCAACTGTGCGTTTAGTTTCACCTTGGTTATTAACGTGCCGTAAAACGATGTCGCACCGATAGACTTCAGCGACGACGGCATGACGAAATTGCTTATCGGCGCCCTGTAAAAGGCTCTGTCCAAAATCTTCTCCACGGAATTTGGCAAATTAACCGCGGTAAGCATCGGGCAACTCATGAAAGCCCCCTTGCCAATCGTCTTCAAACCTTCGGCAAATACCACTTCTTCCAATAACGAACACTTGTTGAATGCACTCTCTCCCACTTTTTTCAAAGTGTTGGGCAACACCATTTTCTTAAGTGTTTTGCATGAATAGAACGTGTAATCCGGAAATATTCCGGTATCGTTCCCATCGTCATCTACTATGGTTACCCCCGCCATGTCAAGGTTTGCGAGGCTCGTTGTCTTTAAGAAAACTCTGAAGTCGGAGGCATTCATCTTACCGGTTATTGTAAGGTCGGTAATTGTTGCCGCCTCATCCCCCAACAGTGTGGATAATGTTCCGGGGGTGGAAACATCGACCGTCTTCGAAGTTTGTGCAATAACGGCAACAGAAGTTACCAATAACACAAGCAAAGCGTAAATATTTTTCATAAAACTTAAATACTTAAGGTTAATAATTTGTTATTCATAATACGGTTTCAAAGGTAATAATATTAATTTTATATGCAAAAAACGAAAATGCATTTAACCTTTTTTGTATTCAAGAACAGAACGGGCAGTAGTCGTTAAAGATAGTCGATAAGCATGTCCCACACTGCAATTATATGACATACGGAGCCGACAAGGACAAAGAAATGGAACACGGTGTGCATGTATTTGCGCTTGTTGAGACTGTAAAAAACGGCACCCGTGATATAGGCTGCACCCTCGACAATGAGCCATATAACCGATGTGGCACTAACGCTGCGTACAAGCGGTCCGAAAGCGACAAGCACCGACAGTCCCATAAGTACGAAACATACGGTTTCCACGATACTGTGTTCTCTCAGTTTGCAGAAACTCACAATCGTTCCGGCTATCGCGGCAAGCCATATAAACGAGAAAAGTGTCCAGCCCCAGTAACCTTCCTGACGCAGTGCCACCAACGTTATGGGCGAATAACTGCCTGCTATGTGCCAATATATTGCGGCATGATCCCATTTTCGCAGCCGTTCTTTCCATTTCGACCATGCACTCAGACTATGATATACCGTGCTCGCGATGTATGACATCAACATTCCAAAGAGATACAGTATTATGCCTGCCGTTGCCCACCCGTTGCCTTTTGCAAAGCACATATACAGGAATATGCACCCCGTGACGATACCTATAAAGATGCCGGCGGCATGGCTCCAACTATTCCATATCTCTTCTTTATGGTTAAAGAAAATTCTTCTCATTCTTCTTTTTTATGGCGATGCCGGTGCAGTGGACGGCTGTTCGGAGTTTGTTTCGACCGCCGGAACTTCGTGTGTTGCCGCAGGTGTATTGTTCGGCGTTGGTTCCGTCTCGTCGTGCTCACTCTCTCCCGTTGTACCGTCGCCCTCTTCTTCTGCCGCCACATACTTGTTTGCTCTTATCGCTTCCTGTTGTTTCTCGCGCGACAGTTGCTTTCCCGACTTGTCGAAACCGAGCAATGCGCGCCGCTTTCCGGTCGTTTTGTCAATCACGGAAACGAAGAAGAGATCGCCCTCGCGTGTGACATACCCTTGTGCCAGTGCTTCGATGGTAAGATTTACGGTGTTCATTCTGTACAAGCCCTGCATCGCCTTTCCGTCCTGCCCCGTCGGCATCACCGTCGCGGTAAGTATAATAAACTCGTTGTCCGGCGACAACACAGCCTCGTTTATGCCTGCATTTATGTCGTTGTCGTTGTAGTATATCGCGGTTTCCTCCGTCAGACTGCCAAACGTTACCTCATCGAGACGTTTCGTTACGCCGTCAAACTTGTAAAGATGTCCTCCGTTAAGGTAGAACATACAATGCCGTCGTTTGTCTGGAAACTTTGCCACGAAACCCGTTCCCGATGGCAGTTTCTGTTCCATGCTGTCAATTGCCCCGCTCACGGCGAGCGACTCTCCTTTGCCCGTTGTTCGCGAAGAACATGTTGACAGCGCGACAATCATTATCGCGACGAGCATGCACGCCGCCGCCGTTACGCCTATAACCCACAGGCGTTTTTCCCCTTCTTTCCCTTTAATTTGCTTTGTGTCCATTTATTTTGATTTTTGTGATCCTTGAAGATACCGCTTACGCAGCAATACCATCGTTACATGCAGAAACATGTTATGCTCCGGCATGGTCGTCATCGGCATTCAATGTCAGTCGGCTATTGTAAAATCGAGTTGTCGTTTCTCGATGTTCGCTCTTGACACCATTATGCGTATCGGGTCGCCGAGTTGGTATTTGTGATGCCTTCTGCGTCCCACGAGCATGTAGTTTTTCTCGTCGAAATCGTAATAATCGTCGTCAAGGTCGTGCATTGAAATCATTCCCTCGCAGTGGTTCTCGTCTATTTCGGCATATATCCCGTAACTCGTTATTCCGCTGATGTGTGCATCGTACTCGTTTCCTATTTTGTCTTCCATGAACTCAACCATCTTATATTTGATTGAGTCCCGTTCTGCCTGCTGTGCCAGTGCTTCCATGTCGCTTGCGTGCTCGCACAGTTCCTCGTAGTGATCTTTGTTTGCCGAGCGCGCACCCTGTTGGTAACGTGTAAGCAGTCGGTGTACCATCAAGTCCGGAAAACGTCGTATCGGCGATGTGAAATGCGTGTAGTGGTCGAATGCCAGTCCGTAGTGTCCTATGTTATACACGCTGTACTTTGCTTTCATCATCGCCCTAAGTGCCACCATCTCTATTACATTCTGCTCCCGTTTTCCGCTGATGTCGTCCATCAGTTGGTTCAACGAGCGCGATATTTGCCCTTTCGTTCCCGCCGTCTTTATCTTATATCCGAATTTGGTTATAAACTTCGACAGGTTATCCAGTTTTATCGGATCCGGCCGGTCGTGTATTCTGTACACCAATGTCTTGGCTTTCTTTACTTTCTCCGTCTTCCCTATGCTCTCCGCCACTGTTCTATTGGCAAGCAGCATGAACTCCTCGATGAGTTTGTTTGCGTCTTTCGATTTTTTGTAGAACACCTTTGTAGGTTTTCCTTGCTCGTCAATATCGAAATGAAGTTCCTCCCGGTCGAACTTTACCGCACCGTCCTTGAAACGCTTTTCACGCAGTTTCTTTGCCAGTGCGTCGAGCAACAGCAGTCCGCATGCAAGTTGTGGAGACACCTTTACATCGCCGCAATCTACCGGTTTGTCGGTCTTTGCCTCCGCAAGGTTTATCACTTTTACCGGCGATGGTTGTCCCGTTCCGTCCTTCACTCCGTTCTTCTCCAATATGTCCTGCACCTCTCCGTATGCGAAACGGTGGTCGCTCTTTATCACGGTGTGTACCAGTCGCCACGATTTTATTTTCGCCTCGTTGTCGAGCACGAACACAACGCTGTAACATAATTTTTCCTCTCCGGGGCGCAGCGAGCAGATAAAGTTGCACAGACGTTCGGGAAGCATCGGTATCGTTCGGTCAACGAGATATACGCTCGTAGCCCTCTTGAATGCCTCTTTGTCTATTATCGAGTTTTCCCTTACATAGTGCGACACATCGGCAATGTGTACTCCCACTTCCCATCCGTCGTTAGTCTGCCTTATGCTCAGCGCGTCGTCGAAGTCTTTGGCATCGTAAGGGTCTATGGTGCATGTCATTACATCGCGGAAATCCTCGCGGCGTGCAATCTCTTCGGCACTTATTTCGGCATCTATTTTTACTGCCGCATTCTCCACGTTCTTGGGATATTTGTAGGGAAGTCCGTACTGTGCGAGTATTGCGTGCATCTCGGTGTTGTTGTCTCCCGCCTTTCCGAGTACGTCAACCACCTCTCCCACGAGGTTTTTATCGTCTTTCGAGGGCCAGTGTGTCACTCTCACAACCGCCTTGTCTCCTGTCTTTCCCCCTTTCAACTTTCGCTTCGGGATAAATATGTCGTGTACGAAAATGTTAGAGTCGCTTATAAGGAATGCGAAATCCTGCTCTACCTTGAGCCGTCCCACGAACTCGTCGTGTGCGCGCTTTATAATCTCTATTACCATCGCCTCTTTCATGTGCCTCTCCCGGCGTGCCATCATCGTTACCTTAACGCGGTCGCCGGTAAGTGCGAACATCGAGTTGCGTTCCGCCACGAACACCGCCTTGTCGGAACCGTCGGCAATGAACGAGTTTTTGCCGTTGGCCTTACGTACAAACGTTCCCTCCACGGTCTGTCCCTGCGTGTTAAGCCGATACGAACTGTCCGACACTTTACAGAGATGATCGTCCCACGCCATCTCCTCCATTATGTCTATCGCGAGCATCTTCTCGGGATGATTCTTAAGATGCAGTAGTTTGAATATCTGCTTGAAACTGAAAGTTTCGTTAGGATTTGTGTTGAACAACGTGGAAAGCATTTCCACCAGTCTCCTCTTGGTAAGACGTTTACCTCTCTCTTTTCCATTTGCCATAAGCCGATATAGTTGATAACCAAATGCGAAGTTAATGATTTTTTCCGACTTCGTGACAAAACATCTAATTTATTTCACTTTTTCCCGAAAAAAAAGGTGTTTTTAATGTTATTGCAACAAAATTGATTTTTTATAATTAACTTTGCAGCCATGAAAATTCTGATAACAGGAGCAACAGGGTTCATAGGAAGTTTCATTGTTGAAGAAGCATTGAGCCGGGGCTTGGAGACATGGGCTGCCGTGAGAACGAGCAGTTCAACAAAATATCTTGCCGACCCGCGCATCAATTTCGTCACGCTAAATCTCGACAGCGAGGAACAGATGCGCAAAGCACTCGCACCCCACCGTTTCGATTATGTGGTGCATGCCGCCGGAGTGACAAAGTGCATCGACCGCAACGACTTCTTCCGCGTGAACACCGAAGGTACAAAGAACCTCGTGAGGGCACTCATGTCGCTCGACATGCCGTTGAAGAAATTCGTATATCTCAGCAGCCTGAGTGTGTTCGGACCGGCACGCGAGGAACTTCCCTACCGGGAGATAACCGCCGCCGACACCCCCGTGCCAAACACCGCATACGGACAGAGCAAACTGGCGGCAGAGCATTTCATCGAACAGCAGTCGTCGCTGCCATACGTTATACTGCGCCCGACGGGAGTATACGGCCCGCGCGAACGCGACTACTTTATGATGGCAAAAAGCATAAAGAACCACATAGACTTTGCCGTTGGCTACCGTCCGCAGATAATCACGTTCGTGTATGTGTCCGATGTGGTGCAGGCAGTGTTCCTCGCAATGGAACGCGGAACGGCAGGTGGCAGATATTTCCTTACCGACGGATGTTGCTACTCGTCGCAAATGTTCAGCAACCTGCTAAAAAAACATCTCGGCGTAAACGGTTTGCTGCGCATCAAGGCACCTCTGGCCGTGCTGCGGGCGGCAACGTTCATCGGCGAGAGATACGGCAAAATAACAAACAAAATAACAGCCCTCAACGATGATAAATATAACATAATGCGGCAACGCAACTGGCTATGCGACATAAACCCGGCACGCGAAGAACTCGGATACCGTCCCTCGGTGGAACTTGACGAGGGGGTACGCCGCTCGGTGGAATGGTACAAGGAGAATAAATGGATTTAAAAAACAGATGAACAAAATAAAGAAATACCTCTCCACGGAGAAACCGCTCAAAGGACTAATGGCGGTGGAATGGGTGGTAACGGCATACCTCGTGCTTACCACAATAGTGATACTCTTTTGCTACACCGATGCAGTAAACCCCGTGGCAATGCTCACGGGACGAGCGCGAGTGGTTGCAACGACCGCCGCGCTGTGGTTCATATACAGACTGTGGCCGTGCCGCATGACACGCTTTCTGCGCATTGCGGCGCAGATGGCACTGCTCTCGTGGTGGTATCCCGACACCTACGAGATAAACCGCATGTTCCCCAATCTCGACCATGTTTTTGCCGAATGGGAGCAATCGTTGTTCGGATTTCAGCCCGCCTTGCTGTTTCACGAAGCGATGCCGGGGAGCATCTTCAGCGAACTTATGGATCTCGGTTACGCCTCTTATTACCCGATGATATTCCTCGTGGTGCTGTTCTATTTCGTGGCACGTTACGACGAGTTTCACAATGCGGCGTTCGTGGTACTCGGGTCGTTCTTCCTTTATTACGTTATTTTCATCTTCGTGCCGGTGGTGGGACCCACTTTCTACTACCACGCCGTTGGTATCGACCAAATCTCCAACGGCATTTTCCCCGACCTCGGCACCTACTTCAACAACCATCAGGAATGTTTGCCGTCGCCGGGAGACACAGACGGAGTGTTCTATCGCTTCGTGGAGTCGGCCAAAGAAGCCGGCGAACGCCCAACGGCAGCCTTCCCCAGCAGTCATGTGGGGTGCAGCACGGTGTTGATGTTGCTGGCATGGCACTCCAAGAAGCGATGGCTCGTGTGGACGCTCATGCCATTCTACGTACTGCTGTGTTTCTCAACGGTATATATACAGGCACACTATGCCATCGATGCCTTTGCCGGTCTCGCAACAGGCGTTGTCTTCTATTTCATGCTTTACGCCCTGTCAAAACGCGTATGCAAATGAAAGGCAACGCCGCATGGCACATGCGGTAACGCAATTTCGGCGGTTTTGCCGACCAAAACGGGCGAAATTGCAAAACAAAACCGCCGAAATTGATAATCAAAACAGGCAGAATTGTTTTTGAAAAAACAACCTGTGGTGTTTTCATTGGCAATAAACGGAAAAAGAGGAATAGTCCAAATATATTTACGATTGTCACACACCGCCTTTGCAAATATGCTGAAGCGTTGGTTAAAAGGTGGAAATTAAGAAAGAAAATCCTTTGTTTTTTTCCTTATTTACACTATCTTTGCAGGCAGATTTGTAAAGAACAAAGAAATAAATCATAACGATACATGACGGAATACGATTTCAGAGCCATTGAAAAGAAATGGCAGGCGCGATGGGTTGAACAAAAAACATATCGTGTAACGGAGGATAAAGACAAGAAAAAACTATATGTACTCAACATGTTTCCGTACCCGTCGGGAGCGGGACTTCACGTCGGGCACCCCTTGGGATACATCGCAAGCGACATATATGCACGCTTCAAGCGTCTCGAAGGTTTCAATGTTCTAAACCCGATGGGATATGATGCCTACGGACTTCCTGCCGAACAGTATGCCATACAGACAGGACAGCACCCGGCAATAACGACCGAGAACAACATAAAACGCTATCGGGAACAACTCGACAAAATAGGATTTTGCTTCGACTGGGAGCGAGAAGTACGCACCTGCGAGCCGGGGTATTACAAGTGGACACAGTGGGCTTTCGTCAAGATGTTCGGCTCTTTTTACAGCAATCGCCCTCTTGACGAGAACGACAGTGACCACACACCAAAGGCAAGGGACATGGGCACGCTGGAAGAATATTTCCGAAAGCACGGCACCGACGGACTGGAAAAGTATGGCGTGGCATGTTCGGAAGAACAGGAATTTACCGCCGACGAGTGGAACGCATGGGACGAAAAGCGACAGCAGGAAGTTCTGATGAACTACCGCATAGCATATCTCGGAGAAACAATGGTAAACTGGTGCTCCGAACTCGGCACTGTGCTTGCCAACGACGAGGTTGTAGACGGCGTGAGCGTGCGCGGCGGCTATCCCGTTGTGCAGAAAAAGATGCGGCAGTGGTGTCTGCGTGTGTCGGCATACGCACAAAGACTGCTCGACGGATTGGACACCGTGGATTGGACAGAGGCGCTGAAAGAGACGCAAAAAAACTGGATCGGGCGCAGCGAAGGAGCCGAGGTGGAGTTCCGGGTGAAAGACTCCGACCGCTCGTTTACCATCTTCACCACACGCGCCGACACCATGTTCGGCGTGACATTCATGGTACTTGCTCCGGAGAGCGAACTTGTAAACGTACTTACCACCGACAATCGGCGCAAGGAAGTGGAAGAATATGTGGCATACGTAAAGAAACGCACCGAGCGCGACCGTATCTCCGACAAGAAAGTTACCGGAGTTTTCTCCGGCTCGTATGCCGTAAACCCGCTTACCGACGAACCCGTACCGATATGGATTTCGGA
Source organism: Prevotella sp. OH937_COT-195 (assembly GCF_003932845.1). GTDB lineage: Bacteria > Bacteroidota > Bacteroidia > Bacteroidales > Bacteroidaceae > Prevotella. The sequence continues at coordinate 38,320 of NZ_RQZH01000016.1, forward strand.
ATATGTACTCGCCGGATACGGCACCGGCGCAATAATGGCAGTACCGGCACACGACTCTCGCGATTATGCTTTCGCCCGACATTTCGGGCTTCCCATATTGCCGTTGATAGAAGGAGCGGATGTGTCGGAAGAGAGTTTCGACGCAAAGGAAGGCATTGTGTGCAACTCCTCGTCGGAGAAACTGTCGCTCAACGGACTTACCGTTAAGGAGGCTGTCGAAAAGACAAAGCAATATGTAACGGAACATGACATGGGACGGGTGAAGGTGAACTTCCGCCTGCGCGATGCAATTTTCTCGCGGCAAAGATATTGGGGCGAGCCGTTCCCGGCATACTACAAAGACGGCATGCCGTACATGATACCCGAAAAATGCCTGCCGCTGGAACTGCCGGAAATAGACCAATATAAACCCACCGACGATGGACAACCGCCTCTGGGACGTGCCAAACGATGGGCATGGGACACCAAGTCAGATTCCATAGTTGACAATACGATGATTGACAACACCACGGTTTTCCCGCTCGAACTGAACACCATGCCCGGATTTGCAGGCTCAAGCGCATACTATTTGCGATATATGGATCCGTCGAACAACAACGAATTGGTGGGCAGGAAAGTCAACGAATACTGGCAGAATGTTGACCTTTATGTAGGCGGAACGGAGCATGCCACGGGGCATCTGATATACTCCCGGTTTTGGAATAAGTTCCTTTTCGACATCGGGGTGTCGTGCAAGGAAGAACCATACGACAAACTAATAAACCAAGGAATGATACAGGGACGAAGCAACTTCGTTTATCGCGACAACACGGCAACTGCCGAAAAGGGGCATCCGGTGTTCGTATCGCTCAACCTGAAGAAAGACTGCAAGGACGTTACACCAATACATGTTGACGTGAACATTGTATCGAACGACATTCTCGACACCGGGGCTTTCAAGGCATGGCGACCCGAATATGCCGATGCAGAGTTTGTTCTCGAGGACGGGAAATATGTATGCGGCTGGGCGATAGAGAAGATGTCGAAGTCGATGTACAACGTTGTCAACCCCGACATGATAGTAGATAAATACGGCGCCGACACGCTACGGCTCTACGAGATGTTCCTCGGACCGGTGGAACAATCGAAACCCTGGGACACAAACGGCATCGACGGATGCCACCGTTTCCTGAAAAAATTCTGGAATCTTGCAGACAACGTCATCACCGCAACAGAGCCTTCCGCCGCCACGAAGGAATCGATGAAGAGTCTGCACAAACTGATAAAGAAGGTTTCGCAGGACATTCCGCTCTTCTCTTACAACACGAGCATCTCGGCATTCATGATATGCGTGAACGAACTTTCACAGCAAAAATGCACCGATCGCGAAGTGATAAAAAGCCTCGCCGTGCTAATTGCACCGTTCGCACCGCACATCGCAGAGGAAATTTGGGAACGGCTGGGACAGCAGGGAAGCATCTGCGATGCGGCATGGCCTGCGTTCGACGAGAAATATCTTACGGAAAGCAGCGTGACAATGGGCATCGCTTTCAACGGCAAACGACGCTTTGAGATGCAGTTTGCTGCCGATGCCGGCAACGATTTCATAGAAGAGACAGTAAGAAACGATGAGAGAACGGCGAAATACACCGATGGAAAGAAAATCGTAAAGGTAATCATCGTACCAAAGAGAATGGTCAACATCGTTCTCGGATAAACTGTATAGAAAAAACGGAAATAAATAAAAAAAACATAAACAATGATGATGAACAAAACACTAATAAGGGCAGAGATGAGGGACTACATAGGAATAACCCTCGCCCTCATACTGTATTCCTTCGGGTTCACGTTCTTTCTCATGCCCTACAACATAGTTACGGGTGGCGTGGCGGGTATCGCCGCAATCGTGTATTATGCCACGTCGTTCCCCAACTCGTACACATATTTCCTCATCAATGCATCATTGCTGATAATGGCATTGAAGATACTCGGAGTGAAGTTCCTTATGAAAACGATATATGCCACGTTCATGCTGTCGTTCCTCTTGTGGCTAATGAAGGACATAGCACCCGTGGATGAAGCCGGCAACATGATAAAGATACTCGGCGAAGGACAGGATTTCATGTCGCTGCTCGTGGGATGTCTCATGACGGGAACGGCACTCGGACTGACATTTCTGTATAACGGCAGCACGGGAGGAACAGACATTATCGCGGCATCTGTCAACAAATATCGCGATTTCTCGTTGGGAACGGTGCTCATATTCGTGGATTTCATAATCATAGGCAGTTGTATCTTCATACCAAAGTTCGGTCCTTTCATTGACCGAATGACAATGGTGGTATTCGGTTTCTGCACCATGATTATCGAGAACTTCATGCTCGACTATATAATGAATCGCCAGAGACAGTCGGTTCAGTTTATGATATTCTCAAAGAAATATGACGAAATATCCAAAGCACTTGCCGAAGAAACCGACCACACGCTGACACTGCTCGACGGTCACGGGTGGTACACCGGCAACAAAGTAAAGGTAATCGTGATGCTTGCAAAGAAGAGCGAGAGCGTGATAATATTCCGAATAGTGAAAATGATAGACCCCAACGCATTTGTAAGCCAGAGTGCCGTGATAGGCGTTTTCGGTGAGGGATTCGACAAGATAAAGGTAAAAATAAAAAAGAAACATCTTGAAAAGAGTTCCAAAACGCTTGAACAAGAAACAGAACAAGAAGACTGAATGATATGAAGATAGTATTCGCCACGAACAACAATAACAAACTTTCGGAGATACGCAGAATACTCGGCGAAGGCTTCGAGGTGGTGTCACTCGCCGAGACAGGGTGCCGTGAAGACATTCCCGAGACGGGAGATACGCTTGAGGAGAATGCCGTACAGAAGGCACGCTACGTCTTCGACAAATACGGATACAGTTGTTTTGCAGACGACACCGGACTCGAAGTCTATGCACTCGGCGGCGAACCGGGAGTGCATAGCGCACGTTATGCCGAAGAAACCGACCACGACAGCAATGCCAACATGGAGAAACTGCTGCGAAAATTGGGCGACACAACCGAGCGCAAAGCACGTTTCCGAACAGTAATAGCACTGTTGGAAAAGAAAGAAAAACAAGAGAACGGGACACAGGAGGCAACGTTGCACATTTTCGAAGGTAAGGTGGAAGGCTCCATAATCACGGAAAAACGAGGCAACGAAGGCTTCGGTTACGACCCCGTATTCGTGCCGGAAGGGTATGACAAGACATTCGCCGAACTCGGCATGGACATAAAGAACAATATCTCACACCGCGCAAAGGCGGTCAGAAAACTTGCCGACCACTTGCTTAAATGAAACATGAACTCTCCGTTTTGATACCTGTTTTCAACTGCCGATGCCGGGATTTGACAGAGTCCCTGCATCGGCAGTTGCGCGTTTTGCCGGTAAAATATGAAATTATAGTTGCCGACGATGGTTCGACAGACACACAAGTGATTGCTGAAAACAGAAGCATAAAGACATTGGAGAATGTCAGACTAATAGAACGGAACATAAATTCGGGACGTGCAAAAATAAGAAATTTCCTTGCAAGAGAAGCACAACATTCCAACCTTTTGTTCCTCGATGGCGACATGAGTATTGAAAAAGACGATTTCATTGCCAATTACATCAAACACGACGCACCTGTGGTATATGGCGGATACGACATAACACACAACGACGAAACACTCAAATCAAACCTGCGATACAGATACGAACGCAAAGCGGAGGGCAACCACAGTGCCGCAATACGCAGCAAAAAACCGTACAACGATTTCCACACGAGCAACTTTATGACAACGAAAGAGATAATGACCCGCTTCCCTTTCGACGAGCGTCTCAGACACTACGGCTACGAGGACGTGCTGTGGGGAAAGACACTTCGAGACAACGGCATTGTCATAAAGCACATAGACAACCCACTGACATTTGCAGACTTCGAGACAAATGACGGTTTCGTACGCAAGACAGAGGAAGGACTGCGCACACTGCGCATGTTCAAAGACGAACTGCAGGGTTATTCATCGCTGCTCGAATACGAACGAATAATACGCCGGTTGCATCTTGTTCCGCTGATGCGCCGCATGTTCAGACTGTTGCGTAAAACTCTTTTGCACAACTTGGAAAGCAATAATCCAAGCATTTTCAAGTTTAATATATACAAACTCCTATATTTCCTCAACGAAGAACGAGGAAACAACAAGGAGACAAAATGATTGATGATAAGATAATTAAAACAACGGTTTCTATGAGGAAATACATATTATTAGTTGTCGGAATGATTGTTTCGGCAACGAAAGTTTCGGCAAGTGTGGGACAATGGAATGCCTACATGGCATACAGCAAGATAACCGATATAGAACCATCGGGCAAAAAAGTTTATGTACTCGCAAGCAATAATCTTTTCTCATACAATCCGAACGACAACAGCATCGAGACATACGACAAGATAAGAACTCTGTCCGACACCGGAATTTTGCACATAGCATGGTGCAAAGCGGCAAAAAAACTCGTAATAGTATATGACAACCAGAACATCGACCTCATGCAAAATGACGGCACGGTAGAGAACAACAGCAGTTTATACAACAAAATAATGTCGGAGAACAAATCGGTGTCGTGCATAACGATAAACGGAAAGAACGCATATCTCGGCACCGATTTCGGAATAATAAAACTCAATGTGGCGGACAACGAGATTAGTGCGACATACAATTTCGGGGCAAAGATTTCAAACATAACAATAAAAGACGGCATAATTTTCTGCAAAACAAACAAGGGAGAGAAGCGCGGCGACATGAATGACAACCTTCTCGATCCGGCATCGTGGACACCGCTGAAAAGTGGCGAGAAACCGGACTATGTAAACGAAAACACCATAATACAAAACTCTGACAACGGATATACCGAACTGATTGCATTCGACAGTAACAACAAATGCTATTGGAGTACGCAGAAAGACGGAAAACTGCAGTCATGGAAACTCAACAACGATGGAAGCAGAACAATTACAGCAAGCGGCATACTGCCCGAAGGACCAACATATAACTACTTTACCACGATGCGTTTCTACGGCGACAAACTATACACCTGCGGAGGAAGTTTCACACGGTGGGGCGATAAACTGAGACCGGGTTGCATACAGACATACGACGGGAAAGAATGGTTCAACTATGAAGATAATCTCAAAGAGAAAACGGGAATACCTTATTACGATTTGATGGACTTTGACATCGACCCGACATACACCAAAGGCGTGCGCCTGATGGCAGGGGGAAGAACCGGACTATACGAGTTTATAGACGGAAAATTCATGAAACTATACAACACCGACAACTCGTTGCTGCAAGCCGCTTACACGGTACTTAAAAACAGTTATGTACTCGTATTAGGCGTAAACTTCGACAAAAAAGGAAATTTGTGGCTGCTCAACGGAATGGCATACAACGTGTGCCTGCTGAAATACGGAGCCGACGGAAAATGGAATACATTCCCAAAGAGCGAACTGATACAGGACAAGAACGTGGTACTGCACTATCCGTCGCACTCGTTCATGGACCGCAACGGACTGCTATGGTTTGCCAACGACTATTGGCACATGCCTTCATTCTACTGCTATGACACCGAAAAAGACATACTCGTTTCATACAAAGAGCCTTTCAAAAACCAAGACGGAACGGAGTATGCAGTGAACGCCATCGAGTCGATAATGCAAACCAGGGACGGAAATATATGGATAGGAAGCAGCGGAGGACCAGCATATCTGCCAAAGGAAAGCATAGGAAAAAATGACAATACGCTCATTCAAGTAAAGGTGCCACGCAACGACGGAAGCAATCTTGCCGACTATCTGCTCAACGGTGTCAACATAAACTGCATGGCAGAAGACCCTGCCGGTCGCAAGTGGTTCGGCACCTTCCACGATGGTGCATATCTTATTGACAGTGACGGCATAACCGAACTGAAACATTTCACGGCTCAAAACAGTCCTCTGTTGGACAACGAAATAGAATCCATAGCGATAAATGAAAAAACCGGAGAGGTTTTCTTCGGTACAAACAAAGGACTTTGTTCGTACATGAGCGATGCCTCGAAGGCAAACGATGAAATGAACGAAGACAACGTATATGCATATCCAAACCCCGTGAAACCCGAATACGACGGACTGATAAGCGTGGTGGGACTGACATTTAACGCAGATGTCAAGATAACGACAAGCAACGGGGTACTCGTAAGTCAGGGACGCAGCAACGGTGGTATGTTCACATGGGACGGTCGCGATCTCAACGGCAATCGGGTGGCATCGGGCATATACATGGTACATACTGCAACAGCCGACGGCAAATCGGGCATGGTGTGCAAGATTGCCATAATAAACTGACATACCGCTATTACTCCGAAAATGGAAAGAAAACAATGGATAGACACTCTGCGAGGCATCTGTATGACCGCCATATTGCTGTTTCATACGGAGATGTACTATTCCGGCGACTACATCATTCCATACGGTTGTTATGTCCACAACGCACTGGCGACCTTTTTCTTCGTATCGGGCTATCTCTTTTGCGGCAACAGTCGCGACGGTCGGGAATTTGATTTTGCACGCAAGATAAGGTCTGTATTCAAGACACTGATAGTGCCTTATTTCATCTTTACCACCGTTATCGGAACAATAAAGATTGTTGCAAACCATGCCGAATCCACCGAAATTCTGCATAACATTATCCTCGGCAAAGCATCATGGTTCGTTGCGGCACTGATTGTTGCAGAACTTTTGCTTGCCGTGACAATGTTCATAACACGAGGAAAAACCGTGTTGTTATCCATCACGGCACTGTTATCTTTTATCACGGTATTCGTAATAGGCAACAAACACAACCCTTCTCCACTCTTCAACGAACAAAATTCATGGTATGTCAACGATGCCTTTCTTGCCATGGGAATAATGATTTGCGGCATTTTCTACCGTCGTCACGAAGATTTTTTCAACCGTTTCAACACAATATTATATACATCATTGCTTTTCATATTATTATTAATTATAAAAAACATTATTATTATATATCAAATAAACACTGTGTTGGGAAGTATAGAAGTATCTAACATCCCGATGTTCCTTACCGACATCGGTATCGCAATTCTATTCCTTGTAAATCTTAGCAAACTTATCAATAAACTGCCGTTGATAAGTTGGACGGGGGCACATTCGCTTGTTTATTATTTTTTTTGTGGTGCAGTTCCTGCAACGGTGACATTTTTATTCAACAAAATAGGATTTCAATACAGCCATTATTGGCAAATTATCGTTATGTTGACAGCAGTATATTTTATATGCACTGCCATCGCTTTTACAATTTACAGATATACCCCTTTCTTGGTTGGTAGAACCAAGAAAAATTATTTTCTCCCGTTAATAATGATGCTTATTACTGCAACCGGGACATAAAATAACAAACATTAATAGACATATAACTGCCCCGAATACATCAATTATAAAGGTATTCAGGGCAGTTTTTTGTTCTCGTACAACTCCGTTCTAACACCCATTTTGCCAAACTGTTTTACCATTCGGTAGTTGCGGTGTATAAGGTCTATGTCCTCATCGGGAAGATTGAACACGTTGGAATAGAACACATATTTTTCCTTTCCGGTGAAATCTGCCCATTGACGGTGGTCGCCATTCAAATCAACACCATCTATTTCTCCGTTGTTTGGAAAGAAAGTGGCAACATCGGCAATGTCTATGCCCCGTTTGTCTATATACTCAATCATGTCACGTCGCACTCCCCAATAGTTGAGATGTGCAAGTGAAGCGTCCCAACCTTGCGACATCTTGTCCGGATATACAATGAAATTGCCGGCTGCAAGTGCGACGAACATCACCACATACACAATATGTCTGTGAACATACTCACGAAGCATTGCCACGGCAAGCAATGCAATCAACATATAACTTACTGTGAAATAACGGTGTCCTATCGGATTTACTATGAACAGACTTATGCCCCATACCACGGAAGTGGAGCCTGTGGCAACGACAAACATATTCCGATATTTCTTGTTTTTCCATCCCCCACGAAAGAAAAGTACGAATGTAACGAAAAGCAAAAGCACAATTCGCCCGAAATCGGTGAACCGCTGACCTATTACTGCTACGTTCCAAGAGAAATTGGTGAAGAAACCGGCAATAGAGCCATATCCCGTGGCATCGCCCCAAGTGCTCTCCGGATTGGATATTATCCAACCCTTACATGTTAATCTCCAAACAATAAAAACAACGGCGGGAAGACAACCCAAAAGATATGCTTTCCACTTGATGAAAACACGGTTTACAAACAAATCAACCAAAAACAACCCTCCGCAAAGCATCATTCCACGCAAAGACACTATACCGAGGAATGCCAAACCCGTTGCCTTGCGCCAACCGCTGTCGCGCAACATTCCGTTCAATGCGAGCATGAAAAAGAACATCAGCGGCACCTCAGTGGTGACAAGGGTCATCTGAGACAATAACGTCGCATCTGCAATCATCAATACAAATGCTGCCACGGCATCGCTCTTTTTCTTGAAATAGAAACAACATAAATCCCACGATTGCCACAATATACCGAAAACAAAAGGAAGAAGTACCAAATGAGACACCAGCAACGACCGTCCGAAAAGTTTCCACGAAGCAGCCATCAGTGTGGCAATAAATGGCGGATGTCCCGGATCTGTTGCCGCGGGAATATTTCCCCACGCCATTATTCCGTTTTCATACAAGAAATTTCCCATTGCAGACACAAACGTGGTGTTGTCCCAGAAAATACCGGTATGTAAAGCAACAAAACCTATAAACAAGGTAAGTAATATAAAAATCAGTGTTTTTCTTATCATTTAATTTCCCAATGTTTCTTCAAATTGCAAAATTAACAAATTAATTTATTAAATGAAATAATACAACCAAAATAAGCAAACGTCAGTCATATTTTCAAAATTTAAAGTACATGTTCATTGACATTTAACTTTGAACAACCGCTTAACAAAAAACATTCAGTGACATGACAAATACTTGAAAAGTACTTTATGATTTACAATTTAGTCTGTTTTGATTTACAATTGAAAAACAATTTCGGCGGTTTTACAGAACAAATTAAGCGAAATTACTTTCATCATGTATATTAAAAATAAATCGTTTTTAGTCTTTTATGTTTATATTTTCTTGCGCAACATTATTCGTTACAACCTTTAATATTATGTGGAAAACTATGTTGATAACCATGTTTAAAACCGTCATGATATTAACACAAGACATTTAACGAAACAAACAATGTTGATAATAAAAATCTTATTTGTGTGTTTTAAAAAACTTTTCCACATAAAATGTATAGAAAAAGATATAAACTTATTAATTTTGCAGGCATCAAAATAAATCGTGGATAAACCACTTAAACAACTAATATATAAATAGTAATATGGTTGATAACATGTGTATAAATGCGAACAAGATGTGGATTGCTTAAAAAGAAGAAAACAAACAAATAGTTTTCAACATTTTCAACACTACATCATACTCATATTCTATTTTTATTTTTAAAAAAGAAATAAAAGAAATTAATAATATTATGTTGAAAAACGAATGGAAGGATAAAGGCTTCGTCGACGAACCTATAGCGGAAGGAACAAATCTGAAAGCAGAGATAAGACATCTCTGTAAGGAAAAGGATGCCATTATCCTTGCACACTACTATACCGTTGGCGAGATACAGGAGGTTGCCGACTTTATAGGCGATTCGCTTGCATTGGCACAGAAAGCGGCACGGACAGATGCAAAGATAATAGTGATGTGCGGTGTGCATTTTATGGCAGAGACCTGCAAGATACTTTGTCCGGAGAAAACGGTTCTGTGTCCCGACTTGAATGCAGGATGTTCGCTTGCAGACTCTTGTAATGCCGATGATTTGAAGAAATTCAAGGAGGAACATCCGGGATATAAAGTAGTAAGTTACGTTAATACTACGGCTGCTGTCAAAGCATTGACAGATATTGTCGTTACGAGTGGTAATGCAAAGAAGATAATAGACAGTATGCCGAAGGACGAGAAGATAATATTCGGTCCCGATTATAATCTCGGTTCTTACATCAATTCGGTAACCGGAAGAAATATGCTGCTTTGGAACGGTGGCTGTCATGTTCACGAACGTTTCTCGGTGGAAAGTATAGTAAGACTTAAAAGAGAACATCCCGATGCTTTGGTACTTGCACATCCCGAATGTAAAGGTCCGGTACTTGCGCTTGCCGATGTGGTGGGTTCTACCGCAGTAATACTTAAGCATTGTATTGAAAGTGACAAAAAAGAGTTCATAATAGCAACGGAGTCCGGAATATTGCATGAGATAGAACGTTGTTGCAAAGGTAAGATGTTCTATCCCGTTCCGCCGGAAATGAGTGAGGATACTCCCGGTTGTTCTTGCAATGAATGCAATTATATGAAACTAAACTCTCTAAGCAAGATATACAATACTTTGAAATACGAATGGCCTGCCGTAGATATTCCGGAGAATATACGCCGTAAGGCAGTGAAACCCATTGATAGAATGCTTGAGTTGAGTTAAATATATTTGAGTAGGTTTTCAAAATCAATTTTATTTTCTTATATATAACGGAATTACCGAAAGACAAACGTAAATATACAGACAATTAATTTTGAAAACTTACTCCACATATACGGGCAGACATATAGAAAGTCTTGATTTCCTTAAGGCTTTTCTAATATTTACCGTACTTGCCGAACATTATTTTGGTACGGTATGTTTTGATAATGTAAACAAAGAGAGTTTTCCGTTGCTTTTTTGGTTTAGCGAGATAATCAATGCTTTTTTTAGAGGTCAGAGTGTGCCTGTTTATTTCTTCATTTCAGGTTATCTCTTTTTCCTCGGCGGTAATTTTTCGTTGGGAAAATATTTCAATAAGGTAAGAAACAGAATAAAGTCGTTGTTGATACCTTACGTTATATGGAACAGCATTGCCATAATAATGTTACTAATATTGCTGTCATCGTCATTCACTTCCATGATGAGATATGGCGATTATATTGATTTCTCCGTATCCAATCTGCTTTCATGTTATTGGATATACGACGGCAATCTTGCAGGGATGAATATTCCTTCATCAACTGCTCCGTTGAACATGCCGTTGTGGTATGTCCGCGATTTGATGCTTCTTATTGTCATTTCTCCCGCAATTCGTTGGTTTTTGAAAAATACGGGGGTGGTATTTCTTATGATTGCCTGTGGTTTATGGATATATACTTCGGTTGAAACACCGCAAATATATTATCCTTGGGAAGGTATGTTCTTTTTCTCATCGGGTGCTTATTTTTCAATTAACGGCAGAGAGATAAGTACTGTTGTCGGTCGAAATCTTATTCCCTACTCGCTATTTTACTTTGTTTTCAGCATAGCGTTAACCATAGGCGGATATTATGATGTTGATAACATCTTCTATATCAAGTTTCCGAATATAATATTAGGTTTATTGTTCTTCGTTTCATTTTTCGAACGCATTTCTCATGGAAACTTAATAAACAGAATGAGGAAATATTTCGGATGTGCTTTTTTTATTTATCTTTCGCATGGATTGATAAACAGTAAGTTCATAAAGATGATGATATTTGCTGTCAAACCCGACAACGACACAGAGTGTATTTTCGTTCTTTTATTTTCCTATTTTTCAAACATATTGCTGCTTTATGCCATATACAAATTGCTTGAAAGATTTTATCCCCGTGTTTTGAATTTGATTACAGGACGCTGACATAATGTAAAAATAAGGTATGATACTTTTTTTTCGTATATTGTTTTCTGATTATACAAAATTTGTATAACTTTGTATGCAAAAGAAAAAGGTTATGGCAAGGGACTGTTTATGGCATGAAGAATATTGGCTTTTGCTAATGCAACTTTATCTGAAGAAACCTGTGGGAGTGAAAGCAACATACAGTAAACCGCTGGTTGACTTGAGTATCGAACTTCATATACCGCCGCAGGTGTTGCGCAAGAAGATGTTCAAACTGCGAAGCATTGACACACCGAGGATAAAGAGATTGTGGGAGAAATATGGTAAAAGTCCGAACAAGCTTGCCGATGGAGTGAGGAAACTACGCCGAATGACCGGATTCAGCAATGCCGAGGAATTTTATGACGGAGTGGAGATAAACGAGAGTTTCGAAAAATATTTCCGACCGATAGACAGAAGACCGGAATTGAAACCGGTGATGCTGGTAATGATTCTTAACCTTTATTTCCGATTGACACCTATAACAATGGTTGAGGAAACACCGGAGGTACGGCATCTTGCAAAGATGATGAAGATAAGCCCCGATACTGTGGTAGAGGTGATGGAAATATTCCAAATATACGACCCTTACCTTAATCGCGAAGATATGATTTTCAGTACACTGCTCGCTCCGTGCCAAGAATTGTGGCAGCGTTTCGGGAATGACAAACTTGAAGAACTATCTGCACTTTCGGCACAGTTGGTTGAGTATTTTTGATAATTATGTCACAAAGGTTGATACAGACTCAGGAGCAGAAATTGGTACAGCAACAGAAACTTACGCAACAACAGATGTTGCAGGTGAAGTTGCTGGAAATGCCTATTGCCGAACTCGAACAAAGCGTGCAAGCCGAGATAGACGATAACCCGGCACTTGAAATTGCCGCTACGGATAATGACGATTATACTGTTGAACCGGCGGATGTTGACTTGTATGAAGATGACACTGATTTCGAACAAAGCACGGAACGTGAAGAACGCAAGGACGAACTCGACAATGTGTTGAAGAACATGGTTGGCGATGACGAGATGCCGGAGCCGAGCGGTGCATCATTCGGAAATTATGGCAACGCCGATTATGAAGAGATTACATACGGCGACCGTAAATCTTTCTACGACAGACTTAACGAACAGATTGGCGAACTTGACCTGAATGAACGAAAGAGAGAGATAATGGAATATATAATAGGTTCTCTCGACAATGACGGACTACTCCGTAAAAAAATCGACGACATAGTAGATGAACTTGCCATATATAATAACATATATACCTCTGAAAGTGAGGTAACGGAGATATTGGAAGATATACAGGAGTTTGACCCTGCCGGTATCGGGGCACGGACACTGAAAGAATGTCTGCTGATACAGATAGAACGTAAAAAGGCAAACCCTATGAGACTGATGCTTCATGACATTATAGAGAATCACTACGATGATTTCATGGGAAAACACTGGGACAAAATAGTGCAGACCATGGGTATCGGAGAAGACGATGTGACACTGCTGCGCGAAGAGTTGCGACGGCTTAACCCCAAACCCGGTGCTTCTCTTGGCGAAGCGGAAGGAAGAAACATGCAGCAGATAACACCCGACTTTGTTATAGATACCGCGGAAGACGGCACCGTGACATTCTCGATAACAAAGGGGCGAATACCGGAATTGTATGTAAGTGAATCTTTTACAGATCTTGTAAAGACATATAGGAAAGACAAAAGCAAACTCGGCACGAAGGAAAAAGAGGCTCTTATATATGCCAAAGAGAGAATAGACCGCGCAAAAGGGTTTATCGAGGCGGTGAAACAACGCCGACATACACTTTATGTCACAATGCGTGCCATAATAGACATACAGAGGAAATATTTTGTCAACGGCGATGAGGGAGAACTTAAACCGATGATATTGAAAGACATTGCAGAACGTACCGGACTCGACATAAGTACCGTGTCGAGGGTAAGCAATCAGAAATATGCGCAAACAAGATGGGGAACGTTCCGGCTTAGGCATTTCTTCAGTGACAGCATAAAGACCGACAGCGGTGAAGAACTGTCAACAAGAAAACTGAAAACGGTACTGCGCGAGATAATAGAAAGCGAAGACAAGCGTAAACCTTTGGGTGACGATGCACTGAGCAAAGAAATGAAACGTCGCGGTTTTCCGATAGCGAGGCGTACCGTTTCGAAATACAGAGAACAAATGGGAATACCGGTTGCAAGATTGAGAAAATAATGACTGAGAAGAAACTGATACTTGTTTCGAGGGTGATAAGTTCGATAGTCACACCATTCTATTTGCCGATGTTCGGCATGATAGTACTGTTCATGTTCACATATCTCGGTATGCTCGATACTTGGATAAAGTTGCGTGTACTGCTGATAGTGTATGTTTTCACAGTGATACTACCCACCTATCTCATACGTTTCTATCACAACTACCACGGGTGGACACCGATACAGATAGGTTCCAAGGAACGCCGCATGGTGCCTTATGTTATAAGCATAGTGTGTTACTTTGTATGTTACTACATAATAAATCTGCTTCACATGCCGCATTTAATAGGTACGGTAATCATGGCGGCACTCGTGTTGCAGGTGGCTTGTGCATTTGTCAACTTGCGATGGAAAGTATCGACACACTCGGCAGCCATAGGCGGCGTGATAGGTGCGGTAATTGCTTTCTCGTTTCTTTTTTCGTTCAATCCCACATGGTGGTTGTTCGCGCTTTTCTTCATGTCAGGATTGGTAGGCACAAGTAGAATGATACTCCGTCAGCATACTCTCGTAGAAGTGGTAATGGGCTTTGCAATTGGCATTGTGTTGGCATTCCTTGCAGTTATATATTATAGGAACATCGTGTAAGAACATAATTTTAAAAACATAATAAATATATTATTTATGAATCCGTTGGTAAGTATAATCATGGGCAGTACGAGCGACATGCCCGTTATGGAGAAGGCAATGATATTTCTAAACGATATGGAAATACCGTTCGAGGTAAACGCCTTGTCGGCACATCGCACGCCGAAAGCCGTGGAAGAGTTTGCCGCTAATGCCGCGGGTCGTGGCGTTAAGGTTATAATAGCCGGTGCCGGCATGGCTGCCGCTCTGCCCGGAGTAATCGCTGCACAGACCACTTTGCCTGTTGTGGGTGTCCCCATAAAAGGTTCGGTACTTGACGGCATGGATGCGTTATACAGCATATTGCAGATGCCGCCGGGAATTCCCGTGGCAACAGTGGCAATCAATGGTGCCATGAATGCCGCAATTCTTGCCATGCAGATAATCGCTCTTGGCGACGAGAAGATGGCGAAACGGTTTTCCGATTATAAGTCGGGACTGGGCAAGAAGATAGAAAAAGCCAACAAGGAATTGGAGGAAATAAAGTTTGAATACAAAGTTTGACATGTCTCTGAAACGTAGATTAACATCGGTAACGAAAGTAGGCAACATCGAAATAGGGGGCAAAAACCCTGTTCGTATCCAGTCGATGGCAACCACAGACACCAACGACACCGAAGCATCAGTGGCGCAGGCAAAACGAATCATAGATGCCGGAGGCGAGTTGGTTCGCTTTACAACGCAGGGAATACGTGAGGCGGAAAACATGAAAAACATAAGTGCCGCACTGAAAGCCGACGGATATGATGCCCCGCTTGTTGCCGACGTACACTTCACCGCACATACCGCCGATGTGGCGGCAAAGTATTGTGAGAAGGTAAGGATTAACCCGGGAAACTATGTTGACCCCGGACGTACTTTCAAACATCTTGAATATACTGATGATGAATATGCCGATGAACTGAAGAAGATAGAACGGAAACTTGTGCCGTTTCTCAATATATGCAAGGAGCGACATACCGCCGTACGCATCGGGGTGAACCACGGTTCGTTGTCAGACCGTATCATGTCGAGATACGGAGACACACCGGCGGGAATAGTTGAGAGCTGCATGGAGTTTCTGAGAATATGCCGTTGCGAGAAATTCAACGATATTGTCATTTCCATAAAGGCATCAAACACGGTGGTAATGGTAACTACCGTGCGACTTCTTGTCCAGACAATGGACAAAGAAGGTATGCACTATCCGCTGCATCTCGGTGTTACGGAGGCAGGCGAAGGAGAGGACGGGCGCATAAAGAGTGCGGTAGGCATCGGAGCATTGCTCACCGAAGGCATCGGAGACACTATACGCGTGTCGCTCTCCGAAGAGCCGGAGGCGGAAATACCGGTTGCACGCCGTCTTGTGGAACTTATACCGGAATGCACCGAACTGCGACGGAATGCAGTGATAGAATACGGTACGCTGTATCTTGACCTTAATGCTTCGACATGGGAAGACTTGCAACTGAAAGCGGCAATGGCGGCAGGAGCAATATTGATTGACAAACGTGCCGGTGACCTGCGCATATCTTGTAAGATTGAGAACGGAACTCAGGCGGTACCTACAGCAGAGCAACTGACATCTCTACAAGATTCAATACTTCAGGCGGCACGCATAAAATTTACCAAGACAGAGTATATTTCGTGTCCGGGTTGCGGACGTACATTATACGATTTGCGCTCCACCATCGCACGGATAAAAGAGGCCACGAAAGGCATGGTGGGCGTGAAGATAGGTATAATGGGCTGCATAGTGAACGGACCGGGAGAGATGGCAGACGCCGACTATGGATATGTCGGGGCGGGACGCGGAAAGATAAGCCTGTACAAGAACAAGGAATGTGTGATGAAGAACATTCCGGAAGAAGAGGCGGTGGACAGACTATTGGAGTTGATAGCCGCCGACCGTAAGACCGATTGACTGCATTTTATTGTATTGTCGTAGTTCGTCTCGTTTGTTTTTTGTAAATTAAGCGTCAGCAAAATCATGGAATGATGAAGAACATACATACGCTGAACACCACCGCAACACCGCCGCCGCGATTTACATACCCGTTTTGTTACGAGCCGCACAAACTTTGTAAGGAGGCTGCTGCAATGGTGCGGGAATATATAAGGGATAACAAGGTGTTGCGAAAAGATGCCGACAGCGGAAAGATGTTCGGAGTATTGGTGGTGGAATTGCCATCGAACGACGGTGATAAACAGTCTTCCATTGCATTTCTTGCAGCTTACAGCGGATTGCTTGCCGGGCGGAACGACTGGGAATGGTTTGTGCCTCCGGTGTTCGATGCACAGCGGAAAGAAGGTGTTTTCAAAATGCGCGAGGTGGAAATTTCGTCTGTCAACAAGCAGATAGATACCATTAGTAACGATACCGAGACATTGCGTCTGCGTAGAGAACTCGCAACGCGTCGGGAAGAAGGGCGGTTGGCGGTGGAAAAATACAAGTCTGTAATGGAACAGGCGAAGAAAATACGCGACATGAAACGCATGCAACGCAACATCGAACCTGATGTTGCCACAGAACTGACGAGGGAAAGCCAGTTCCAAAAGGCAGAACTGAAAAGGATAAGGAAATTGTATGCTGCCGGTGTGGCTCGTGCAGAGGAGGCACTGAAAGATGTTGACAACAGACTTGAAAGTTTGCGACGGCATCGTCGCGAGATGTCTGAAGACTTGCAGAAATGGCTCTTCGGAAAGTATGAAATGCTTAATGCAAAGGGAGAGAAGAGAAACCTTGTGGATATATTCCACAATTTTAATGGGAAAATGCCACCGGCGGCGGCGGGAGATTGTTGTGCGCCTAAGTTGTTGCAATATGCCTATCTAAACAAACTGAAACCGCTTTGCATGGCGGAGTTCTGGTGGGGCGAATCGCCGAAAGCCGAGATACGCCGGCATCTAGCATACTATCCGGCATGCCGCAGCAGATGTCTGCCGATACTTTCGTGGATGATGCGGGGACTTGCCGTTGACTCTAATCCGCAGGAAAATACGGAAAGTCAGTTTTTGCCTGTAATATACGAGGATGACGATATATGGGTGGTTGACAAGCCATCGGGGATGTTGAGCGTACCGGGTAAGATAAGGCGTGAGTCGGCATTCGACATATTGAAAGCGAAATGTGTGCAAGGACACGAACCGCTCGTGGTACACCGGCTCGACATGGAGACTTCGGGGTTGCTGATATTTGCGAAGAATGCCGCTGCGCAGAAAAGTTTGCAGCGACAGTTCGAACACAGAATGGTTGAAAAGAGGTATGTGGCAGTGGTATCGCCCGTACCGAAAAAGTGCAGCGGAACAATTTCACTGCCAATGCGTCCCAACCCGATGGATCGCCCGCGACAGTTGATTGACATAGATGGAGGACGCGAGGCAATAACGAGATATGAAGTAATTGTTGAAGATGGGAAAGCGGCATGCGTGGCTCTTTATCCGGTAACGGGACGCACTCATCAACTGCGTGTCCACTGCGCACACCGCGATGGATTGAACTGCCCTATCGTCGGCGATGCTTTATATGGATTTCCGGACAAACGATTGATGCTGCATTGCGAGCGCATTACGGTGGTTTCTGCCTCAGGCATGCGACAAGAGTTTTTCTCGGAAGCACCTTTTACAATACCTCTGCAAAAGTAATTACCCACATTACTGTCTATACATATTTTTCACCGGCATATATTATGTTGCGAGTTGATAACGAGAATGTTTGTCATTCGCCTGAAACTTTTCGTCAATTTCACCGAAATTGACGAGTAAAACCGCCGAAATTGGTCGGTAATTTCGGTGAAATTGCAGTACGATCAAGTACAAATGAAAAGCAGGTTCGGGGTAAAAACGGTATAAACAGTTTGAGACTTCTGCAAAAAAACTAATTTTGCAGAAGTCTCTTTCCGTAAGTTTGTTTTCGTATAAATTAAAATGTGCCCCTGCATTTGAAATAATTGCAGGGACATATTGTTATTTTATATCGGCGTTTTACCACCGTTAAAATGTCGTCAGTTTGCCGGTTCCAAATGCCAACCTCTGCTACCGCTTGAATAAGAATTGTTGTTTACAGGCTCGTCGTAGTTATTACGTTTGCGTGTATTCGTTACTTTCTTCTTTGGTTTCTTTGGCTCTGCAGGTTTGGTGGTTGGGGTTTTCTTTGCGGGGATAGACGGTGTTTCGTCCACATTGTTTGTGGTTTCGTCTGTCATATTTTCGTTATTTCCGTTTTCTACCATATCTTCGATTTCCGTTTCGACATTCCCGTTTTCTACTTGGTTGTCGTTCTCTTCCAAACCGAATCCTTCCGTTTCTCCGGTATTGTCGTTGTCATTGGAAATCACATCGGTATCTTCTTCACCAATTGTAGAGTCTTTGTTCTCCTCAATATTTGTAATATCTGCGATTTTATCTTTAAATACAAAGAAATACAATGCTGTTCCACCACCGCCGATTAAAAGCAATACGGCAAGAAGTATGATTACTATAATCCCTGCTTTGCTCTTTTTCTTTGGTTTAACGTATGGCTGTGCAGGTTTTGGTTGAGCCGGTGCTGCTGCCGGTATGGGTTGTTGCGGAACCGGTGTTGCCGTTGGTACTGGTTGTTGCGGAGTGGGTGTTGCCGTCGGTACGGGCTGTGGTGGTACTTGAGGTGCTGCCGGTTCTTGTACGTTTGGTACTTCGGGAATTTCAGGTTTTGGAGTTTCCGGTACCGGCGGTACCGGTGGTGTAGAACCCGGAATTGGCGGAGATCCCATAGGTTTGTCAATGTTATTTGCCATAAGTCTCAGTTTTATTATAATAATTTGGTAATAGATGCAAAGGTAGTAACAATGATTGTTATTTGCAAGTTTTGCATAATAAAATGTTATATCATTCAATATAATTCTTCATCATTATAAAGTGTGGGTGTCGGAATCTTTCCGACACCCTATGTTCATATTGAGGAAAATATATTGATTGTGAATGGTTTTTGTTAAATTGTTTTTTATTTTTCTACACATCTACTTATTGTTAAGCATTTCTTTTATGCGCATGTCAACTTCGTTCTTTACCATCTCTTTGATAGTGTCAGCAGTTCTATGCGTTCGTCCACTATATTTTGAATTTCTTTATCTGCATTGCGCTGCCTGTTTGTATTCGATAAATTATTCATAGTGGCATGTGATTTTAGTTTCCTGCCACAAAGATAGACATGAAACTGACAAAGACACTTGCTTTTTTAAGACATAAAAATGCTCTTATCAGACTTTATAATGTTTCAAGAGTTGCTCAAAATAGACATTTTTTGTGTGTAACATGTTGATATTTAGGATAGTTATATTTGTATATTTACATTTTTTAAGTATTATTGTTTTTACCGTCTAAAAGTGTTGTTGTTGACGTTTATACAGATATTTTTATCAATTTGATACAATAAACCCAAATCGGTCATTAGACCGCATTTGCTTAGATTTGCCATTGCCGTTACGCTTCCCGACTGCTTTAGCCCGCTTGCTGACATCTGCGCAGCCA
>NZ_RQZH01000151.1 GCF_003932845.1 Prevotella sp. OH937_COT-195
AACGGAGCCGAAGGGAAACCAAGTCTTAATAGGGCGAGATAGTCGTTTGGCGTAGACGCGAAACCTGGTGATCTAAACCTGTCCAGGATGAAGCTGTGGTAAGACACAGTGGAGGTCCTAACCCACCGCCGTTGAAAAGTTGGGGGATGAGGTAGGTTTAGGGGTGAAAAGCCAATCGAACCAGGAGATAGCTCGTTCTCTCCGAAATGCATCTAGGTGCAGCCTTGAGTGTTCAATTATGGGGGTAGAGCACTGAATGATCTAGGGGGCATATTGCTTACTGAAATCAATCAAACTCCGAATACCATAATTTAAAGCTCAGGAGTGAGACTATGGGAGTTAACTTCCATTGTCAAAAGGGAAACAACCCAGACCACCAGCTAAGGTCCCAAATTATAACTAAGTGGGAAAGGAGGTGGAGATTCACAGACAACTAGGAGGT
>NZ_RQZH01000152.1 GCF_003932845.1 Prevotella sp. OH937_COT-195
AAAAAATATAGTATTAGTTCAATATCCAACAAGTTCTGGATATAGACAAGGATATGTAACAAATGCAAGAAGCATAATAAAATACAAAGATGATTATTCATGGGTAAATGGTTCAACACCTGAGCCAGTATATGACTTTGATAAAACAACACAAATAGGAACATTAGATCCAAGAGAAAGAGCCGTAGTTCTTTATAAAGTAGATGGAATGACATATGTTGCTTATGATACAGGAAAAGGTAAGCTTACTAAATCCGGATTAGTTCATTATGAAGGAGCTGGTAGTTCTACTGGAGGCGGAAGTTTTAATGGAGTAGCACCAGGAGAGGTTGTACCAGGTGGATTCACATATGAAAACAATGCAGAGGTAGTTGGTGATGAACTATATCTAAGAGATGCAAATGGTAATAGAATACCAGGTAGAAGTGTAAGTGTAGGAG
>NZ_RQZH01000153.1 GCF_003932845.1 Prevotella sp. OH937_COT-195
CCTTAGAATTCTCATCTTGACTACCTGTGTCGGTTTGCGGTACGGGCACCTAATCTCTATCTAGAGGCTTTTCTCGGCAGTGTGAAATCAACGACTCGAGGAAACAATTTCCTCTCCCCATCACAGCTCAATCTTAAGAGTGCCGGATTTGCCTAACACTCAATCTCACTGCTTAGACGTACAATCCAATCGTACGCTTCGCCTATCCTACTGCGTCCCCCCATCGATTAAAACGATTATAGGTGGTACAGGAATATCAACCTGTTATCCATCGCCTACGCCTGTCGGCCTCAGCTTAGGACCCGACTAACCCAGAGCGGACGAGCCTTCCTCTGGAAACCTTAGTCAATCGGTGGACGGGATTCTCACCCGTCTTTCGCTACTCACACCGGCATTCTCACTTCTAAGCGCTCCACATGTCCTTGCGATCATGCTTC
>NZ_RQZH01000154.1 GCF_003932845.1 Prevotella sp. OH937_COT-195
ATGATGAGACCGTTATAATAAAAGGTAATGGTAAATGTATAACCCCTATAGTGTCATTACAACATATAAATAATTCACAATTGTTATGGAAAGCTA
The DNA here is from genome assembly GCF_003932845.1 of Prevotella sp. OH937_COT-195. Classification (GTDB taxonomy): domain Bacteria; phylum Bacteroidota; class Bacteroidia; order Bacteroidales; family Bacteroidaceae; genus Prevotella. Next base: position 97 of record NZ_RQZH01000154.1, read on the forward strand.
CAATCGATAAAAGTAAACTTGATTTTATTGTTGAGGTGACTATTTATGTTTAATAATCCTGATTGGTCTTCTAAAAATATTGTAACTAATTATAATGATTTAGCTCAAAGGTCATTCTTAAAATCATATTATTGGCATTCTTTAATATCTTTAATTAGATCCAACACTTTTAATAATCCCGAAAGTAATATTTTAGAAATTGGTTGTGGCCCAGGTTGGATTAGTATAATATCCAAATTTTTAAGCCCTAATTGCAATTATTATTCAATAGATTTATCTTCTGAAATGATCAATACTGCTAAGTCTAATGCAACAGAGCATGGCATCAATGATATAT
>NZ_RQZH01000155.1 GCF_003932845.1 Prevotella sp. OH937_COT-195
CTTCTACGGTTTTAGAACAAAAAAATCAATGAAAACTCAAGAGAATTGGTATAAAGCCCAAATCTATTGTGGACTATACCTAAAACATTTTTTTAAATATAGCCTTTGTTTTTCCGTGATTTTTATAATCTTAGATGCATTTTCACTAATAACAAATAAAGAAAATATAATACAATGGTCTGTCATAATCCAAAGCATAATTCTCTGTGTTTTACTCTTATACATAATACCTAAAACTAACAAAAAATTAGATTAATCAAGACTATTATCTGCTTTATTCCAATTGCTTTATTGACGTTGAGCCTCGGAACCCTTAACAAACCCAAAACTTGTCGAATGGTCGGCTTAATAGCTCACGCTATGCCGACATTTGTCTTCAAGTTTAGTTAAGGATTCTTCTCAACGATTAATAAATTTTCTCGGCATAAATG
>NZ_RQZH01000156.1 GCF_003932845.1 Prevotella sp. OH937_COT-195
CCGTAGAAGCCTAGGAATAGCAGTAATGTCATTACTTTTTTCATCAACGGCTACCTGACTTAAGCTAATCTTATTGTCAGCACTATAGGCTGTCACGATGTGAGTTGGAGCTTGATTTTGGCTACGATTGCCTCGGATGGTTTTTCCATCAATCGCAATCAGCCGTTGAAGGGCTGGTAAGTCACTAGCTGATTGTTCCATGTGACTTTTCAATTCTTTTAATCGGTCTGGATTGACTAGACTCACCACACGTTCTAAGGTATCATGTGATGGACAACCTTCACTCAAATCCACATACTTTCCTAGCACTTCAACGTGCATTTCGATGACATCTTCCATCTCTTTCCAGCTCTCAATACCCGATAATTGGCAGACGAAGACTAGAAAGAGAATCGTTGATAAGCGGTAATGAGTTTTCCAAGCTTGACGGC
>NZ_RQZH01000157.1 GCF_003932845.1 Prevotella sp. OH937_COT-195
CAGCTAGAAAGGGACTTAATAAGTCAAAGGACTAAAGAAGGTTTAAAAAGCGCAAAAGCTAGGGGAAGGAATGGAGGAAGGCCTTCCAAGAGAAATGATAAAGCTGATACAGTAGGGTTACTATATAGGGAAGGTTACAAAATAGTTGATATAGTAAAACAAACAGGGTTAAGTAGAGCAACTGTATATAGAGTGCTAAATGATTTAAAATTAAAATAAAAAATATATTAAAGGGGATGAGAGTATGATATGGAGCAAGTTAAGTTCAAGTATAAATTATTATATTAATAAGAGAATATGGGGAGAAGAACTTTTAAAAGAAAATATTTTATTATTAAATCAATATATTGAGGATACATTCATACTTGAGGATGGTATTTATAAATATTTAGACAAAAAAACATATGAGTATATTGATCTAAATGAAGA
>NZ_RQZH01000158.1 GCF_003932845.1 Prevotella sp. OH937_COT-195
GCTTATAGGACAACCAACTACTGAAGACATAACAAACTCTTTAAATTTATATGGCAAAAAAATAGAATATACTCTTGCAATCCCAAAGGGAGATGAAAATATTTGGGAAAATCAAGAAGTTAAATTTTTTAACAAAAAATATAAAGTTTTTGGGGGAGTTATAGAAGGAATAGAAGATATGATTCCGTTAAGTTGGCATAAAAAAGTTATGGTGGAACGATATGCTTAAAAATTTTAAGATTAATAAACAAGGAGTTAGTGAGCTTATGAAGTCAACTCCAATGCAATCAGTTTTAAGTGAAAAGGCAAAAGCAATTGCTACAAGGTGTGGTTCCGGATATGAAACAGACATATACATTGGAAAAACAAGAGCAAATGCTTCTGTTGGAGCGAAGACAAAAAAGGCAAAAAGAGACAACTATAAGAA
>NZ_RQZH01000159.1 GCF_003932845.1 Prevotella sp. OH937_COT-195
TATTGATGAGTTTGACAAGAATTTGAATGTTGAACTGAGTAAAAACCTATGTTTACCTTCCTATAATAGCAATGGAAAACGTTGCAGGAATCGTAAGGGAAGGCTTTCTGAAAGTGAAATCATGACCATCCTCGTGTGCTATCATTTCGGTACATATCGTAATTTTAAGGAGTATTATCAGAATTGTATCCGTGGCCGGCTCAAACATGAATTCCCGGCAGCCGTCTCCCATAATCGTTTTGTAGGACTCATGCCCCGTGTATTCTTTAAGATGATGTTATTTATGAGACTCTGTGCCTTCGGCAAATGTACGGGTATAACGTTCGTTGACAGCACCATGATACCGGTGTGCCATAATGTAAGGCGATACTTCAATAAAGTATTTAAGGGGATTGCCAAGAGTGGGAAAGGCACTATGGGGTGGTG
>NZ_RQZH01000160.1 GCF_003932845.1 Prevotella sp. OH937_COT-195
TCGGCATAGCGTGAGCTATTAAGCCGACCATTCGACAAGTTTTGGGATTGTTAAGGGTTCCGAGGCTCAACGTCAATAAAGCAATTGGAATAAAGCAATTAATGCGATGTTCCGAAAATGTTTAACGAAACTACGCCGACTATGATTAAAACTATAGATACTATAGTTATTAGATTTATTTGTTCTTTGAAAATAATTATTGAGACTACGGTTGTTAAGACTAAACCTAGTCCCGCCCAAGTTGCATAAGTTATATTTAGTGGTAGGTGTTGCATTGTTTTACTTAAAAAATAGAAACAAATTCCAAATGAAATTATTGTTCCTAAGGATGGTATAAATTTTGAAAAGCCTTCTGAAGATTTAAGAAATGCACTTCCAATAACTTCAGTACTTATGGCTATTATTAAATAAATATAAGGC
>NZ_RQZH01000017.1 GCF_003932845.1 Prevotella sp. OH937_COT-195
ACCGACAAGGTGACCATCACCCGCGATACCAACGGCATCGAAACCGTGACGGCCGACGTGCCTGCCGGCAAGCGCGGCGTGTATAACCTCCAAGGCGTGCGCCTCGGCGACAGCCTCGAACACCTGCCCGCGGGAGTGTATATATATAATGGTAAGAAAATCATCATCAAAAAATAAAAGGCTCACCCCTGCCCCCTCACGGGGGTAGGGGAAACCCTTCCCCTAAGCCCTCAAAGAGAAAAGAGGTCTCCCCTAAGCTATCCAAAGGGAGGGGGCCGGCGGGCGAAGGGGACTGTTGCAATAACGTCAATAACAAGCAGAAAATATTAACCCGATTTTTAAGCATAACATCAAGGAAAACCTCAACCCATAGCAGGATGGCGTAGAACTCAAATAAAAGAACATCATATAAAGAATGAATAACAACAACCCGTCTCCGCAAACGCAGTAAGTACACATCCTTGCCTGTTTGCGGAGACATCATTTTATCGAAAACGTGAAGTTTACGGCGATTTTATTTGTGCAACCAGAGAAAATCGAGTACTTTTGCAAGTAAAATTGAGTAAAATCATAATTAGAATTGAGTAAATCTATCATTAGAATTGAGCATGAACTATATTCGCAAACCATATCACACGCTGAAAGCACGCATTCAGGAGCCAAGGCATTTTATGCAAGTATTGGCAGGGCCGAGACAAGTGGGCAAATCGACCCTTGTAGGACAGGTGTTGCGGGATGTAACCATCCCATATTCGGTAGAAGTGGCAGATGCCGTCGAGCCGAAAGACAGCGACTGGATACGCCGGGTGTGGGAAGGGGCACGAACCACCATGACGTTCCGCGGAGAGGCTGAACGCCTGCTTGTAATCGATGAAATTCAGAAGATTGACAATTGGAGCGAGGCGGTCAAGAGAGAATGGGACGAAGACACGCGCAAGCACGTCAATCTCAAGGTGGTACTGCTGGGAAGTAGTCGGCTGTTGCTCAAGAGAGGACTCACAGAGTCGTTAGCAGGACGTTTTGAACTTATTCGCCTCGGGCATTGGAGCTATCAAGAGATGCACGACGCTTTTGGAGTAACACTCGACGAATATATCTACTTTGGGGGCTATCCCGGTGCTGCCCACATGATTGGTGACGAAAAGCGTTGGCGTAAGTATATCAAGGATTCGTTAGTGGCTCCCTCTATCGAAAAAGATGTACTGATGACCTCCAATATCTACAAGCCTGCCCTCATGAAACAATTGTTTGAGTTAGGATGCGGTTATTCTGCCGAGATACTTTCGCTGACAAAACTGATGGGACAACTGCAGGATGCCGGCAACGTGACCACCTTGGCTTCGTATTTGGAGATACTCGACCAATGTGCCTTGCTGACGGGATTGCAAAAGTATGCCCATGATGATGCCCGTAAGCGTGGTTCCATTCCTAAATACCAAGTGTACAACAATGCTTTACTGACGGCCTACAAAGGCAGGTCGTTCCTTACGGACAGAACGGACACTACGCTTTGGGGACGATGGGTGGAGAGTGCGGTAGGCGCTCATTTGCTGGGCATGGCAGAGGAGACAGACTATCAGGTATATTACTGGCGAGAGCCTGCAAGGAACAAGGCAGATAAGGACAAAGAGGTGGACTTTATCATCGTAAACAAGGGTGAGGTGACCGCTATTGAGGTAAAAAGCGGTCGTCGGGGAATGAACTCAGGTCTTCCTGCCTTTGTGGAAGCATTCCACCCCAAAAAATCTTTTGTCGTGGGTTCGGGAGGTGTTTCGTTGGAAGACTTTCTGAGGTGCGATATAGAGGCATTGTTGGGATGATATTCTTTATATGTAGTTCTCCAATTCAGGGTAAGAAGTCAGTATCGGGAATATGTCTTCATATTTACGGCAGAGAAACTCGATGGCGTGCGGAAAGGTAGGGTTTAGGACAAACAAGGTTTACGGCGAGAATACGACCTGCCATGAAATGGAAGTGTGGAGATTGTCGCTGTAACGGCTTGCCATCCCGACCTTTTTTGTCCGTAGAAGCCCTGAACCACCTTTGCCGCTGACAACGAACAACCGATCCCGATGCGAATACATAGGGGAGAACGTGGAGAGGAACACCGGAGAAGACAGAGCAAAAAAATTAAAGGCAGCCTTCACAAGTAAGACTACTACAACAATGAGTAATAAGACGAAAAAACAGACCCAGTTATCTGAATAGAGAGCCGTCAGAAAAGAAAAACGGAGAAAGTTTCGTCTTTCTCCGCAGATAAAATTACCTTTACAACAGGTTATTCGAGTTATGCAAAGCGTTGTGTGTCATTGCAGAAGATAGGTCGCCAAATCATTGCCTGCTGCATTTCACAACTCATAATGCTGTTCATATCCAATTACTTAGACTTAAATGATGGATTTTGTTGGAAAAAGTTTTCATAAATGCAGAAACTGAAGTTGCGAAACTTTATTTTTTACTTTTTTATTTCCTTTCTTTGCAGTATCGGGAACTTTGATTAATTTTGCGGTTTGTAAACAACACCATATGCTGCACAGAACGACCGCAGCAAACAATTTGCAATGAAAAAAACAACCATAGTGATATTTATCCTGCTCTCAATGCTATCCGCGGCAACGGCAAAGCAGGTTGGGCATGGAGACATTAACGTGGTCATGCTGGGCGACTCTAACACATGGATTGGAGGCGATGACTGCAACGACGAGAGAGGTTGGAACAAGTGGTTCAAAGATTTTTTCAAACCTGCTTCATGCAGAAGTTATGCCCGCAGCGGAGCAACATGGACAAACACCGCAAGGACGAAAGAAAACATAGTGGAAGACATACCGGTGCTTGGAGACGACAACGTGATATACAATCAGATAATGCGACTGAGACTTGCCGTTGAAAACGGTACACAGCCGATACCCAACCTCATAATAATAGCCGCAGGAACCAATGACGCATGGTTCAACGACAAGCGACCGAACGTATTCTCATCGGATGCGGAAAAAGTTTTCGAAAACGAAGGAGAACGTTTTACGGCACGTCCCGTGAACATGATGACATCGCTCGCCGAGTCGGTACGTTTCGGCTGCGAACTGCTCAAAGAATCGTTCCCCGCCGCACAGATAGTGTTGCTCACGCCGCTTCAATGTACGGCAACAAGCATTGAAAACATAAAACGGGCAGGCAACATAATAGAGGATTGTGCAAAAAAGATGAACATCTGTGTTATAAGGCAGGATCGCCTGTGCTGCATCAATCGCAACAAAGAAATAAAAAAAAGGCTGTTCACGTCGGACGGCACACACACCAATGCCAAAGGCGCAAGACGCAACGGCATATTTCTTTCCCGACAAATTTCTTCTTTGTTAATAAAAGAAATAACACGTAAAAACAAAAACTAATGGTATTCTCTGACTTATTCTTCATTTTCGCGTTCATACCGGCGTTCGTATCATTGTACTTACTTGCATCGTTCATCGACCGAAAATTCAACATCGCGGGCAATACACCGTACAACCGAACCAAAAACTGGGTGCTGGTAATGTTCTCACTTCTTTTCTACGCATGGGGCGAACCTGTATATGTACTCCTCATGTTGTTCAGCGTTTTGGTGAACTATATCGCGGGACGAATCATCGACCGCTCCGACCGACGGCGACGCACGGCTCTGACACTCGGACTGGTGTGCAACATTGCCATACTCGGCATTTTCAAGTACCTTGGCTTCTTTGCATCAATCTTGTCAGACATTGGCATCAACGTGGCACAACCGACACTCGCACTCCCCATAGGTATAAGTTTCTACACTTTCCAGTCCATATCATACCTCGTCGATGTATATCGTCGCGAGTCGCCGGCACAACGCCGCTATGCCGACCTGCTGCTGTACATATCGATGTTCCCGCAACTCATAGCCGGTCCCATAGTGCGCTACGACACCGTCGCCGCCGAGATTAACAACCGCAGTGCTTCTGCCGGCGACATCGCCGACGGGGTGTTCCGTTTCTTCGTCGGGCTGGGCAAGAAGGTTATCATAGCCAACCAACTGTCGGAGGTATCCGACCAGTTCCTCGTCGCAGGACTTGCAGATCTGTCCACCACGGGGGCATGGGTGGGAATCATGGCATTCTCACTGCAAATATATTTCGATTTCTCGGGATACAGCGACATGGCAATAGGCATCGGCCGCTGCCTCGGATTCCATTTCAAAGAGAATTTCAATCACCCATACTGCTGCGACTCCATAACCGACTTTTGGCGACGATGGCACATATCGTTGGGCAGTTTCTTCCGCGACTATGTTTACATACCCATGGGCGGCAACCGCAATCATCAGGCATGGAACATTCTCGTGGTGTGGTTCCTCACCGGAATGTGGCACGGCGCAAGTTGGAATTTCATCTTATGGGGATTATATTTCGGCATAATAGTAATGATTGAGAAATACACCCTGCTGCGAATAATACACCGCATTCCGTCGCCGTTACTGCATCTGTACAGCCTGCTGCTGATAGTTACGGGATGGGGAATGTTCTATTTTGAGGACTTCGCGCAGATGACGATGTTCTTCCGCTCGTACATCGGAATGGGTACCGCATTTACCGACTTTGCATCGCAGACTGCCATAACAGACAAGTTCTGGCTGTTCCTGTTCGCGCTCGTGCTGTGCATGCCGGTGCGCAATCTCATCGCAAACACATCGGCACGCCTGCTGCAAAACCACACCACTCTGCACAACGGAGCCGTACTCGCCGGACGAACGGCACTCTCACTGATAATATTGGTATTCAGCGTGGCTCTGCTCGTGGGGGCTACAAACAACGCTTTCCTATATACAAGATTCTAAAATAAAATGGCAATGAAACACAACTATATCTATCTCGGAATTATCTCTGTAGTGTTTACCGTGCTTACCACGGTTTTCCTGACATTCCCACGCAGCACTTTCTCCGAACTGGAAAAGCGAGAACTTGCAACATTCCCCGACTTCTCGTGGGAGAAATTGAAAAGCGGAAAGTTCACGGCAGAAGTATCAACATGGTTCAGCGACAGCGAACCCTTCCGAGACCGCTTCATGGCAATGAGCATGATGTTCGGCAAAGCCTTGAAACTGAACATCGGAGGAGATGAGTCTGTATCGTTCCACGCCGCCGACACGGCAATAAAATCGGAGGGCGAAAACGACGGTATGCCTGATGCAACCGAAGCAAACGACACGGCATACAAATACAAAAACAAGGTAACGGCAAACGAGAACGCAAAGATTGCACATGCGGGAATAGTGGTGGTGGGAAATCCTCCAACGGCAAGAGCATTGATGGCATACGGCGGAGGGGCAGAAGGCGGAACGGCATACGCCAACGCCGCAAACCAATATAAGGAGAAATTCGGCAACAGTGTAAACATATATTGCATGGTGATACCCACTGCAATAGAATACTACTGCCCCGAGAAAGTGAAAAAGGCGACAAAACCGCAGTCGCTGACAATAAGCAACATAATGAGCAAACTCGCACCGGGAGTGAAACAGGTTAATATACACCGCACATTGGGAGAGCATGCGGCAGAAGACATTTACCTGCGCACCGACCACCACTGGGCACCGCTCGGAGGATACTATGCCGCCAAGAAATTTGCCGAGGTGGCAGGAGTACCGTTCCGCGACCTAAGGAGTTACCGGCGCGAGGTGGTACACAGATTCGTCGGGTCGATGTACAGTTATTCGAAGGACATCGCAATAAAACAATCGCCGGAGGATTTCGTGTATCACATACCCACGGGAGTGGAGTACAACACTACATACATTGTATATAACATAAACAAAAACTATCAGGTGACGGGAGAGAGAAATCCGGTAAAAGGACAATATTTCGTGAAATTCAAAGACGGAAGCGGCGGAGCATACTGTACGTTCATGGGGGGCGACTCGAAAATAACACAAGTGCGAACATCTACCAAAAACGGCAGAAGACTAATAATTCTAAAAGACAGTTTCGGTAATGCGATACCGGGGTATCTGTTCTTCTCGTTCGAGGAAATACACATCATAGACAACCGATACTTCACCAAAAACATGGTGAAATACGTTAACGACAACAAGATTACCGATATTCTTTTTGCAAACAACATCTTCAGTGCATACTCATCGAAGATTTGCAACAAATACACACATTTCCTTTCCCAATAGGAAAAAACGTCATTCATAACCACATATTTCAACAACCACGTAAGAAAAAGAAGATAAATACAATGAAACAAACACCAGTATTGCTGCTGACCGGATTCCTTGGCAGCGGAAAAACAACGTTGGTAAACCGAATATTGGGCAACAAGAAAAACATAAAGTTTGCCGTAATAGTGAACGATATAGGAGAAGTGAACATCGATGCCGAACTGATACAAAAGGGAGGAGTCGTTACGAAAGAAGACGAAAGTCTCGTGGCACTGCAGAACGGTTGTATATGCTGCACGCTGCAGAACGATTTGCTCGCGCAACTGAACGACATAACAAAGAGCGGAAAATTCGACTACATAGTAATAGAGGCAAGCGGAATTTGCGAACCGGAACCCATAGCACAGACAATTTGCTCGATACCGATGTTGGGACAGGAAGCCGCCAAAAACGACCACCCGCGTCTTGACTGCATCGTTACGGTTGTTGATGCGCTGCGGATACAGAGCGAGTTCGCATGCGGAGAATGCCTGACAAAAAAGAAACCCGATGAAAGCGACATCGAAAACTTGATAATACAGCAGATAGAGTTCTGCAACATAGTTTTGCTCAACAAGGCTTCGGAAGTGGAACCGAAAGAACTCGAACGCGTGAAACACATCATAAGAACATTGCAGACAAAAGCAGAGATAATAGAATGCGACTATGCCGACATCGACCTTGAACGTATCTTGAACACGGGGTTGTTCAATTTCGAAAAAGTGATAACGGCGGCAAAATGGATACAAGAGATTGAACGCCCCGTGACCGAGGAGGAGGAACACGAGGCAAAGCATCACCACGAACACAATCACGAACACGGTCACGAACATCACCATCACCACCACCATCATCATCACGGTGAAGGCGAGACAGAGGAATACGGAATAAGCACATTCGTGTATTACCGACGGCAACCGTTCGACATCAATTTCTTCGACCACTTCGTGGCAAAAAAATGGCCGAAAGAGGTAATACGGGCAAAAGGGGTGTGCTATTTCGCACACAACCGCGACATGTCTTTCTTGTTTGAACAGGCGGGAGTGCAGAAAACTTTGCGAGGGAGCGGACTGTGGTATGCCACGGCAAAAGAGGAAGAACTGATGCAACTGATGAAGCAAAACCCTGACATGATGCGCGACTGGGACGACACTTACGGCGACAGAATGATAAAACTGGTATTCATCGGGCAGCACCTCGACAAGGAGAATATCATCACCGAACTTGACAAATGTCTCACGTCATAACACAACAGATACGGCGGCAAAACGTGTTTGCGACGGCATAACAACACTTCCTGCCGAGACTGCACGGCATTTGAATTGTCAATTACAATGCAAAAAAGCCGAAATTGCAAACCAATTCTGCCGAAATCATAAATCAAAACCGCCGAAATTGTGTTGCAATTTCGGCGGTTTTGGTTTACATGAAATATGTTGTCACGGTGACACGGATGTCTAACCTCGTTTCACGTCGCCCACTTTCAACAAATACTCGGCAATCTGCACGGCATTAAGTGCGGCACCCTTGCGTATCTGGTCGCCCGACAACCAGAATGTGAGACCGCAATCGTCTGCCAAATCCTTGCGCACACGACCAACAAACACATCGTCTTTGCCGGCGGTGTCGAGCGGCATCGGGTAAACAAGATTCGACGGGTCGTCCTCCAAAGTAATGCCGGGTGCTGCGGCAAAAGCGGCTTGTGCCTGCTCAACAGACACCGGACTCTCGGTCTCTATCCACACACTCTCCGAATGCGAGCGCAGGGAACTTACCCTTACACACATCGCCGAACACCGGGCATCGGTGTGCATTATCTTGCGTGTCTCGTGGAACATTTTCATCTCTTCCTTGGTATAACCGTTGGGTTGAAACACGTCTATTTGCGGAATGACGTTATATGCCAGTTGATGGGCAAACTTGTCAATGGTTTTTGCTTCTCCTTCCTCGATTATCTCGCGGTACTGCTGCTGTAATTCGTCCATCGCTGCCGCTCCGGCTCCCGACGCACTTTGATATGATGCCACACGTATGCGTTTTATATGCGATATTTCCTCTATCGGTTGCAGGCACACCACCATCATTATCGTGGTGCAATTGGGGTTGGCAATTATGCCCCGCGGACGTTTCAAAGCATCTGCGGCATTACACTCCGGAACCACCAACGGCACATCATCGTCCATTCGGAACGCGCTGGAATTGTCTATCATCACCGTGCCGAATCTCGTTATGTCGTCTGCAAACTCTCTGCTCGTGCCGGCTCCTGCCGATGTGAAAGCGATGTCTATATCGCGAAAATCGTCGCCATGCCGCAACAAACGAACTTCAATCTCTTTGCCACGGAAAGTGTATTTCGTTCCGGCAGAACGCTCCGAACCGAATAATACCAACTCGTCAACGGGGAAATCGCGCTCGTCAAGAATACGCAGAAATTCTTGCCCGACGGCACCACTTGCACCCACTATTGCTACTTTCATACGTCATAAATGTTTAAAATCCCCTGCAAAATTACAACTTTCCGATGTATTCCATGCACGATACGGTTATTTTTCGTAATTTTGTATGCAAAACAAGAAGCATGATGCAACACCTCAGTCAATATTTCCCCATTACCGACCCCACGCTGATTTTCTTCGTGGTGCTGCTGATTATCCTTTTTGCTCCAATAATAATGGGCAAACTGAGGATACCTCACATCATCGGCATGGTGCTGGCCGGAGTTCTGCTCGGGCAGTACGGAGTGAACATTCTGGCACGCGACGACTCGTTCGAACTCTTCGGCAAGGTGGGAATGTATTACATTATGTTCCTTGCCGCACTCGAGATGGATTTCGAGGGAATGAAGAAGAAACGCAAACATCTTTCCGTTTTCGCACTACTCTCGTTTGCCATACCGTTCGCAATGACCTATTTCACGAGTACATTGCTGCTCGACTATTCGTCTGTTTCGGCACTGATACTGAGTTGCATAATGGGTTCCAACACACTCGTGGCATACCCTATCGTGAGCCGTTACGGTTTGCAGCGCAAGCCGAGCGTGATGCTAAGTGTGGGCGTTACGATGATTGCCTTGTTCCTTTCGCTTGTAGTAATGGCGGCAGTGTCGTCGGCAGGCAACAAGGGCGGCAGCGTGATGTTCTGGATATGGTTTGCCGCCAAAATCGTATTGGTATGCACCTTCCTCGCATTTGTCATTCCGCCGCTCACACGTTACTTTCTCCGCCGGTACAGCGATGCCGTGATGCAGTTCATATTCATCATGTCTATACTCTTCATGAGTGCGGTGCTCACCGATGCCGCAGGACTGGAAGGCGTTTTCGGGGCATTCTTGTCGGGGCTTATCCTCAACCGATACATACCGCATCTGTCGGCACTAATGAACAGGATAGAGTTCATAGGCAACGCGCTTTTCATTCCTTATTTCCTCATCGGTGTGGGCATGTTGGTCAATGTCGGCGTGCTATTCTACGGCGAGGGGATAATCGTAGTGGTGGCGGCAATAGTGTTTTTCGGCACGTTCGGCAAGGCTGCCGCCGCCTATCTGTCGTGCTATCTGTGCAAATTGCCGCTGTCATCGGGACACATGATGTTCGGTCTGACATCAGCACATGCCGCAGGAGCCATAGCAATGTTGATGGTGGGAATGAAGATGGCGCCAACACAAGGGCAGAAAATTGTTGACGACAACATGCTCAACGGCGTGGTGATAATGATACTCGTGACGTGTGTCATTTCCATATTCGTCACAGAGCGGTCGGCTCAGAGCATAACACTGCGCGACAAGGACATGGCAAGCGAAGACTTGCACAACGACAACGAGAGAATACTCATACCAATGAAATATCCGGAGTATGCAGAGTTGCTTGTCAACATGGCAATACTGATGCGCAACCCGAAACTTGACCGCGGATTGGTGGGACTAAACGTGGTATATGACGACGAGAATATGCCGAAAAACCAAGAAGCGGGGAAATTACTGTTGGAGAGAATGACGAAAGTGGCTGCGGCTGCCGACGTGAAGATGCAGACACAGGTGCGCGTGGCAGCAAACATCGCAAACGGCATAAAACACGCTTTCAAGGAGTTTCAGGCAAGCGAGATAATAATCGGAATGCACACACACAAGGAGGTGTCAACGAAGTTTTGGGGACAGTTTCACCAAAGTCTTTACAACGGACTGAACCACCAGATAATGATGGTGCGACTCGTTCAGCCACTCAACACAATACGGCGAATATTGGTGGCAGTGCCTTCGAGAGCACAGTTCGAGGCGGGATTCTACCGCTGGCTGGAACGACTTTCGAGATTGGCGGAGAACCTCGAATGCAGAATACAGTTTCACGGAAGAGGCGACACGCTGCAACTGATAAGGCAGTATGTAAACAACCATTATCCGGAGGCTCGTGCCGAATATGTAGAAATGAGCCATTGGGTGGGACTGCCGAAACTTGCCGGAACGATTGCAAACGACCACTTGTTCGTTGTAGTGGCAGCAAGAAAAGGCACGGTGTCTTACAAAAACGCGTTGGAACGATTGCCGGAAGAGATTAAGAAGTTCTTCACGGGAAAGAACATCATAATATTATTCCCCAACCAATACGGTGACCCGATGGGAGAGATGACATTCGCAAAACCGCAACATTTCGAGGACAAGAGTGCATACGAACAACTTGCAGAGTGGATAGAGAAAGTAAAAAGATGATAGTTGGAAATTCATGGCTTTCGTGTAAAAAAACAATGATATGATTGATATTAAAGATATAAAGAAGAGTTTTGGCTCTCTGCAAGTGCTGAAGGGCATAGACTTGCACATAGACAAAGGCGAGATAGTGAGTATCGTGGGACCGAGCGGGGCGGGAAAAACAACATTGCTGCAGATTATAGGCACACTCGACAAACCCGACTCGGGAACGGTGTGCATAGACGGGGTTGATTTGTCGTCGCTGTCGTCGGGCAAACTGGCGGATTTCCGCAACCGGCACATCGGCTTTGTGTTCCAGTTTCACCAGTTACTACCGGAATTCACTGCCATAGAAAACATTATGATTCCGGCATACATAGGCGGAACAAAAAAGAACGAGGCAAAGAAAAGGGCAAAGGAATTGCTCGATTTCATGGGACTTGCCGACCGAGCCGAGCACAAACCGGCAGAACTTTCGGGTGGAGAGAAACAGCGGGTGGCAGTGGCAAGGGCACTGATAAACAATCCGGAAGTCATTCTTGCCGATGAACCTTCGGGATCGCTCGACTCGAAAAACAAAGCCGAACTGCATCAACTGTTCTTCGAACTGCGAGACAAATTCGGACAGACATTCGTCATCGTGACACACGACGAGACACTTGCCTCCATTACCGACCGAACCATAAAGATGCGCGACGGACTTTTGGAGGACGAAAAAGGGAAAACGGATTGATAAAAACAATGGAAATATTGCAAAAAGACAAACGGGAAACATGCGTATTTCCCGTTTGTCTTTACCCCAAATCGGTCATTAGAACCCTCAATCGATTTTGTCCGATTGTTGAGCAGATGTACAGCCGTTTCATCGAAGGCGTAGCGGGCTGCGTCGAGATGTAATGGCTGCGCAGATGGCAGCAAGCGGGCTAAAGCAGTTGGGAAGCGTTAACGCGCAATGGCAAATCTAAGCAAATGCGGTCTAATGACAGATTTGGGTTTAATATTAACATTTTTACACGACATATATTCATGTCGCAGACACAAATACGGTCAGACCTTAGAAATCGGCCGACTTGGGCGTTCTAGGGAACGGTATCACATCGCGTATGTTCTGCATTCCCGTAACGAAAAGTATCAGACGCTCGAAACCGAGACCGAATCCGCCGTGCGGACAAGTGCCGTACTTGCGAGTATCAAGATACCACCACATATCCTTCATCGGCATCTTGCGGCGTTCTATCTCGGACATAAGTTTGTCGTAGTTCTCCTCACGCACCGAGCCACCGATAATCTCCCCGATATGCGGGAATAGCACATCGGTACCCTGCATGGTCTTGTCGTCATCGTTTAACTTCATGTAGAACGCTTTGATGTCCTTCGGATAGTCGGTCATTATTACCGGTCTCTTGAAATATTCTTCCACAAGATAGCGTTCATGTTCGCTCGCAAGGTCGTCTCCCCATTGGCATGGGAACTCGAATTTCTTGCCGTTCTTGACAGCATCTTGCAATATTTCAACGCCCTTGGTGTAAGTAAGACGCACAAAATCTTCCTTAAGTACACCCTCAAGACGCCGTATCAGTTCCTTATCCACAAACTGATTAAGGAATTCAAGGTCATCCCGGCAGTTGTCCAATGCCCACCTTACACAATATTTTATGAAGTCTTCTTCAAGATCCATCAATCCCTCGAGGTCTATGAAAGCCACCTCCGGCTCGATCATCCAGAACTCAGCCAAGTGACGCGGAGTGTTGCTGTTCTCGGCACGGAAAGTAGGACCGAAAGTGTATATCGCACCGAGCGACGTGGCACCCAACTCGCCTTCGAGTTGACCGCTGACCGTGAGCGATGTCTGTTTTCCGAAGAAATCATCATCGTATAAAATCTTACCGTCCTCGCCTTTCTTCAAGTCGTAGAGGTTCTTCGTTGTCACTTGGAACATCTGTCCGGCACCTTCACAGTCGCTTGCCGTTATAAGCGGCGAGTGGAAATAGAAGAAACCGTGTTCGTGGAAATAGCGATGTATGGCAATTGCCATGTTGTGACGGATACGCATTACGGCTCCGAAAGTGTTGGTACGCAACCGAAGATGGGCATATTGGCGCATGTACTCAAACGTCTGTCCTTTCTTCTGCATGGGGTAGTCGCTGCCGCAAAGACCGTAAATCTCGATTTTTTCGCAGTGAACCTCGGATGCCTGCCCTTTTGCAGGACTCTCAACGAGTTTTCCCGTAATACCGATACATGCACCCGTGGTAATCTTTTTCAATGTGTCTTCGTCAACGACACCCGCATCAACCACCACTTGCACGTTCTTTATCGTCGAGCCGTCGTTGAGTGCTATGAAATCGACAGCCTTGCTGGAGCGGTGTGTCCGCACCCAACCTTTCACACAAACGTCCTTACCGTAATCGGTATCTTTCAGAATGTCAACTATTTTCGTCCTTTTCATTTCAATATGTTTATATTGTTCCCCGTAGTGGCAGATGCCGTTACGGGGAATGTGTAATACTGTTTATTACGGTTTTATTCAAACGCACCCATGCGAAGCATATCCACTTCTTCTTCCGTAAGGAAACGCCAATCGCCACGGCGCAGGTTTTTCTTGGTAAGCCCTGCAAAGAGTACGCGGTCGAGTTTCAGAACCCGATAACCGAATTTTTCGAATATGCGGCGCACGATGCGGTTCTTTCCGCTGTGTATCTCGATTCCCACCTGCTTCTTGTCCATGCCATCGTTGGCATATTCCATGGCATCGGCATGTACCTCGCCGTCCTCAAGTTCTATGCCTTCCTTTATCTGTTCGATGTCTTCCTGTGCCACCGGTCGGTCGAGGAAAACATGATATACTTTTTTCTTAAGGAACTTAGGGTGTGTAAGTTTCGATGCCATGTCGCCGTCGTTGGTAAGAAGAAGAACTCCGGTGGTGTTGCGGTCGAGCCTTCCAACGGGGTAAATGCGTTCCGGACAAGCATTGGCAACCAAGTCCATGACGGTTTTGCGCTGCTGCGGATCGTCAGATGTGGTAACGTAATCTTTCGGCTTGTTTAGCAATACATACACCTTCTTCTCCGGAGAAATATCCTTATTGTTGAACATTACCTTGTCAGACCGCAGTATTTTCGTACCCAGTTCGGTAACGACCTCGCCGTTTACCGTCACCTTGCCTGCCGTGATATACATGTCGGCCTCGCGGCGACTGCATACCCCTGCATTGGCAATGAATTTGTTCAGACGTATCGGTTCGTTCGGATCGATGTGCTCTTCCTTATATTCGATACGTTTTTTCATACTATATTTTGCATTCGGATCGTATCCCTGCGTACGCGGACGATAGCCGTAGCCGCCGGCGTTGTATCCTCCCTGCATGCGAGATTGATAGCCGCGAGGCTGATAACCGCCCTGCATACGTGGCTGATAGCCGCGGGATTGATAACCACCTTGCTGACGAGGTTGATAATCGCCCTGCTGGCGTGGTTGGTAACCGCCTTGCATGCGAGGTTGATAACCACCTTGCTGGCGAGGTTGATAACCACCTTGCTGGCGAGGTTGATAACCGCCTTGCTGACGTGGTTGGTAACCGCCTTGCATGCGAGGTTGATAATCGCCCTGCTGACGTGGTTGGTAACCGCCTTGCATGCGAGGTTGATAGCCGCCACGTGACTGATAGCCGCCTTGTTGACGAGGTTGGTAACTGCCACGGGCCTGATAACCGCCCTGCGAAATACGAGGACGGTAAGAACGCGAAGTACCTTCTCCCTGCAATCCGGCAGCAAACCCATCGGGACGGAATCCTTCGTCTTCCCGACCTTCGACACGTTCCTCCACCGGACGTGGTGTGTGAATACGCGGTCTCGGGGTGCGACCTGTACTACGATAATCTTTCGGATAGCCTCCAACGGGACGATAGCCCTCTCGGTTTTCACCCTGTTCTGATGACAATCCCTCAATTTTGTTTTCCAATTCTTCTGACATAATCTTAATTGTTTAATGCCTCACGGCGTTTTGTTCGTTTTCTATTTATTATATATTAAGGAATCAAATTCCTGTATAGTTGTGCGGAGTGATGGTTCGCAACTCTGCTTTTACATCTTCGCCAACATTGAGACCGTCTATGAAAGCGCGTATGGTATCTGCCGTCATCTTCTCGTTAGTGCGCGTGAGTGCTTTCAATGCCTCGTACGGATTGGGATAAGCCTCACGGCGGAGAATTGTCTGCACGGCCTCTGCCACAACCGCCCAAGTGTCGTCGAGGTCTGCCTTTATTTTCTCTTCGTTAAGGATAAGTTTGCGCAGTCCTTTCAATGTGCTTTGTATTGCTATGATGCTATGCCCGACAGGCACACCGATGTTGCGCAGCACTGTAGAATCGGTGAGGTCGCGTTGAAGTCTGCTGACAGGCAGTTTCTGCGCCAAAAACTGCAGTAAGGCATTGGCTATGCCGAGATTTCCCTCACTGTTCTCATAGTCAATGGGGTTTACCTTGTGCGGCATGGCACTCGACCCCACCTCTCCGGCTTTTATCTTCTGCTTGAAATAGTCCATCGAAATGTACATCCAGAAATCGCGGTTGAGGTCGATGATTACCGTATTAATACGGCGCAGAGCATCGAAAACGGCTCCCATTTGATCGTAGTTGCTTATCTGGGTGGTGTATTGTTCGCGCACGAGTCCGAGCTTACTGCTTACGAAATTGTTCCCGAACTCCTGCCAGTCGTACTCCGGATATGCCACATGGTGGGCGTTGAAATTACCGGTCGCGCCACCGAATTTCGCTGTAATTTCCGTTCTCTGCAACTCTTCGAGTTGTTTCTGAAGACGATATGAGAATACCCGCACTTCCTTCCCGAGACGTGTGGGACTTGCCGGCTGTCCATGTGTTTTTGCCAGCATCGGCACATCTGCCCATGCATCGGCATACTCGTTTAACAATGCCACAAGTTCTTTTACCTGCGGCACGAACACGTCATCAAGAGCCTCTTTCATGGAAAGCGGCACCGAAGTGTTGTTTATGTCCTGCGAGGTAAGTCCGAAATGTACGAACTCTTTATAATTCTCGAAACCTCCTATCTCATCGAGACGCTCCTTTATGAAATATTCCACCGCCTTGACATCGTGGTTTGTAACCTTTTCAATATCCTTTACACGCTGTGCGTCGCTCTCGCTGAAATTGCGATAGATGTCACGTATATTATCGAAAAGTGCATGATTGAATTTTTTCAATTGTGGAAGCGGCAGTTCGCACAGTGCTATGAAATATTCTATTTCGACCCTTATGCGGTAACGAATGAGCGCATACTCGGAGAAATAGCACGCCAATCTGTCTGTTTTAGTCCTGTATCTGCCATCAATGGGCGATATTGCGGTCAATAAATTAAGATCCATATATTTATTTCTTAATCTTTATTCTCTCGAATTTTCTATAACAATTACAATATGATTTATCCTATATAAATGGTTGTTTCAACAGGTAAGTCGTATATTCCTAATATTTATTGTCTTCTCGTTGTTATTTATCTTTTGAAAAAATCCCGCATCTCTTCTGCGAGAAGCGGGATCTTGCTAAGTGGGCGTTGACGGATTCGAACCGCCGACCCTCTGCTTGTAAGGCAGATGCTCTAAACCAGCTGAGCTAAACGCCCGTACTTTTGGAAAGCGTTGCAAAGGTAATATGTTTCCCCGAAACCACCAAACTTTTAGACTGTTTTTTATACATACCAAACAAAAAAATAAATACTGAGCATAAAATCATTGTCTCAAAATCATTTATTGAACACTTTATTACATCGCTTGAACATTTTATTACATCACAAAAGAATGCCGCATGCCAATAAAAAACATACAGAAAGCGCTGCAAAATCAGTCACTTTTTCAGACGTTTCAAACCATTTACAATATTCCTTACCCCGAACCGGCATTTCATTTGTGCTTAATCGTGCTGCAATTTCGCCGAAATTATCGAGCAATTTCAGCGGTTTTACTCACCAATTTCGGTGAAATCGCAAAACGGTTTCTGTCTAATGACAAACATTCTCATTATCAATTCGCAACAGAATGTATGTCAATAAAATATATACACAAATACTATCATGCAGAATTATTTTTCAAGACTTCTGCAGAAACGGTTGCCTTTGCAGAGATCTTATTCCGTATTACCGACACGGAGAATATAAAAAATAAAGATTTCGCAACCTTAAAGAAGCGAAACCTTTATCTTTCGTGGGCGTTGACGGATTCGAACCGCCGACCCTCTGCTTGTAAGGCAGATGCTCTAAACCAGCTGAGCTAAACGCCCTGTTACCTTTAAAAAGCGGTGCAAAGGTAGTTGTTTTTTTTAATATGGCAAAACTTTTCAGCATATTTTTCACCCCGTTACCATAAAATTAACAAAAAAATATTTTGCAAGTTACGGAAACAAATGTGAAATAAATATGATACAACATGCCATGATACATGAATACAAAGTATATACAATAAAAAAGTGCCTTCCCGTTTGCGAGAAGGCACAAATTATAAATATCCTTATATACTGTTAAGTCGGATAATATTAATATTATTCAACAACCTGAACAGTAGCACGACGGTCGTAACTTATCGGAGAAAGAATCTTAACGCCACCCTTAGCTTCTTTGCGGATCTTGTTCTCTCTCACGCCCATCTTAACGAGTTCGCCTGCAACGCGGTCAGCACGCTTCTCTGAAAGCCACTGGTTGCGCTTCGGAGTACCTGTTGCACTGTCAGCATAACCTGTAACGAGGAGGTTGCTGTCTGTTTCCTTTGCATAGTCAGCAAGTGCGCGAACGTTTACGAGATCCTTGAGTTCGGCAATCTCGGTTCTGTCGATGTTGAAGAATACAGAGATCGGAGTAGCAACGAAACGGCTTGCTGCAGGATCCTTCACGTGGATTGTCTCCGGCTTGATTTTCTTCAGGCTGTCGATTTCAGCGTCACGGTCACGGATAATGTTGTTGAGGTCGTTGATGCGGCTCTCGTATCCGGCACGGATTGCGTCAACATCGGGAACTTTGTTCCAGCCTACCTTGCCAACATTGATTGTCAGACCGACCTCTGCATAGAGTACGTTGTCGTGAGAATCCCAACCACGGTGACCTTCGTCAATACCATTGTAAACACCGTCGAAGTCCGACTCCCAACGGTTCCAACCAGCCTCGATATTCAGAGCTACACGCTTTGAGAGGTTTAACTCGTTAAGGATACCAACGCCCAGACCCATGGCATAGCGGTTGGCAGTGCAGTTGCGAGCAATACCACCACCTGCGAATGGAATGAAATTCCATACACGGTTAGGATTATAACCAAGGAACATGTTGCTCAGGTTGAACAATACCTGTCCTTGTCCCGTCCAGAAGTTGAAGCCCTTGCTTCCGGAAGCCATTTCACCATTTATGATAACTTTACCATTGGGGAAATAAAGATCTCTGTCATAATTAGTACCTACCGTACGTCCCCAAATACCTGATGCCTTAATGCGAAGACCCAATCCCGGAGTGAACCACTTACCGATGGCTGCAGATGCCTCGAAGTTTCCACGGAAACCTTTTGCGAGAGACTGTCCCATGTTAAGTCCATGCTCCTGACCGGAATAGAACACATCATACTGTCCGCCTAACTGTATAAACCAGTTGCTCCAGAATGAATTAGTGGCAACGCTATACTTTGAGTAAGCGTCTGTGTCCTGTGCATAACCTGCAACAGAAACGGTGGCAAATGCCAATGCAATTAAAAACTTTTTCATAACTAAAAATTATTTATTGATAAAAATATAAAGTCTTTGTTTAAAAACAAATTGTGATATTTCGTTGGCAAAGTTAATAATATTTTTCTAAATACAACACTTTTTTTACAGAAATTTCACTAACAACATCTAAAAAAACAATGATTTCGATGTTTTATGACGTTTTATGACCATTTTAACCAAGCATTTGTTCAATATCACGTTGCTTCAGAATACAGAGAATCTGCTTTCCGTCCGGGGTGTAATTAACATTCGTGGTTGCAAACAGTTCGTTCACGATGGTCTCCATCTCATCGTTAGAGAGTACCTGTCCTTGTGGGATTGCTGCACTTCGTGCAAGACTCATTGCAAGCGAATGATTTATGTCTGCGGTATCGGAACATCCGCTTTCCACCGCCGAACTCACCATATCTTTTATCAATGCTCCCACGTTTATACCATCAATGCCTGCCGGCACGGCATTAACTGCGTAAGTTCCGCTGCGGAGATCAGTAAGTTCGAAGCCGAGATGTGTCATCTCCGACATAACTTTCTGCAGCATCACTATGTCTGACGGCGGAAACTGCACGGTCTCCGGGAACAACACTTTCTGCGAACGCAGTCCGTTGTCTGCCATCTGCCTCATATACCTATCATATAATATGCGGACATGTGCTCGCTCTTGGTCTATTATCATAAGTCCCGACTTCACCGCTGTCATTATGTAGCACCCTTTATATTGATAATGTGTGGGGGCTTTTTCCTCTATTATGCCGCTAACAGACGACTGTTCTTCGTCGAACATTCCTTTTTCCTCCGGTTTCTCCGGCATACTCTCCCCGTATAGTTTCTCCCAGTTATGAGTAGCGTCTCCGTTGCGAGACGATGCTCTCGAAGTATCCTTGAAAGGATTGTAGTGTGGGTTGTAATCCACCTTAGGTATGGAAAAAATATCCTCGGAAGGAGTAAACACGGGAATGTCCGGTTTCCCTTCCACATTGAAATCTATTGCCGTGACATCATTGAAACGTCCCAATGCATCTTTAACTGCCGCCGTTAATATCTGCCATATCGCCACCTCGTTGTCGAACTTGATTTCCGTCTTGGTTGGATGTATGTTCACATCGATGTTTTCCGGCTCCACGTTGAAATATATAAAATAAGGAATTTGGTCGCCGACGGCTATCAACCGCTCGTAAGACTGCATCACCCCCTTGTGGAAAAATCCGTGCTTCATGTATCTTCCGTTCACGAATAAATACTGATGAGGGCCTTTTCTGCGTGCCGACTCCGGTTTTCCCACAAAACCGGATATGCGGCACACGGCGGTATCCACGTTTACCGGCAGCAGCTCTTGGTTTATTTTCTTACCAAAGATATCCACTATCCTCTGATGAATGTTACCTTGCTTGAGATTGAATACCTCCACTCCGTTGTTGTGCAAAGTAAACTCCACCTGCGGATAAACGAGTGCGATGCGTTCGAATGCGGTAAGAATATTGTTCAGTTCGGTAGTGTTCGATTTGAGGAATTTCCTTCTAACCGGCACGTTAAAGAAAAGGTTCTGCACAGAGAAATTGCTTCCCACGGGACAAGATACCGGCTCCTGCCCCGTCACTCTCGACCCGCTTATCGAGAGTCTCGTACCAATGTCATCGCCCTCTGCCCTCGTTTTCAGTTCAACTTGCGCCACCGCAGCAATCGAAGCGAGTGCTTCTCCTCGGAATCCCATGGTGTGAAGGGCAAACAAGTCGTCTGCCTTGCGTATCTTCGACGTGGCATGCCGCTCGAAAGCGAGACGTGCGTCTGTTCCGGTCATTCCCCGTCCGTTGTCTATTACCTGTATCAAGGTGCGTCCTGCATCAACGATGACAACATTTATTATCGTTGCGCCGGCATCTATTGCATTCTCCACCAACTCCTTTACCACGGAAGCCGGACGCTGTATTACCTCGCCTGCCGCAATCTGGTTTGCCACGCTGTCCGGCAGAAGTTGTATAACATCACTCATTGTCTTTGTTTATTTTTAAGAAAGAACATATAAAACAGCAAGCAGTATGGCAGTCAAAACGATTGCAATAAACAAGAAATTCGTTCCGTTTCCGGTTTTCTTTCGGTTAAGATGAGCGTTTCCGCTTGTGAAAGAGGCATGAAAATCGTGCTTACGTTTATCTTCCACACTCTTTGCATCTTTCTTTTCAGTCCGTTTCTTCAACTTTTCCGTCATTCTTTTCCTGTCGTCCGCATAAATCATGCGATGTTCGAAACGTCTCGGTCTGCCCTGTCCCGTCCAAATCATAATTCTGTCTCCACGCCTTTTACGGTCTCCACTTTTCCGTCTCGGATTTGCTGCAACGGTGCGGTATGCCGTTTCTGCGGTTTCAGTTTCTCCTCCGCCTTTTTCCCTCTCCGGTTGAATATGTCATTTTTATCAACGGGTCGTATGGCATCGAACCATGCAAATCCGTCGAGTTTCTCCTTTCCCGGCGGTATCTGCGACATGGGATAAGCCGTTCCCTCAGCGCGCGGAGTCCATATTTTTTGCAATTGACCATCCTGCAAAAACATTCTCACAGTGTCTGTCTCAAGATAGTTGAGAAGCATCAGCGAACTATCTTTTTCATCTATCGGATAGAACACAGTGCGCACATTGCCCACAGCCTCTGTCTTATATAGATTTCCATCATCGAAGAAAGCGAACATCTCGTTCGACGACACCTGATTATAATGAATACTGTCATGCAGCATCTCGGTGGAGAATGCTTGTCCGATTACATGCGTACGCTCCACCGTCGAGTCCTTCATAAACACCTCAATTTTTTCTCCGAGTATCTGTCTGTCGTCGTTCCACACTATAGGGTCACGGTACATTGTCATGCAAGAGTCTTTCGTATTATATACAAGCGAGTCGCACACTGCCTGAACATCCTTTCTGTACGCACGCGCCCCCTTGTAGCAGTGTGTCGTACGGAAAACGCTGTCCGTGTCAATATTATATGTATAAAGGCGTATCGTGTCCGAATGAACATAAAGTGTATCATTCTGCGAGAAATCCATCATCAATGCCCTTCGCGTTGCCATCGCCTCCCCCGTACTGTCGTTATACCAGAAATAGTCGCATTCGAGCGAGTTCTTGTTTTCCTTGTCAACATACACTACGTTGTTAAATCCCTCGCTTACCGTCGTTTTCTCATTATAGAAAAGACTGTCCGCGGTAATTTCTTTCTCTCCGTTCATTACTTTGCTACGCCCGAACAGTTGTGTTTGTCCCGTCTTGCTGTTATAAAAACCGGACTTAGTGTCGATGGTGCTTTCACCCGAAACAATGCGCGACGGCCCCACAACCTGTGCCAATGACGAGCGTGTGTCATAATGCAGCGTATCGGTGTTTATCGTTAAATTATCGTTGCGCAAGGTAACGTTGTAGTTGAATACAGCCTTTCTTGTCTTCGTGTCATACTCTCCCCAGTCTGAAACGAGTACATTTTTCTTGTCAACCATTCTCCCCCCTTCGAAGAAATAACCCACGTTGTAGAGTCGGTCATAGTTCAAACTGTCTGTATATAGCGTTGTGCCGCGGTGTTTCAGCACCACATTATGCCGTGCCTCTGCCATTTGGTCGTTCCCGTCGTAATATGCCTCTTCGCTTGTCAGCGACACAGAGTCGCCTTGTACCAGTCTTACATGCCCGTATGCCTCGAACGAGTTCTCTCTGTCATAGAACAATGCGCTGTCGCACCATAACGTGGCTCCTTTGTGGCGGAACTGCACGTTGCCGTTGAGAACCTGTGCCCCCGGAGTATTCGAGGCAAACTGATCATAGTAAAGCACATCGGCATTCACAAGATATATTCTCTCGTCGGTGGTCTTCCTCCTCTTATGTTTGCGCGGCCCGCTGCTCATTGCACAAAGAGCGAACAGGCATAGAACCACAAATATGATGATTCTATGCCCTGCGAACATTTGTATTACTTTATTAAAAGCCGTCATTTTACCCAGCCTTCATATTCAAAATCACAACTGCGGTAACGGTCGTTCATGCGGACATACGTTGTTCTAAGTTTTTCCTTCACCCATGCCTTGAGACATTCATCTCTCCGTTTTGCCATTACCACGTCTTTCATAACTTGAAAATCTTCCGTTATCGTGGCACGATGTCCTTCTATTTTCGACTTAAGTTTTATAATCGCGCACACCGTCTTACCCTTGTCGTTCACCATCTCGAAAGCCTTCGAAACCTCTCCCTGGGACATGTTTTCAACGGCTCTTGCCACCTCTCTCGGCAAATCTTTCATGCGGAATCGCGATGTGCGCCCCATCTCCGAGTAGTTAGCCATCAGTCCGTGGTTGTTTTTCGTGTCTTTGTCGTCAGACACATACAACGCCGCTTCGTCGAAAGAGAATTTCCCGTTGCGTATATCCGTCCCGATTGAATCGAGCATTGTGACAGCCTCATCGACAGACGCACGGCTCACGCGAGGCTTCAACAATATGTGGCGGCACTTTATTTTGTCGCCTCTCTTGTCCATAAGTTGTATGATGTGGAAGCCGAATTCCGTTTCCACAATCTTTGAAATCTTGCCCGGGTCGGTAAGATTGAATGCCACGGAAGCAAATGCCGGGTCGAGCGTTCCACGTCCGGCATAGTCGAGTTCGCCGCCTTGACGTGCCGACCCGGGGTCTTCCGAGTATAGTCGTGCCAATGTTGCGAACGTAGTCTCGCCGCTTGTGACACGCTCCGTGAACGAGCGCAGCCTGTCTTTCACGCGGTTCAGTTCTTCCTGTTCCACTTTCGGTTGCCGCGTTATTATCTGCACTTCCACCTCTGTCGGCACAAACGGTACGCTGTCAACCGGCAGATGTTTGAAATATGCACGCACGTCGGCAGGCGACACGCTTACGTTGCTCACTATCTTCTCCTTCATTCTCTCCACCAACTGTCGGTCTCGATACTCGTCACGCATCTGCACTCTCATCTGTGTAAGTGTCTGATTGCGGTATTCTTCCAATTTCTCCCGTCCTCCGGCGGCATTGATGAGATAGTTTATCTGTTGTTCAACGCCCTGCGTGATGTCGGTCTCGCTCACTTCGATGCTGTCTATGGCAGCCTGATGCAGATACAGTTTCTGTACGGCAATCAGTTCCGGTATGGCACAATCGGGGTCTCCGTTCAGTTTGACTCCCTCCATTGCCGCCTGCAGTCGCATTACTTCGACTTCCGATTTCAGTATCGGCTCGTCTCCAACCACCCATATAACCTCGTCAACCACAGACTTTTCGTTAATCGTCTGTGTGTCATCGGCAGTCACGGCGGAATCGGCAGGCGCATAGTCTGTCGCCCCGGTGCGGTTTCCCTTACCTTCGGCAATCCATCCCGAGCGTGCCGTCATGCTTGCCGCAAGAGCGAAAATCGCGGTTGCGGCAAGTACAATTTTCTTTGATGTTCTCATCAGTCATGTTTGTTTACGGTGTCCAGAACGTCATCGTTCACCACCACTGTATATCTCTTGCGCAGTTCGCCTATCCACGCTTTCTCCATCTCTTCCTGATAATCGGAGGTGACTAATCCGCGCACATCTTCGAAACACTCCGGCCCTTTCTTCAAAATTTTGCCGAAAGTGGCATCTATGGGATAATCTTTCATCGGTGTGACAACAGTGTCTTTCTTAAACACCATTTTGTCTATGACGGCATTTTCGCCTTCTTTGAAGATCCCTTTCTCCACGCGTATGCGTATAACCGAGTCGGCGTTGAACGTGACACGCAGTTTGTCTGCCCACTCATCGAACGGCAGTCCCTTGACACATTTCGCCACGGCCTTCTTGTCTGCCTCGTCCTTAACATGGTAAGCCATGCCTTTGAAGCGAGGTTTGTCCCACGCATACCGTTTCTTGTTCTTCTTGAAGAACTTCTTCAGCCCCTTCTCGTCATTAGCCGCTTTATCCCAAACGGTTCTACTGCTTATCTCGTATAACAACAATCCGTCGTGATATTCGCGTATCAGGTTCTTCATGTCAGAGTCCGAAGCCGACAATTCTGCGGTTCTTCTGTCGAGCATGCTCATCTCTTCTTTCTCCAATTTCGCTTTCTGCTCGTCTGCGAGATTGTCGATACTGTCTTTCAGTCCGAGTTTTTCGGCTGCCAGTTCTTTCAGTCTTCTCTCTGCAACAATATCGCGCAAGTTGCGGTTTTCCATCCATTTCATTATGTCCGTTCGTTCCTCCTCGAACGGTTTCAAGAACTTGCGCTGATGCATCTTCACTATAATATATCCCATCGGCATCAGGAACGGGCGGCTCATCTCTCCGTCTTTCAGTGCGAACAATTGGTTGGCAAACTCCTCGGGCAACCTACTTCTCGTCACCGGCGGCATCTGTCCGTCACGCATTGCCGTAGCCTTGTCATCGGAATGTGTGCGTGCCATCTCCGCAAAGTCGGCACCACCGAGCAA
The DNA here is from genome assembly GCF_003932845.1 of Prevotella sp. OH937_COT-195. Taxonomy (GTDB): domain Bacteria; phylum Bacteroidota; class Bacteroidia; order Bacteroidales; family Bacteroidaceae; genus Prevotella. Next base: position 25,064 of record NZ_RQZH01000017.1, read on the forward strand.
AGCACTGTATATGGAGTCTGTACGCATTCTCTGTTTTTCCTGTTCTGCCATGGGTGCATCTGGACTTAACGCGAACAGTATATACGAAGCAAGAGCCTGTCCGTCTGGCCCTATCTGCTCTACCGTGGAGTCGTATATGTCGCGAGCCTCTTTCTCCATCATCTCGTCTGTGGCGAACGTTGGTCGCACCTGCTGATTGCGATAACCGAGGAACTCTTCTTTGAATGACGTGAGCGTATCGAGACGCGCATCAAGAGCCGCCTGAACTTTCAGTTTGTAATTAACGAAAAGTTCTACGTATTCCTTAACCGTTTTCTTGTCTATCACTCCGTCGGAATTATTCTTGTTGTACGAATATTCAAACTCCGAACGACTGACCGGCTGCCCTGCCACTGTCATTATCACAGGGTCTTCGCTCTGTGCAAATGCCATCGCCCCCACTAAGAGCATGGCTGTTGCGAGAAATGTCTTTTTCATTATTATAATATCCTTATACTTATTTTTATTCCATGCGCGAGTAATTCGGTGCCTCGCTGGTTATCGTTATGTCGTGAGGGTGACTCTCCATCACTCCCGCATTTGTGATACGTGTGAATTTGGCATTGTGAAGCGCGTTGATGGATTGTGCTCCGCAATATCCCATTCCCGAGCGCAATCCGCCCGTCAGTTGGTAGATCACTTCCTGCAGTGTTCCCTTGTATGGCACCCGTCCCGCAATTCCTTCGGGTACGAGTTTTTTAACGTCTTTCGTGCCTGCTTGGAAATATCGGTCTTTCGAGCCGTTCTCCATCGCCTCGAGCGACCCCATTCCGCGGTAACTCTTGAACTTTCTTCCGTTGAATATTATTGTGTCGCCGGGACTTTCTTCCGTTCCTGCCACGAGCGAACCTATCATCACCGAACTGCCTCCTGCCGCAAGAGCCTTTACCACATCGCCAGAATAACGCAGTCCGCCATCGGCTATGAGCGGAACGCCCGTTCCCGACAATGCGCTGAACACGTCATATACGGCACTGAGTTGCGGGACTCCCACGCCTGCCACCACTCGTGTGGTGCATATCGAACCCGGCCCTATGCCCACTTTCACACAGTCGGCTCCATTCTCTACGAGCATACGTGCCGCCTCTCCGGTGGCAACATTTCCCACCACGATATCCACGTTTGGGAAAGAAGCCTTTGCCTCGAGCAATTTCTCTATCACAGACTTTGAGTGCCCGTGTGCAGTGTCTATCACTATTGCGTCTGCGCCGGCTTCCACGAGAGCCTGCATGCGGTCGAGGGTATCTTCGGTCACCCCCACTCCTGCCGCGACTCTCAGTCTTCCTTTGCTGTCCTTGCATGCCATGGGTTTATCCTTGGCCTTGGTAATATCCTTGTATGTTATGAGTCCCACCAATCGGTTGTCCTTGTCAACCACCGGCAGTTTCTCTATCTTGTTTGCCTGAAGAATCTCTGCTGCGGCGTCAAGGTCGGTCTGCTGGTGTGTCGTCACGAGATTATCCTTTGTCATAACCTCGTCTATCTTTTTGTCGAGACGTCTCTCGAAGCGCAGGTCACGGTTTGTCACGATACCCACGAGACGGTTGTCCTCATCAACAACCGGTATTCCCCCGATATGATATTCTGCCATCATTTCCAGCGCGTCACTCACACATCGTCCTTTCTGAATGGTTACCGGGTCGTATATCATTCCGTTTTCGGCACGTTTCACTATTGCCACCTCGCGCGCCTGAGCCTCTATCGGCATATTCTTGTGTATCACGCCTATACCTCCCTCTCGTGCAATGGCAATCGCCATGGCACTTTCGGTCACGGTATCCATAGCCGCCGTAACAAACGGTATGTTCAACGGTATGTTCCTCGAGAACATGGTTTTCAACTCCACCGTCTTCGGCAGCACTTCGGAATAAGCGGGAATAAGCAGGACATCGTCGAAAGTGAGACCGTCCATAACTATTTTATCTGCAACAAATGATGACATATATATCGTATATCTTTTAAAAAATTATTGCGTGCAAAAATAAGCATTTTTTTTCAAACATCGCACGCTTTTCGACATTTTATTATGAGATTAATTCAATTTAACGCGCGAAAAGGCGGAAGTGAGATGGTTTTTATCATTGGTAAGAGGTGCTCGTCCTACGCAGTTGGAGAGTTGGGACAACAATTCCGCACATCAGAACATTAACAAAAAGCATTGTCTCAACTTATGTATTTTCAAGTCATTCAAGAGTATTTCGCAACGTTTCAAAGAATTTCCGCCACCCCACATCTGCCGAAACAAGAATCAAAACCGGCAGTTTTAATTCTCAATTTCGCCTGTTTTGCTTTCCAAAACAGGCGAAATTGCAAAAGACATGGTGGTTTGTCACCATGCGGAATGTATGTTACAGATTGTTTTTCTCTATTCCCTTAAAATATTTGTAAGTACCCACTTTCAGTTCGTCGGCAGCAGGGTCGTCGCAAACTATTATGCCGTTGCGGTGCATCTGCAATGCACTGATTGTCCAAGCATGGTTAACGGGACCTTCCACTGCGGCCTGCAAGGCGCGTGCCTTGTGATGCCCGTTGACAAGAATCATTACTTCGTCGGCATCCATAACCGTCGCGACGCCCACTGTAAGGGCTTGCACGGGAACTTTATCGACATCGTTTCCGAAAAAGCGCGAATTGGCAATGATTGTATCTTCGGCAAGTGTCTTCACACGAGTTCGCGATGCGAGCGACGAATAAGGTTCGTTGAATGCTATGTGACCGTCGGGACCTATGCCTCCGATAAAAAGATTCACGCCTCCAGCTTCGGCTATCATCTCCTCGTATCGTTCACATTCCGCTTCAAGGTCGTCTGCATTGCCGTTGAGTATGTGTATGTTCTCCTTCGGGCAGTCGATGTGGTCAAAAAAATTGCGTGCCATGAACGAGTGGTAACTCTCGGGGTGACTCTCCGGCAGTCCCACGTATTCGTCCATGTTGAAAGTTATCACATTGCCGAACGAGACGCGCCCCTCGCGGCATGCCTTTACCAATTCCGCATACATTCCTTCCGGCGAAGAACCGGTGGGAAGACCGAGTACGAACGGCCTTTCTTTGGTGGGTTTGAAGACATTTATTCTCTCAATAACATGATTGGCAGCCCATTCCGACATGCGTTTATAATCGGGCTCTATTATCAATCTCATAAAAATACTTTTTAAACGTGCTGCAAAAATAATATTTTTGTAAAAAACCGACAAGAAAAGACTTGTTTTTCTTATAAAAACAAAAGCATTTCTTGGCATTTCACGGAATTATTAGTAATTTTGTCGCGGTCATAGAATTGTTTTTTATTTAATGAAAGAATTTGTAATATCCGAGGCAAAGACCGAGACCGCGATACTCGTGGGAATCATAACGAGGGAGCAGGACGAGACGAAGACCAAAGAATATCTCGACGAATTGGAGTTTCTCGTGGACACCGCGGGGGCAGTGTGCGTTAAACGTTTCACGCAGAAAATGGTCGCTCCTAGCCAGACAACATACGTAGGCAAAGGAAAACTCGAGGAAATAAAACAATACATACAAAACGAAGAAGACAACGAGCGGGAAGTGGGCATGGTTGTATTCGACGACGAACTTTCTGCAAAACAGATACGAAATATTGAGAAAGAACTGAAAGTAAAGATACTCGACCGCACATCGCTCATTCTCGACATTTTTGCCATGAGGGCGCAGACGGCAAACGCCAAGACACAGGTGGAACTGGCACAATACCGCTACATGCTTCCGCGACTGCAACGACTGTGGACTCACCTCGAACGTCAGGGCGGCGGCTCCGGCTCGGGAGGAGGAAAAGGAAGTGTGGGACTGCGCGGTCCCGGAGAGACGCAGTTGGAGATGGACCGCCGCATTATCCTACAACGTATCACGCTGCTGAAACAGCGACTCGCGGAGATTGACAAACAGAAGACAACACAGCGAAAAAACCGCGGGCGACTTATCCGGGTGGCTCTCGTGGGATATACCAACGTGGGAAAATCGACCATGATGAATCTTCTGTCGAAAAGCAACGTGTTTGCAGAGAACAAACTCTTTGCCACGCTCGACACCACGGTGCGCAAAGTGGTGGTGGAAAACCTGCCGTTCCTGCTCGCCGACACCGTAGGATTTATCCGGAAACTGCCCACCGACCTTGTGGACTCGTTCAAATCGACGCTCGACGAGGTGCGCGAGGCCGACATGTTGGTACATGTTGTGGATATTTCGCACACGGATTTCGAGGAACAGATAGACGTGGTTAACAACACTCTGAAAGAACTCGGAGCTGCCGACAAACCACAGATGATTGTATTTAACAAAACAGATGCATACAAATGGGTGGACAAAGAGGAAGACGACCTTACCCCGGCGACAAGAGAGAACATAACGCTAAACGAACTGCAGAAGACATGGATGGCAAAAATGAACGACGATTGTTTGTTCATATCGGCAAAGGAAAGAATCAACATCGACCTTCTGCGCGACAGACTGTATGCCAAGGTTAAACAACTTCATGTGCAGAAATATCCGTACAACGATTTCCTTTACGAGCAGTACGAGGAAACCGAGAGTTGAGGGGTTAAAGCAACGGAGGCAAGACAATAATAATATTCAACAGTGAAGAATACAGATATAGCAATCTATGAGCCATTATAGGAAACTTACGGAAGAGGAAATCGAAATTCTTGAGAACAACAACTGTTGGGCCGAGGATTGGTCTGCAATAGACGTGGCAGAGGATTTCATGCCGAAATACGTTAAAAACGCGGTGTTCTACGGCATAGTGAGGCTGGGGGTGTTCGAGAAGAACATAGAGGTGAGCCGCGGTTTCTTCAAACACTCGGGCATATACCGCGCAACATTGCGCAATGTATCGGTGGGCGATGACTGTTTGATAGAAAACATAAGCAATTTCATAAACAACTACACAATAGGAAACGGGTGCTATATATCGAACGTGTGCACCATGGAAACTACCGAGGGGGCTGCTTTCGGACAAGGAAACCTCGTGTCGGTGCTAAACGAGGTGGGCGACGGCAACGTGGTGCTGTTCGGCAATCTCAACTCGCAGTTTGCGGCATTCATGGTAAAACATTTCGGTGACAAGGGGATAAAGAACGCCATACGCCGACTCGTGGACGAAGATTTCAGGCTGCACACACCCGACCGCGGCACGATTGGCAACGACGTTAAGATTGTTAACACGAAAGAGATTACGAACACGATAGTAAAAGACGCTGCCGAGATTGACGGTGCGGCACGCCTGAGCGACTGCTCCATAATGAGTTCCCCGAACAACAGCGTGTATATCGGAACGGGCGTAATATGCGAAAACTCGATAATAAGCGATGGCTCGAGCATAATAAACAGTGTCAAGATGCAGGACTGTTTCGTAGGAGAAGCATGCCAGATAAGCAACGGCTTCACCGCATCGGCGAGCGTGTTCTTCGCCAATTCGTACATGGCGAACGGTGAGGCATGCGCCGCGTTCTGCGGTCCGTTCTCGGCAAGTCACCACAAGAGTTCGCTGCTTATAGGCGGCCAGTTCTCGTTCTACAATGCCGGCTCGGCAACCAATTTCTCGAACCACGCATACAAGATGGGGCCGATGCACTACGGAATACTCGAAAGAGGAACAAAGACTGCAAGCGGATGCTACCTGCTGATGCCGGCAAACATCGGTACGTTCTCGGTGTGCTTCGGCAAGTTGATGCACCACCCCGACACACGCGATTTGCCGTTCTCGTACCTAATATCATACAACGACGACATGTACCTCGTACCGGGACGAAACATAACTACCGTGGGACTGTACCGAGACATACGCAAATGGCCAAAGCGTGACATGCGCCCGCAAGAGTGCCATAAAAGCATCGTAAACTTCGATTGGCTCTCACCGTTCTCCGTCGGAGGAATTCTACGTGGAAAGAAAATACTCGAAGACCTGCGAAAAGCATCGGGGAAAAACGTTTCGGAATATATATATCACGAGTATCTCATAAAAGGTTCGTCACTCGAAAAAGGCATAAAATACTACGACATCGCGCTGCACATATACATGGGAGCCGTGATGAAACGGGTAATGAAGAGCGGAATGTTCGGCATTCCGTTGACCAACACGGGCATCGGCAAATGGAACGACCTTGCCGGACTGTTGCTGCCCGAAAGCGAAGAACAGCGACTCATTGACGACATAAAGAATGGCACTTTGTCCGACATTGACCAAGTAATAAACCGTTTCGCAGAAATAAACGAACACTACCGCGAATACCAATGGGCATGGACATACCGGCTGATACTTGATTACTACGGACTCGACCATATATCGGAGACAGACATCGAGCGTATCCGCAAAGACTACATAAAAGCGCGGCGAGCATGGATTGCCGAGATACGCAAAGATGCCGAGAACGAATATGCAATGGGAGACGTGGAAGAGAGTGTTTTCGAGAATTTCATAAACAGTCTCGACCATGAGACAGATTTCGAAGATTAAACAATAAAATCATAAACCTAAGTATTATCAAAATGAAAAAAACACTAACTTTCTTACTGCTATTGCTGTGCATGGCGGCAAGTGCGAAGGACTACAAGTACCAAACGGTACCCGGAGACCTTCTGAAGACCCGCATCTACACGCTGGACAACGGTCTTAAGATTTACCTGTCGGTAAACAACGAGAAACCGAGAATTCACACTTACATCGCAGTGCGAACCGGTTCGAAGAACGACCCGTCGGAAACTACGGGACTGGCTCACTACCTCGAACACATCATGTTCAAAGGGACTAAGAGTTTCGGTACGTCAAATCCCGAGGCAGAGGCTCCTTATCTCGACCAAATAGAACGCTTGTACGAGGAATATCGCACCATTACCGACCCGCAAATGCGCCGCCGGAAATACCACGAGATTGACTCGGTATCGCAGATTGCCGCCAAGTATTTCATTCCAAACGAATACGATAAACTGATGGCAACCATCGGAGCGCAGGCCACAAATGCCTATACATCTAACGACGTGACATGCTATACGGAAGACATTCCGTCGAACGAGGTAGAAAACTGGGCAAAGATTCAGAGCGACCGCTTCCGTAACATGGTGATACGCGGCTTCCACACCGAACTCGAAGCAGTGTATGAGGAGTACAACATCGGTCTTGCACAAGATGTCCGTAAGATGTTCGATGCACTCGGCGCAAAACTGTTCCCGGGTCATCCCTACGGAACGCAAAACACCATCGGTACACAGGCGCACCTGAAAAACCCGTCGATAACGAACATAAAACGCTACTTCGAAAAGTGGTACCGCCCCAACAACGTTGCCATCTGCATGGCAGGTGATTTCAACCCCGACGAGGTGGTGGCGATAATAGAAAAATATTTCGGCGAATGGGAACCGGGAGACGACGTGCGCCAACCGGTTTTCGCACAGCCGAAAAAGATAACGAATCCGACAGATACCACCGTGTTGGGTAAAGAGGCTGCCAACTTGTGGTTGGGATGGCGATTCGACAAGGGTGCATCGCTGCAGACAGACACGCTCGGACTGGTAAGCAATCTGCTGTATAACGGTACCGCAGGACTCATCGACCTTAACCTCAACCAGAGCATGAAAGTGCTCGGTGCATGGGCAGGCGACGAGGCATTTATGGACGGCTCGTTATTCATCATGGGCGGAACACCGAACGAGGGACAGACACTGAAAGAGGTGCGCAGCCTGCTGCTCGGCGAAATTGAGAAACTCAAAAGGGGCGAGTTCGGCGAAGAACTGCTGCAAGCCGTGATAGACAACATGAAACTTAATTTCTACACAAGGATTGAATCGAACCGCAGACGTGCCGACATGTTCGTTGACGCATTCATAATAGGCAAACCGTGGGAACAGGAAGTGGGCTGGCTCGACCGCATATCGGCAATCAAGAAACAGGATATTATAGATTTCTGCAAACGTCACTTCAATCAAAACTATGTAACAATATTCAAAGAAGAAGGCGAAGACCCGAACATAAAACCCGTTGATAAACCCGAGATAACGGAAATACCTACCAACCGCGACATGATGAGCGACTTTGTAAAGGAGATACAGAATACAAATGTGAAACCGATAAAGCCGCAATTCGTCAACTTCAAACGCGACCTGACATTCGGCAAGACTAAAAAGAACCTGCCGATGATTTACCTGCATAACTCCGAAAACGGACGCTTCCAACTCGGCTATCAATTTGATTTGGGCAGCGAGAACGACATGAGATACAGTTATGCGGCACAATACCTGCAACTCGTGGGGACAGACAAGATGACCGCAGAAGAGGTGAAACAGAAATTCTATAACCTCGCATGCGATTTCAATGTCAGCGTAGGATACAACGGCACGAGAATAAACCTCAGCGGACTCGACGAGAACATGCCCAAGGCTGTGGCACTGCTCGAAAACTTGATAATGAACGCACGCGCCGACAAAGACGTGTGGAACCAGTTCATTGAACAGGAAGCAAAGCAGAGAGCTGACAACAAGAAGGATCAGAAAGCAAACTTCAGCGCACTGACAAACTACGGAATGTACGGCGAGTACAACCCCACACGCAACGACATAAGCATCGAAGACCTGCGAAAGGCAGACCCGCAGGCAATGCTCGACATGCTGAAGCAAATGCTGAAATATGAGCACACATTATTATATTATGGTCCTTCGAGCAAGGAGGCACTGACTGCTGTAATAGACAAGAACCACAAGACAGCCAAGAAATTGTTGCCAACTGCCGAGGGAAAACGTTATGTCAAGCAGACTACCCCGCAGAACGAGATTATCATAGCGCCATACGATGCACAGAACATATACATGATAATGTATCACAACGAGAACCGCCCGTGGAATCAGGACGAACTCGCAGTGTCGTCGTTATTCGACGAATACTTCGGAGGCAGCATGAACTCGATTGTTTTCCAGGAATTGCGCGAGGCACGCGGACTGGCATACAGTGCCGGCGCTAATTACAATTTGCCATGGCGCAAGGGCGATTTCGAAGATTTCAATACATTTATCATCACGCAGAATGACAAGATGATGGACTGCATCAAACAGTTCAACGCCATTCTCGACACCGTACCACAGAGCGAGGCTGCATTCAACATAGCAAAGGATGCGCTGAAAAAGAAACTCGAAAGCCGCCGTATAACGAAATTCAGTCTGATAAACAAATACATCTCGAACAAGTATCTCGACATCGACTACGACATAAGCGAACGCATATACAACGGTCTTGACAAAGTGACAATGCAGGACATTGTTGACTACGAGAAACGTTTGATGGCAAACAAGACATACCGTTACCTCATTCTCGGCAACGAAAAGGCACTCAACATGGACGCTCTCGGCAAGATAGCACCCGTGAAACGAGTTTCCACCGAGATGATATTCGGATTTTGACAAAGATTGCATGAGAGACAAAACAGCAACGAAAGAGTAGCACGAAACGATAAGGGGGAAACGGGAATGCCGCGACAGGCAAAATGTTTCAAGGTGTTCCCGCTATCCCCTGCTCTTTCGCTGCACTCTCCACACTGAAAAAACATATTCATTATTTACATCAATAAACATTATGGCAAACACACCCGAGTTCAAGTATGCTCCCATGTTCCAGTTGGGAAAAGACACTACGGAATACCGCTTGCTCTCAAAAGAGGGGGTAAGCGTAAGCGAATTTGAAGGAAACAAGATTCTGAAAGTAAGCAAGGAAGCCCTTACCATGCTCTCGCAACAGGCTTTCCACGATGTGGAGTTCATGCTGCGCCGCGAACACAACATGCAGGTGGCTGCGATACTCAGCGACCCAGAAGCATCTGAAAACGACAAATATGTGGCATTGCAGTTCCTGCGCAACGCCGAGACGGCATGCAAGGGCGTTCTGCCTTTCTGCCAAGATACCGGAACGGCGATTATCCACGGCGAGAAAGGACAGCAGGTGTGGACAGGATTCGACGATGAAGAGGCACTCTCGAGAGGTGTATATAACACCTTTACCGAAGACAATCTGCGCTACTCGCAGAACGCACCGCTCAACATGTACGATGAAATCAACACCCGTTGCAATCTCCCCGCGCAGATAGACATAGAGGCAGTGGAGGGCGACGAGTACCGATTCGTAATGGTGGCAAAGGGCGGAGGCTCGGCAAACAAGACCTACTTCTACCCCATGACCAAAGCAACGATACAGAACGAGAGCACATTGCTGCCTTTCCTCGTAGAGAAAATGAAAAGCCTCGGCACCGCAGCATGCCCGCCTTATCACATCGCATTCGTCATAGGAGGAACTTCGGCGGAGAAAAATCTGCTTACGGTGAAACTCGCAAGTATAAAGTACTACGACAATCTCCCCACCACAGGCGATGAGACCGGACGTGCATTCCGCGACACAGACCTTGAGGAGAAACTGCTCGCAGAGGCTCACAAAATCGGTCTCGGGGCACAGTTCGGAGGCAAGGCTCTCGCCCACGACATACGCATAGTACGCCTGCCACGCCACGGTGCAAGCTGCCCCATCGGCATGGGAGTGAGTTGTTCTGCCGACCGCAACATCAAAGCGAAAATAAACAAAGACGGTATATGGCTCGAAAAAATGGACGACAACCCAACGGAACTTATCCCGGAGGAATATCGCAAGCCGGGAGAAGGAGCCAAAGGAATTGAAATAGATCTCGACAAAGGCATCGACAGCGTTCGTGCGGAATTGTCGAAATATCCCGTAAGCACCCGCGTCAACCTGAAAGGAACAATCATCGTGGCACGCGACATTGCCCATGCCAAACTCAAGGCACGACTCGATGCCGGCGAAGAGATGCCCTCCTATTTCAAGGATTACCCCATACTATATGCCGGACCGGCAAAGACACCCGAGGGATACCCATGCGGCTCGATGGGACCGACCACAGCCAACCGCATGGATACTTATGTTGATGAGTTCCAAGCCAACGGAGCATCGCTCGTGATGATAGCCAAAGGCAACCGTACACAAGCCGTAACAGACGCTTGCCAAAAGCACGGCGGTTTCTACTTGGGCACCATAGGCGGTGCGGCCGCAGTGCTGTCACAGACGAGCATAAAATCGATAGAATGTGTTGAATATCCCGAACTCGGCATGGAGGCGATATGGAAGATTACCGTGGAGGACTTCCCCGCATTCATACTTGTTGACGACAAAGGCAACGATTTCTTCAAACAGTTGAAGCCTTGGAAATGCGGTTGCTAAGCAAGCAACGACAATACATGAAAAAGCCCCTCGGCAACGAGGGGCTATATGTTTACACAAAAGACATAGTAACAAGGTTAACGAATGGATACTATTTCAACGAGTAAAAACATAAGGAAACTCTCCATCGGCAAACGTGTCTTCATTCTGATAATATCGTTGTTCGTACTCGTAATCTTCTCGTTTGTGTTCTTGTACAAGTCTAACGACAACAAGAACCGCATAGAGAAGATAAACCAAAGACTGCAAGATTACAACGACCGAATGTATGAGGTATTGAAACTGCAAAGCAACAACGGAAACATTGCCGACAAAAGCATAATAACGGAATATGTCAGGACGCACCCGCTGAAAGACATGCGAATAACAATAATAAAAGATGACGGGACGGTTATCTTCGACAGTCAACACAAAGACCCGACCGTGATACGGAACCACGCCGACAGACAAGAGTTCCAAAAGGCACTGAAAGAAGGTCGCGGATACGACATAAGCAGGGCAAGCACAACGGTAAAAGGCAAGTTTTTCTATTCCGCGACATACTATCCGGCAGAGTCTTTGGTAATACGCACTGCACTGCCGTTCGACAAAGACCTCGGGAAAGACCTCTCCACAGACATCGTATTCATGGCAATATCGGTAATCGCACTGATAGTGGTATCGTTATCGCTATACCGTTTCATGCACAAGATGAGCAACAATGTTACGCAACTGAGACTATTCGCCGAAAAGACAGACAAAAACGAAACAATAAACGTTGAGGAACTTGCGAAATTCTCAAACGACGAACTCGGAGAAATATCGGAACATATCGTGAGACTTTACATACGACTACAGAAGACCAAGAAAGAACAGAACATACTGAAACGGCAACTCACACAAAACATTGCGCACGAACTGAAAACACCGATAGCAAGCATCGAAGGCTACTTGGAAACAATACTCGGTTCGCCCGACATGGACAAAGAGACACGAACACGCTTCTTGGAGAGATGTTACGACCAAAGCATACGACTGGAAAGTCTCGTCAACGACATCTCTGCCCTCAACCGTATGGACGACGGCATTTCAAACATACAGTTTGTCGTGGTGGACATAGCACAACAGATACACAAAATTGAAAACGAAGTGGCACTCGAACTCGAGAAAAGAAAAATGAAATTGTGTCTGAATATACCGGACACGATGCCCATGAACGGAAATCCGTCGCTAATATACAGCATTTTCCGCAACCTTACCGACAATGCAGTGACATATTCGGGAGAAAACACCACAATCACCATATACGCAAAGGAGAGCAACGACCGCAGTGCATACCGGTTCCGTTTCAGCGACAACGGCATCGGTGTCCCCGAGCGACATCTCGAGCGTTTGTTCGAGCGTTTCTACAGAGTGGATAAAGGGAGAAGCCGGAAACTCGGAGGAACCGGACTCGGACTGTCGATAGTGAAGAATGCAGTAATCGCGCACGGCGGAGAAATAAGCGTGAACAACAATCCCGCGGGCGGACTTTTTTTCACTTTCTCGCTGCCAAAGAACATGTAAAGCAGATTCCGCAAATTACTATGATGAACATGTCTTCACTATTAATTTCATGTTTCAGACAATCTTTTGAAAACCAATTTACGGAATCCATCTTAAACCCAAATCGGTCATTAGACCGCATTTGCTTAGATTTGCTATTGCCGTTATGCTTCCCAACAGCTTTAGCCCGCTTGCTGACATCTGCGCAGCCGTTTCATCCCGACGTAGCCCGCTACGCCTTATATGAAACGGCTGCGCATCTGCTCAACAATCGGACAAAATCGGTTGAGGCTTCTAATGACCGATTTGGGTTTAAAGAACAATGCGAAGCATCAATGCTCTGCCATCATGCTCCGCCACTTGCGGTATCCAAATACGGCAATTATCACATACAAGGCATAAAGCGATGCCTTGAAAGGAATATCCTTACCAACGTACATCACGGCAGTAACCACATCCACGACAATCCATATAAGCCACTGCTCTACGTATTTTCGTGCCAATGCCCACAGCGCGACGAAACTTAAAGCATTGGTAAAGGCATCGGCAACCGGCCACAGACTGTTGACATATTCCTCGCGCGTATTGATTACCTCCACCAAAAGAAAATAAACGGCTGCCCACGACACGAAGAAGAATGCCACCGAAGACAATATGTGCCTGCGGCGGAAATGAGTTATGGAGTATTCGCCAGGCGATGAGCCATGAAAACCTACCGCCCTTTCTCCGCCTTGCTCCGAATGCGCTTCCGCTATGCCGTCGGCATACAGCCGTGCCTTATGCTGCTTGTATTTCCACAATGCGAAACCGTAAATTGAGGCAAGTGTGTAGTATGCCGCCATGCCGGCATCGCCGTAAAGACCGTGCGACCAATATAAATAAATGTCGAGAGCCGGCATTATCACACTTACCACCCACAGTGCTATGTGGGCACGGTACTCGAGCCAGATGTATATCAGTCCGAGTACCGTGGTAAGAATGTCAAGCCAGTGAGATACGATGAAGTCGTACATAATAATATATAGGCGTTAAAACCTGACCGTTATGCTTCCCATGGCAGTAAAGCCTGCCGCAGGAATAAAACCAATCTGATAGTATCGGTTGTCGTTTGTATGTCCGTTACTGTCGCTTATGGCACTATACACCCAACCACTCTGTGCATAGTGTTTATTCAGAATGTTGTTAAGATGTGCTCCGAAAGTAACCTCTTTCAGTCCGAGTAATTTCTTCTCAAGATTAAGAGTGTATGTAATGTTTGCATTCAGCACTTCGTAGGACGGTAACGAACGCGCTTTGTTCTTGGTATTGTCGAGATATTGCCGGCTCACGCTCTGCGAATGTATAACGGTCTGCAGTCCTTTCCAATGTAAGTTGATGAAGGCATTTGTAATTGACGACGGCGAGAAAGCAAGTACAGAATTGTCGTAGTGTATGGTGCGTGTTCCGTTTTCCCAGTCCTCCACAACCTCATCAAAGTCCTTTATCTTGTTGCTGCTCAATGCCATGTTCGCTTCGAGCGACAGCCACGATGTAATATCGCAACCGGTAGAAAATTCCAATCCCATGCGGTAAGAATCTTTTATGTTTGTTGTCAACAGTTCGCCTATGTCACTATGTGCACCGGTCTGCACAAACTGATTTCGGTAATCCATGTAGAACAGATTTATACCTAAACGAAAGTCGGATTCCATGTAAGAGTAACCCAGTTCATAGTCGGTAAGACTCTCGGCGACGGGTGCGGGATAACTACCATTGTCGGTAAAGTTGTTTCGTTCAGGTTCGCGATGACTCAAAGCCACAGATACATAAGCATTATGCCCGTTGTTGTGGAAACTGAAACCTGCTTTCGGATTAAAGAAATCGTATTTCTTGTTTATGTCGAGCAACTGATTTACATATCCGCTTCCTTGTTCGTAGAACTTGTCGTTGAGACCATCCGTCTTATATCCCACATGGCGATATTGCATGTCTGCAAACACGTCGAACATACGGTTGATGTGGTAAACAGCCTTCGCGAATACGTTGCCGTCGAATTTCTTTGCATCGGAGTCATAATAACTGTATTTCCCTTTTTGCATGATCTTCGCACTAAGTTCCTCGTCTGCCACGTATGTAAGGTATCCGAAATGATTGCCGGAGAAGTTTTGCAGCGACATGCCTCCAACGATGTCCCAGTCTTGATTCTTGAAATTAAGATTCCATACCATTCCGTAAGAGTCTTGCGATAGTCCTTTCTTGCGCACGAAGTCGGTCTTTTTCAGAGTGGTGCCGTCGTTCTTTGTAAATTTCAGTCCGAACTTTTTCAGTTTGTTATTATGGCGGAACTCATTGTAGTAGCCATAACCGTGTGTGTAGTGCAGCGAGCCGCTCATACTCAAGTTTTCGTTGATGTTCCATGCTGCCGACAGTATGTTGTGATTCTGCCAAAAGTTGTCGGTAGTCTTGCGCCACAGCGAGCCGTCTCTCATCTTATATCGTTCGGTTATGTAGTTTCCGTTTTCATCTTTCGCGAATTTCCCGTCAGCCCCGTATGTAAGATGTTCATACAGCGGGTTGAAACGTCCGAGCCCTGCATTATACATATCCTCGTATGTCATAATGCCGGTTTTGTTGCCGAATGAGCCGTCCATAAGACTCATGTCATTGTCTCCCGCGGTAACTCCGTTCCATGCCTGCCCTGTTTTTTCGAAGTTACCGATATTTTTATATCTCACCACAAAATTCTTGCCAATCCACGACAAGCCACCGTAATATGAGCCGGAACGCCCTTCTGTTCCGTGTATGAATCCGTCGGTGTTTGTTTCATGGTATGCACCATCTAATATGAAATGATTCCATAACAAACCGGTCGAGAACGAAGTACCTGCATTGAATGTGTTATACGAACCGTACGAACCGTTCACTTCGAGCATGGGTGTGTGCGACGGCGACTTTGACGACATTGCTATTGTCCCGCCGAAAGCACCATCGCCGTTGGTCGAAGTTCCCACTCCGCGCTGTATCTGCACGCTGCCCAACAGTGAAGCATAACTGTTCATGTTTGCCCAGAACACGCATTGATCCTCGGGCGAGTTGAGCGGAACTCCGTCGAGAGTTACGTTAATGCGCGAACCTCCCGCACCGCGTATGCGCATATAGGCGGTTCCCGTTCCCAATCCGTTCTCGCTCCATGCCAACACTCCCGGTGTCTGCGAGAAGAGAAACGGCAGTTCCTTACCCGTTTTGGAGAAATCCGAAAGTTCCTTACGTTTGATGTTCTCAACTGCGAACGGCGCGCCTTTCTTCACTTTCACGCCCCGCACCACCACCTCTTGCAGTTCTTCCATGCGCAGCGAATCGGTGGTCTCTTGCTGTGCATGCACTGCTTGTGTCCCTGCCGTTGCGGCAACGATTGCCACAACCGTGATAACGTTTTTTTTCATTCCGATTGTAAGAGTAAAAAAAATAATGTCTGAAAGGGGAGTTCCGTCTTAATCAACAACAATAAATAAAATACAGCCAACCGTACATTGTCAATATTCACTTATCCTTTGTCAACAAAAATCGGGTGTTCGTTCATTCCTACGCCGGCATTACCCGGATCAGGTCAGAGGGTCTAATCTCAGCCCGCCCACGGCGGACACCCCTTAACTTACTGTTTGTAAGTCGGCTGCAAATTTACTATAAAATAATCGAACAGCAAAATAAAAGTGCATCAAAATTATCGCAGACGTTCCAACACCACTGCAAAATTAATTACTTCCGGGGAGGTTTTGAAAACAATTCTGCATATTTCATATATATTATTGACATGCTTTTTGTTACGAATCGATGCCAGACATGTTTGTCATCAGATAAAAACAGTTTGGCAATTTCGCCGAAATTGGTAAACAAAACCGCCGAAATTGGTCGGTAATTTCGGCGATATTGTATTACGATTAAGCACAAACGAGACACTCGTTCGTAATAAGAAACAACGTAAATCGTAAGAGAACGAACGTGTCAAAAACAAGCATCTCCTACTGCTCCTCCGTTTGTTTCCGCTTGTATTGTTTACGGTGGCAATTTATGGAATTTGTCTCAATCCCAAAGGAAACCTTGTTGCTTCAACGTTTCCATGAAAATTCGGGACATAGCCTCATTGTCTTGCCTTGTGTATCGAACATCGGTAAATACTTGTGCGAGTGTTTCCTTGTTGTTTATCCTTACGAACTCTTTGTTTTCGGGCAAAGCCTCTTTCTCGGCGTAGAAACGGTCAATGAGAGCGGCGTTGTAGTCCCGGTATGTCTCGTCATGCACTATCGCCTCCGTCGGCAGTCGGTCGGTCTGCGGCGGGTTCTCGTCAGGCCAACCGAGTGTTATCGTTGCCACGGGCATCACGAGTCGCGGCAGCCGTAGAGTTTCTATTATCTGTTGCGGCATATATACGGTTGTCCCGAGGTAGCAATACCCGAGTCCTTCCTCATCGGCAAGGTTACAGAAAGTCTGCGTGTACAGCAGCGCGTCGCTTGCCGCATTTATGAAAGACAGGAAATTGTCGTATCCCGGAACGGCTTTTCTTTCCTCTGCCCACCGCGACGTGCGTCTGAAATCGGCGCAGAACGTCAACACAACCGGTGCGGTTGTAACCATGGGTTGGTTGAAATGTGCCGGTGCCAGTTGGCGTTTCTTCTCTTCCGAACGTGTCACCACGACGCTGTACAGTTGCAGATTTCCCATTGTCTGTGTGCGTCCGGCCTCGCGAAGCAGTCGTGTAAGCAACTGTTCGTCCACCTCTTTGTCGGCATATTTCCTTATACTCTTTCTTTTGTTAAGTGACTCCATTATTATATATTGAGTTTGGATATTTGCTGATTCTATAAATTATCCGCCGCAAAAAATAATTTTATCTTGCAGGGGGGCACCATACATTGTAGTTTCCCGTCCCTGCCGATTATGCGGCGCAAGACTGCAAAAATACGAAAAAAAACATAAATGACATGCTTTTCAATGTTTTATTTCACTCTTTTGCAAAATATAACATACAAGAAGCGTTGCACGCCATCAATACAGTGTCATGTTTGTAATGCTCCACGGAGGCACGACTGTGGCTTTCCCACTTTCCGAAAGTTTCTAAAAAAGGAAATTTCGGACGACTCGAAACGAAAAAAGTTGTCCAAAACGGAGAACTATTCGGCAAAGTTTTTATGGAAAATAATCAATAAAGTATTTTTTTAATTATGGGAAATAGATTATCTTTGCACCATTATTTGAGACATAAACAACATGGTCTTTGTTTAAAGACCGCTGATAATCAATGTCATTTAACAGGAATGGAACAACTTAAAACCTACTCCCAAGAAGAAGCATTCAACAAAACGTTGGAGTATTTCGACGGCGACGAACTTGCCGCACGCGTATGGGTAAACAAATACGCGATGAAAGACAGTTTCGGAAATATATACGAGCAAACTCCCGAGGACATGCACCGAAGGATAGCCTGCGAGGTGGCTCGCATAGAGAAGAAATATCCAAATCCGCTTAACGAGGAAGAGGTATTCGCCCTTCTCGACCATTTCCGCTACATCGTTCCCGCCGGCTCACCGATGACCGGCATAGGAAACAATTTTCAAGTGGCATCGCTCAGCAACTGCTTCGTAATCGGTCTCGACGGAGACTCCGACTCGTATGGTGCCGTACTGCGCATCGACGAGGAACAGGTACAACTTATGAAACGTCGCGGAGGAGTGGGACACGACCTAAGCAAAATACGCCCCAAGGGTACTCCCGTTAACAATTCGGCTCTAACATCCACGGGGCTTGTACCGTTTATGGAACGTTACAGCAACTCCACCCGCGAGGTGGCACAGGACGGAAGACGCGGCGCACTGATGCTTTCGGTAAGCATCAAACATCCGGACAGCGAGGCTTTCATAGACGCCAAAATGACAGAAGGCAAGGTGACGGGCGCAAACGTGTCTGTGAAGATTGACGACGAATTCATGCAAGCCGCCACAGAGGACAAAGAATATATACAGCAGTTCCCGACAGATTCGGATGATCCGATGGTAAAAAGAACGGTAAACGCGAAAAAACTTTGGGAGAAAATCGTGCATAACGCATGGAAAAGTGCCGAGCCGGGCGTACTTTTTTGGGATACCATAATTCGTGAGAGCATACCGGACTGCTATGCAGACCTCGGCTTCCAAACCGTATCAACCAATCCGTGCGGCGAGATACCGCTGTGCCCTTACGACTCTTGTCGTTTGCTTTCGATAAATCTTTACAGTTATGTTGTCAATCCTTTCACAAAGGACGCATATTTCGATTTCGACCTGTTCCGCAAACATGTGGCTCTCGCACAACGCTTGATGGACGACATCGTGGATCTCGAAATGGAGAAAATCGAGCAGATAATGAACAAGATAAAGTCCGACCCCCAGAGCGACGAGGTGAAAAGTGCGGAGTTCCATCTGTGGGAGAAAATAAAGGAAAAGAGTTCCAAAGGTCGCCGTACCGGCGTCGGCATTACAGCCGAGGGAGACATGATAGCTGCCATGGGACTGCGCTACGGCACACAGGAAGCTGCCGACTTTTCCGTAAACGTACACAAAACACTCGCTCTTGCGGCATACGGCTCATCGGTCAATATGGCAAAAGAACGCGGAGCATTCGGCATATACGATGCAAAACGGGAAGAAAACAATCCTTTCGTGATGCGCATCAAGGAGGCCGACCCGGAACTATACGCCGAGATGAAGAAACACGGACGGCGAAACATCGCGTGCCTTACAATCGCCCCGACAGGCACCACATCGCTGATGACACAGACAACGAGCGGTATCGAGCCGGTGTTCATGCCGGTTTACAAACGCCGCAGGAAGGTAAATCCTAACGACTTGAACGCTCACGTGGATTTCGTTGACGAAGTGGGCGACTCGTTCGAGGAGTACATCGTATATCATCACAAGTTCCTCGAATGGATGAAGAGGAACGGCATAGACACCGAGAAACGTTACACTCAGGAGGAAATAGACAGTATTGTGGAACGGTCGCCTTACAACAAAGCCACCGCAAACGATGTTGACTGGCTTATGAAAGTGCGCATGCAGGGAGCAATACAAAAATGGGTAGACCATTCCATAAGCGTTACGGTAAACCTTCCGAACGATGTTGACGAGGCTCTTGTCAACAAACTGTACGTAGAAGCATGGAAAAGCGGCTGCAAAGGGTGCACCATCTACCGCGACGGCTCGCGTTCGGGAGTGATGGTTCAGGTTAACGAAAAGAAAAAGAATGCCGAGGAGAAAACGCAGGAGAAAGTGCCATTCAAACATCCCACGGTGACCGAAGTGCGCCCGCAGATACTCGAATGCGATGTGGTACGCTTCCAAAACAACAAGGAAAAATGGGTCGCTTTCGTGGGATTGCTCGATGGTTACCCTTACGAGATATTCACGGGACTGCAAGACGACGAGGAAGGAATCATGCTGCCAAAATCCGTTACGAAAGGAAAGATAATCAAGCAGATAAGCGCAGACGGAAAGAAACGCTACGACTTCCAGTTCGAAAACAAACGGGGATACAAGACCACGGTAGAGGGACTCTCAGAGAAATTCAACCCGGAGTATTGGAATTATGCAAAACTTATATCGGGAGTGCTGCGATACAGAATGCCCATAGACCATGTGATACGCCTCGTAAGTTCGTTGCAACTGAAGAGCGAAAGCATCAACACTTGGAAAAACGGAGTGGAACGAGCACTGAAAAAATATCTCACCGACGGAACGCAGGCCAACGAACAGACATGCCCCAACTGCGGACAAGAGACGCTCGTATATCAGGAGGGATGTCTCATCTGTACCAACTGCGGTGCATCGCGTTGCGAATAAACAATAACAAGACATGCAGTTAAAAGACAGTTGGATAGAACTTGACAACATGAGGTTCAATGCCTGCCACGGCGTATTGCCGCAGGAAAGGCTCACGGGCGGCGAATTCATCGTTTCGATAAAAGCGAGGTATGACATATCTCGCGCCATGATCTCTGACAACGTGGCTGATACGATAAGTTATGCGGAAATATTCAAAATCGTAAATAAAGAGATGCTGAAGCCGTCTTGTCTGCTGGAAAACATTGCAGGCAGGATTGGCGAGAGCATATTCCGAGAGGTGGAAGGCATCGGCGAACTAAAAATAAAAGTATCGAAAGTAAATCCGCCGATGGGGGCACAATGCGATGGAGCAGCGGTATCGCTTTACTTAATAAATGATAAAACACCCGAAAAGATTTCGCTTTCTCAAACGTAACTTATAATTTTGCATCTAATTATAAAAGGTATGCGCAAGAAGTTGGTTTTTATAATGTTGCTACTTACCGGCGTTACGCTATGCGCGGTTGGTGCCGGGAGGAAGACTTTCACTCTCGTCATAGACCCCGGACACGGCGGACATGACTCCGGTGCGGTGGGAGCAATGTCGAAAGAGAAAAACATCAACCTCAATGTGGCACTGGCATTCGGCAGACTCGTGGAAGCGAACTGCCCCGATGTGAACGTAATATACACACGAAAAACAGACGTGTTCATTCCGCTCAACGAACGTGCCAACATCGCAAACCGCAACAAGGCGGATCTTTTCATATCGGTACACACCAACGCTCTGCCAAAAGGAAGGATTGCACGAGGCTTCGAAGTATATACACTCGGAATGCACAGAGCCGCAGACAACCTCGCAGTGGCAAAGCGGGAGAACTCCGTAATATCGCTCGAGAAAGACTACAAAAAACACTATCAGGGCTTCGATCCTAACAGCAGCGAGAGTTACATCATGTTCGAATTCATACAGGATCGCAACATGTCCAAGAGTGTAGAACTGGCTAAACTAATACAATCCGAAACTTGTGCATCGGCGGGACGCAACAACAAGGGCGTGCATCAGGCAGGTTTCCTCGTACTACGGGCAACATCTATGCCGAGTTGTCTCATAGAACTCGGTTTCATAACGACTGCCGACGAAGAGAGTTTCTTAAATTCGCAGAACGGCATAAGTCGTCTCGCACGAGGCATCTACAATGCCTTCGCGAAATACAAGAACAAACACGACACGGCACACATCGTCCCTTACATAAACGAAAAGATGCCGACCGGCACGGAGACAGAGATGGTCGAGATGCCGGCAGAACCCACAGAGACCACACCCGATGCCGGACAAACACCCGTTGAAATGCACATAGGGGAAGATACCGCGGGCATACCGGTCTTCAAAGTGCAGGTACTGGCAAGCACGAAGCCGCTGCGGGAAAGCAATGCCATGTTCAAGGGAATGACAGGATTCGAAAGTTACGAGGAGGACAACTATGTGAAATACACATACGGAGCCTCCACCGACTTTAACAAGATTAAACGACTGCGACAGCATTTGCTTGATAAGTTTCCGCAGGCATTTATAATAGCCTTCAGAGATGGTAGGAAAATTGACGTGAGAGAGGCTGTACGCGAGTTCAAAACAAATAAAAACAGGAAACGTATATGAAGTTTTTTACAAAAGAAGTGAAGATTGCACTCGTGGCCATTGTTGGGCTCGTGGTACTCTTCTATGGTCTTAATTTCCTCAAGGGGCTTAGCCTCTTCTCGTCACAGAACATCTACTACATCAAGTTCAATAACATAAACGGACTGTCACAGTCGAGTCCCATATATGCAAACGGCTTCCGGGTGGGAGTGGTGAAAGACATCATTTTCGACTACTCCAACTCGGAAAACGTTAAGGTGGTGGTAGATATTGACAAACAACTCGACATGCCCGGAGGTACATCGGCAGAGATAGTAAGCGACATGCTCGGAAATGTGCAAGTGAACTTGTTAATCGGAAACGACAGGGCTCACCTCATCGAACCGGGCGCAGTGATAGAAGGTCGCACAAACGACGGTACCATAGGACAGGTAAAGAACATGATACCGGCAATAGAGAAGATGCTGCCCAAACTCGACTCCATAATGACAAGTCTGAACGTATTGCTGGCAGACCCCGCCGTGGCACAGTCGTTGCACAACGTGGAGACGGTAACGGCAAACCTTACCACGTCTACACGCGAATTGAACAGACTCATGGCAAATCTCAACCGTGACGTGCCGGCAATGACACAGCGTGCAAACATACTCATGGACAATGCAAACGGCGTTGCCGAAAACTTGGCGAAAATCGATGTGGAGCAAACAATGCAAAAGGTAAACAATACGCTCGACAACGTACGGCTGTTCACAGAGCAACTCAACAGCAACGACGGCTCACTGGGATTGCTAATGAGAGACAAGTCGCTCTACAACAATCTCAACTCCACGATGCAGTCGGCAGACTCGCTGCTGACAGACCTCCGCGAGCACCCGAAACGCTATGTGCATTTCTCTTTGTTCGGACGCAAGAGCAAGTAAAGAAAACTTACTGCACTGCAAACAATTATTTTTGCGACACACTGCGTTAATTAAAAAACATCTAAATAACAAAACGACTGACAATATACTTGAAAATAACCCTCTCAAGTATTTATTATCAGTCGTTTCCGTATAATTAAGTTCACTTTAAATGTGATTATGGCATAATCACATTTCAGACATGTAACACTCATAAAATCAGGAACTTTGAATTTTGCAACAGTCTTTTTTTAGAACACATGGAGACAATTTCATAAATCCTATTATTTAAATGGTTTAGCAAAACCACCCGTACTTTTATGAAAAAACACATTTGCCGGTATCAATTATTTTTCCGAAATTTGCACTTATAAATGTCACGAAGTCTCATACCGGCAACACTTGATTTCCGGAAAAGCCACGAAGACACGTGACACAAGACTGACCACGGGAAAACTTCCCTAATATTTATTATTTGGTTTTATGACGAAGAAAACCCAAACACTTTGGGACGAAGCACTCCGATTAATAAAGGAGAATGTCTCAGAACAGCAATTCAGTTCACTGTTCAAGCCAATGAAACTTGAGAGTTACGACGAAAACTCGAAAGTAATATTGGTAAATCTGCCAAGCATGTTCATATATGAATATGTGGAAGAACACTATGCCGATTTGCTGTATAAGGTTTTCAATCGTACTTTCGGCACCGGCTTCCGGTTGAATTACAGGATTCTTGCAGACAAGGAACACGGCAAGACAAATGTCATAGAATCGGAACCTGTGGCAAACATAGAAAAACAAAGGCAACGTACTACGGCAAACCAGTCGCCTACATTGCTCGATGCCGTGCAACCACAACAGATAGACTCGCAACTCAATCCGCGCCTGACATTCGCCAACTTCGTGGAAGGAACGAGCAACAAACTGCCACGCACCGTGGGACTGTCAATCGCAGAACATCCGGCAACAGCGTCATTCAATCCGATGTTCATATTCGGTCCGAGCGGCTGTGGAAAGACACACCTCATCAACGCAATAGGAGTAAAGACGAAAGAAATATATCCGCAGAAACGGATACTTTACGTTTCGGCACGCCTTTTCCAAGTGCAATACACCAGTGCGGTGATTAGAAACAGTCTCAACGATTTCATACGTTTCTACCAAACAATCGACATGCTCATCGTTGATGACATTCAGGAGTGGATGGGTTCGGACAAAACACAAGACACATTCTTCCATGTATTCAACCACTTGTTCCGCAACGGAAAACGGATAATACTCGCTTCAGACCGCCCGCCGGTTGATCTGAAAGGGATGCACGAGAGACTGCTGACACGTTTCGCGTGCGGACTGACGGCAGAATTGGAGAAACCCAACGAGCAACTGTGCATCGACATTCTCAATCGAAAGATAAAACACGACGGTCTCAACATTCCCGGAGAGGTGGTACAATTCATCGCCCAAACCGCAAACGGAAGCGTACGCGACCTCGAAGGGGTTGTCAACTCGTTGATGGCGTACAGCATAGTGTATAATCGCGACATAGATCTTACGCTGGCAGAAAGAGTAATCAAACGTGCCGTAAAAATCAACGACCACCCGCTAACGGTCGACGAGATAGTGGAGACGGTGTGCAACCATTTCAATGTCAGCACCACAGCCGTGGGAAGTCGCAGCCGGAAGCGCGAGCATGTCATTGCGAGACAGGTGGCAATGTACCTCGCCCAAAAACACACCAAGATGCCGGCATCGCGAATAGGGCTACTCGTGGGAAGTCGCGACCACAGCACCGTGATACACAGTTGTGCACAGGTAGAGAAGCGCATTACTGCCGATGCAGCCTTCAACAACGAGGTTGCAGAGATCGAGAAGCAGTTCAAACTGAAAAAATAAGCCTCTTTTTTTATTTTTTTAATTATTATTTCTTATTTAAGAATAATAATCGTATATTTGCGAATAATCGTATTAACATGATTGTTTGAAATATGAGCCATAACAACAACACAACTAAAATAATGGCACGAGCAACAACACATCTGCCCGAAACTCTCCCGTATTTGTAGGAGGGGCAAGAAATCTTTTCGGTTTCTGTCAGCAATGAGTATCGAAACAATATCATTATCAACATATTGACGAGAACAACACCTTTTGTCCCATGTTTCGCTCGCTGAAACAAATGGGCATAATAAACATTTTCAATAACAATTAAAAATTTACAATTATGAAAACAACTTTATTCAAAAACACATTTGTTGTGACGGCAGCCATATTCATGTCAATGTATGCGATACCAATGTATGCACAACAAGAAGGACTTACCAATGACAAAATTCTGTCTGTTTGCAGTAAAAGTACGAACTCTTCCGCCAAAGACGAGGCACGTCCGTGCAATCCGAACGGAGTCGTTATCAAAGGAGAAACCGGAGCGTGGTGGGGTTATTTCTCAACGGATATGACTCGTAATGCCGCAGGACTTACAAACGGAGTAGCAAATGAGGTTTACGATGCCGCATGCTTATTAAAGCCTGATGCCGGTTCTCAACTTATCGGAAAGAATGTCTCGGCAGTGAAGTTCTACCTGCGCGACCTTTCCTGTATTGATGATATTAAAATATGGTTGTCAAAAGAATTGCCTGCAAAAGCATCTGACGCCGACATAATGGTGGAGACACTTGACAAGAGTACTCTTGTGGGCGGAGATGATGATAACCAACATTTAGGCAAAGAGAATATCTACACCATTAAAAACCCTTACACCGTTACAGAAGATGGCTTATATGTCGGAATTTCACTAAAAGTGACAAATATCAGTGAACAAGCCGGTCAATATTCTATTACAAATGGTGAAACGAATACCAAAATAGCAAACTCATTCTTGCTTAAAACTTCTTCAGTGGTTACGCAATGGACAGATGTCAATGAAATGGGACTTGGTGTTCTCGCCATACAACTTTTATTGAGTAATGGTGAAACGACAGGCATCGAAGGCATCGACGCAGACGTTCCGGCAAGCAGCCGCGGCATATATACAATAGGTGGTGCCCGTATCAATGGTAATGCCGATGACCTGCCGAAAGGTGTTTATATCATAGACGGTAAGAAGGTGGTAAAATAGCATATCGCCGAGAAACAAGAATTGTAGCGACAACAGAAAATAATCGGGGTGCGGACGGCAGTCATTTGCCGCCCGCACCCTTTCTTTTATTCTCTCGTCATGCCGCCTCATAATAAGGCACGGCTTGTTTCCGAGAATGTAACACGCTGTAACTCACATGTATCCAAGTAGTCCCCGTGCTCATGCTGTGTTCGAACAGGAGTTGGTCGAAATCGGTGTTGAGCCTGATAAAATCGTACATTTTGCGTCCCACCTCCAACGATGAAACATGCAGGTCGGCAGCCTCGCCTCGAATATGTTGCGAGAATTTCGTCCCTCCCACAGCCTTGTTCAGTTCCGGGCAGCGGTATCCGCTCGTAATCCTCAACACCCCGAAACGTCGTCTTAACGGTTCGAGTACGTTTACGCACAGAGCCTTCAATCTTTCCACCGTCCTCTCATCTGGAATGTTCTTTATGTTCATTCTTATTGCCGTGCCGCTTTGGCACATCTCCCTCAACGTAAAATGTTCGCTGAGATGTCGGTTCATGTCCGTTTTTGTTTCCATTTCTTTCATGTGTTTATTCATTATTGGAGATATAGATAAGTATTAATGTGGTTATATAAATTACCGTGAAAACAATACATAGATGTTATTTAAACCCGAATCGGTCATTAGAACCCTCAACCGATTTTGTTCGATTGTTGAGCGGATGTACAGCCGTTTAATCGAAGGCGTAGCTGGCTACGTCGAAATGTAATGGCTGCGCAGATGTCAGCAAGCGGGCTAAAGCAGTAGGGAAGCGTAACGGCAATGGCAAATCTAAGCAAATGTGGTCTAATGACCGATTTGGGTTAAAGAAAAGTAACAAAACGAAGCAACGGATGTTCCGTTTTCTCCGCACCGGCAATTACGCAGCATCTCCGACACAGAGTGGCGTTGCGCATGCCGGTACGGTTGCATGCCCTCGTCACCGTGCGCCTCGGATTGCGCGGCACCGTCATTCCGAACTCCTTGCAGGCACGTTCCACAAGAGTACAGAAACGGCACGGCGAGCCATCGGCATTTGCCACCGCATCGTTCATGAAAGTCCAGTGCAAAGCCTCCATGAGGTCGGTTTTCGATGCGTTCCATCTAACCCTGCTGCCATCGTTCCGTGTCAGTACCGATGCCATGTCCTCGGCAATCGTCTTTCTCATTTTCCTCTCCACGGCTTTCATTTCGGCCATTCCGCCGTTTACTCCGGAAGAGTTTCTCAATAGCATGTCAAACATATTCCTTTCCTTTCTAAATAATTGGTTTGTAATTAGTTGTTATTCTGAAGGCGAGTTCTGTAAATTACCACCGTAAAAATAAACCTGACAAAGTTTATTTACAGCCCCACCTTAAAACAATAGCGGTATTCCTTGTCGGTGGTTTCCCGTCTGCAAAGTTATTACGCCGTTGTGCACAAATAGTTCAAAACACAACTGCGTGATGTTAAAAAACATTATCATGCCGTGCAACAGATTTCCTCTTGTCGGCGAAGTGCATGTCGTCAATACGGTGAAACAGGCTGTATTGCATTGCGATTTCGCCCGTTTTGCAGCGCAATTTCAGCGGTTTTATTTTTCAATTCCGCCGAAATTACTTTTATGTAACCGTACCTTTAAAAGTCCACTTCACGGAAAAGTTATTCCGATTATAATTTTTCGGTGAAGTGGGCTTTTTATAAGGAACGTGTATATTCAAAATCGAAGTGCAATAAAATCTTTCCTCTCTGCGCGTTGCAGACAACCTCTGCGCTACGTTTCGAGAACATCTGCAACGCGCAGAGAGGAAAAAAGGATCGACCGGCAATACAAATAAAAAAGGGAGACCGAAATCTCCCCGAGATTAACTAACTTTGTATTGCGTTATGTATCATCAATTAATCCCGGAGCAAAGGTCGCAAATTTTCGCCTTACTCCAAAAGAAAACAGAAAGAAAAGAAATCGCCATGATAGTTGGCATTAGTGAATCGACCCTTTCGCGTGAACTGAAGCGTAACAGTAGCCCGAGTGGCAACTACATCTGGTTCAAGGCTAACGAGAAAGCAATGGGGCGCAGGAAACGCACAGTGCCTAACTCCAAGAAGAGTGAAGAGTTGGTATGGCGAATTAAGAATCTCATTATCGAGGAGCAGTGGTCTCCACGTCAGATTTCAGGGTATCTCCTTAAGGAAGATGGGATTAAAGTATCGCACCAGACTATATACAACCTCATTCACAATAACGAAACAGGAAAACTTGCAAGCCATACACGGCACAAAATGAAATACAGGTCGCGTCCGAAATGGAAATATTTCCCGATAAAGGATCGTGTAAGCATACATGAGCGCAGCCCAGAAGCAGATGGAAAGCGTTTCGAAGACTTAGAGATGGATCTGATTGTGGATCCTTATTCAAATGCAATACTTACGCTTGTGGAGAAATCAACGAGTATGCTATTCATGCATAAACTGCCAATGGGAAAACAGTCCAAGCCTTTGGCTAAAGTTGTAAGGAAACTGCTACTGCAGTACAAGGAACATATAAAGACAATAACAACTGATAACGGACCGGAGTTCGCAGCACATAAGGAAATCACAAAGGAACTCGGAGTACAGGTGTATTTTGCAGACCCGTATTCTTCATGGCAGAAAGGGGCGGTGGAGAATATGAACAAATTAATAAGGCAATACATACCCCAAAAAGAAAACTTCAATAATTTCACAGATAAGAAAATAATGAGCATACAGAAGAAATTAAATAAAAGACCAAGGGAAAAATTAAACTTTTCAACTACAAAACAAGAGTTCTTTAAAAAAATATTGTAATTTTGCACTTGCTGGTTGACTCTACGAGTTGGTTATCCACAATCCTTATGCAATATTCACCCTCCATCTGTAAGCAGTTGCACATAGGATCCAAAGAATCCTCTATGCGTTTGTCTTGCAGGATGTGAATGCATACCAGCACAAAGCGCATGTAACGTTTGTACTGCAGAGTTTTAGTGTTGACCATAGTGTGCCAAACTAACGAAAAGTTTGGCGCTGGGTAAGAATTGCACCTTAATTGAAGAATGTTCAGACAAAACACCAAGAAGCAAATATAAACCATAATACCTTCATCTTCTAAAATGAAAAAGTCAATACTCATAGTAGTAGGAATTCTTGTTAATCTGAGTTTTTGCCTTGCGCAAAGGCAGAATAAAGTATCTGGTCATGTAACAGACTCTTTGACACAGGAGCCTGTGGAATTTGTCAATGTCGTACTGCTGAATGCCGATTCGGTGTTCGTTTGCGGTGCAGTAACCGATTCACTGGGCTATTATGAGCTTAGTTCTAAGAATTTGGTTAAAGACAAGAATTACATCATTCAGGTTACGCATGTATGCTATGACAGAAAGATGATTTCTTTTTATCATGGGGATCAGACGGAGATGTTGATAAAGTTGGCCTCAAATACTACTTCACTTGATGATGTGGTGGTAACAGGAATCAAGACAAAAGTGAGGAACAGACTGAACTTTAACTATTCTTTTACCGACCAGATGAAAGATAAGGTTAGACTGACTTCCCGATTATTGGAAAACATCCCAACAGTGTTTGTTGATTGTAATAGCAAAATACGTATAAAAGGAAGTAGCAACATTATGATTCTTAAAAATGGCATTGAACTGACAGACAATAGTCTTGTTGACCAGATTCAACCTGCAAGCGTGAAGAGTGTAGAGATTATGTATAACATACCAAGTCAATATGCTAATCAGAACTACACTGCTATAATGAATATCATTACAGAGCGCGAACAGGGTTATTCTTTGATGGTAGATAACAAAACAGCAGTGGATGCCTCAATGAATGATACAAAGGTGAATATAGGATATGGAACAGAAAAGAACTCGTTTTACCTGTTCTATAAGCAGTATTATCGTAACTTGAAAATGAAAACAGAAGATAGGATATTCGACAAAGAGGGAACTCTTTTGTCAGAAGACCTATATACAACATTTCCACGGAAAGAGTGTGATAACGAGTTCTTCTACGGCTACACATATCTGCCAAACAGTAATTTCCAAATAGGTGTTGACGGTTATCTTTCTCTTTATAGGGAAAGGTTTCAGAATACGTATGAGAATCAGAAGACTTCGTTTTCTGTATTAAAAGAAGCGTTTAATACGCAGAACTATAAAAGTTATGCAAACTATAAAGATGATAAGAATCATTTGAAATTTGAAGTGTCGTTTAATAAGAAAACGATAGATGATAATGATGCCTATCTTGTTGATGAAACCATGATTAAGCAAAATGAGAATCAGGAGATTTATGGATCAAAACTCGATTACAACAGAAAGATTAATGAATCAACCATTCTTTATAGCGGCGTTAAATATTCACATAACAAAACCAAAGGTTTCTTCAACAACAATTATTCTGATATTGCAGAAAGGTACCATTGCAATAATATATTTGCTTATGCTGAACTAATGAAAAGCCTTGGAGAAAACTGGATGGTAGATGCTAGTGTGAGTTTTCAGAATTATCATCGTTCCTTTGCTGATGGTACGCGAGTGAAGAAAACAGATATCTTCCCCAAATTTAACATCTCATATGCATGGGATAATAGCAACTTGGCATTGGGATATTCATCGTACTTAAATGATCCTAGCATCTGGCAGATGCTTCCTTTTATTAAAAAGGAAAGCCCGAATATCAGCACTAAAGGTAATCCGTACCTGAAGCCTCAGAAAAATGGAACATTGTCACTAGAATATAGTTATTCCAAGGGGAATTTCTATTTGGCCTCCTCAGCTTATTACAAACAAGTCAGTAATCAAGTAGTTAGCAACCTGCTGACAGACAGTAAGAACGTTACCCTTGAATTTATTAACATCAACAAAGTGCAAGACTATGGTATGGATTTCACACTATCGTGTAACCTTACTAAATGGTGGAGCGTGAATTTCTATGCCGGTGTGTTGAGTCGACGTATTCCTACAAATAGTTTTTATAATACAAGTATGTGTTCTTATATGGCTCAGATGCAGAGTAACTGGCACTTATCTTCTCGTCTTACTGCAATTGTGCAATACACATACAATAGTAAAGAGTTGCAATATAATGGGTATAGTAAATCGCACGATTCTAGCATAGGAATGGTTAACTACACGCTCAATGACTATCTTGATTTATACGTTGTATTCATCCAGCCTTTTGGCAATTTGAAGAGTTATACAAGAATCCATCAAGGAACACAATACGTTGACATGAAAGATAAGATTTATGCACAGAAAGTAATGCTGTGCTTGACATTTAATCTTAGCAAAGGCAAGGAGCAGAAAGAGCGAAAGATTTACGAAAACGAGTCTAAAAAGTACTAAGGCATGTTCAAAAGAGGTTCCCTGTTTTGAGGCAATATGATAGTGTTGACTGCGCTTTGGCATAACGCTGAAAAAGATTTCCCTCGACCGGCGTTTTCGCAATCACCCCAAGAATCACAATAAGGCAATTAAGGCCGACCGAAGTTTGCGCACGACAGCAGGTCGTTTGGTCAGGGAACTTGACCGCAACCTTCCCGACAAGAAAGGTTATGAAAAGATGTTTGGACTCTTCCATAAGATCCTTTCTCAAAAACGTGACAGCCACGATAAGATATATTCCCTTCACGAACCCGAAGTACAATGTATCGGCAAAGGCAAGGAACACAAGAAATATGAGTTTGGCAACAAAGCGTCCTTCATCCGTTCATCCTCGGGAATTATTCTTGCCGCCGTTTCTTTCAGGAATGAATATGACGGCCATACCATAGAAGCGACCTTGCAACAAACCGAAAGAATGACCGGCAGGTGCATTGATAACTTGGCGGGCGACAGAGGATATGGAGGAATAAAGCAAGTCGGAACAAC
>NZ_RQZH01000161.1 GCF_003932845.1 Prevotella sp. OH937_COT-195
GAGTTTATCTGAATTTGATGAATTACTGATAAATAATGAAGTAACTGCTGTATAAAAAGCAATACCTATATTTTGAACCATTCTTTGTGTAGCTCCAGCAGTACCTTGCATATCTTGAGATACAGTTCCCATTATTGCTGAAGTATTAGACGGTAGGAAAAAACCTCCTCCTATACCATATATTAGTAATAATAAGCTTATTGTCACTGGATTTAATATATATTGTAATAATCCTAGGCTTGTATATGCCACAATCATAATAATTAGTCCTGTAGTCATTAATACAATATTGCCAATGCGAGAAATTAATTTACCAGATATTTTTGAAGTAAGTACTAATCCTAAAGGAGAAGTAAGGTTAACTAATCCTATTTGCCAAGATGAAAGATGATTAATCTTTTCTAAAATATATGGAGGAAT
>NZ_RQZH01000163.1 GCF_003932845.1 Prevotella sp. OH937_COT-195
ATTTACATCTATATTTCTTTCAACAAATTTTATACTTTCAGAATCTCCCCATTCTTCAATCTCATTTAGTTTATTGTACTCTATACTTTTAGCCCCAAATGTATGCCATTTTGATTTGTCGAAAAAGTAGCTGTTTGGTAGCAAGTTTCTAGCTCCAACCTTTACTTTTGATACTTCGCTTGTTACTGATTTTTTTACAACATTATTTATACTTTCATTTGAACTTAAGTCTAAGCTTTGCCCAACATCTGCTGAAAGTTTGTTTGCAGTAATAGAATTTGCAACTATTTCTTCTCCAGCTATTCCTTTTGGAGTTATAGCTGTTCGCCATTTCCACTCGCCATTAGGGTTTTTACTGTCTGCTATTAGGATTTTTCCAGCTCCCATATATACAACCTTTGTAGGACTGTTTTCTAT
>NZ_RQZH01000164.1 GCF_003932845.1 Prevotella sp. OH937_COT-195
CTATAGAATTTTCATCAAAAATATCAGCTTCTATACCTAAATTATTCAATTTATCTTTAATAGTATTAAACACACTCAATTTATATTCATTTAATTCCAAAATTATAGGAAATAAAAGTATCTGTTTTGAAATAGTACGATTATTGTAATTATCCAATAAATTTTCATACAACAGTCTATATTTAGCATTTAATATATCTATAATTATAAACTCATCCTTATCGGACAATAAAATATATTTTGAAAAAATTTTACCTATAATTTCATAATCTAAAATATTTTTTGAAGTTTCAGTATTATCATCAAGTTTTATTTGTTCCAATACCGGAGTATTTTCTACTTTTTCGTCCTTAACAATATAATTTTCAATATTATCTTCTTCATTTATCGTTTGTATATCATCTTTATTT
>NZ_RQZH01000165.1 GCF_003932845.1 Prevotella sp. OH937_COT-195
GATTAAATGAGAGTTTGATCCTGGCTCAGGACGAACGCTGGCGGCGTGCCTAATACATGCAAGTAGAACGCTGACTACTTTAGCTTGCTAGAGTAGAAGGAGTTGCGAACGGGTGAGTAACGCGTAGGTAACCTGCCTACTAGCGGGGGATAACTATTGGAAACGACAGCTAATACCGCATAACAGTGTTTAACACATGTTAGATGCTTGAAAGATGCAAATGCATCACTAGTAGATGGACCTGCGTTGTATTAGCTAGTTGGTGGGGTAACGGCCTACCAAGGCGACGATACATAGCCGACCTGAGAGGGTGATCGGCCACACTGGGACTGAGACACGGCCCAGACTCCTACGGGAGGCAGCAGTAGGGAATCTTCCGCAATGGACGAAAGTCTGACGGAGCAACGC
>NZ_RQZH01000166.1 GCF_003932845.1 Prevotella sp. OH937_COT-195
GCCATTATAAATTCCTCCTTAAGATTTATTAATTTATTCTTCATAATGCGAGCATCAACAAACTTTCATATGCTCTAATATTCACTTACCACTCTTTTTCGGAAGTAAACGCTAAAAAGCTTTTTATTATATTTTCTCGTCACATTAACTTATATATGGTATAGTATAAGTACAATATGTAATTTTTGTTTTATTATGAATCCCGAAAAATCCTTAGTAGTGTGATTAAACCTACTAAGGATTTCTTTACATTCAAAAGTACACACTATCTATACTAAGACATATTTATATATCGATAATTTACCTATGGTTTGTATGGTTTGGAGACTTAATAACAATAAATTTTCTCGGTATACTCGGTATAATTGATTAACTATGTTATAGTGTAGATACATAGTTATAGAT
>NZ_RQZH01000167.1 GCF_003932845.1 Prevotella sp. OH937_COT-195
AGAATAATGATAGTTGGTTGGAGGTTCTTTTTAACATGAAATTCTGCAAGTTTTATACTGTAAAGGTACAAAAACTTGCAGAAACAGACAAATAAATAAGAGGATAATTGATTATAAATCAATAAAATAAACCTTTTTTTAAGGAAAGACTAAATAACATCATCTTAAAGAATACACGGGGCATGAGTTCTACAAAACGATTATGGGAGACGGCGGCCGGGATTTCATGTTTGAGCCGGACACGGATACAATTCTGATAATACTCCTTAAAATTACGATATGTACCGAAATGATAGCACACAAGGATGGTCATGATTTCACTTTCAGAAAGCCTTACCTTACGATTCCTGCAACGTTTTCCATTGCTATTATAGGAAGGTAAACATAGGTTTTTACTCAG
>NZ_RQZH01000168.1 GCF_003932845.1 Prevotella sp. OH937_COT-195
TTTTTCCTCAAAAAACCGGCAATTGTTAATATCTGTAAATATGTCAGTGCTATTCATTCGCAATCAGTGCGTTACGGGCACAAAATGTCCGATGGTGCAAGATGGGCTGTATGCAAAATGTCCGATGATGCAAGAATTTTGGCAGGATTTGCAAGGTCGGTCAGCCACTTTTACCCTTAACTTTGCACCATGACAAGCAACAGAGACGAAACACGCTCTCCCACGGATGGAAACATTACGGCAACTGTTCAAATGATAAAAAGTTATGAAACGGAAGAACGACGGCAACCCCAAGCGACATGACAAGGAAGACTTAGGCTTTCTTGACGACCGCATGCAACTGCTCGACACCGTTCGCCGGATGATCGACATCGAACTGGATCGGCGCGGGGTGA
Source organism: Prevotella sp. OH937_COT-195 (assembly GCF_003932845.1). Lineage (GTDB taxonomy): Bacteria > Bacteroidota > Bacteroidia > Bacteroidales > Bacteroidaceae > Prevotella. The sequence goes on from NZ_RQZH01000168.1 coordinate 396, forward strand.
AC
>NZ_RQZH01000169.1 GCF_003932845.1 Prevotella sp. OH937_COT-195
CTATCCGACGAATTAGTTTGGAGAATCAAGGAATATATTACCAACTACCGGTGGTCTCCAAGACAAATATCAGGGTATCTGCGAATAAATGAGGGGATAAAGGTTTCCCACCGGTCCATCTATAACATCATACACAATGACACAACAGGCAAACTTGCCGAACACACAAGACATAAGATGAAATACAGGCATCGTCCCAAGTGCGGACATCTTCCAATCAAGGACAGGGTGAGCATACATGAAAGAAGTAAGGAAGTTGACGGGAGGAGATTCGGAGATTTTGAGATGGACTTAATCATCGATCCTGCCCGGCACGCCATACTCACACCGGTGGAGAAATCCACCAATATGTTGCTTATGCGGAAACTGCCATTTGGGAAGCGGTCAAAGCCTCCG
>NZ_RQZH01000170.1 GCF_003932845.1 Prevotella sp. OH937_COT-195
GTTTATATATGAACAGGCTGTTAAAAATGGTCATATGCCTCAAGAAGTAAAAGAACAAATGTTACCTCTTGTTTTAGAAAACTATAAAAGCCATACACGTCAAAGCATGAATGATATTGTTAAAGTAGATAGTAGTTTAGCTGCAATGCAATTTATGTTAGTTGCAAAACAATATGGCTATGATACTAATCCAATCGGTGGTTTTGAAAATGAAGAAATTGGTAAAACGTTTGGTTATGATTTGGATCGTTATGTTCCAGTAATGATTGTTGCAATTGGGAAAAAAGCTAAAGAAGCATATAATTCATATAGAATGCCAGTTGAAAAAGTCTTAGAGTATAAGTAAATTAATAGTATTTATATTATTAATATAGCTATTGGGTTGTTTAAGGT
>NZ_RQZH01000018.1 GCF_003932845.1 Prevotella sp. OH937_COT-195
CATAGGTTTTTACTCAGTTCAACATTCAAATTCTTGTCAAACTCATCAATAATACAGAAAATTTCTATAATTTTGTCTTTGGTAATCATCGCTTGGTTATTTTGCAAACAACTGATTTAAAACAATAAAATTACAAAGAACTAACGAGATTACCAACTTTTACAAAGACTTTCTTAACCCGAACTCGCATATTATGATATGCTATCATTTCAGCACATACCAGACTTTCAAAGATTAAACATTCAAGATAGAAATACAATTTCTTTGGATGTTTTTGAATCGTCATATCTAAATTTGTGTGTATAAGTTGTTTTTTGTCAACAACATGTTTGTAATGCCGGAAAGAATGTGTAATTTTGCAGCAGTTTTTTAAAAGATGGCAATAAACACCGCAATGATACCCAAGACAATACATCTCTGCTGGTTCAGCGACGACCCTTTCCCCGCCGAAATAAAGGCATGTCTTCAATCTTGGAAGAAATACATGCCCGGATATACCATAAGGCGATGGACAATGGCAGATGCCAAGGCAATAGGCTTCGATTTCATTAACGAAGCACTTAAGCACCGCAAATGGGCATTCGCCGCCGATGCGGTGCGCTTCCATGCCGTATATACCGAGGGGGGAATCTACATGGACAGCGACATATTGCTCTACCGAGGTTTCGAGGATTTGATACCGGAACACGGATTTGCCACCTTTAATGAGAAGATTGACCACGAAGACACACCTTTAGCGTTGCAGGCAGCATTCTTTATGGGAGAAAAGGGCAACACGTATTGCAAAGAAATGACGGAATATTACCGCACACACCATTTCGAGAAAGACGACGGAACGCTCGATCAGACCGTGTCGCCGATGATAATGGCTGCGGTGGCCGAGAAATACGGTGCGAGACATTCGACAGAAATATTGCGTCTCGACGGTTTCACGATATACCCCACCGACTATGTTGCACCGCGCAAGAGATACGACCGCAAGGATGTTACTTTCGCACGGCACTTGGTGAACCACAGTTGGAAAAACGATCAAAAAATCGGACGAAAGATAGAGAAGTACCTCAAACACAAGTATCATGCACTGAAATATTTCTTATTCAGGAAATATTGAATGCCGGCGGCAGCCACATATTTTATTTTAAATAATAACCAAAAAGAAAAACTATATAAAAGATGAAGAGAATAGCCGTCGATCTACGTTTTCTCGACTGTTATACCGGTTTCGGAGACATCTGCCGTAACTATGCACGAAGACTTTCCGCGATAAATGTCCCCGACATGCACTTCATATTCATGTTATCCGACAACCATTTCGGAGAGTTCGGGCAGTCGGTGACTTACATTTCATGCGATCATCCGGAAGAAGACATACGGAACAAGGGACTGAAAATAGACTTGTGGCACAGCACCGACCAAATGTACGAATACTATTACGAGTCGCCGGAGACGGTTCATCTGCTCACAATACACGACCTGAATTTCCTTTACGAGAAGAAACATTTCCACCGGTGGAAGCATATATGGCGTTTCAGAAAGCGTGTGAAGAATGCCGACTACATATCGTTCATATCCCACTTTGCCAAGAACGACGTTGACCGAATTTACGGACTGAAGGACAAGCCGTACTGCGTGATATACAATGGTATTACCCCCGTTGGCGACAAGGAGGGCGTAAAACCGGCATTCGTGGGCGACAATAACGAGAAATTCTTCTTCGCCATAAGCCAGATACGCAGGAAAAAGAATTTCCACACGCTGGTGCCGATGATGTTGAATTTCCCCGACCACAAACTATACATCTGCGGTGACAACGATTTCAAATATGCCGAAGAGATACGAAAGTCAATAGCCAAATTGGGACTTGACCGCGTGAAACTAACCGGGCGCGTTTCGGAAGACGAAAAGACATGGCTATACAAGCACTGCGAGGCATTCCTCTTCCCGAGCAAGGCAGAAGGTTTCGGCATACCGGCAATAGAGGCTATGCAGCAGGGTTGCAAAGTATTCTCCTCACGACTGACAAGCCTGCCGGAAATATGCGGCAAGCACGCCGTATATTGGGACAACTTCGAGGCGGAACACATGGCACGGGTGGTGAAAGACGGACTTGCCGTGGACGACAGTGACATGGTGCAGGAGCGGAAAGATTACGCACACTCGTTCAACTACGACAAATACACGACAGAGTATTTGCAACTATACAAAAAGATACTCTGTCAAAAGTAGCAACGGCGTTTCCCCGCATGTAAACATATATCAAGACCTCTGCAAATTAATCACTTTTGCAGAGGTCTCGAACTTTTTTACGTTATTTCTTACACCGAACCAGTATGTCATTAGTGCTTAATCGTACTGCAATTTCGGCGAAATTACCGACCAATTTCGGCGGTTTCACTCATCAATTTCGGCGAAATTGCCAAATCGTTTTCATCGAATGACAAACGTTATTGTCATCAACTCGTAAAAGAACGCATGTCAATAAAAAAATATATGCAGACGGTACTGTGCGTAATTACTTTTGCAGAGTTTTTACATTGTTATTTTTTGAAGTGCCGACGTGCAAACTCCCATATAATTATGCCTGCCGTCACGGCCACGTTGAGTGAGTGTTTGGTGCCGTACTGCGGTATTTCTATGCAACCGTCGGAACGGTCGATGACCTCTTGACGCACCCCTCTCACTTCGTTGCCGAAGACCACTGCGCAGCCGTTTATGCCGTCATTGCCGCAGTGTAATGGCAGAGATTCGTCGTTGCCGAGCATCACCGATCCTTCACACTGCTCTATCGAGTAAACCTTGCAATTCTTTGTCCGCAGGTATTCAATTGCATCGATTGCCGTGTGGAAATACCTCCATGCGACACTGTCTTCGCCTCCGAGAGCCGTCTTGTGAATTTCCGGATGCGGCGGTGTCGCCGTGATACCGCACAGCAGCACTTCTTCTACTCTGAAAGCATCGCATGTTCGGAATACAGAACCGATGTTATACATAGAGCGCACATCATCGAGAACCACCGTTAGCGGCAGTTTCCCGGCTCGTCGGAAATCTTCCGGCGACAGTCGTTGCATCTCTATTGTTCGCAGTTTTCTTGGCATGTTTCGTCTATCCTTTCATTTTATACGCCAATGCGTATGCCCTTATCTGCTTTATCATTGCCAGCAGTCCGTTGGAACGCGTAGGCGACAAATGCTCGCGCAGCCCGATGCGGTCGATGAAGTACAGGTCGGCATCGAGTATTTCCTGCGGCGTGTGTCCGTCGAGTACCCTTATGAGCAGTGCCACAATCCCTTTCACTATAAGAGCATCGCTCTCTGCCGAGAATTTCATTACCCCGTCAACATGGTCTGCCTGCAGCCATACTCTGCTCTGACAACCGTCTATGAGGTTGCTTTCGTTCTTGTATTTTTCGTCGAGAGGTCGTTGTTCGTTACCGAGATCTATCAGCAGTTGATATTTATCCATCCAGTCTTCGAAGTCGGAAAACTCCTCTATCACCTCGTCTTGCAGTTCGTTGATTGTTGCCATTTCCTTATTTTGCTTTTATCAGTTTGAACAATTTGTCGCTCGGCCTGACCTTTCCCGGCACCTCTATGCTCACGCGTGTACCCTTGGCAGCCGTCGTAACGGAACCGTTGTCTCCGTGTATTTCTTCCGGTGTGACATACACCACGCCGGTTGTGGGACCGGTAATGAGCAGATTGTCGCCCGTTGAGAACTCGCATGCTTCCACCGAGAACTCCGCCACCCCGAGTTTGGAGAAATATTTCACACCCTTTCCCACATACTGTTTCCTTTCGGTGGCACTACTGCCATATTCCGTGTTCCACTCACCGAGTTCCCGTCCGAGATAGTATCCGTCCCAGAATCCCCGGTTGAACACCTTTGCGAGCCGCTCGTCCCACTCGTCTTTCTTCTCCTCCGTGAATGTTCCGTCGGTTACTGCCTTGATTGCTTCTTTGTAACATTTCACGACGGTATATACATATTCGGCACTCCTTGCCCTGCCCTCAATTTTAAATACGCGTACTCCGGCATTCATCATCTTGTCTATGAAGCGCAGCGTTTTCAAATCCTTCGGGCTCATTATGTATTTGTTATCCACCTCGAGTTGCGTTCCCGTTTCGCTGTCTGTAACGATGTACGACCTGCGGCACAGTTGCATACATTCCCCCCGGTTTGCACTTCGTGCCGCGTTGTCGAGCGAAAGATAGCACTTACCACTAACTGCCATACACAACGCTCCGTGGCAGAACATCTCTATTCGCACGGGGTTTCCGTTGGGACCGCAGATGCTCTGTTCCTCTATCCCACGGTATATCTGCCCCACCTGTTCCATGTTAAGTTCTCTTGCAAGTACCACTACGTCTGCAAACCGTGCATAGAAACGCAATGCCTCGATGTTCGAGATGTTGAGTTGTGTTGACAAATGAACCTCTTGCCCGATACTCCTGCAGTAGGTCATAACAGCCACGTCGCTTGCTATCACCGCCGTAATGCCTGCCTCTCGTGCCGCATCCACAATACGGTGCATTGCCGCGATGTCTTCGTCGTATATTATTGTGTTTACCGTGAGGTATGTTTTTATTCCGCATGCGTTGCATTGGCTTGCAATTTCACGCAGGTCGTCGATGCCGAACCTGTTTGCACTGTGCGAGCGCATGTTCAACTGTCCGATACCGAAATATACCGAGTCGGCTCCCGCTTGTATCGCTGCCGCAAGGCTCTCGCGGCTTCCCACCGGAGCCATCACTTCGAAAGATTTGTAATCCATTGGTAATCTTGTTTTCTTTTGTTTGTTTTATCGAGGCTTTTAAAAAGAACTATCTCTCCTTTTTGTTCCTCGGGTGATGCCGCAATATCTCGTTGCGGAGTGTCCGGGTGCTGACGTGAGTGTATATTTCTGTTGTCCCGATGCTCTCATGCCCCAGCATTGCCTGTATCGCACGCAGGTCGGCACCGCCTTCGAGAAGTGCCGTGGCAAATGAGTGGCGCAACGTGTGCGGCGATATGGTTTTCGTTATGCCGGCATCTCGTGCATAGTTCTTTATAAATATCAGCACCATGGTGCGCGTAAGGTGTGCGCCGCGGCGGTTCAGGAAAACATAATCTTCCTCGCCGGGCTGTATGTTCATTTCATTTCTGGTTTCGAACCACAGGTTCAATTCTTTTACGGCACGGTCGGATATTGGCACGAGCCGCTCCTTGCTTCCTTTGCCTAAAACGCGTATGAAACGCTCGTCGAGATATAAGTTGGATAGCGGTAAGCGCACCAATTCGCTCACTCGCAGTCCGCAGGAGAAGAGCATTTCTATCATTGCGCGGTTGCGGTGTCCCGCCCATTTCGTCAAATCTATGGCATCTTCAAGCATATCCACCTCCTCGGTTGACAGCACCTCTGGCAGGTGTTTTCCCGTTTGCGGACTCTCAAGCAGTTCCGACGGGTCTTTATCCATCCATCCATCCTTTACCATGAAATTGCAGAACGAGCGTACCCCGCTGAGAATCCTGCACTGCGACTTTGCCCCGATGCCTATGTCATGCAGCGATGCGGCAAATGCCCGCAGGTGGTCGAGGGTAACATCTGTAAGTGCGATGCCCTCTGCGTCAAGGTAGTCGGACAATTTCTTCAAGTCGCGCCGGTAAGCATCCAACGTGTTCTCGGAGTATCCCCTTTGCAGTCTCAGGTATCTGTTGTATGCTTTCAGCATTTCCACATTTCCGTTGCCGCCCGTCTTTCCCATTTCCTTATCCTCCCTTTTCCCCGTATTATGCGCAGCCTGCCGTCATTCTGCAAGTTCGCCGAGCAACGTGGCACTCGAAGAACCTGTTATTCTTACGCGCACGGTCTCTCCGATATGGTGTCCGCCCTTCGGGAAAACCACCATTTTGTTTTGCTCGTTTCGCCCGCACAACTGTTCTCTTGAGCGTTTTGAGAAATTCTCCACGAGAACATCGAACACCTTGCCCACGTCCTTTGCATTCTGTTCGGCGGATATTTTTGTCTGCAACGCTATCATTTCCGACAATCTGCGCAGTTTCACTTCCTCCGGAACATCGTCCGGCAGATGCTTCGATGCGTATGTACCCGGTCTTTCGGAGTATTTGAACATGAACGCGGAATCGTAACCCACTTGCCGCATCAGCGCCAGTGACAAGCGGTGGTCTTCCTCCGTCTCGCCGTGGTATCCCACAAAAATGTCGGTTGACAATCCGCAGTCGGGCACAATCCTTCGTATTGCCGCGATACGGTCAAGATACCATTCGATGGTATATTTTCGATTCATCATTTTCAAAATGCTGTTGCTTCCGCTCTGCACCGGCAAATGTATATGCCTGCACACATTCGGCATTTCGGCAATAACCCGCAGGGTTTCGTCGCTCATGTCTTTCGGGTGCGACGTGGTAAAGCGCACTCTCATGCCCGGCACCGTCTCTGCCACACGTTGCAGAAGCATCGGAAAATCTACCGTTGTGGCACCTTCCTCATACTTGTAACTGTTTACGTTCTGCCCGAGAAGTGTCACTTCTCTGTATCCGCGTTCGTCAAGATCTCGTGCCTCGCGCAGTATGCTGTTTACATCGCGACTGCGCTCGCGCCCTCTCGTATATGGCACTATGCAGTAATGACAGAAATTGTTGCAACCGCGCATTATACTCACAAAACCTCCTATTTTGGCAGCGAAAATGCGTTGCGGCACAATGTCACGATATGTCTCGGTTGTAGATAATTCGATGTTGATTGCCTTGTTGCCCATCTCTGCCTGTGCAATGAGATCCGGAAGGTTCATGTACGAGTCAGGTCCTGCCACGAGGTCGGTGTGGTGGTTCTTCAACAAGTCTTCTTTCACTCTCTCCGCCATGCAGCCAAGCACTCCTATTATGAGCGGATTGGGGGGCGATACCGAACGCCTGTTGCGTCTCATGGCATTCAGTTCTTCAAGCCTGTGATAAATTTTCTGTTCTGCATTGTCACGCACCGAGCATGTGTTGAGAAACACCGCATCGGCCCGCATAATGTCTTGGCAAACGTCGTACCCTGCCATCTTCATTACCGAGGCCACTACCTCGGAGTCGGCAACGTTCATCTGACAGCCGTATGTCTCGATAAAAAGTTTCTTCATCAGAATGATATTTGCGTGCAAAGGTAGCGAGAAAAAACGACTTCGAGAAACAATGCACTAAAAAGTATGATAAAGAACAAACTCAACATGCCAATTATATCAGGCATAAAGATAGTTAATAAGGTTAATTAATGTTTACAAAGACTTGCCAAATGAAAATTATATGTAATTTTGTAACAACTTAATAATACGCGACAGGTGGAAATATCTGACACCTTAAATTATAAAAAATAGATTTCAACCTTAAAATAATAATACACATATTATACTATGGACAAGAAAACTGTAGTGACCGGTGTTATTGGTGCGGACGTACATGCCGTAGGTAATAAAATCCTATGCTATGCATTGGAACAGGCTGGTTTCAATGTTGTAAACCTCGGAGTGATGGTGGCACAGGAAGAATATATCGCCGCCGCACTTGAGACTAATGCCGACGCAATACTCGTATCGTCGATGTACGGCCATGGAGAGATAGACTGCAACGGACTGCGCGAGAAATGCGATGAGGCAGGACTGAAAGATATTCCAATCCTTGCCGGAGGCAACCTCGTTGTCGGGAAACAGAACTTTGAAGACGTTGAAAAACGATTCATGGCAATGGGGTTCACGAAAGTTTATCCTCCCGGAACCCCTTGCGAAACGACAATAGCAGACTTGCAAGAGATATTGGCTGAAAAATGAAATACCTGACAGTTGACTTCGGCAGTACATACACAAAAGTGACAGCCATCGATGCGGTGGCAGGAAAAGTTGTGGGGACGGCTTCGGCTTTCACCACCATAGATACCGATGTGATGGAAGGACTGCACAATGCTCTGCGGAAACTTGAGACTGACATAGGCGAGTTCAAGTATGACAAACTGCTTTGTTGCAGCAGTGCGGCCGGAGGACTGAAAATGGTTGCCCTGGGACTGGTTCCCGAACTTACCGCTAAGGCTGCCAAGATGGCTGCGTCGAGTGCGGGGGCAAAAGTGGTGAAGGCATACGCTTTCGAGATTTCGCAGGCCGAGCAGCAGGAGATATACGACATAAATCCCGATCTCGTACTGCTGTGCGGAGGCACCGACGGAGGCAACAAGGAAGTTATACTCGCCAATGCGAGACGGCTTTGCGACGTAAAGCGCAATTTCGCAATCATAGCGGCAGGCAACAAGAGCGCATCGTACGAACTGGCAGAAATTTTCAAGGACTCGGGAAAGGTGTGCGTGATAACGGAGAACGTAATGCCACAGTTCAACAAAATAAACATACAGCCGGCGAAACAAAAGATAAAGGAACTATTCATCAGTCGCATAATAGACGCGAAGGGACTTTCCAAAGTGCAAAAGATGTGCGAAAATCAGATAGTACCAACACCGTTGGCAGTACTCACAGGCTGCGAACTGCTCAGCAAAGGGCACGGCATAGACGAGGGTATCGGCGATTTGATGGCCGTTGACCTCGGTGGAGCAACAACAGACGTGTACTCCATGGCCGACGGCGCGCCCACGATAGAAAACGTATTGATTAAAGGACTGCCCGAACCGTACAGCAAACGTTCGGTGGAAGGCGACCTCGGAATGAGATACAGCCTTACATCGCTCGCCGACGAACTCAACATGGAGGTGTTCGCTCAGGAAACAGGGGTGCCGCAAGACAAGGTGGAGGCATGGATAAAAACATGCTCGGCAAAGCCTTCGACGCTCCCTTCCAACGATGAAGAGGCAAAGATAGAGCAGGGATTGGCAAGGAATGCGGTGAGAATAGCAGTGGAACGACACTGCGGATATTTTGAAGAGGCATACACTCCGATGGGGCAAATATTCACACTCACGGGAAAAGATCTGACACAAGTACCGTTCGTGGTAGGCATCGGAGGCTCGATAATAAACAGCAGCAACCCGGAAAACATACTTAGAGGGGCTGAATGCACTAATGCAACGAACACCATGTACGCCAAGCCGAAGCACCCCGGATATATGCTTGACAAGAAATATATATTCGCATCGATGGGACTGCTTAGTACCATGGAACCGAAACTCGCACTAAAAATACTCAAAGAAGAAATAAAACTTATATAATTTAATATATTCCTCTATCACAACTTATGGAATTAAAAAACCGGAAAATTTCAGAAGACCGGTTCTTCGCCGAAAGGAAAGAAGTACTGGCACAATGGGAAACTGGAAAAGGAGTGGATTTCGAAGAGGCGGTGGCCTACCAAAAGAGCATCGCCCCGGAAAAGCGTTTCTCGGCAAAACTGGCTAAGGCCGTTGAAGAAAAGACAACTCTCATACAGCCGCGCGCCGGCGTAGCATTATATGAGGAGCACACGAAACTGTTGAAGTTCCTCGAAGAAGACGGCGAGGCCGACTTGCTGCCATCTACAGTTGACAGTTACACACGACTGAACCGTTACAACGAGGCAGAGACAGGCATACGGAAAAGCCGCGAGACGGGCAGATCGATGCTCAACGGTTTCCCCATAGTTAACTATGGCGTGGATATTTGTCGCAGAGTTACATCGGCATTGAAAAATCCGGTGCAGGTGCGTCACGGAACACCCGATGCACGTCTGCTTACAGAAATATCTATTGCCGGAGGTTTCACCTCGTACGAGGGAGGCGGCATATCGTATAACGTTCCGTACTCGAAGAACCACCCGATAGACAAGGTAATCGCACACTGGCAATACACCGACCGTCTCATCGGAATGTATGAAGAAGCCGGGGTGTCAATAAACAGAGAACCGTTCGGCCCGCTTACCGGCACACTTATCCCGCCGTGCATATCCAACACGGTGGCAGTAATAGAGGCGTTGCTGGCTACAACTCAGGGTGTAAAAGATTTAACTGTTGGCTACGGACAATGCGGAAACCTTATACAGGATGTTGCCGCCATACGCGCCCTTGACATAATGACACGCAGATATTTAGACCGCTTCGGTTTCAATGATGCCCGCATCACAACGGTATTCCATCAGTGGATGGGCGGTTTCCCGCAAGACGAGGCAAAATCGTTCGGAGTAATATCATGGGGTGCTGCCGCTGCCGCACTGGCAAAGGCCACGAAAGTAATCGTGAAGACACCGCACGAGGCAATGGGTGTACCCACAAAAGAGGCCAATGCTGCCGGACTGCGTGCCACGAAACAGGTTATAAACATGCTCAAAGACCAGAAATTCCGCGAAGTTCCGGAAGTTGTGGCAGAGAGCGAGATAATCATGGCAGAGATGAAATGTATCCTCGACAAAGTTGAGGAATTGGGCAAAGGAGACTATGCAGTAGGTACGGTGGCAGCATTCGAGGCAGGAATAATCGATGTGCCTTTCGCACCGAGCAAGTTCAATGCCGGTAAAGTAATGCCTGCACGCGACAACCTTGGCGCAGTGAGAATACTCGACCTCGGATACATGCCGTTCACGCAAGACCTGAAAGATTTCCACCGCAACAAACTTGAAGAGCGGGCGAAATACGAGAGCCGTCCAGTCAGTTTCCAAATGGTAATAGACGATGTTTATGCAATCGGCAAGGGACATCTCGTGGGCAGACCCGGGAAAGTGGAACAGTAGAAAGTAAAGAACTCGTATTTAAGCAGGGGGAAAAAGAAATAAAAAGCATTCAAAAAGAATGATGCACATTTTATTTTGAACACATGCTTAATAATGCGGAGAAAAAGAAAATACCGTACATAACAAGAATAGTAAAATTTTAATATATCTGAAAATGAAAATTCAAAAAGTAGTGTGCGCACCGGGAAAAACCGGTTTCTTCTTCGATGACCAAAAGGCCATCAAGTCGGGCGCGAAAAACGACGGTGCTTTCTATGAAGGCGCACCTGTCACTCCGGGGTTCACGGCTGTAAGACAGGCAGGCGAGTCAATCTGTGTTATGTTCTTGTTGGAGAACGGAGCCATTGCGTACGGCGATTGTGCCGCAGTGCAGTACTCCGGCGCCGGAGGACGTGACCCGTTGTTCCTCGCAGCCGATTTCATACCGGTAATCGAAAAGGAGATTGCTCCGCTCTATGAAGGAAAGGAAATCACTTCGTTCCGCGAAATGGCAGACATCGTTGACAAGAATGTCAGCCCTTCTACGGGAAAGAAATATCACACTGCCATACGTTACGGCGTTACGCAGGCATGTCTCGACGCAGTCGCAAAGAGCCGGTCGAAACTCATGGCACAGGTTATCGCCGAGGAATATGGCACGGAAATATCAAAGAACATCATACCCATATTCTCACAATCGGGCGATGACCGCTACATGAACGCCGACAAAATGATAATGAAAGGGGCAGACGTATTGCCCCACGCACTGTTCAACCATGTAGAGACAAAGGTGGGACTGAAAGGCGAGAAGATAAAAGAGTATATCGAGTGGCTGCGCAACCGCATCATAAAACTGCGCCAGTGCGAGTGCTACAACCCGACAATACATATCGATGTATATGGCACATTGGGCATTGTTTTCAACAACGATTTCGAAGCCATAGCCAAATACGTCGGCGAATTGGCAGAGATAGCAAAACCGTTCCGGTTGAGAGTAGAAGGCCCCGTTGACATGGGAGAAAAGCAGGCACAGATAAAAGCACTTGCCGCCATACGCGCAGCGATGGATCGCGACGGCATAGACGCAGAAATAGTTGCCGACGAGTGGTGTAACACCTTGGAAGACATAAAAGACTTTACCGAGAGCAAGGCCGGGCACATGGCACAAATAAAGACTCCCGACCTCGGCGGAATAAACAACAGTATCGAGGCCGTCATATACTGTAAGAAAAACAATATGGGAGCTTATCTCGGAGGAACATGCAACGAGACAAACCGCTCGGCAGAAATCTGCGCACACATTGCAATGGCCACATCGCCCGTACAGTATCTGGCAAAGCCGGGCATGGGCGTTGACGAAGGCTACATGATCGTGTTCAACGAGATGAGCCGCATATTGGCATTGACAAAATAATACATTATACATCCACATTTATGAATTTTCTCCTAGGGCAGACCTGTCACGGTTTGCCCGGGGAATAAAAAAGCAAAGAAGAAATGGAAGAGATGAGAATACTTTCCCCCACGGCAATACTTGGATACGGTTTCCCAATGGAATCGTTTGTGGAGGGAATGAAACGCAAACCGCACGTTATTGCGGTTGATGCCGGCTCGTCAGACCCGGGACCTTACTACCTTGGCGCGGGCAAGTCGTTTACAGACCGCAACTCTGTGAAAAGAGACCTCGAAATAATGATTCCCGCAGGCATAGAGGCTAAAATCCCGGTAATCGTGGGAACGGCGGGAGGAAGCGGTGCAAGACCGCACGTTGAGTTTGTACTCGACATTGTGCGCGAGATTGCGTCCGAAAAGAAACTTTCTTTCAAAATGGCCGTGATACAATCGGAGTTCGAGAAAGATTTCATCAAAGAGAACCTGCGCGACGGAAAGGTTACACCGCTTGCTCCGGCAAAGCCCATTACCGAGAAAGATGTTGATGATGCCGTACACATAGTGGCTCAAATTGGCGAACAGCCATACATCAAAGCCCTTGAAAAAGGTGCCGATGTTATTATCGCCGGACGCTCATACGACCCGTCGGTATTCGCCGCACTCGCCATAAAAGAGGGTTTCGACAAGGGACTTGCCATTCATTTGGGCAAAATCTTGGAATGCGCCGCAATATGCGCACTGCCCGGAAGCGGAAGCGACTGTATGTTCGGCTATCTGCACAAAGACGATTTCGTGCTTGAGCCACTGTCGCCAATGCGTAAATGTACCACATTGTCTATTGCTGCACACACTCTCTACGAGAAGACAAACCCGTACGTACTGCCCGGTCCCGGAGGTGCAATCGACCTGCACGAGTCAAAGTTCGAGCAAATAGACGACAACAAGGTACGTGTGTCCGGAAGCAAATTCGTACCCACGGAGCAATATTTCGTGAAACTCGAAGGTGTGCGCCGCGTAGGATACCGCACCATGTCGCCGGCCGCTGTCAAAGACCCGATAATGATTTCAAAGATAGACAGTATCGTGAAGAGCGTGAGGGAGCGCGTGGAGAACAACTTCGAGAAATTCGGCATCACGGATTTCTTCCTCGATTTCAAGATATACGGCAAGAAAGGAGTAATGGCTATGTTCGACGGTTCCGAGGAATCACACTCCGACGAGTTGCTCATCATTATCGAGGCGGTTGCCGATTCTCAGGAAACTGCCAACACGATATGCAGTTTCGCACGCAGCACGATGCTACATTTCGGCTACGAGGGACGCATCTCCACTGCGGGCAATCTTGCATTCCCTTTCTCACCATCCGACTGCAAGATGGGCGAGGTGTTCGAGTTCAACATCTACCACCTGTTAAAGGTAGATGACCCGGTAAGCCTCTTCCCTATATGTTATGAAACATTCGACAACGGAATAAGCAACTGTTAAAAGCAACGATTATGCAGAAATATAACTTGATAGACGTGGCATACGTCATAAGGAGCAAGAACTCGGGACCTTACGAACTGACATTCGATGTCATTTTCAAAGAGTTCGGCATGTATGAGAAAGTAAAGGCTGCCCGGATTTTCAACGATAAAATGTTTGCCGCTTTATATAAAATAAAGGAGGAAGACATAATAAACATCGTACACTTTGACCCTGCGAAGGCAATAAAGATTACGATTGTACGTCCAATCCCATCGGGCGCGCTCGGTGAGACCGACGTTTATGGCGCACAACAGCATGTGCCATTGATGAATAGTTCGTTTGAACTTTAGTATTTCCTTCAAGCCTTTCCTCGGTTTTATGCTTTTGCCTTGTTCGCATTGCCGCAGGGAAGGCTTTTTCGTTGCATAACACTTTATAAAAACCACATTATAAACCACAGCCTATGATTAACCCTGTCCAGAAATACCTCATCGCATCGCAATACTACGCACCGCGTGGAAAAGAACGCCTCATATTCCTCGGAGAACACATCTCGCAACGCCACCTGCAGTTTTCCGACAGACTGATAGGCATCGTGGGAGACGCCGGCTCGGGAAAGTCGTCGCTGATAAAGGGAATGTTCCCCGGACTGGAATTGTCGAACGACGACGACGTAATCAACCCTCGCAAGATAATGCTGACACGCGACATAATCGCAATGGACGAGGTTCGCGAGGCTGCATCGTTCCATCTCGATATACGTTTCATGCAGGGTTTCTTCCAAATGTACGAGATAGCACAGTTCATAAGAACTTTGCTCGAAAACAAAAAAAGGGTAATCATAGAACATTTCAACCTTATATACTCCACGCTCGGCATCAATGCCGACATCATTGTAGGCATTGGCGAAGAAATAATAGTGACACGTCCGAGCGTGTTCGGACCTCTTCCGGAGAGCATCTGCGAGATTGTTCACAAATCATTGAAATACAGGAAAATGGCACACTCGGCAGAGGAGATTACACGACTCGTGCTGCAAGAGGATTTCAACATAGGAAACAACCATTATTATTTCTCCGATGTGCGTAACGGTTTCGTTATGAAGTTTTATGAGAATTTAAATCTCGACATATCGCTGCTCGAGACGAAAGTAAAGGAAATAATCGGACAGTCGTTGCCCATTGCCTACTACGATGAAGATCACATCAAGATAGGAGAGAGTATAGTAGATTGCGATGGTCCGCGCCTACAAGTAAAGAATACGTCTGAAATCAGGAATTTCTCATTGGTAAAAGAACTCATACACGACCCCGAAAGCAATACATACTGCCTTATAGGTTTGGTTGACAAAAACACAGAGAACATTATGAACAGGAACACACAGTATTTTCTCACAAGGGATTGTTGAGGTGCAAGCCGCGTTCCTAAATACAATGAAAACAAAAAATAAAATGAGAGAGATAAAAGCAACAGAGATAACACAACTCGTAGAGAAACTATGCATAGAGGCATGTTATGTGTTGTCTGACGATATTTACCGCGAACTGAAATGCCGTTCGAAAGCAGAAAAAGCACCGCTGGGCAGGCAGATAATTGATACGATAGTGAAAAATGCCGACATTGCACGCAACGAGCGATGCCCCATTTGTCAGGATACGGGCATGACGGTGGTCTTCGTGGAAATGGGACAAGACGTGCATGTCACGGGAGGCTTCATCGAAGACGCGATAAACCAAGGTGTACGACAGGGGTATACCAAGGGATACCTGCGCAAGTCGGTGGTAAAAGACCCCATCGACCGGATAAACACAAAAGACAACACACCGGCAATAATACACTACGAAATTACGGAGGGAGAGGCGTTCCGCATCACCGTGTCGCCGAAAGGATTTGGCAGCGAGAACAAGAGCGCGCTGAAAATGCTCACTCCGAGTTCCGGCGTTCCGGGCATAAAGAAATTTGTTATCGACACAATAGCAACTGCCGGGGGGAATCCATGTCCGCCGATAATAGTCGGAGTGGGCATCGGCGGGACAATGGAACGTGCCGCCTACCTAAGCAAAAAGGCACTACTGCGTCCCGTGGGAAGCCGCAGCGAGAACGAGACCGTTGCACAATTAGAGCGCGAACTGCTTGAAGACATAAACAAACTCGGTATAGGTCCCTGCGGTTTCGGAGGCACCACCACGGCACTTGCCGTGAATATTCTCACCAATGCCACACACATCGCAGGTCTGCCCGTTTCCGTAAACATCGGCTGCCATGCCACAAGACATGCAGAAGGCGAACTTTAACCCAAATCGGTCATTAGAACCCTCAACCGATTTCGTTCGATTGTTGAGCAGATGTGCAGCCGTTTCATCGAAGGCGTAGCGGGCTGCGTCGAGATGTAATGGCTGCGCAGATGGCAGCAAGCGGGCTAAAGCAGTTGGGAAGCGTAACGGAAATAACAAATCTAAGAAAATGCGGTATAATGACAGATTGGGGTTTAAGCAATTGGCATAATCTTATGCAACGATATTTGCAACACTCAACAAATAAAAAAACATCAAAATGGAAGAGAAAAGAATAATGCAAGCACCGTTCACCGACGATAATATAAAATCGCTGAAAGCGGGCGACATGTTATATATTTCAGGAACAATATACACGGCACGCGATGCTGCACACAAACGTTTGTGCGAGATGTTGGAACGCGGCGAACACATGCCTTTCGACTTCAACGGACAGGTGGTTTACTACGCAGGACCGTGTCCGGCAAAACCGGGACAACCCATAGGGTCGGTAGGACCGACAACCGGAGGGCGCATGGACGCCTACTCCCCTGCTCTCATCGGCAAAGGACTGCGAGTCATGATTGGAAAAGGGTCGAGAAACGAAGAGGTTATCGAAGCACTTAAAAAGCACACCGGAGTATATTTCGCCGCCATCGGCGGAGCAGCGGCACTGATGGCAAAGTGTGTCAGGCACGCCGAGGTAATAGCCTTCGACGAACTCGGGACAGAAGCCATACGACGGCTCACCGTGGAAGAACTGCCCGTAATAGTGGCCATAGACTGCAATGGCAACGACATGTATAAAACAGGAGTGAACCTTTATAAAGTAAAATAACCACAAAGATAATGTTCTGTTGTCAAGCGGGTATTTTAAACCCCAATCGGTCATTAGACCGCATTTGCTTAGATTTGCTATTTCCGTTACGCTTCCCAACTGCTTTAGCCCGCTTGCTGACATCTGCACAGCCATTACATCTCGACGCAGCCCGCTACGCCTTCGATGAAACGGCTGTACATCTGCTCAACAATCGAACAAAATCAGTTGAGGGTTCTAATGATCGATTTGGGTTAAATTATTTATATGAGACCTCTGCAAAATTAATCACTTTGCTGAGGTCTCAAACTATTTACGCCATTTATTATCCCGAACCGAGGGTCAAGCAAGGCATCATCTGCCGTTCTGCGTAATCGCTTCAACGGTTTTCATGCTTCGCGATATTTGGTACCCATGCGCGCCTCCACCACGTTCACCACATAGTCTCCAAGTTTTTCGCACTCGTTCACTATGTCCATGTATATAGTACCTATGCCGTAAGAATATTCGTGATTGTTGACATCGTTTACGTTAAGACTTCTCAGTTGGTCGCGGAAATTGTTTATCTCGTTCTCGATGTTGAACGTGCAATTTATGTCGAAACTCCCCTTGCGCCCTGCCATCAACACGTTCATCTGCGTAAGAGCCTGCTCGGTAAGTTCCATTATCTGATGCATGTGCCTGTATTGCTTTTCTGTAAAATGTTCCTGTTTGCCCTGCACCTTTCTACTTATGGTGCGTGCAATGTTGTAGCACGAGTCTCCGATGCTCTCAATCTCGGTAATCTCACGCAGCATGGCTCGTATCTTGATCTTCGTTTCGTCTGAAAGGTGGTTCTCGCTCACTTGGTCGAGATATGTGGCAATCTCTATTTCCATGTTGTCGGCGATGTTTTCATATTTCTCTATTCTCGAAAACTGCTTTGCAAACTTTGCCTCGTCTTTTTCCACGAGCAACTCCCGCACCATTCCGAACATGCGCTGCATGCGCTCGGCGAATGACTTAATCTCTTTCTGTGCCTCGAAGACCGACAGTTCGGGGGTCTCCATGAGTCCTGCGGGAATGAAACGCAGACGGAAGTCTTCCTCCTCGTCGAGTTTCTTTGATTTGATGCATCGGCACACAATTTTCTCTATCTGCGGAATGAACCATATAAGTATGAAAGTGTTGGCAAGGTTGAAACATGTGTGGAATGCCGCCAACACGAAACTGAGTTTTGCCGCATTGGCAAGGAATACGGAGTGCTCAACGCTCTCTTTTGTCATCGTTACATCGTAACCTACGAAACCGCACACGAGATCGATGAACGGGCGGAACACCAACAATATCCAGCATATTCCGAACAGATTGAAAAACATGTGACCGAACGCCGCACGCCGTGCCTGCGTGTTTGCCGTAAAGGCGGCAATGTTCGAAGTTACGGTGGTACCGATGTTCTCGCCCATCACAAGTGCTATGCCTTGATATATGGGCAGTACGCCGCTCGAACAGAGTATCATCGTTATTGCCATCACGGCTGCCGACGACTGCACACACATGGTTAGTATTCCGCCGATGAACAGGAACACAAGCGTGGTAACGAAACTCGTTGAGTCGAACGACGAAAAGAAATTGAGCACGGCTTGGTTCTCGCCGATGTGCATGTCAATGCCTGTCTGGCGCAGCGTGCCAAGCCCGAGGAACATGAAAGAGATGCCGAAAAGGAAATCGCCAACGTTCTTGCGCTTTTTATTGTATATAAGAAGCAGAGCCATAAAAAAGGCAGGATAGACAAAGTCGGTTATGTTGAAAGAGAACCCCGCAGACATAATCCATGCCGTGAGCGTTGTTCCTATGTTGGCTCCCATTATTACCGAGATGGCTTGTGCCAGCGTGAGCAGACCGGCGTTAACGAACGATACTGTCATTACCGTGGTTGCCGTTGACGACTGCACTGCCGCAGTGACAAACACACCCGTGAGCATTCCCGTAAAACGATTGGTAGTCATGGCCTGAAGCACATGGCGCAATTGCGATCCCGCCATTTTCTGAAGACTCTCGCTCATCGACTTCATACCGTACATGAGAAGCGCGAGCGAACCTATCAACTTAAAAAATATCCAAATATCCATAACGGATAGATTAAAAAATATAAATATAAAATGTTTAATCAGGTTCTAATTTCTCAATAGCAAGATTGTTGTTATCTTTGCCATGTATTTTGCGGAGACTGTTCGTTTGGTCTTCGCCAATAATAACCGAAAATCTCATTATTATGAAACAGACAGTCAAAATACGTTGCAAAAATAATAAAAAAACGGTAAATGCCGAAATAGGCAGCACACTTTATGACATTTTTTCCATTTCGGGGATTGAAATGAAACACGAACCTGTAAGTGCCAAAGTAAACAACAAAGTTGAAGGAATGCATTACAGGGTGTATCACAGCCAAGACGTGGAGTTCCTCGATGTCACAACGCCGAGCGGGCACCGCGCATACGTCCGAACGCTTTTCTTCATTCTATGCAAGGCGGTACACGACATTTACCCCGAAGGACATGTCGTGATAGACATTCCGGTGAGCAACGGCTACTATTGCGACTTGAAGATTGGGCGAGCCGTAACACAGGAAGACGTGAAAATACTGAGACGGAGAATGGAGGAAATGATATCCTCGAAAATGCCGATACGCAGACACGAATGCCCGACGGAGGAAGCCGTAGAGGTGTTCAGCCGAATATCGGCACACTCGTCCAAGGTTAAACTGCTCAGAGGGTTGGGCTCGCTCTATACCGTATATTACGAGATAGACGGATACTACGACTACTATTACGGCACAATGCTCACAAATACGAGACTGATATACCTGTTCGGACTGGAGAAATATTACGACGGACTGCTGTTGCGCATACCGTCGCCATACAACCCCGACGTGCTGGGAGACATGGTAAGGCAGGACAAGATGTTCGAGATTTTCCAAGAACACCACCGGTGGCAGAACATAATAGGACTATCCACGGTGGGCGATTTCAACGAACAAGTGAAACAGAGGAGTGCCACGGAAATAATAAATGTGTCGGAGGCATTGCAAGAAAAGAAAATAGCACAAATGGCAGAAGCCGTGGCAGAAAAGAAAGGAGTGCGCATGGTACTTATTGCCGGACCGTCGTCGAGCGGAAAGACAACGACATGCAAACGACTGTCAATACAACTGATGACATGCGGACTGAGACCCGTGCAAATATCACTCGACGACTATTTCGTCAACAGGGCGGAAACACCGCTCGACGAGAAAGGCGATTATGACTACGAAAGTTTGTACGCACTAAATATACCGTTGCTCAACAATCACATGGAGAGACTTTTCGAGGGAGAGGAGATAACGCTGCCGCAATACGACTTCCAAACGGGAATAAGCAACGAGCAAGGCGGAAAGAAACTACGGTTGAGAGACAACGACATACTCGTAGTGGAAGGCATTCACGCGCTGAACCCGAAACTTACGGGGCAAATCCCCGATGAGAAAAAATACCGCGTGTATGCGTCGGCACTGACAACTATACTGCTCGACGACCACAACTATATCCCGACAACCGACAACCGACTGCTTCGCCGAATAATACGCGACTACAAATACCGAGGCTGCTCGGCAGAAGATACTATAAGGCGATGGGCATCGGTGCGCGCCGGAGAGAACAAATGGATATTCCCGTATCAGGAAAATGCCGACACGATGTTCAACACCGCAATGTTGTTCGAACTCGCAGTGATAAGGAATCAGGCAGAACCGATACTCAGACAAGTACCGCAGAACTCACCGGAACATGCAGAAGCATACAGACTGCTCAAATTTCTTAGTTACATATCGCCCATCAACGACCGCGAGATACCTCCTACATCGCTGATAAGGGAGTTCCTCGGAGGCTCGTCTTTCAAATATTAAAGAGTAAAAGAAATAAAGAGGAGGTGTGTTTTAAAATGAGTCCCGAAAGTTTTTCGTCTAACTTTCGGGATTTCATTATGTATGGGCATTACACGTTACACTCCGGTTAGAGACAAGTTGATGCCTTTTTACGACAATATGATGTCAAGGGAAACAACGCATTATTGAAACAATCGACTGCCTGCCAAAGAACAAGGTACAGTTTGCTCATTCAAGACATCGTTACATAATAATCTCATCATGAACATCATATCTGCATTGTTTACTTATCGTTTCTTTGACAACAAAGCCGACGCACTTGTCGTACATGTAATTTAAGACACAATACAGACATTTATTTTCTGATAGATTAACCCGAAAATGGATAACAATTTATTGTTTTAACGTGAATACCACGAAAACAATTAATGTCGTTGTCTATTCCTACATGCCGGTGCCGGCATCCGGTGTCACAACTGTCTTCTCCGCTTTTTGCCACGCGAGGAAGCCGCCAATGAGGTTTGCCACGTTCTTGAATCCTTTCTTTGTGAGGATTGAGGCGGCAGCCGCCGACCTCCGTCCGCTGCGACAGAACACAGCCACGGGCTTTCCCTTGTCGAGCATTGCCTCTCCCTTGGCTGCGAATGCGTCGTCCTTTACATCGAGCAGTACCGCCCCGGGGATTGTACCCTCGGCATATTCTCCCGGTGTGCGCACGTCTATTATTTGCACTCCGTCGGTCTTGTGCTGTGAGATATATGCCTCGAAAGCGTCCGTGTCAAGGTCTGTATATTCTTTTTGTCCGCATGCCGTGGAAGTTATGCACAAACATGCCAATAACATTTTTATGAATTTGTTCATAGTCTTGTATGTTCTTTTGATATTAATCTGATATTAAGCAACTTGCCTTTTTCGTCCCGAATGCAAACAAGTTCATTCCGAGCACGTGGTATGCATAATTGCAAATTGGGCGGAATTGCACGGTAAATTCGGCGGATTTGGAAAGCAAAACAGGCCGTTTTGTTTTCTTCAACGACATTTTTAACGGAGACGGGAAAGGCTTTCCGCTATGACGAAAGGCATTTCCCGTCCCATGTTCCGTTATGTGTACCGTTTTGTTCCGGCGTCATGAGCATGGTGTCAGAACGGCAGGTCGTCGGCAGGAGCAGTCTCCGAAGTCTGTGCCGCAGGCTGTTCGGCGAACGGTGCCGCAGGTTGCGGTGCGCCGAACGGCGGCATTGCCGATTGCTGCATGCCCTGTTGTGCGGCTTGTGCGGCTGCCGGATCGATGCGTTCCACCTTCCATGCGTTTAACGAATTGAACCAACGTCCCTGATACTCACGCGCATCGATGTCGAAACTCACGCGAAGTTCCTCGCCCGGCTGTATGTTCATTGCGGTTATGCGGTCTTCCCCGAACACTCGGAAACAGCATTTCTTGGGGTAGTTTTCGTGTGTCTCGATTACATATTCCTGTGATGCCCAGTGGTTGCCTGTGCGTGACGATGTACCCTCCTGTTTCGGGAGGACGTTGATAATTCTTCCTTCTATTTCCATTATATTTATGGTTTTATTTTTTGTTATTATGATATTTCCATTCGTAAAAAGAACACCAAAGTGCGAAATCGCTTGCGAAATTAATAAAATAGTTTTAAAAGAGGAACTTTTTCAGTTGTTTTTTTGTTTTACATTACCGTTTTTTGTAATTTTGTGCCTAATATACGATTATTACAAACAAACCATAACATAATTTCAGAATATGAGATTTACCATATCAAGCACGGCTTTGAGCAGCCGTCTGAGCATCCTTTCGAGGGTGATTAACAGCAAGAACAGTATCGCAATACTCGACTGCTTTCTCTTCGAAGTAGGTAACGGACAATTGGAGATAACGGCATCAGACAGTGAGAACGTGATGAAGACCGCCCTGCCCATTGAAGAAGTGGAAGGCGGCGGCAGTTTCGCCGTAAACAACCGCACCATTCTCGATGCCGTGAAGGAACTCCCGGAACAGCCGCTTACGCTTGACGTTGACACCGGGCAGATGACCGTGAGGATAATATACCAGAACGGTCTTTACAACTTTACCTGCCAAAACGCCGAGGAATACCCGCGCACACAGCAGTTGGGCGATGAAGCCGCAACGTTCACGATGCCGGCAAAAGCCATGCTCGACAACATCTCACGCTCGCTGTTTGCCGTTGCCAACGAGCAACTGAGACTTGTTATGAACGGAATATACATGGATCTCGCGACCGACTCGCTGAACATCGTGGCGACGGATGGCAGAAAGTTGGTGCGCAACAAGTATTTCGCACTGAAAAGCGAGAAGCCGCAATCGTTCATATTACAGAAAAAACCGGCAACACTTCTGAAGAATGTACTGACGAAAGACGATGAAGAGGTAATCATACGTTTCGACGACCGAAACGCAGAGATAACGTTCGGACAAACACAGTTGGCATGCCGTCTCATCGACGGACGATACCCGAACTACGGCTCGGTGATACCGGAGGACAACCCTTACGAACTGAGCATCGACCGCAAAACGCTCATTGGCGCGTTGCGACGCGTGCTGCCGTTTGCCAGCGAGAGCAGTCAGCAAGTGCGTCTGCGCATCAGTGCGGGAAAGATAGAGGTGTCGTCGGAAGACATCGACTTTGCCACAAGCGCGAGAGAAGAGGTGAACTGCTCGTACGAGGGCGCGCCAATGAGTATCGGATTCATGGGAACATCGCTCGTGGAGATACTCTCAAACCTTGAAAGTGACGAGGTGCAGATGCAGTTTGCGGATCCGAGCCGCCCGTGCCTCATCATTCCGTCAGAGCAACCGGAGGGAGAAGAGGTACTCATGCTGTTGATGCCGATGTTGCTGAATGACTAAACGCAGAGTGATGAAACTGAACTTGAAGAAACCGCTCGTGGTATTCGACCTTGAGACCACGGGACTGGACATCGTGCGGGATCGCGTGATACAGATTTCGTACATAAAGGTGTTTCCGGACGGAAAGGAGGAACGCGTAAACAAGTTTGTGAACCCCGGAAAGGAAATACCGCAGGAGGTGGAACAACTGACGGGAATAACCAACGACGACATAAAGGACGCACCGGAGTTCAAACAGATAGCAAAGACGCTGGAGGCCGACCTGAAAGGCTGCGATTTCTGTGGTTTCAACTCGAACCATTTCGATGTACCGATGCTTGCCGAGGAGTTTCTGCGCGCAGGCATAGATTTCGATTTCGGCAGCAGCAGACTGATAGACGCACAGACGATATTCCACAAAATGGAACGACGAAACCTCGCAGCGGCATACAAGTTCTACTGCGGAAGAAAAATGGAAGACGACTTTGCCGCACACCGTGCCGACCAAGACACGGAGGCTACATACCGAGTGCTGATGGGGCAACTCGACATGTACGAACCGGGGCGACAGGAAGACCCCGAACGGCAACTGCCAAACGACATGGACGCATTGGCGGAGATGTCGAAGAACAACGACAATGTTGATTTCGCGGGACGGATAATCTGGAAGGAAATGAAAGGCAGGGACGGAGAAACTCTGCTCGGAAAGGACGGGAAACCGAGACGACACGAGGTGTTCAATTTCGGGAAATACAAGGGCTGGGACGTGGCAGAGATACTGCACAAAGACCCGGGATATTTCAGTTGGATGCTCGGAGGCGATTTCACATATAACACGAAGCAGGTGCTTATGAGAATACGCCTGCGCGAAATGAAAAACAACAAATAAGGACATGTTAAACGGAAAGAAAATAGTACTTGGCATAACGGGAAGCATAGCAGCATACAAGGCGTGCCTGATAATTAGGCAACTCATTAAACAAGGGGCAGAAGTACAGGTGGTGATAACGCCGGCAGGCAAAGAGTTCATTACACCCGTCACACTGTCGGCATTGACGCGGAAGCCCGTAATCAGCGAGTTCTTCGCACAGCGCGACGGTTCGTGGAACTCGCATGTGGAACTCGGAATGTGGGCAGACGCAATGCTAATAGTGCCGGCAACGGCCAACACCATGGGAAAAATGGCAAACGGCATTGCCGACAACATGCTAATAACGACTTATCTTTCGATGAAGGCTCCGGTGTTCGTGGCTCCGGCAATGGATCTCGACATGTATGCACACCCGGCAATGCAAGCCAACATAGAAAAACTGCGCAATGCCGGTGACATCATAATCGAACCGAAAAGCGGTGCATTGGCAAGCGGACTCGAGGGCAAGGGGCGTATGGAAGAACCCGAGGAAATAGTGAAATGCCTCGATTTGTATTTCGACGGGAAGTATTATGCCAACTCTCCGCTATGGGGTAAGACTGTGTTGATAACCGCCGGACCTACTTACGAGAAGATTGATCCGGTGCGCTTCATTGGCAATTACTCAAGCGGAAAGATGGGATTTGCACTCGCCGAAGAGTGTGCACGACGAGGAGCAAAGGTAAAACTCGTAACCGGACCGGTAAGTTTGAAAGCATCGGAACGCATCGAACGCATCGATGTGGAGAGTTCCGAAGAGATGTTCGATGCCGCCGTGGCTGCTTTCGATGATGTTGATGCGGCGATATTGTGTGCCGCCGTGGCAGATTTCAAGCCCGCAGATGTGGCAGACTGCAAGATAAAACGAGGAGAAAAGGAACTGACACTGCAACTGAAACCAACTCACGACATAGCCGCCGAACTGGGAAGAAGGAAGAAACGCGACCAAATCCTCGTGGGATTCGCACTCGAAACAAATAACGAGGAGGAGAACGCAATCGACAAACTGAAAAGAAAGAAACTCGATTTTATCGTGATGAACAGCACACGCAACAAGGGGACTACGTTCGGTTGCAACGACAATATGATAACAATTATCTCGGGGACGGCAAAGAAGAATTTCCCAAAGAAACCGAAGACGGAGGTGGCAAGGGACATCATAGAAGAACTCGAGATACCGTTGCGCGAACAATAAAACCGCACCCTAAATGGCTGTACGCCGCAACGGCATTGCAATAAATGAAAGAACCATGAAAAGAATACTTGCCATAATACCACTGCTCGCAATGGTTTTGTGTTCGGAAGCACAGGAACTGCAGGCACGCGTCACCGTGAACCACCAACAGGTGCAGGGTACCGACGCATCGGTTTTCGAGACTCTGCAACAGACTCTCGAACAGTTTATAAACGAACAGCAATGGACATCGCTGCAATTTCAAAAGAACGAGCGCATACCGTGCAGCATAAACATAACGGTGACAAAATATGACGCGGCATCAAATCTTTTCACATGCAATGCCATGATACAGGCAAACAGACCTGTGTACAACGCTTCATACACCACAACACTTTACAACAATCGCGATAACAATTTCGATTTCGAGTTCGCACAATTCGATCAACTAAATTTCAACGAAGAACAGATAGACAACCAACTCGTGGCACTTACGGCATACTACGCATTGCTGATAATAGGCATAAACCTCGACTCGTTCGCACCGATGGGCGGAGAGGATGTGCTGCAGAGGTGTCTCAACCTGACGAACAATGCACAAAACCTTTCATTCACGGGATGGAAGGCGTTCGACAACGACCGTAACCGATTTGCCGTAATCAATGACTATATGGAGGGAGCAATGCGACCGTTCAGACAGTTTCAATACGACTACTACCGACTCGGACTCGACGAGATGGCAAACAACGTCGAAAGAGGGCGCACAAACATAACCACCGCATTGGAGAAAGGATTGAAGAAAGCACACGAAGACCGACCGCTGAGCAGACTGCCGCAGATATGGACGGACTATAAGAAGGATGAACTCGCAAATATATATAAAGGAAAGGGAACACAGAAAGAGAAAGAAACGGTATATGAAATTCTTTTCTCCATCAACGCTTCACAGAACAATTCGTGGGAAAAGATAAAGGAATAGAAAATGCTGAAACGACTATACATAAAGAATTTCACGCTGATAGAAACTCTCGACATTGAGTTCGGAAAAGGATTTTCGGTCGTCACGGGAGAGACGGGAGCCGGAAAGAGCATCATTCTCGGAGCAATTGCAATGCTGCTCGGTCAACGCGCTGACTCAAAACAAATAAAATCGGGTGCCGAGAGGTGCATAATAGAGGCGCATTTCGACATTGCCGACTACCAAATGCAGGATTTTTTCACGGAAAAAGACATCGAATACGATTCCACAGACTGCATTCTGAGACGCGAACTCACTGCCGCAGGAAAGAGCAGGGCATTCATAAACGACACACCCGTACCCCTCACGACAATAAAACAACTCGGAATGGCATTGATAGACATACACAGCCAGCATCAGAATCTTATGCTGCGAGAGGAGGATTTCCAACTCGGGGTGGTCGATATAATTGCCGGAGACAACAGACTCGTTGACGGATACAAGGAGGCATACGCCGCACTGACAACGGCAAAGAGGGAGTTGAAGAAAATGAAAGACGACATCAGGCGGAATGCGGAGGACGAGGACTACATGCGTTTTCAACTCGGAGAATTGCAAGAAGCCAACCTGTACGAGGGAATGCAGGAAGAATTGGAGCAGGAGAGCCTGACCATGAGTCATGCCGAAGACATCAAGGGGGCTTTGTTTTTGGCAAACTCACTGTTGTCCGGAGACGGCGAACAGGGCGTAATCGACAAACTCAGGGAGGCGGCACGGGCGTTGAACGGTATTGCGGGAGTTTACGGCAACGCTGCAGAAATGGCAGAAAGAATCGACAGTTGCTCAATAGAACTGAAAGACATCGGGCAAGATCTTGGGCAATGGGCGGACGACGTGGATTTCGATCCGAGGCGTCTCGATGATATAAACGGCAAACTCAATGTAATCTATTCGTTACAGAAGAAACACCGGGTAAGTACGGTGGGAGAACTGATTTCGATAGAGAAAGACCTCACCGAACGTCTCGAACATATAGAGAACGGAGACGAAGAAGTGAGAATGTTATCTGAAAAAGTGGAGAAATTGCACGCGAAATGCACAGACGCAGCGACAATACTCACAAAGCAACGACGCAAGGCAGCCGCAGAGATCGAGAAAGAAATGAAAAAAAGACTCGTACCATTGGGAATCCCGAAAGTACGGTTTGCCGTTTCAATAGACGAGAAACCGCTGTCGCCGGACGGTGCAGACAAGGTGTCGTTCATGTTCAGTGCAAACACAAGTACGGATATGTGTCCGGTAAGCGAGGTGGCATCGGGAGGAGAAGTTGCACGCGTAATGCTGTCGATAAAAGCCATGATAAGCGGTGCGGCGCAACTGCCTACCATTATCTTCGATGAGATTGACACCGGAGTGAGCGGCAAAATTGCAGAACAAATGGGAGCAATGATGCAGGAGATGGCAGGAAACGACCGACAGGTAATCAGCATAACACACCTTCCGCAGATTGCCGCAAGCGGCACCACACACTACAAGGTGTATAAAGAAGAAACATCAAAGGGAACCGTATCGACAATGACAATGCTTACCAATGAGGAACGAGTGCGAGAAATTGCACAGATGCTCAGCGGAGCAGACATAACCGAGGCGGCGGTAAACAACGCAAGGGAGTTGCTGGATAAATAAGGAAAGCAAGTAGATTACCATAAAAAATCAATTAACAAAAGAGACTTTTCGGTAATTCGGAACAGCCTTTTCGGAAATTGGTGAAAGTTTTTTATCAATTAAGTGTTCTAAATCAATTGCCTGTCATCTTTACATTTGCCTCTCAATCAGTATGTTGTATGAAAGAAAGAGTATGACGACTACACTACTGACGACAACCGACAGAATGACGAAAAACATAAGTAAAGATACGAGTAAAATAAGAAACTGATAAAACCATACATACAGGTATGGGATTAGTTTTGAATACCTGCCGGGATAAAGAGCCTCCGTAAAAAGAAAGGAATAAATGTTTATCTGATTTCGTCTATCTTCTTGATAAGTTTTTCCGTATCAAGATTTCGCTCCACGGCACGCCCCTGCTTGTTGAAGATTATGTTGTCCGGAACATTGTATAGTCCGAATTGAGCAGCCAGTCTGCCCTCGAACATTTTGCCATCGCACACCATAGGCCATGATATGGAATCTTGTCCCAACGCCCTCTTTATCTGTTCGCTGCTTGCATCGAAGCAAATTGTAATAACCTTGAATGCGTTCCCCGTGTCTTTCATTTTCTGTTTCAACATCCGGAGTTGGTTAATGCTTTCATTTTGCCATGCGGCACATGTAGTAATTATCGTGACATTCCCTTGCAGTTCTTTGTTGTTTATCGTTCGTCCGTCGGTAGAATGTACCGAGAAATTGGGCATTGTCATTCCCGTACCGGTGTTTTTCATAAGCATTATGTCATTTCTCAGTCGCACGAGCCGTCCATTGTCCTGTTGTTCCGCAATCATCTTGTCGAGTAGTTGCAATGCCTTTCCGTATTCCGGTTTGTTTGTTACAACGAGGTATCTGCGCAACAGATATTCGCTGACATGCGACCCGGGGTGGTCGCCGATGAATAGTTCTGCATGACGAGCCACTTCCGGTGGCGACATCTGTGCCGTCTGTTTCCGGAAGTTGGTCATCAGTTTGTTCTGTTCGGTACCCGTAACCTCCATTTCTTTCAGGCGGGAAGCGTCAGCGTTCATGTCAACGCTCCCCCCCGGCTCGGTAAACACCGGGTGTTCCGAGTAGTTTGGGAATACGAACATCAGCGTTCCCGGTGCGTTACAAGGTATCTCATACGAGAATCTTCCGCCCGACACGTTTATCGTGTCTATGCCTACCATGGCACCGTCGTTGCTGTAAACGAGCAGTTGTCCTTGATTTATGTGCAGGAAATGCCCTTTGATGCGGAATCGTCCGCGTCGCGATGAACACGCCGCTGTCAGCAATGCGCATATTATTATAAGGTATGTTCTCCATTTCATTGCTCAAGAACGTATGTTGTAATACTCTGCACAGCCGCCCCGGCATGCTATTTTTTCACGTCTTTCATCTCGATGTCGCTGTCTCCGTAAGTCGCAAAGAAAGAATCTGCGTATGCCGCCTTCAGCATATATTCCGATGCTTTGACATTCTGTCCGGTGCGTGCCATGAGCAGTGCGTTGAGGTAATGAGTCAGTGCATTGGTGTTCTCGATGTTCGCTAACGTCTGTGCTGCTCCGCTGTAATTCTTGTTCAGAATCTGTGCCAGAGC
Organism: Prevotella sp. OH937_COT-195; assembly: GCF_003932845.1. Classification (GTDB taxonomy): domain Bacteria; phylum Bacteroidota; class Bacteroidia; order Bacteroidales; family Bacteroidaceae; genus Prevotella. The sequence goes on from NZ_RQZH01000018.1 coordinate 29,698, forward strand.
CTCAAGATTACTTTTATCATCTTTAAGATTCCGTTCCGCGAGTACATAATTACCCTTTGCTATGTTCAGTATGCCCAGCACTTTGCCCATGCCTGCTGCTCCGGTGGCATCTGAGAGGTATCGCTCCGCCATCTCGATGTCTCCGTGTCGCATAGCCATTATTGCCATGTTGGCATACGCTTCCGGCAGTTTTCCGGATTCCATTGCCTCGTTGAATTTGTCGAGAGCCTCAAGTTCTTTTCCTCTCATCATCTCAATCACGCCAATGTTGTTCTTTGCCCGATAGTCGCGCGGATATATTTCTTCCGTTTTTACATATACGGCCTTGCGTTTTTCCAAGTCTTCTTCGAGCGTAGCGGTATATAACAGTTCGTCCGCGGTAAGTTTCCTCGGGTCTTTGGCATACTGTTCTTTCAGTTGTCCGTCGCTTCGTCCCACCGTCTCGTAGTTTATTATCATTCTCGCGCGACGCAGTTCGGGTAGTATTCCATCGGCAAGTTCGCGGAAACCCTCGCTCATGTTACGTATTTGCTGCTCCCGTTGTTCGGGGTCTTGATACATCGACAGCACTCTCAGTATCACATCCTTGTCCTGAATGTTGCTTGCCGCCACCAATTGTTGGAAGCCTTCCCAGTCTTCCGCCGTATATCGTGCCGATACATTCCCTTTGATTTTTGCCTGCTTCATCTGCCCCCGCACATAGTCTTCGGATACCGACTGACGACGGTTTGCGAGACGGTCGTTTACCGAGAAACTGCCTTCCGGCGAAGCATAAGCGAGCACTTCCACGTTCTTCAGGTTCAGACTCTCGTGTTCCCGATTTATTCTGCGCAGCATTTCCACGAACTCTTTCACCGAGTTTCCTGTCAGTTCGCTTTTTCTGATGTTCGCTTGGTTTACGAGGAACTTTATCTGCGCCTCCATTTTTCGGTTGTTGATGCGCTGGAACGAGTCAGGGGCTATGCACGGCATCTCCGTCTCAAGAGCCTTTCTGTAAAGTTCCGAAGTGGCAATTATTCCCGATGCCACCTTTATCAGAGGTTGCTTTATCTCCTTTTTGCCCACACGTGCCACAACATTCATATAAAGATCGCTGCGGTGCAGTTCTTCGGTATAGTCGAATGTCTGTCGCATTGTGAAATTACCTCCGTTGTCGAAAGGAATTACCGGGAAATTATCCCTTATTTTCTCGCCTTGGAACGATGTTCCCTCTTCGGCTCGCACTATGTATTTGTTGCCTCCGCGCAGTTCGGGTGTAATGGTCACCACCGCATTTTTCTTCATGAACTTGGCAGGGAATCTGCCGTTGATGGTTACCGTTACCTGCCCTCCGCGTGTTTCCATGGGGTTCGGTGTCACCTCGAAATTAGACGCCGTCAGTTGCCCCATCTTTGATGAGCACGATGTGGTTGCGACTAAGACTGATGCTGTAAGAAGGTAAAGAAGATTTTTACGCATAACAAAAATCATTGTTTATAAGATGAAAAGTGTGCCGCGAGCGGGACTCGAACCCGCACAGCCATTCCTGGCCAAGGGATTTTAAGTCCCTCGTGTCTACCATTCCACCATCGCGGCCGACGAAGAATTTTTATGGTTGCAAAGATACATTGATTATTCCTAACCTCCAAAACATTTAGCATATTTTTGCAAGTCTCCGCGAGCGATAGCCGTAAGTGCAAACTCAATCGACAAATGGAATATTGAGAATAAGATTAAACCCAAATCGGTCATTAGACCGCATTTGCTTAGATTTGCTATTGCCGTCACGCTTCCCAACTGCTTTAGCCCGCTTGCTGACATCTGCGCAGCCGTTTCATCTCGATGTAGCTCGCTACGCCTTCGATGAAACGGCTGCACATCTGCTCAACAATCAAACAAAACCGGTTGAGGCTTCTAATGACCGATTTGGGTTAAAAAAACTACGGTTTGTGTGTGACCATGCTTTGCATCTTCACTTACATTATTGTATTTAGGTCTTACCGTATGAACCATTATTGATATTCTCATGTTATATGTATATGTTTTCTCTTGTCAAACCTGCCCGATGTTTGCATGAGAAAGTTTTTCGGTACATGGTGCAGATTGAGCGTTTTTGACAATTACGACCGAACTGACGGGGCAATGAAGCGTTTCCAAAATCCCCATCGGCTGCGGTGTCGGTATCCGTGGCAACCCATCGGCAGGCATCGACCGAGTTTTTTGTAGCACACCGCAGGTTTTACGTCGAATGCGAAAGTCATGGCCTCGTTTGCCGACGGTGTGCGCAGTTCGGTCGCCACGAGTGCGAAAAACACATCTTCGTTGTGCATAGAGTTGCGTGCCTCTATAAACATCTTCGCCTTATCGGCGTGAGTCTCGCATGCCTTTATGAATGCAGCGACACGCCTGAGCGACAGTCCGCCGTTGCCAACATGCCCGTAGGTATCGCTTCGCAACATTTTTTGGGAGGATACCATTCTGCGCCGCAGACTTGTCAATTGCTTAAAAGGGAAATGCGAATATAAAGGCCAGGTAATCCATGGTGCAGCCACATGGTCTATGGAGCGATCCATCCATATATCCAAGTCATCGCGAAATATCCATGCATCGGTATGGCATACGAGTATGAACTCGCAGTCGGAGAACATCCGATAGAAATCCGCCGACATCATCATGGCATTGTATCCGGCAATTCCGTTTTTTCTCCCCAACCACTCTTCGCTTACCTCTTTTACCTCTGCCTGTGGATATTTCCTTTCAATCCACGATATGTCAAGTCCCCGCGGCTTGAGCAGCACCGTTGTACGGCGGCTCAGTTGCCGCATGTTGTTGTCGAGTGCCTCGGTCTCCTCCGGTTTAAGTGTTTCCCGATATATGGGTATGATAATCTTCACTCGTGGCATGTCTTTAAACATCTATCTTGAAAGGGAGTTTGTCTTTATCCTTGTAATTTTTCCAAAAAGTGCGGCGCAGAGCCATTGTTTCCTTTTCGCAAGCATCCTCGTCGAAGCCGCGTGCGCGGGCATAACTTCGCACCATTATACCGACAAGTCGCCTCGAACCCCACATCTTTTTCATGTTGCGACAACCTTCGTGCATTCCCACCTCTCCGAACCGCATTCGGTTGGTATCCACGAGACTGAAACAAAACGTGCCGTCGTCGTTCTTGTTCCATAGTATATTGCCCGGAGTGTAGTCGCAATGCAATATCCGGGCATCGTGAAGACGTGCCGTAAAACAACCGAGTGCCTCCATTAGTTCCGCGTACTCATCGTCATCTTTTCCCGCTACCTCGTACATGGTGTGGCAGTTCTGCCGGTGTATGCTCACAAAGAACGAGAAACCCAATATTCCGGCAGTGCGTTGCTCTATGTATGCCACCGGTTCGGGGGTGTCTATGCCTGCGTCTGCGAGCAGTACGGGGTGCTCGAATGCGCGCTTTCCTTTCGCCTTCCGTATGCCCAGCGAATAGATAAGCGAGTTGGGGAAATGTGGTTTGTGGTAACGTTTGACATTAAGGAGAAGTCCTTCCGGCGCGTCCATTACCTTTATTATATTACGGAGTTTGTATATCTCACGTCCCTCATCGGAGAACTTTGCCGGCATCTCTTCGAGCCATTTATACAGTTCTTCGTACTTCGGGTTTATGAGGATGGTTGTCTTCATGACTGCAAAGTTAAGCGAAACATCAGACAATACAAAATTAAAGAGACTGAATTTTCGTGACATAAAAACAGAAAACAAAAATCGAACATTCGAGACAGAAATACACCGTTCCGGGATAATATTTTACTATGCGAAAATAAAAACATACTTACTTGTCATGGCAACCGAAATCCTCACATGCAGGATTAACAATAAAACACACTGCTCCATAGACAATTTTGACACAAATACTGACACGAATCCATTGTCGGTATTGGCAACATGCAATTTGTACCACAAGAAAACATAAACAAACATCGAAATCATCCATACAAACAGAGTAACCATCTGATTCTCTCGGCAGATGTCGGTACGGTTGCAATTTCGGCGGTTTTGGTATGCAATTTCGCCTGAATTACTCTGCAAAACCGCCGAAAATGCCTGCCATTATGCCACAAAATGGTAATTGAGAAAGTTTAGTTGTGAAAAAGAGATGACTTCTCCTATCGTGTGGAAAATTTACAGCCTGCAAAATAAAGACTTCGGAACAGGGCATAATCCCTCATCCGAAGTCTTGTTATAACATAAAGTGGCTTCTACGATCCACCATAATAGAAATATTACATTTCTTCCATCAGTTTCTCCATTCCCAATTCCTTGGCCGCTTCTTTTTGGAAATTGTCGTCTTCGATCAATTTCTTTCCGATTTCTGTTTTTTCAGCTGCAGCGTTAAAGTCGGTTATTTGTTTTTGAAGTTCTGTGAACTTTTCCATTTTCTCCATTATTTCCGCAGCTATTTTAAATTGCTCTTCCTCACTTTTTCCTTCCATTTCTTTTTTGAATGATACAGCTTCCTCAAGCATTGGTTTTGATGCTTTCATTACCGATTTGAAAGCATCTTTCCACTCGTCTTCGGTCCAGTTTGCACCGTCTTTCTGTGCGCTTTCCACTACTGTTTTTAAGTCTTTTTCTCCTCCGCAAGAAACAAAGAAGAGTCCCATCATCATGATGAATACACCTAAAATTGTTTTTTTCATTATCAATAAATTTAAAGGGTTAATAAAATTTGCATTATCTTATGTCATGATAATTCTGTTTTGTCGGCAAAATGTGTTGTTTGTTAATATTTCCGCAAAGATATATAAAAAGTTTATATATTCCAAATATTTCCTTTTAAAACAGGTTATTTGGTTCTTTTTTGTATCTTGCAATTTTTCTTTTTAACCCAAATCGGTCATTAGAACCCTCAACCGATTTTGTTCGATTGTTGAGCAGATGTGCAGCCGTTTAATCGAAGGCGTAGCGGGCTGCGTCGGGATGTAATGGCTGCGCAGATGGCAGCAAGCGGGCTAAAGCAGTCGGGAAGCGTAACGGCAATGGCAAATCTAAGCAAATGCGGTCTAATGACAGATTTGGGTTTAAATGTCGGGAGGCGTACGAATGCGTCGTACGGCATCAGAATTGGAAATATATGAACGGTTGAATATCGCTCGACTTTACCTGTATCACAATGTATATCACTGCCGTGATGAGTGTTGCCCCCACCATAACGTTGGTCATTGACAGGCGTGCGATGATGCGACTCTGCCATCTGTCAGGCAGGAAATGACTCACAAATCCGAACAGCATCAACCCGAACACCCAAGGATAACCGCTCACCACCTGCAGGAACAGTTCCGGATGGAAGTTGCTTACAATCTGTGTAACAATCGTTATGCTTGTTTCCAAGTCGCTGCTGCGGAAGAATATCCAGCAGAAACACACGAAATGAAACGTGAGTATTACGGCTGCCACCCGTCTCCATCCTCGGCCGGTGTAGCTTTTGTCGTGGTGCAGTATCTCCTGTGAGAAGAACTTGTGAATGCTCAGTGCCAGTCCGTGCAACGCTCCCCAAAATATGAAGTTCCATGACGCACCGTGCCACAGTCCGCCGAGTAACATTGTAATCGTAAGGTTTAAGTATGTTTTCAGTTTGCCCTTGCGGTTGCCTCCGAGCGAGATATACAAGTATTGTTTCAACCATGTGGACAGCGAGATGTGCCATCTCCTCCAAAAGTCGGTAACCGACACTGCACGATATGGCGCATTGAAGTTCATCGGGAAACGGAATCCGAGCAGCAGTGCTATGCCGATGGCCATGTCGCTGTATCCCGAGAAATCGCAGTAAATCTGTAAAGCATAACCGTATATGCCGAGCAATACTTCCAAACCACTGAACATCTCGGGGTGGTCGAATACGCGTTCCACGAAATTTATGCTGATATAATCTGATATGACTGCTTTCTTGAAGAGTCCTATTATTATAAGGTAAACTCCCATTCCGAACATTCGGCGTGTTACTTGCAGCGGTTTTCTTATCTGCGGAACGAAGTCGCGGGCTTTCACAATGGGTCCCGCCACGAGTTGGGGGAAGAACGAAACGAAAAACGCATAGTCAAGCAACGAGTCGAGCGGACATATCTCTCGTCGGTATATGTCTATTGTGTAACTCAGGCTTTGGAACGTGAAGAAACTTATTCCCACGGGCAAGAATATGTCGAGCGGTTGGAAGTTGTTGTCTATAATCTGCGAGAGCGAACCAAGAAAGAAATTGGTATATTTAAAATAAGCGAGCAGCGACAGGTCTATTATCACGCTCAGTGCCACTAGCCAGCCCGTCTTACGCTTGTCGTCAGGGTTTCGCTCGATTATTTTTCCCATCTGTCTTCCTATCAACCAATCGCTTGCCGTTACCACTGCGAGCAACATGAAATAGATGCCGCTGCTCTTGTAATAGAAGAAATAGGAGAACAGTGTCACGAAAACCAATCGTGCCATGAGTTTCCTTTGCAGCAACATGTATATGAATGTGAAACCGAGGAACAGCCACAAGAACATTCCGCTGCTGAAAATCATCGGCTGCTCGGAATCGTATTCCAACACCCGTGCAATATTCTCCATTATCGTCATCATTCCGTCCCGATTATTTTCCGGCCATTATTCCGTCGAACAATTTCTTTGCAACGTATGCGCCGCCTTTGAAATTGATGTGCGTATAGTCTTTTCCCGCCATTCCCTTCTGTGCCATCTTGCTTATGCCTCCGTTTCCTCCCATTGCCTCAAACATGTTGAAGAAAGCCACTTTGTTGTCTGCGGCCAGCAGTTGTTGGTATGAGACCAATTCCTCTACTCCTTTCATTGTTTTTATCTGCCCGCCTACTCGCTGGTCGCGGTCGCTCATGCTGACAATGAGGATGGCAGTGTTCGGATAGCAACGTTTTAGCATATCTATCACTTTTGTCATTTGTGCCACATAGTTCTGCATTTGCTTTTGGGTACTGCGCGGACTCGTGGCGTTCAGTCCGAACTGTAATACAAGCAGGTCATACGGTCGTTTTTCCGACATCTCTTTCATCGTATTTTCAGGTATTCCGGCAAGCGAAATTCCCGAACTGCCCCTCATGGCGAAGTTATCCACCACCACACCTTGTTGCGGGTCGAGTGCCGTTCCATAGAACAACGTCGAAGCGTTTGCACCGCTCACGGTCCATTTTACTTTTGTCATCTGCCCTGCCACCGTTACGCTCTGCACGCCGGACGATGCTTCTGCCGAGAACGTTTTCTGTGCTCCGTCGTTCATTGTTGCCGTGATGCTGACAGGGGTCGACGTCTTGAAATATATGCTTGACGTACCCCACGAGCCGCAATGTTTGTTCCACATCGTGCCGCTAAGCGTCATATACGCCGAGCCTTCCACTGTGAAATATCTCTGTGATATTCCCTGCTTCGAGGCATTGAACGACTTACGTTCCATCACGGAATGGCTCGTAAATCCGCTCGTTGCCACTCTCACCGTGGGGCGTGCGCTGTTGGTTGTCTTTCCGCAGTCAACCCATCCCACTCCGTTTCCACCAAACTTTTCTTGAAACAATGCTCGCAGGTCGGTTGTCATTATATCGCTCTCTATGAACGAGTCGCCCCAATAGGCTACTCTTACCGGTCGGTTCATTTTCTGTACGTTTGCCAAAGCCTTGTAGAATGCCGCCATGCCGTGTGCTCCACCTCCCGAATAGTCTATCACGCAGGTGGTTCCCGGCGGACAAGGTTTCTTCTTTACAGAAGTATTCTTCGCGTTTCCTTTTGCCTTTTCCGTAACGACCGGTGCTGCCGGTACCACCGGTTTTGCAATAACGTCGCCACCGGCATCGCCGTCAATTTCCGGCAACAAGTCGCTGAGTATGTCAACATCTCTCAACTGTGTCCCTGCAAGCGACACTTGTGGCAAGAAATGCAGATAAACCAAAATGGTAACTATAATTGCTATAAGAACAAACGTTCTTGCTGGTTCATTGTTCATTTTTTAAAAAACATCTATTTGAAATATTCTTTCCTTTTCCGAAAACTAAGTTGCAAAATTACAACTTTTTTATCAAACAATACTTTGATTTTTAGTTTTTTTGAGCAACAAGACCGAATATTATACTTTTTATCAAGTAAACACAATCGGACGAACACACATCATTGCAAGTGTCATCACGTTATCAAAACCATTCTGCGGACTACCGTAATAAACAATTGGCACAGTCTTTTTATCAATACATTTTGTTCGAATTAAATTGTAAACAAATAGTTGTTAAAAAATAATTATCCATTCATTGCAAATTTAAAATAATGTATTAATTTTGCAACAAAAATACAGCCTGTGCCAAACGAGACCGTGTACAACCGCACCTCGACAGGTAAATATTACCATACGGAATAATTATCAAACTAAAATTTTATACCAATGAAAAGAACATTGCCAATATTGTTACTGTTCCTGACGATACTATCATCGGCAACATTTGCCAAGAAAGTATCACAGACAGAAGCAAGGAAAGTGGCAGAACGTTTCCTGAACGCGCGAATGGCGGGGAACGTAAAACTGCAGTCGATTGCCATTCCGCAGAATCTTAATATAAGAAAGTCTCCCCGACCGGGATACGCTCCTTATTATATATATAATTCCGGCAACGGCAATGGATTCGTCATAGTTTCGGGTGACGACGACATCGCAGAAATTCTGGCATACTCCGACGAGGGTTCGTTTGACTTTGAGAATGCTCCCGACAACATCGTGGCGTGGATGCAGTTCTATGCCGACATCATAGAGGGAAACATGAAAGAAATACCGACAAATGGGAAATATGCCAAAGAACCGGGAACACCTGTGGTAAACCCCATCCTTGACAAAATTGAATGGGGACAAGACGCACCTTTCAACGGCATATGTCCTACATACAAAAACGACGAAGGCAAAGACGTTAACTACTATGTAGGGTGCGTTGCCACGGCAATGGCACAGATAATGAGATTCCACAAGTATCCAGAACACGGAACGGGGACGTACACCTACAAGTCTAACGTGGGAAATCTCACAGCCGATTTCGGATCTACCACATACGATTGGAACAACATGCCGGCACGGCTCGAGAAAGAGAATGCCGACGCCGTACAAAACAACGCCGTGGCAACGCTGTGCAGTCAACTCGGCGTGTCGGTCAACATGACATACCTTCCCGGCGGAAGCGGAGCATACTCGCAGATGGTAACGGGAGCCATGGTGAAATATTTCGGATACGACAAGGGCATGAGTTACAAGGTGCGCGACTATTACAGCACACCTGAATGGATGCAGATGATAAAGACAGAACTCAATGCCAACCGACCGGTATTTTACAGTGCGTCGAACGAAGACGGACAAGGCGGACACGCTTTCGTGTGCGACGGATACGACTCTAACGATTTCGTGCATATCAACTGGGGCTGGTATGGCAAAAGCAACGGATATTTCATGGTAAATGCCATGAATCCGTACGAACTGGGGATTGGCGCGAACGGAGGAGGTTTCAACCTCGGACAGGAAATAATAGTGGGCATAAAACCGGCAGAAGAACCGAACCGAAAAGGAGAGTGGCCTGTATATGGAGGCGTACGACTCGCGGTATTCTCATACGGTACCAACGATGTAATGTACCAATACATGACATTCGTGGAGAACAACGACACAGAGAATTTCTCGGGAAAGATTGCAGCCGTACTCGAGAAAGACGGGAACATCGTGAAAGTACTGAAAGAAGGCGACATTAGCATAAGGGGTGTTGACCCGAATGCACAGAACTTGATAGAGGCAGTACAATACAAAATGCAGGACATCCCGGCAAAAGTGCAAGGAGTGGCCGACGGACAATACCACACGATGTTTGCCTTCAAGGCCGCAGATGCCGACAAATACACCATACTGCGCCATCCCAACGGCCTGCCGGCTTATGCCGATGTTACCGTTGCCGACGGAACAATGAATGCAACAATCCATACACCCGAGCCCGATGTAACGCTGCTCGAAAAGATTACCCCCGACGGAGACCTTTACGCAAAGGGGAGTGGAGCGTTCAGACTAAACCTGAAAAACAACAGCAACGATTTTTATTTGGGTAAGGTAATGCTGAAATTTACATCGACAGACAACCCGGAGAAATCATACATGGCAGGAGAACGGGGCGATGTTACAAACCGGGTGTATGACAACAGCGAAAAAATCATCACTCTCATCGTAAATCTTCCGGCCGACATGCCGCCCGGAACTTATCAGATAACGGCATTCGAAGACAAGCACGAGACCCACCCGTTCAATGACGATGCCGTGGGAAAGACCGTCGTGGAAGTGAAAGAAGAAGCCACGACACCTGTCATACGACAGACGAAAAACTATGAGTGGATAGGTGCAACGACATACGACCAAACCGTGAAACAAGGCGATAAGGCTCTCGTGTTGCAAGACGTGAGAAACTACGGAACGGAAGGAAAGGTGGGTATGCTGATGAAACTGGAGAAAGCAGACGACGCAACTACTTCATATCCATTCATTCTAATTAACGAGACGTTCAAACAAAGTGAGGCTCGCAACATGAGATACTACAACAGACTCGACGTAGACCCGGGACAGTATAAGATAAAGACATACTATATAACCGACAACGGAGAGAAGGCCGTGGAGGGTTTCTTCGAAGACTGCATAATAGATGTGAAAGAGAACCCCGACCTCGTGTTGGAATGCAATGAATTCACACTGCCCACAGAGATGCAAAAAGACGTAAAAGTACCGTTCAGCGTTACGTTGAAAGCAAACAAGGACTTTACCCGAAAGTTCTATATAAGACTGCGCCAAATGACCGGCAAGGGAGGAGAAGCCGTACACATCGAGTTCAACCTCAAGATGAAAGCGGGCGAGACGAAGACGATAACAAAGAACTACAAACCGACCCTGGCAGAAGGGAAGTACATAATAATAATGGAGACACAGAAAGACAAAACCACTTTCGAGACCGTGGGAAAATACGTCAACTACGGCAAAGTTTACAGCATAGGCACGGTTTCGGGCATAAACGACATAGAAATGGCGGGCAACAACATCGACATATCGTTCTCCGACAACGGGCACACCGTTACGATAAAACATGCCGACAACAATCTCCCCGCACCAAATGTCGAAGTGTTCAGTCTGTCGGGCACCAAAGTGCTTTCCGTGCACCCAATCTCGGAAGTGGTGTCACTACCTCTTTCCTGCGGAGTGTATGTACTGCAAGTAAACACCAGCAAAGGCATCGTGTCAAAGAAATTCGTGGTAAAATAACGAATGAACTATACAATATTTGTTAGCGATCCATTTACCCGTTAGTGGTAAACAATAAATTAAAACCGCCGATTTTGGAAAACAATTTCAGCGGTTTTGGTGTGTAATTCCGCCGAAATCACGATGCAAAACAGGCGTAATCGCTTTTCACCTTTCATTCAACATGTTGTATATAAGATATGGCACGGCATGCTTAACGACAGGTAAAAAACGATGCCATGACGAAAAAAGACGTAAAGATATTGGAAAGGAGAAAACAAATCAACTTGATACAAACCATATATTACGCGAGTTCGGGATAAGAACTCATCATAAAGTTTGGTAATATGCGGAAATAGTTGTACCTTTATAGTAATATAAATCAATAAAATACAAACAAAATCTGCCATGATTACCAAGGACAAAGTTTTTCATTTCGTTCAAGAAAACTCCGGAAATTTTCTGTATTATTGATGAATTTAACAAGAATTTTAATGCCGAACTTGATAAAAATCTGATTTTGCAATAGTTGGACGGCAACGGCAGACGGTATCGTAACCATAAAGGTCAAATGTGGGAAAGTGAAATAATGACCATTATGATATGCTGTAATTTCGGCACATACCGAGCTTTCAAGGATTATTATATGTACTATATCAAAGGTTATTTGAAGCATGATTTTTCCACAGCCGTATTCTGCAATCGCTTCGTGGAACTCATGCCACGGCTGTTCTTCAAGATGATGATGTTCATGAAACTATATGCTTTCGGCAAATGCACCGGCATAACATTCGTTGCCGGTAACATGATACCCGTTTGCCATAACATAAGACGTTATTTGAATAAGTTATATAAAGCAAGGACTGTTCGATATGTCATTCATCAAGGGATACATATTGTGCATTGGATCAAAGAGAACATGAAGAACAAAATAATGCCAATGTGGGATGAGATAATGCTTCGGAAAAGGTACATCACAGAGTGAGTGAATGAGTTGCTCAAGAACAAGGCGAACCTCGTTCATTCACGACACAGATCCGTGCATAACTTCATAATGAATCTGTGCTCGGCACTTACTGCATATTGTTTCTTTGAGAACAAACCAAAAGCATTGCTGGTACATGTGAAAAAACGAGACGGTTAGAACTCTTTTTTTGATGGATTTTATCCCGAACTCGCGTATATATTGTTGGTTTTGAACATCTGCTTTAAAAAAGATGTTTAACAAAAAATAGCAGGATAATGTTGGTTTCGCTTGCAAAAAGTTGTATTTTTGCATTTTGAACATGTAACATGTTTTTATGATCACCAAATTAAAAACCATGACAAGAATGTTTTTAAGCATTGCCGTGGCAGCATCAATGATGCTTGTGCTGACCACGGCATGCAGCGACGGCGGCAAAAAAGAACTGGCCGCGCTCGTGCGCGAACTTGCCGGGGACGATGCCACGATAGACAGCGACGACTGGCGGAAGATAGCCGATTTCATGGATGCCAACAAGGCTCACATGAAGGAATTTTATAAAGACGGACGGCTGGACGAAGAAAGCGTAAAAGAATATGTACGGAAATTGTTCTCAAAAGGGAAAGACTGGAAGAACATAACGTTTTGGGGAAAGGCAGACAAGAAGTTCCTCACGGTGAAATTCTACCTCGAACGTTCGGGCAGCATGGTGAGTTACGACTCGCCGCAGACCACGGGAGAGTTTAAAAAAGCCATAGTGAAGATGCTCAATTCGCTGCCTTCAGACAACAACGACAACATAATTTTCGTGGTAAACGATGCCGTTTACGACTACCCGAAATCGTACAAGGAGTTTATCACGGACAACAACATCTTCAAGACTACGGAGGGGATAGGAGACCCGAAATACACCGATTTCGGCGTGATACTGGATTCCATACTCAACAAGAACGAGTCTAACGAGTTGAGTATTCTCGCATCAGACATGATATACTCGACGCGCGAACTCGCCACCGTGAACAAACAGAAGGTGCTTAACGAGGCAGAGGGAGTGGCAAACGCCATATTCAAAGAAAAGGCGCGGCACAAGTCGATGCTAATTGTGAAGATGTCGGGCAGTTTTGCCGGGGCGTATTATCCTTACAACTCGCCTTCGAAGGGAACGGAGTACAACGGCATGCGGCCGTACTACCTGATTATCGTGGGCGACAACGACGACATTGCACGACTGACAAACGACCCGCAGTATGCGGCATTCTCGAAGTTCGACGAACTCGAAGGATTCGAACACAAATATCTGTTCGATGCGAGCTACGCATACAAGCCGTTCTACACGATAATGCTGCGAGGCAGAGAGAGTCGCGGAGAGTTCCGACCGACCAAAGGTCAGACCGAGCGCATAACGAGCATAGAGGACGTAAGAGCCGACAGGAACTCTGACGACTTGCAGATAGAGGTGGCAGTAAACCTCGGTTCGATGCTCATAGAGAAAGATTATCTCACAAATCCGAAGAACTATTTGGTGCGGAGCGATGACCCGGCAGAGATAAAGTCGATACGTGCCATAGGTGCCGACGACCGCAACTCCAACAACAAAAAGTATCTTTACAAGGCAACACACATCATCACACTGAAGATGAACGCCATGAAACAAGATCAGGAAGTGAGCATCAGACTGCTAAACCGCATGCCCGGATGGATTGCCGAGAGTTCGTCGGAAGACGACACGAACCTTGCCGCTTCCGATTTTTCCACAACCACTTTCGGATTGAAATATCTGTTGCAGGGCATCTATGACAGTTACCGCAAATTGTCTGACGGCGAGCCATACTACTTTGACTTGAAACTTAAAATGAAAAGATAAAGAGATGAAAAACGGAATTTTCCTTATCGCGGGACTCGTGATTACGATACTGTACATCGTTTTCTCGATGCAGATATACGAACTGCTGTACTACGAGACAGAGTTCTCGCAGGCAATGTACGAAGAGAACATGTATCTCGTGGTAGCCATGATAAATGCCATAGTGGCGTGGGCTGCGGCAGCAATCTACTATTATGCCGTCAATTCCGTAAGTTTCGCGCGGTGGTATCATTGGCTGATATTTCTCGGCATCGCCGTATTTATCGCGCCGACGGCAGATTTCATATACCCCAACAGTGTGTTCAACGAGTATGATTACGAATACAACATGCAACTGATACACTTCTCGCTGTTGAACATAATGGTAGAGACAATTCTGTTCATCGCAGTATCCTATTCGATTAGATGGTGGAGTTCCAACTGCAGGCATACGCCGATACCGCAGTAGTACATGAGAGTCGGCAACGCTTCATTTCTCATAATGAAACGTAGCCTCGACACTTTAATTAAACAACTACTCAACTCCCCCCAAACCATAACTCCTTAAAAAAATGCCGTAATAACGAAAATGAGACTATTTCTTTTCCTTGTGGGAGGCACCGGATCGCGAGTGCTGAAACCACTTATAATGCAACTTGCGGCGGGTGTACGCCCGATTGATGAGAACGGAAACGCAATAAAAGACCTTGAGATAATCCCGATAATAATGGATCCGCACAAGGCGAACGAAGACCTTAAGCGCACCGACGACCTGCTGCGATGGTATAAAGATATTCGCTGCAGCATATATGGCGACGTGAGCAGCGACAAGGTTGAACGCGGATTCTTTGCCACAAGGATTTCAACGCTCGGAGATCTCAACCGCGATGCGGTGCTCAACGACACATTCGTATTCAATCTTGAGAGCATTTCGGCGAAAGAGTTCCGCGATTTCATAAACTACAACACTCTCGACAGCGCAAACCAAGCGTTGTGCAGCATGCTTTTCAGCAACGAGCAGTTGAAGACCAAGATGGACATTGGTTTTGTGGGAAGTCCCAACATAGGCAGCGTGGCACTGAACCAGTTCAAGGATTCGGAAGAATTCAAGCAGTTTGCAAACGTTGTGAGCACGTCGGACAGGGTGTTCATAGTGAGCAGCATATTCGGCGGAACGGGAGCAGCGGGCTATCCCATCATAGTAAAGAACATACGCAACGCCGTAAACAATCCTGCGGTGGCAAACAAGGGAACCCTCGCAGATGCGAAAATAGGTGCCCTTACCGTACTTCCTTACTTCAACATCGAGCAAGACAAGAACAGCGAGATAACCATTGCCGACTTCATAAGCAAGACGAAATCCGCACTCGATTACTACCGCGTGAACCTTACCGGGTCGAAAGACGGAGTGTCGGGGGCAAGCGTAAACGCATGCTATTATCTCGGAGACGAGGTTGTGTCGAACCCTTACAAGAACGACCCCGGGCAGAACGGGCAGCGCAACGATGCACATTTCGTGGAGTATGTGGGGGCAACGGCAATACTCGACTTCCTGTCCTTGGGAGACGAGAAACTGCGAACCGACAACGGAAGGGTGCGCAATGCGACATTCAAGGAGTACGGACTGAGACACGACAAGATGACATTGTCACTTATGGATTTCGGCGAACGCACACGACTTGTTTTAAACCGGCAGATGATAAAATTCCACATAGCGTTTATGTACCTCACATACGCATTCGGAGAAGACATAGGGAAAATGGCATATACGGACGATGCGCCTAAGATACAACGCTCGTTCCTCACCACATCGGGATACACGTCGCTGACAGGAAGTTTCTTCGCCGCATACAGACAGTGGCTGCAGGAGATGGCAATGAACAAGAGACAATTCACACCTTTCAATCTATACACACGCGAACTGTGCGACTGCCTTACGGACATAGCACCGACAACGGGATTCCTGAAGAGCAAAATATCTTACAAGACAATACAGGAGGCACTGAACAACGAGTCGAAAACGGCAAGCAGGCAGGCACGATACGGAAATGCCAACGTGATGTTCCGACTGATGGATCTGCTCGACAAGGCAACCGAGAATATCATCGACAAGAAGTACAACTCAATCGTATAGAACATGGACAACGTACTATCATACAACCGGAAAAGCAACGGCGAGGACTGGTTCTCGCTGACAGGACAATATAACGAGGACGACATAAAGGCGATAAAAGACCCCAACGGCGGATTGGCAGAGCACCCGAAGACGGCCATACCAAGTCCGTTCGCACAACTCGATCTCGTGAAAAATGCTTTCGAACACATAGCAAAAGACCCACGACTGCTCGGCTCTCGAATGGACATGCGTCTCGTATCGCAGGCTCTCGACATTGCACAGGTGTTCTATAATTTCGATGAAATGAAATCCATGTACGCACTGCAACTCGTGGAGTGGAACATGAAACACATACAGATGTTGCTCGACTCTCCCGACCACAGACTGCTCGGAGAGACGCTGCAAATGTTCATAAACCGGGACGCAACGGCGTATAATTTCTCGCAAGACATGTCCATATATTTCATAATGTATGGCAACCAAGTGATTGGAAGCACGTCGCCGGCATCGCTGTTCATGGCTTCACCAAACGCAAACTGCATAGAACAAATACAGGTGGAACAAGGGAAAGTTCTGTTCGGAGAGTGGAGAAACCTTTGGGAAAGGAACCCAAAGTTCGTGAAATATGTATATGCAATGTTCACGGCATTCCCCGAACTGAAAAGAATGTGCAGCGAGGTGAACAACTATCTTATAGAGAACTTCAAGATGATGGAGGGCGTGGGATCGGACTATGTCAGGACACGCAACGAGATAATAACAGAGATTGGCAATCCCGAGACTGCCGACCAAGAGAGTGCCATGAAAGCACGCGAATACCTGAACCGTAACTACATGCCGATAGAGAACGGGGTAAACGTGCTCGGTTTCCCACTATACAGATGCCGACAGGAAGATGTTACAAACGCAATTGCCGAGAGTGATTTCGTAATAGTGCCGTCACTGCCCGAGGCAATGGCAGAGACGAGAAAACCGCTGGTGCTGCAGAACAACCTGAACACATTGGCAAGCGACCCGTTTATATACGTCACTTACCCTTGGGACAACTCCACCGTGATAACACCGGATATGTATCGCGAGCAAGACATCAACAAACGCGTGCTGCCGGCAACCACACACCTGTATCCATGGCTTACCGATGACGACTTCTTCCTGCCGACAATGATAAAACTGGATTTCCCGATCGATGCCGACTGTTTCTTCGACGGGAACATCAAATCAGTCGGTCGCGACGTCGATGAGAATAGTTTCCTGCTGCCGCTTAAACCGACATTTTTCAAGTATTTCACCATGAAAGACCTTATGACGGGAACAGTTGCAGGGCAGCCGGTGTTCGAAATGCAACACCTAAGGATTGGAGGACAAGAGGCAGTGAAGGCAATACTGCGCATCAGAGTGCGCAAAACGGAGAAAAACCCGTATAGTTTCGTCACGCTGCAACGAACATACGTAGAGGCGGTAAATGGCGACATGACATACGACACAACGAACAACTACGGCAAGTTCGTCAGCATCCCGTTCGCAATAGCAATGTTCCCGTTTGCAAGGCGCGCCGACTTCAACCGCTACCACGTCCAGTTGATTGACCGGGCGTTGGGCAATCTCGCCGCCAGAGACATATCGCTGGAGTTCTATCGCAACGGACTGCACGAACGGATAGCAGAACCCTTGACACGGCGGCGCAGTCTGAAACACATTAAAAACATGGGGTCTGCGTTCTACACGATACCAACCGATTTCGATATTGTGAACGTGGTTGTGACAGACGACCGCGGACAACGCATCACAGAGGGATTGATAGCACCGCAGTGGATAGAAAACGAGTGCGGGACATCGGCATTCACGTTTGCCGTCGACTTCGGAACAACCAATACGCACGTGGAAAGCATGCGCGACGAACAACTGCCACAGCCGCTGAAAATAGAGAACGAGAACCGAGAAAAACTCGTGGCAACACTATACAACGGCAGCGACCAATCGAAATATCTTTTCGAAATAGTAATGCGACAGGAGTTTATACCAAAGGTACTGGGCACGGACTATGGTTTCCCGCAGCGCACGGTACTGTCGGAGTGCGAACGACTCGACACAATGAGAGCAGACTGCATCGAGGCATTGGGCGATGCCAACATACCGTTTATATACGAAAAGGAGAGTGTGGGAATAGGAAACCGCATAATTGCAAACCTGAAATGGAGTACCCACCCCGCCAACAAGAAACGCATATCGTGCTATCTCACCGAATTGGCACTCATCATTCGTGCCAAAGTATTACTTGACGGGGGAGACATGAGGAAGACACGTCTCGTGTGGTTCTACCCGCTCAGTATGCAGCAGGGAAACATAGAGAACATAAAGAGGACATGGGGGCAAATAATGAAGAGTATTTTCGGCATCGAGGCAACCGATGAAAACCTAATCCGTATGCCGGAATCAATAGCACCTTACTATTTCTACAAGGCACATCCCGACCGCTTCAAGGCTGCCGCTTCGACAGTGGCGAGCATCGACATAGGCGGAGGAACGAGCGACGTGGCAGTGTTCGAGGAGAACTCGGCAAGCCCAACATTGCTCACTTCGTTCCGATTTGCGGCAAATTCCATCTTCGGAGACGCTTATTCCGACATTCCGCAAGGAGATACAAATCCGATGTTGAGGAAATATGTGGAATATTTCAAAAGCATGTTCGACAACGACGAAGACAAATACGGCGAACTGAACGGAATACTCGACGACATAACAGAAAAGCGGAAAAGCGAGGACATAAATGCTTTCCTGTTCTCGGTGGAAAACAACAAGGCAACGAAAAACAACCCCGTATTCTCATACAACGAACTGTTGAACACCGACTCGGCACGCAAACTGATATTCATATATTTCTATGTCACACTGATTTACTATGTGGCAAAGATGATGAAGAAAAAGAATTTGCAGAAACCACGCAACGTGATGTTCAGCGGAACGGGGTCGAAAGTACTCGACATTGTCGGGTCGCAGGAAGAACTGAACATGCTCACACAGACCGTGTTCGAAGAAATATACGGCGAAAAATATGATGCCGGAGCCTTTTCCGTGGTTAAAGAGAAGGACAAACCGAAACAGATTACCTGTCAAGGAGGACTTTATCAGATACGAGACCGCATCGGAATGGAACAAGTAAAAGAGGTTAACGACGAACTGTCTGACTACGATAACACCATACGGACAAACTTCACGATGACAAACCGTGAACGTATAACCTACGCAGACATGGAAGATGCCGCCAAAAGACAGGCGATAGTGGCAGAGATAGTGGAGGAGGTACGGCGATACAACAAGTTCTTCTCAGATTTCTGCGACCGCATTCACGTCACAGACCGCTTCCTCGTGGATGTGAAAAGCATCAACATTTTCCGCGAAACCATCAACCGAGACCTTGAACATCACCTCGTGCAAGGCTGGGAGGCGGCACAGAAAAACAAGGAAGAGAAGAACGAGAACGATGAGATAGCAGACAAGCTGTTCTTCTATCCGATAGTGGGTTCGATACGTTACAACCTTATAGAGAACTTGGAATAAAACATATAGTTATCATGTGATATGGATATTGAAAACAAAATGATACTCGGCATAGGCATATATGTGCTTCTGTTCTTTGTCATCTACACACTGGCATTGCAGTTGGTGAAATTCGTTGTGAGGAAAATTGGCAAAAGTGACATATCGAAGCCTGAATACGTCACGACGGATGAGAATGACAAAAAACTCAATGCCTTGAAAGAGAGAATAGAAGAAATAGAGAAGAAACTTGAGAACTTGCAGCATAACCCGGAACAATCGGAGGTTTCCGAGCAGTCTCAAAAATCGGTACAATCAGGTAATTCCGAGTTTACCGGCGACTCCGAGCCGTCTCTTCCCTTAACTTTCTTCCTCCCGCCTCCTTCTCCCGACGGCGTGTTCCACGATGCATTCGCCGAACCGAAGATAGGAAGCACGGTATATAAGATGACAACCATCGATGGCAACAACGGCATATTCGTATTCTACGACAACCGAGACGCTCTTGCCACGGCAATGATTTCAATATCTCAGATAGTGAAAACCGTATGCCGTGTGGACAACAACAAGAACGCGCCGCGAAACATAATAAACGTAAAAGAAGGGCGGGTTGTACGCGAGGGCAACTCTTGGAGAGTGACGGAAAAAGCCACCGTTAGATTCGAGTAGGCATGAATGTTCATAACCGAAGGCGAGAATGAAAAAGATATTTTTATTCATCTTCACGACGGCAATCATCGTCTCGTGCCAATACAGACCGAGAGGAGGAGGAGAAAGGCAGTCGAGAAACCACGATGCGGAACGTACGGATAAGCCGCGACGCAACGGAAAACCCATGAAGATAAAGATGCGGCGCGAGGGCGGTGTCATCGTAATGCCGGCAACGGTGAACGGGGTGCCGATGAAATTCGTCTTCGACACGGGTGCTTCAAACATAACAATATCGCAGACCGAGGCACAGTTTCTTGCAAAGCAGGGACTGCTAACAGAAGATGACATTATGGGAAAAGAACACTATCAGACTGCCGACGGGAACATATCGGAAGGAACCGTGATACGACTTAAAGAGGTTGTGATAGGCAACAGAACGATAAAAAACGTGGAAGCGGCGGTAATCGAGAGTCAGAATGCACCGCTGCTACTCGGACAAACGGCATTGTCCAAGTTCGGAAAAGTGTCGATCGATTATGAGAACGGCTACCTGATATTCGAGTGACGACAGCATCTAGGTAAAAAGATACCGCAATATTATAAAACGTCAAACTCAATATAAACTTAATTTTAATGGTGGTTGTTTATGGAATCCACATTAACTTTAAACAATAATAGTTGTGAAAGTAAAATGCCCACATTGCAGATATAAATATAACGAAACTCTGAAACCGGGAATAGTAGAATTGCTCTCTATATGTCCGCGATGCGGGCATTCGTTTCAGATAGAAGTTACCGAAAGCGACATTGTCATTGAACAGACACCGCCGCCGGCACCGCATATCATATCAACGGAGCATTTGGAGACTCCCGAACAATCCGAACAACATGAGTATTCCGGTTTACCCGAACAACCCGTACAATCCGAGTATCATGACAACGCTGTGCAACCCGAACTTTCCGACTACCCTCCTTCCATGCCACGCAAAACATATTCCCCGCTGCCCAAGTCCGGAATAGGTTGCCTGCCGGTGGTGCTTATCTTCATCATGGTTGCGATAATAGCCATCGGATTTATCTACGGAATATCCAACAAATTCGGAAAAGAAGAGAATTACATTCAGTCAGACACTTTCGTCGACAATGACCTGCCTTCGACAATGACCATAAGTCCCACGGGCAAGTACACTTTCCGTTTCGAGGGTAAAATAATAGGTTCGAAGAAAAGTCTGCCGATAGTGATGAATCTCAATATACGCGGCAACCGTATAGACGGCACTTACTATTACGTAATGCGAGGCAGTCACACGCAACTCTCACTTCGCGGCGTGGTAGACGAGAACGGAGGGGTGTCCATGAAAGAATTCAATGCCGAAGGCAACCATACGGGCAATTTCTACGGAACACTCTTTTCTGATGGAACTTTCAACGGTACTTTCAAGTTCGGAAAAAGAAAGAAATTCAAATTTGAACTCTATACAAATTAGAAAAAATCAATATCATGGAAATAAAATGTATCAAATGCAGGTTCAAGTATGATGTGACAATCAACGAAAACCAACAGGAAGCAACGGTTATTTGTCCGCGATGCGGGGCGATACAAACGGCAATGCAAGCAGCAGATGTTCCACAAGAACCGGTGCGTTGCGACAACTCGCAGTCCTCCGTAAACGATAATACGCCTCCGCCTTTCGCCGCCGGCGTACCGCCAATACCGGAAATGAACGGCAAAGTGTCTGCGGAACATCGGAAATACATGCCGAACAACGAGACCGAAAAGCAGACAAATCATTACGATGCCTCAACCGAACCACCGAAAGACAAGCCACGGAAGGAAACCGGAGAAACCGCCCAAAAGTCCGCAGCGACACCTGTTCCGCCCAAGAAAGACTCGTCGTGCGCCAAGAAATTCGCACTCGGATGCCTCGTTGTGGCATTACTCGCCATACTCACCATTGCCGTAATAGCATTTACCGGCAAAAAACTGTTCAACAAAATCAGTACTGTCGACAACGACGAGAAAGAACAAGTGGAGACAAACAACAACAACGTAACAATACAACAAGTTGAAACCGAAACAGAATCTGAAAACGCCGCCGGCACGGAAAACGCCCGGGAAGACGCGACAACAAAGACTGACGAACGGCAACAAGTGACAAACACCGGAAACGAAGGCAACGGGAATACTTCCGTAATAGAAAATACAGAGCCTGACGAGGAACATGGAAAAAAGACGGAAGGCAATGTGGCAAAGACCGGAGGCAGTTATAAATGCAAAGGAAAAATGGCAGACAACGACGTGAGACTCGAACTTAACATCACCTCCGGAGGGTTCGTGTCGGGCAAACTTACTTACAGCGACAGCGAAACGAGTCTCGAAATAATCGGTGACAAATACAACAACGATTTCTTCCTTACTGCCTCGAACAACAACGAACTAATAAAAATAACGTTGAAAAAAGAGGGAAAGACGATGAAAGGAACGGCGAAAAAAGGATTACAAAATATGCCAGTTGAAGTAACTTTCTGACATTATTATTCACACTTGCACGCTTTACGGTGTGCAAAGTAATGCCGAAAGGAAACGGAAATCGGCGGTTACGAACTTCGCAACCGCCGATTTTTCAATGCAATTCCGGCGAGTTTGCGGTGCAATCTCGCCTGTTTTGTCGTTCCTTAAAAAGGACTTATTATAATAATTTTATTGCTGTCCAGTAAAACTTACATTGCATAGAAATCCTTGCGGAATTGTCTTTATATAGTCGTTCCTTAAAAAAGGTTTATTTCATTGATTTACAATCAATCATCCTCTTATTTATTTGTCTGTTTCTGCAAGTTTTTGTACCTTTACAGTATAAAACTTGCAGAATTTCATGTTAAAAAGAACCTCCAACCAACTATCCTTATTCTCTTCCTTAGAGGATATGCTCGATCACAATCATCCTCTTTACAAACTTGCCAATAAAATCAATTGGCGCAGATTTGAAGATGCCTTTTCTCCCTTATATTGTAGAACCAATG
>NZ_RQZH01000171.1 GCF_003932845.1 Prevotella sp. OH937_COT-195
GTATTTACTTCTAATTATTAAATGTTTTATACTATCATTTTGGTATTTTCTTTTAGTTAGCCTTACAGCTTTTGGTTAAAATTTTAAAAACTTCAAAAATTTTAAAAAAAATATGAACCAAAAAAACAGTGATAAAACTAAGAATTTTAATTGAACTGTCGTTCTTTGTACTCCTTAGAAAGGAGGTGATCCAGCCGCACCTTCCGATACGGCTACCTTGTTACGACTTCACCCCAATCATCTATCCCACCTTAGGCGGCTGGCTCCTAAAAGGTTACCTCACCGACTTCGGGTGTTACAAACTCTCGTGGTGTGACGGGCGGTGTGTACAAGACCCGGGAACGTATTCACCGCGCCATGGCTGATGCGCGATTACTAGCGAATCCAG
>NZ_RQZH01000172.1 GCF_003932845.1 Prevotella sp. OH937_COT-195
GTTCCTCAGGAAGTCCTTTCACCGTTCCTTGGGAAGTCCTTTGGCCGTTCCTTGGGAAGTGTTGTTCTTGCGAAGAATTTGTTTGTTCTCATTTTGTTGAAATTTTAATGTGTTTGAAATGAAATATGCAATAACGTGTATTTGTCGCTGCCTTACCTTATTATTACAGGCTGCCTGTGAAGATGCTCATGATGCGTTGCCAGAACGAGCGGCGCGGCGGTGGGGCGGGCGGCATGCGTCCCATGTCCTCGGGCAGATGGTTCTCGTGGTGAGGGTTGCCCCGGATGTTCACCCCGCGCCGATCCAGTTCGATGTCGATCATCCGGCGAACGGTGTCGAGCAGTTGCATGCGGTCGTCAAGAAAGCCTAAGTCTTCCTTGTCAT
>NZ_RQZH01000173.1 GCF_003932845.1 Prevotella sp. OH937_COT-195
AAAGAGACTCTCAAATAATTCCTGCTTGATGTATCCCCTGTCGGCAAACACTTTTCCGTATGGCACTTTTGTAAAAACAGACCATACTCTCTTATCCCTGTCATCTACGTTAGCCGGTGTGAGACAGGACGTTATGATGTCCCCCGTGTCGTTGCAGAGCAGATGCGACTTGAATCCATGACACCACCCCATAGTGCCTTTCCCACTCTTGGCAATCCCCTTAAATAGTTGTTCCTTAAAAAAGGTTTATTTCATTGATTTATAATCAATTATCCTCGTATTTATTTGTCTGTTTCTGCAAGTTTTTGTACCTTTACAGTATAAAACTTGCAGAATTTCATGTTAAAAAGAACCTCCAACCAACTATCATTATTC
>NZ_RQZH01000174.1 GCF_003932845.1 Prevotella sp. OH937_COT-195
TTTATAATCGCTCGACGCGCATACATACACATTCCACTTATTAGTGATAGTATTCAAAATATAGCCAATCAATATGATTTACAAGGTGGTAAAGGTTTGTTATCAATACAACCTTATCACAAGATAAAAAAGCTATATGAAAATATATCGGCGATTTTTAATTTAATGACAATCGTAGGTATGAATCAATTTTCAATCACGAAATCAGCAAATAATGAGCAAGGCGCGTTTGGACCAGTCCTTGTGACAAATAAGCAAGATTATAAATTGACACAAGGACATTTGAAAGCTAAAAATCAAATCATTGAAGGTTTTGCAATAAGTAAAGCATATAATCAACAAGGTTTGCCAGTTAGTTTGCATGAAGGCCAAGGT
>NZ_RQZH01000175.1 GCF_003932845.1 Prevotella sp. OH937_COT-195
ATCTGATGCAAGGTTAAGCAGAAAATGTGGAGCCGTAGCGAAAGCGAGTCTGAATAGGGCGTATAGTATTTGGTCGTAGACCCGAAACCAGGTGATCTACCCATGACCAGGCTGAAGTTCAGGTAACACTGAATGGAGGGCCGAACCGACTTACGTTGAAAAGTGAGCGGATGAGTTGTGGGTAGCGGAGAAATTCCAATCGAACCTGGAGATAGCTGGTTCTCTCCGAAATAGCTTTAGGGCTAGCCTTAAGTAATGATTATTGGAGGTAGAGCACTGTTTGGACGAGGGGCCCTTATCGGGTTACCGAATTCAGACAAACTCCGAATGCCAACCAATTTTATCTTAGGAGTTAGAACGCGGGTGATAAGG
>NZ_RQZH01000176.1 GCF_003932845.1 Prevotella sp. OH937_COT-195
GTTGTACCTCCAAATACAAATATTGCAAATATTGGAGATGAAAATGATACATTCTTGAATAAACGTAAATCGATGATAGGATGATTTGTTTTTAACTCCCATATAATAAATAGGCAAAAAGAAACAATAAAGATTAGGAAATTGCCATATACTGATATATTAAAAATTGAGTGATAAGACCAAGATGTTAAACTTATTAATAAACAAAAGATAGATAGAAATAATAATGAATTTCCACGTATATCTAAATGGATAGACGTACTTTTTTGCTCTTTAATATATCTTTTTAAAAATAAACAGCCGATTAAACCGATAAATATAAAGGGAATATTGATCCAGAATATCCATCTCCAATTACCTACAGATATTAA
>NZ_RQZH01000177.1 GCF_003932845.1 Prevotella sp. OH937_COT-195
GTGTTCCAAGAGTAGTGTTATTATTTATTAGTCCCATATTATAGTAAATCCAATTAGTACGTTTATTTAATTCCTCTACTCCAGAAACAAATACACATTTAGAAAAATTCTTTTTTATTGACTCAATTCCATATATAAGTGAATTTATGGATGAGCATTGTCCTGTAGATAGGGTAGTATTAAATGCTCTAGCATTTAATTTTATAGCTAGTTGAGCAGAAGGAGCATTAGTTAAGGTGTTTGGCGCTTGCATAGGGCTAACATATTGTGGACCTTCTGTTAAAATAGTATAATCATACTCTGAAACAGACTGAACACCTGAAAAATTAGTGGCTACAGTAATACCTATATCTCTGTCAGCATAATAACC
>NZ_RQZH01000178.1 GCF_003932845.1 Prevotella sp. OH937_COT-195
AGAGACAAAAGGATATTTCTGAGATTGATCAAAAAATCATAAATATGTATGCGCATGGTTTGACTACTAGACAAATTTCTGAACAAATTGAAGAAATATATGGTTTTGAATGTTCTGAAAGTTTTATCTCCAATGTTACTGATAAAGTAATAGACAAAATTCAAGATTGGCAAAATAGACCCTTAGATGAAGTATATCCAATTATCTTTATTGATGCCACTCACTTCTCTGTTAGAGAAGACAATAGAATTAAAAAAATAGCTGCTTATGTAGTATTAGGCATCTCAAAAGATGGAATGAAAGAGGTACTTAGTTTAGAAATAGGAGAAAATGAAAGTAGTAAATATTGGTTAGGAGTATTAAATGG
>NZ_RQZH01000179.1 GCF_003932845.1 Prevotella sp. OH937_COT-195
CCTTAGGACCGTTATAGTTACGGCCGCCGTTCACTGGGGCTTCAATTCGGAGCTCTCACTCCTCCTCTTAACCTTCCAGCACTGGGCAGGTGTCAGCCCATATACATCGCCTTCCAGCTTAGCATAGACCTGTGTTTTTGTTAAACAGTTGCTTGAGCCTCTTCACTGCGACCCTCGAGCGCTTTGTATCGCATGGATACTAACACCCAAGGGCTCCTCTTCTCCCGAAGTTACGAGGTTATTTTGCAGAGTTCCTTAACGAGAGTTAGCCTGTCCGCCTTAGATTTCTCATCCTGACCACCTGTGTCGGTTTACAGTACGGGCAGTCATATATTAACGCTAGAAGCTTTTCTTGGCAGCGTGGGAT
>NZ_RQZH01000180.1 GCF_003932845.1 Prevotella sp. OH937_COT-195
GGTTGATGATACTCATTCACCAATGTTTCATCAAATTGAAGGACTTGTAGTAGATGAAAATATAAATATGAGCAATTTAATTGATACTCTTAACACTTTTATTAAAGAATTTTTTGGAAAAGATATGAAAACAAGATATAGACCTCATTATTTCCCATTTACTGAACCAAGTGCTGAAGTTGATGTTTCTTGCTTTAATTGTAAAGGTAAAGGTTGTAATGTTTGTAAAGGAACAGGATGGAGTATGGAATTATTAGGTTGTGGTATGGTGCATCCTAACGTGTTAGAGGCTTGTGGTATTGATTCAAAAAAATATTCAGGATTTGCCTTTGGTATGGGAATTGATAGAATTACAATGGTTAAACA
>NZ_RQZH01000019.1 GCF_003932845.1 Prevotella sp. OH937_COT-195
TGTATGCTTTCGTGATATGTGTGTGGAATTGTTGGTATAATGGACATTTAGAGCTTTTTCAGCCTACCAAATTCGGGGAATTCTATTTATAAAGAGTTGTGTGATTGAAAAAAAAGTTGTAAGTTTGCGAAGTGAATAACGGTCATGTCAATATGTATAGTATAATGAGGACATTCGTTTGGCTGAGACGCTGGAGGCATTGTAGAGGATTCGGGGTGCAATCGCCTTGGGTTTATAGGTTCATTCGCTATGTTGTGAACGAGTGCTATCCTTATTATTCGTATGATGAACTTGCATGCAGGTGGAAAAATACGAGTCGGAAAGAAAGGAAACTTGGCATGTTGTATTTCCGTCTTTCAAATTATATGCAATCCCCTTTTGTCATTGATTACTCTACTAATTGCCGTCAGTTTGCAGACTATGTCAGGTCGGGTTGTAACAAGACTGAAGTGTTCGAGATACCACAATGCTCGACTTCTGTCGAGATATGTTCTGCTTTGTCACGCCATGAAACCATTCCGTTTCTGCGAGTTTCCACTCAAGGTTGTTATCGAACAATATTTTTTGAAGTACTCCCTAAAGCGGGACGAAAATCGATGTTCGTCATAGAAGGAATTAATAAGGACAAGGCTGCCAAAGATTTTTGGAAAGAGATAGTCGCTTTGGATCGTTGCATAACAACATTTGATTTATATTATTGCGGAATAATATTTTTTGACAACAGACGTTATAAGGAAAACTATATTGTTAATTTCTAAACATATTATATTATGGCAATATCAAAAGTTTATACTAAAACGGGGGACAACGGAACCACCAGTCTGGTAGGCGGTGTGAAGGTAAGCAAGACAAATCCCCGTATTGAGGCTTACGGTACCGTTGACGAACTCAGTGCACATCTCGGAATGTTGGCATCGTTGATGAAAGACGGTGAGGATAAAGACTTAATAATTCGCACTCAGTGTAATCTTTTTACAGTGTGTTCTTATCTTGCCACCGATAAGACTAAAACCCCACTCGCTAAAACATATACCATATCGGCAGACGAGACCACACTCCTTGAGCATCATATTGACGAAATAAATGCCGGTATTCCTGTACAAAGGTCGTTCATATTGCCCGGAGGAAGTCATGAGGCGGCTCTTGCACATGTCGCCCGCACGGTGTGTCGTCGCGCCGAACGCAGAATATTTCTTCTTGGTGAAACTACGAAACTCGCCCCGGAAATAACCCATTATATCAACCGTCTTTCCGATTATCTCTTCGTTCTTGCACGCAAACTCAATTTCGTGGAAGGCGTTAGCGATATTGCATGGACGAAGTGATACACCTTTTGGCGAAGTTATTAATCAGCATCACGTTGTCCAAAGAATTTGTATTTGACAGATTTTCGACAATAAATATTGGAATAATCGCGGATATAGAGAAAATAGTCGGCAAATTATTTTGTTTTATCTGCTATTTCCATTAATTTTGTGCATCGAAAACAGAAAATATTAACTTGTAAAAACTTTAAGGCTTATGTATTGGACACTTGAACTTGCCTCAAAACTTGAAGATGCGCCTTGGCCGGCAACCAAAGATGAGTTGATTGACTATGCTATTCGCTCAGGTGCACCCCTTGAAGTATTAGAGAATCTTCAGGAAATTGAAGACGAGGGCGATGTTTACGAAAGTATCGATGACATCTGGCCCGATTATCCCACGAAGGAAGATTTTCTTTTCAATGAGGACGAGTATTAAGCAACTGAAATTATTGAGTTGAACGATAATTGCAGCATGGCAGTTTTATTATAAAACTGCCATGCTGTTTTTTATGAAATTATGCTTGACTGCGACACATGCTATATTTTTTGTATAGAATTATTTCATAAAAAGTGATAATATAAAGTAAATTTAATACCTTAATTAATAAAAAAACATAATTTTATGATAATTTATTTGTGTGTATTTTTTTTTATATGTAAATTTTGGGCGCAATGTTTAAGGAATCTCTAATATTGTTTCGCAGCGCAATGGAAGATGATTTCTTACATTCGATAAGTGTCATTAAATGTTACAACAGATTATTAAGGTTTAAAAATGATTATTTATTATCTAAGTTATATGACTTGGAAATAACTGTATCTGTTTATACATTAGACATCTGCTAATAACCTTTTTGTTTAATTGCTGCGATTATATAATAGATTTAAGCCAATGAAGTACAAATTTTCCTTCGCCATCTTGGCATTGTATGCCAGTGTGAGTATCACGGCACAAGGTTCGTCAGTTCCTTTGCTATCCGCAGTCTCACTCGTTAACACAGATTGTGACCGTGCAAGATGCATGTTGTCTGCAACCATGTTACAATTGAAGAAGTTGAACTCCACCCCTGTATTTTCTTCAGATTTCACTGGCGATAATCCCATGGCAGGTTGGACGGCAATCGACAAAAATGGAGACGGAAATATTTGGGTAGGCGACAAGTCAATCCCTGGTATAACTTACAACGGAGAGAAAAGTCTTACAACTAATGACTTGCTACTCCCACCGGCATTGAATCTTGAAAGTGGGAAAGACTATGCAATAAGTTACTCTTTAAGGCAAAGTGGAGCATTTGTTCCTGATAATATAAAGATAGTGAAATGCGACGAAACGGGTAATTTCTCAGACACAGACATTATAGACACCGCCATAGTATATCTTGATAACGGGCTTGGCGAATATATTAAGTCTCTGCGTTTCACGGCTTCAGAAACAGGTGCAATACAGTTTGCCATATTAGTGTCAAACGCCGAGTCAAATGGAAAAATATCACTTTCTGAATTCAAAGTGGGCGAAATAAGCAAGCCTGTTCCTATGGATGTCAGTACACTCGAAGGAACGGTTAACTCTCTTTCCCATGAAGTGCAACTTAAATGGGTCAATCCGTCGAAAGACACCGAAGGGTTGGAAATAAAAGACAAACTTGATATTGAGATATATGAGGACGATGTGTTGGTAAAGACTTTGCTTGATCGCTCTATCGGCGAGGGAGATGCCTGCACGTTTACGCCGCATAAAACTGATGGCATGGCAACCTTTGTCGTAAAGACAAAGATTGGTGATGCGTATTCGGCAGGGGTCAGTATCGTCCTCAACCTGAATGATGTAGAAGGAGAGATGGTTCTATTGAAAGCATTTGATGTGAATTCCGCCACTGCCAAGGAGTGGAAAACGGAGGATTATGGTGGAACCAGTTCGTGGGTATACGACTACGGAAATGTTTTCTCACTAATTTATAATCTCAATCAGAAAGACGACGACTGGCTGTTTTCGCCAAAGGTTGAACTTACCAAAGGTACGCGTTATGTTGCCACTTATGAGTTAAAGACCTCCATGGACTATTCGTCAAGTATCGATTTTACCATAGGTACCGACCAAACTCGTTCGGCCGTAAAGGAAATCGTATGTCAGCATGTGGCATTGAACCAAAACGGGTTTGCAGAATTCAAAACAAAACAATTCTCTGTGGATACCGATGGAACTTATTCATTCGGTTTCCATGTATATGACGACAATTATTCCGTGAGTATGCGCAACCTGCGTATATTTTACATAAATCCGATCATCTCCGGAGATATGACTACCATCGTTCCAACAATGGCTTACGACCGCCATTCATCAGAACTGCGAGTAGGGGCGAGAGCCCGTGTTGATGTATATGACATCAAAGGTAACATGATAGTTTCGCTGCCGGTTGTTGTTGGAAATGTAAACCTCTCTTTCTTGGTAAATGGTGTGTATATCGTTAAGGTTACATTTGCAAACGGTAATGCAGAGAGTTTGAAAATAGTAAAATAAAAATACTCCATTACAATGAAAAAAATAAAACTTTTTATTCTTGCGACATTGATGGGCAACCTATCGCTTTTTTCACAGACATCGGGGTTCCCACGCATTTCCATGGAAGGTGTGGAATTGATGGTGGCGGTAAAGCATGGAACGTATGACTACAACAAACACATTGCTATGCCAAAAGGTCTGTATGCTTTCAACTATGATGAAAATTTCCAGCCAAAGAAAGATCAGCCTGTGATTCGCTTCAATGCTTCGGGTGGCTGTGTCCTCAACGATGGGAAAATATATGTTTGCGAATATGATTATAATGCAAACTTGCAAAATCAGAAGCCGCATTGGAAGGTATTTGATGCAGCAACGCACCAGTTGCTTTCAGACAAGGAGATGGAAGACAATTTCCGTTGTACTACTTATAACCTTGCTTACGACCGTACAACCGACAAGATATATGGATTGCTTGAGACTTATACCGAGAATTATTTGGTAAGGATAGATCCTGCGACAGCCCAGGTGGAGCGTGTATGCGAGTTGCCTTTCACGAACAAATACACTTGTCTGGCATGTAATAAGTATGGACAACTATACTGTATTTATTTTAAAAAAGAAGATTCTACACACTATCTCGCAAAAATACGCAAAAGTGACGGCAAAGTGGCCAACATCGGAGAAATGACGGTTGACAATCTGTTACATAATGACATCTTTATTAATTTTGGATATTCACAGGACATATTCTTCAATAATTCAAATGATAAACTCTATTGGATTTTGCAGAGTTCTACCCAAAACCTTGTTCATAACGAGTACACTGCGATCATAGATGTAGACACCAATACCGGGGCGGCAAGTCTCACGGCTTATGTCGTTGACCCCATTATGGTCAATGGTGCATTCTTTATGGAACCGGAATTCTCCGCACCGCGCATTATCGAAAATTTTAACTATGTGTCAGAGTCTGACAACCACATCAGAGGACATCTTGAGTTTCGTCTTCCCACGCTAGACTATGTTGGCAATGCTATTGATGGTCAACTAAGTTATGTTGTGAAGGAAAACGGTACAACGAAATTCGAAGGCAATGCGATGCCCGGGACTGTGGTAAAAACCAATGCTGCGGAGTTTGCACAAGGTGAACATCAGGTAACTGTTACCGTTGCAAATTCAGCAGGAGAAGAAGGACCTACGGTAAAACGGTCGTTCTTTTCGGGATATGATAAGCCAAAGGCATGCCGAAACATAACTCTAACTGCCGAAGGGTTGACGACAAAACTCACATGGGATGCTCCCGACGGAGGTGTGCATGGTGCCCCCATAAACCCTGCCGGTTTCACATATACCGTGATCCGTTATCCATTCGAGGTTACTGTTGCCACCGGATTGAAGACGTGTGAGTTTGTCGAGCAACACCCGGAAGACATGACTCGCTATGTGTATATTGTTAAGGCGGTAGATGCTTCGGGACAAGAGGGAGTAAGTGCATTCTCCAACAATCTTATTGTTGGTAAACCGCTTGAAATTCCTTTTGAAAGTATCTTCGAATCACCTGCCGAACTTCTAAACTATTACACCATAGTAGATGCAAATAAAGATGGTAACAGTTGGAGTTATGATTTGGCGGCACAATCTCCCATTTACATTTACAGCGATACGAAAAAGGCTGACGATTGGCTCATCACTCCACCTGCAAATTTCCGAAAGAACCGTAAATACACTCTAACATTCAAGGCTTGGTCGGGATTTATGGCGTCAGAGTCTATGGAGGTTTGGGTGGGTAAAGGTCGTACACCGGAGACACTTGATCAGATGATCTTGTCCATTCCTGCCGTACCTCACATAGAGAATGATGTGTCGCAAATCATACACAGGGCAAATTTCACCACAAACAGCGACAGCATCTTCCATGTTGGATTCCGTGTAACTTCGCCTGCTCGCTCTGGTTCTTTGTATATAAATGAAATACGAATCGAAGAAATCACTTCGGGCATTGACACTTTTGCCAACGATAATACTGAAGGATTGGTAGATGTGTACGGAGTGAATGGTGTAATGCTCCACCATGCAGTGTTGCCTGCTGTCGTTGACCGGTTGTCAGCGGGAGTGTACATATTGCGTTCATTGTCAAAGACTTATAAAGTCATTATATCAAAATAATTTAATAACTAAGAAATGTTAACTACTAATTTCTAAAAAGACTTGAGAATTATGAAAGGAAAATTATCAAAACTTTTTGCTTTGACATGTGTTGTTATGTTTAGTGTAAGTGCTAATGCCGGCATTTTTACGATCGTTGAGAATTTTGACGATCAATCGCATTTCACGACAAGTGAAAACCTGCCCGATGGTTGGAAATCGGAGGGAACCTACGCATTCAGTCGCAACACTGGTACATATTTCGGTATTGTTGCAAGATCCGGTGACTACATTTTTGCAACACCAAGTTCAATGATGCCCACTCGCAACGAGGTAATCTATACACCATTGAAAAAGATTATGGCAGGAAAGCCATGCAAAATATCGTTTTATGTATATGCACCCGGAGGAAATCCGCCGGCCGTGCGTATGAACTCTTTTACAGTAAAGGCGGGCAAGGCGCAGGAAATGGATGCACAGACAATCGAGGTTTTGGAAACTCCAAAACGTACATTTCCCGATTGGACATTGCTGGAGGGAACGTTTACGCCTGATGATGATGCGGAATATTGTTTCTCCATCTCGCTTGCTTCGTCGCTCACATCATGTGGTATAGTGGCAATTGATGACGTCGAGATTACGGGCGAGGAGCCGTCGCCAATCCCAGATCCCGATCCAGACCCAGACCCTGCAAATCTTGCAGAGGCAATAACTCCTCCATACAGTCAGTCGTTTGACAACGAGAACAACGACTATGACGGAACAACTTATGTACCGGCAAAATGGATTGCAATGGGAACAAATCCTTTCATTACGGCAAATTCCAATGATCTTCCGGCCGTTACGGGAACCTATTATATTGTTTCTCCTCCAAGTGTTACTATGCGGAACGATGTCTTATTTACGCCTTATTTTTCACTTAAGAAAGATGTGGAATGTATCATAACCTTCTATACTCATCTAAGTGGAAATGGAGAAGGAAAGAGTACTCTCGATTTTTTGGCGGGGACAGGTCAAACGCTTGATTTGCAAAAATCAATTTACACCCTTGCAGATCATAGTAATTTCGGGTGGGAATTGAACACGGTGCGATTCACGCCCAAGAAAGATGGAGCCTATTGCTTCTCTTTCCTAATTACCAGTCCGGAGTTGTCAACAGGACTCGTGGCACTTGAGGATTTCAAAGTTACTACAGCCGAGATAGAGGCATTGCCAAAGCCGTCTTTTTATGTTGATGCTCTCTATGACATAACTGAAAGTACAGTAGTTCTTTCTGAAAACCAGTCATTGAAAATCTATAATCTCACGGAGAACGCAACAAGTTACGAGTGGACTATTGAACCTGCCACAAACGAATTTGTCAGTAACCCTGTGGCAAAAGATGCCGAACTGAAGTTTACCGACTCTGGTAGTTATACCATTTCTTTAAATGCCCAGAATGAGTATGGCGAGAAGAAAATGAGCAGAGAATTGAATATTGAGATTGTTGAAATACCAACATTGGAAAAGGGACTTACCAAGCAAGGATCGGGTGACGCTACACTCGCGAGGGGTAAGGTGCCAACATTGTCAACTTCCGAATGGGATTTCATAACAGGTCCTACTCATTATTATCGCAATATTGCCGAGCGTTTTGAAGTCTCCGAAGAAAATGAAGTTAATATAAAAACTTTGAACCTAATTCTAACAAATCTTAGATACAAGCCCAATGAAAATAGTTATGATGATCAATATAACGGCAAGTTCGAAGTGATTGTTTGTGGTGAGAAAGATGGAAAAATCGATGAGAGCAATGTATTCGGAAGATATACCAGTACAATGGCAAAAACATTTGGTACGACAGGTGTTCCCGGTAATTGGGGCATCATGAAGGGCATTGTTTTCGCCGAACCGGTCAAAGTAAAGGGCAATTTTTATTTAGTATTCAGTTATCCGGATAATTTCGACTTGGATATTGATGATATAAACGTGGGAAGTTCATATTTAGGACTTGCTGCGCTGGAATATGTATCCGGTGCAACCACGCTGATGGTTAAACCGGACAGTGTACCCGAAAATAGCGGTGCGACTGTGGGAGAATGGTGTACCATAGATAAACTCGACAATACTCAAAAAGGCAACGGACTGTGGTTGACCATGTGGGTTGATATAGAAGATGGTTCTTTGCCAACGGGTGTATATGCAATCGACAACAAAGGAAATGTAGTGTTCGACGTGTGTACGGCGAACGATGGTTTCATCGTGAGTGGTGTGAAGGACGGCGAACAAATCACGGTGTTTGACGTGGACGGCAGAAAGGTTGCTAGTGCCCTTTCTGTGGGACGCAGCACATTCATTCCTTTCAATGGCACCGGCGTTTATGTAGTAAAGTCTAACGAGGGAACGAGAAAACTTGTGAAGAAATAACAGCCGGTTGCACCGTTAAATTTCGTTTGTGTAAAAGGTGATGTGTATGTTCTGACACATCACCTTTTTACGTTTAATACACAGATATTCTTGTTTTAACCCCAATCTGTCATTATACCGCATTTGCTTATATTTGCTATTGCCGTTACGCTTCCCAAGTGGCTTTAGCCCGCTTGCTGACATCTTCTCAGCCATTACATCTCGACGCAGCCCGCTACGCTTTCTATGAAACGGCTGCACATCTGCTCAACAATAGAACAAAATCGGTTGAGAGTTATAATGACCGATTTGGATTTAAAGTTAAAACACGGACAATCATGGTTGGCGTTAAAATCGGTAATACAGATTGCGGTTATGTTGTGCCTGCCGGACAATATGAACGTGTATGGAGAAAGAGCAGGCAGCAAAGTGAATGTATAGGGAGGATACACGAAGATAAAATATGTGTGGTAATGTTTGAAATTACGTAAATGGTCTGCCCCGTTATACAAAATCTTAGAATGGTTTTTGTATAATTGTTCATTATATTTTTTATACTTTAACATAGTATTGGGCTTATTTTTGTGGGGTTTATTAATCTTTTATGCAATTTATTTTGATTTTTCAAATAAAAGTTTTTATATTTGCGTCCGATATAATTTTTACCTGTTTTTTGGAATTAAAATAATGCATATCGGGTGTGCCGAATTGAAGTGTGATTTGAGCCTCCGAGAGATTGCAGCATAATCAAAATCTTACCTTTTCGGGTTTAACATTCATACATCATGCGTTTAGGTATTTAATACTATTGATAAAACACATATTTTTCAATAAATATGGAGGATAAATATTTGTTAATTTTAAAAGAACTAAAGTATGAGACAGAAAAAACTCAAATGTCATGGACTTTTCGATCAATGATGATCGGCAGGTTCAGGAGGATCTCCACTTGTGGAAACACTTCTGCTTTTTTAGCCAAAAGATGTCCCTTGTGCTTCTCTTGTGTTTGAACGCATGCTTTTTAGCGAATGCACAAGTTGAAGATGCGGTAATTTATGGAAGTGTTATCAATGCTCAGGACGGAGATAGCGGAATCTATTCATTCACCACGAAAGAAGCAAAATTAACACCTGTCAAGATGGCTACCGAATTGAAAGCACAAGGTGGTGGAGTTTACGCACAAGGAAAGTATTATTCTGTCCATGCCGATACTCGTACTCTTCATATTTATGATACCGATACATGGGAATTGTTGGAGTCAAAGCCAATGGCCAATCTCACGCTCGACATGACTTTCGACCCAACAACAAAGGAAATTTACGGATGTTTCATTGATAAGGGGGCTGTGTTGGGAAAACTGAATCCCTCTGATGGAACAGAGAATAAATAAGTTGGACATAATCCTGTCGGAATTGTTTTGTACCAATGACGGACAACTTTATGGTATATCGAATAATGGAGGGTTCTACACCATAAACAAAACTAATGCGGAGGTGGAATTTGTCGGAGAAACAGGGTTAATACCCATGTTTGCACAGTCGGCAACCATTGATCCCTATACCGGAAAATGTTATTGGGCAGCCACCTTTCCCAATTTTACTTCAGGTTTGTACGAAGTAGATCTTACCACCGGTGAGGCATCACAGTTTTACGCATTCCCTAATGGCGAGGAGATTACGGGATTATACATACTCCGTAATGTTCCGGCAGATGCCCCGTTTGCAGTCGAAAACTTAGAGGTGAATTTCCAGAACGGCAGCAATGACGGAACGGTAAGTTTCAAAATGCCGTCCAAAAAGAAAAACGGAACACCTCTTACGGGACAAATAGATTATAAATTGTATTTAAATGATGAAATACAAAGCGGAAAAGCCGCTGCCGGTGAAGTCGTAAACAAATCTGTGCATGTGGAAACCGGAATGTGTAAGTTCGTTGTCGTGGCAAGCAATGAAGCCGGAGAGGGCGAGGGCTGCATTAAATCGGTGTGGATAGGAATCGACTCTCTGGAGAAAGTTGTCGGGTTGACCTTGAAGAAAACTTCCAAAACAGGCATCGCTCTTTCGTGGAAAGTGCCAACGAAAGGAGCGCATGGAGGATATATCAACAATGACGAGGTAACTTACAAAATAGTACGTTACCCCGAAGGTGTGACAGTACAAGAAGGCAAAAAGCAAATATCTTTTACAGAGGAGATAACAAAAAACGGAACAATCCAAATATTGGTATGGAGTGATTGCAGTCTTTAATGGCATTAATGGCGAAGAAGTGCTGTCAAACAAGGTGACAATGGGAGAAGGAAAAGAAATCCCTTATAACGAGAGTTTTGACAATGCCGACAAAGCGGAACTTTTTACTGTCATAGATGACAATGGTGACGATCATTCGTGGTCTTATTCTGCAGAAAACGGACTGGAGCAATTAGATGCAACGAATACATGCGACGATTGGTTGATAACACCACCGGTTCGTTTGTCGAAAGATTCTTATTATAAGGTGTCGTTTAAGTCGGCATGTAATTCCAACGACACTCATCGCATCGGAATTTCAACAGGAAAGTTGCCGAATGTGGAGAGTTTGACACAGGTGATAATGGAACCTATCAACATTGCAACGGGATTTGAAAAGCAAAGTTTTACGGCTAAATTCCGCATTGCAGACAATGATGATTATTATCTTGGCTTCCATGCCACAAGCAATCCTGCATCTCCTCTCAGCCTTGATGACATTGTCGTGGAAAAATTGACTGTCGTAGATGCGCCGGCAGCGGTTTCAAACATTACCATCGTACCCGCAAAGAAGGGTGTGTTGAGTGCAAAAATCACTTTCAATGCGCCAATAAAACAAATGCCGGTGAGAATCTGCAAGATATTTCCAAAGTAGAATTATACAGAAATGGGAATCTTGTTCGTGAGTTCAATGAAGTGACGCCCGGAAAAGAACTTAATTTCACTGATAACGAACCGGTTAACGGGTTCAACGATTACATGTTTATTGCTTACAACGGCAAAGGACGTGGCGACGACATTAATAAAAAGGCATATATCGGAGTGGATTTCCCCGCAGCCGTAATGAACGTTAATGCCAAAGAAGTGGCAGACGGTATAATAAAAATAACGTGGGAAGCACAGACGAAAGGTATTAATGGCGGTTATATAGATCCAAGCAAACTGAAATATTTAGTACGGCGTAATGCCTCATTCCTTGTCGGAAATGGTCCTTTGACAGAGTTGTCGGTTAATGATACCATAGAGGGACTTGGAGATAAGCAATTAATTTACGGTTACGCAATCAATGCTCATTCGGAAGCAGAAATCGGAGCAGATGCTTTCTCGCCGTGTGTCATGGAGGGCAAACCATACGAATTGCCGGTTGTGGAATCGTTCTCAAACGGCATGCTCACTTACACGGACTGGACAACATTCCCCATGCTTTCAGGCTCAAAGTGGGATCCTGTGCAGGATAATGACAACAGAGCACAAGATGGTGATCACGGCATGCTTTCGCTCATTTCACCAATGGTATCCACCGGTCCGCTGACACTTATGTCTCCCAAATTCCGTATGAATAACACCGTAAAACCGGTATTGGAGTTCTGGGTGTTCCATTCATCGAATGAAGGAACCATGACTCTTGAGTTGTTGAATCCCGAACAACAATTCGAAAAAGTACTCGACATCGATTTCGGACAAGATGTCGGAAAATGGAATAAATACACTGTCGATTTGTCGGAATATGTGAATGAGAAAACGCTTCAGTTCATTTTCACCACTTCGAACTTTAGTAAAGGAGACGCACTTTATATCGACAACGTAAATGTCTATGACAACCTTGAGCATAATATTGCTGCCGTGGGTCTTGAAGCACCTCTTAAACTTGAGGTGGGAGAGACCGGAGATTTCATCGTGAAGGTGCGAAATCTCGGCAAACAAACCGCAAAGAATTACACCATAAACATATATAACGGTGACGAGATTAAAAAAACTATTTCCGGACCGTCTCTTTCTGCTGGTGAAACAAAGGACGTTTCCGTCAAGATTATTCCGCAGACCACCGACTTGTATGATATGAAACTTCATGCGGTTGTTCAATACGATGCCGATGAAAATCTCAATAACAATACGACGAATGTCGTAAACGTGAAGGTAGTGCCGTTGTCTTATCCCGCCATTACTGATTTGAAGGGAAATAAAGAGGACAACCGTGTGAACTTGACATGGACTGCCCCCGACCTGACAAATATGAAGCCGGAATACACGGTGGAAGATTTTGAGAAATATGAGGCATTCACCATTACAGATTTGGGCGATTGGACAATGCTTGATAAAGACAACAATGCGGCCTCAATGGAGTTCCGTACGGCAGACAATCAATGGATTATATATCCGAACGGAGGAGGAAAGATGAACTTCCAAGTAATAGACCTGAGTCAAATCATCGGTACGAAAAAAGACGGATGGACGAGTATGTCGGGCAACAAAATTTTGATTTCTCCTTATTCGAGCGGTGTCAATGGCAATGATGACTGGCTTATTTCTCCCGAACTGTACTCACTCGGACAGACAATAACATTGAATGCAAAGAGTTTGAATTTCGACAACTATGGTCTCGAACATTTCCAAGTTCTCTATTCTACGACCGATAAGAACTCTGACAGTTTCGTAGAATTGGCGACAGAAGAGAATGTTCCTATGGAATGGACGGAATATTCATACACATTGCCAAAGGATGCCAAGTTTTTTGCAATACGTGCTTATATGGTCAACAGCGCACTGTTCTTGGACGATATCAAGTTCATTCCCGTTTCGGCAAAACCGGTAGAACTGGAAATGATGGGATATAATGTTTATAGAAATGGTAAGAAACTCAATGATACCCCCGTTGCAGAGACTTCTTATGCCGATAACGATATTTCATACGACGAAACATATCGTTACCGGGTGACAGTGGCTTATGACAAGGGCGAGTCCGACTATTCTAACGAATATGTGGCCGGTTCTGTAAGCGGTATAAGCGATACGGAAACAGATATGCCCGTGCTATTTGCAGAAAACGGTTCCATTCGCATTGATAACACATCGGGAAAAACCGTTGAGGTTTATACTGTAAACGGAACGCTTGTCGTGTGCGAGAAGAATAAGAAGAAACTTTCCATTAACGTTCCACGCGGTATTTATATCGTAAAGGTAGGCTCCGAGACTTATAAAGTCGTGGTGGATTAATGTCGGAAATGTATTTTTGGCACTCCCTCGTTGCCGTAACAACACTTTATCGCAACCGGTCGTCAAGATTTCTCGATGTGTAACGACACCGAAAAAACAATGACCTGTACGGTATGCAGTAACGAGGACACTTGGATTTAAAATGGTGCTGTCGCTTTTCATGGTGGCAGCACCATACTTGTATATAATTCTTTTATTACACATTTTTTAAACTTACAACGATAGAACATCTTGTTACGTTTCTTAAACCCAAATCTGTCATTAGAACCCTCAACCGATTTTGTTCGATTGTTGAGCAGATGTGCAGCCGTTTCATCGAAGGCGTAGCGGGCTACGTCAAGATGAAACGGCTGCACATCTGCTCAGCAAGCGGGCTAAAGCAGTTGGGAAGCATAACGGCAATGGCAAATCTAAGCAAATGCGGTCTAATGACCGATTTGGGTTAAAATTCAAAATACGGATTCGTTTTGATTTGTTCTTATCCAACGCATGCTATCTTGTTTGTTGCCGTAAAAGAATGGTTGCAAAAGTAAATTCGCCCAAATTGCCGGGCAATTTAGGCGAATTTGGATTGTAAAACAGGCTGAATTGAAAAGTGAAAGATGTGGTATGAAATGCTGAATGTTTACTTGTGAAAGAATTGCAGAGGCTTTGCAAAATTAAATATCGTGTGCGAAAGTTGTTCGTAATGACAATAAATGCTGTAATGTCGCGTTATAATTCAGTGTTGAAACGATTAAAAGTAATTTTGTTTTTGCTTGTCGTGGCTGCCCGATCGGTCATGGCACAGTACGATGTGGCATTCAGTCACTATTTCGACATGGAGTCGTATTTCAATCCCGCTGCCGTCGGCAAGCAGGATAAACTTAATGTCGTGGGTGCGTATGCGCTTCAGTTCGCCGGTTTCGAAAACAATCCCAAGACAATGTTTGTCAGTGCCGATGCTCCGTTCCGGTTTATGAATACTTTCCACGGAGCCGGAGTTCAGTTGCTCAACGACAAGATCGGCTTGTTTACCCACCAGCGCATCTCGGTGCAGTATGCACTGAAGCGTCCGCTTTTCGGCGGTGTTCTTGCCGTGGGAGTACATGGCGGTTTGCTCCTCGAAGGTTTCGACGGTTCCAAAGTCGATATAGAAGATTCTTCCGACCCTGCCTTTACAGCATCGGACGTGAACGGAAACGCGTTCGACCTTGGTGCGGGAATCTACTACGCTCACGGTCGGTGGTATGCCGGAGTGTCTGTCGAACATGCCACGGCTCCCCTGATAGAACTCGGCGAGAGGAACGAACTTCAAATAGACCGCACATATTATTTGACCGGCGGATACAATATTCGGTTGAGAAATCCGTTTTTATCTATACCGACATCGGCCATTGTGCGGTACGATGGTGTGGGCTGCCGTGCCGACATTACTGCGCGGCTGGTTTATCAGAACGACAAGAAACGGCTGTATGGCGGAGTGGGGTACAGTCCCACGAACTCGGTCACGGCTTACGTCGGAGGCAGTTTTCACGGTTTCAACGTCGGTTACAGTTACGGGTTTTACACCTCAAAGATAAGTCCGGCCAACGGCAGTCACGAGTTGTTCGTGGGTTATCAAATGGATATAAACTTCCAGAAAAAAGGTCGGAATCTTCATAAGAGCGTCCGCCATCTTTAGGTCGGCAGGGCGAATAAATGATACGAAAGAACAAAACAGATATAATATATAAGATGAAAAGGAACAGGATATTCATCGCTTTTGCCGTGATGTCGCTCGCCGTACTTGCCTCGTGCATGGGTGGCAAGGGCGTTTCTATGACGGGAAGGGGCGGCGAAGTGACCGGCATCGGTCGCGGTCGCGGATTTGTCGAGCCTACGCCCTACGGCATGACACAGGTGCCGCGCGGCTTCCTGCGCATGGGAATAGACAAGCAGGACAGCCTTTGGGGCAAGTCGACGCCTGTGAAGGATATTTCGGTTGATGGTTTCTGGATGGACGAGACCGAGGTTACAAATTCCAAGTACAAGCAATTCGTGTACTGGGTGCGCGACTCCATTCTGCGCACACGTCTCGCAGACCCTGCCTACGGAGGCGATGAGACATACATGATAACCGAGGACAAGAACGGCGACCCCGTGACTCCGCACCTCAACTGGAAGAAACCCCTGCCGAAGAAACCCAACGAAGATGAGCAGCGGGCATTCGAGAGCTTGTATGTAACCAACCCCGTTACCGGTGAGAAACTTCTCGATGCATCGCAGTTGAACTACCGTTACGAGGTGTATGACTATACTGCGGCAGCATTGCGCCGCAACCGTCTGCGCCCCGAAGAGCGCAACCTGAACACTGATGCGGCCGTGAATCCCGATGAGGTGGTAATGATATCGAAAGACACGGCATACATAGACGACGAGGGAAAGATTGTGCGCGAGACAATAGACCGTCCCCTTTCGAGCGAATGGGACTTCTTGAACACATACATAGTGAACGTATATCCTGACACCACATGTTGGATAAACGATTTCCGGAACAGTGAGAACGAGGTTTATCTCCGTACGTATTTCAGCAGTCCGGCATACAACGATTACCCGGTGGTGGGCGTGACATGGGAACAGGCAAACGCGTTCTGCGCATGGCGCACCGATTATCTGTTGAAAGGTTTGGGAGGCGAGGCGCGGTACATACAACGCTACCGCCTGCCGACAGAGGCAGAGTGGGAGTATGCCGCACGAGGAAAGAACGGCACGGAGTTCCCGTGGGAGAGTGCCGACCCGGCAAACGGTCGCGGTTGCTTCAATGCCAACTTTAAGCCCGACCGCGGCAACTATACCAAAGACGGCAACCTGATAACGAGCCGTGCAGGCATATACACCGCCAACTCAAACGGTTTGTACGACATGGCAGGGAACGTGGCAGAATGGACCAGTACAATATATACCGAAGCCGGTGTAGATGCAATGAACGACCTTAATC
This sequence comes from Prevotella sp. OH937_COT-195, assembly GCF_003932845.1. Taxonomy (GTDB): domain Bacteria; phylum Bacteroidota; class Bacteroidia; order Bacteroidales; family Bacteroidaceae; genus Prevotella. The sequence goes on from NZ_RQZH01000019.1 coordinate 16,516, forward strand.
CGCAATTGGAGTACAAGGCTGCCAAAGAAGACCCCTACAAATTAAAGAAAAAGAGTGTGCGCGGAGGTTCGTGGAAAGACCCGGAGAGTTACATTCGCTCGGCATGGCGCACATGGGAATACCAAAACCAGCCACGCTCGTACATCGGTTTCCGCTGCGTGCGCTCGCTGGCAAACACTCATAGCGGGAAACAGAAGAGAAGCAAGAAAAAATAAACCATAAGAGACCATAAGATGACAAGATACAGTAAACTGAATTTCGTTTACCGTCTGCAGAAGTGGATGGACAGCGTTCCGGGTCAGACTTTTCTCAACTATGCTTACAGTTGGGGCGCCTCGCTCGTTATTTTGGGTGCATTGTTCAAATTGAACCACCTGCCGGGTGCGAGCATAATGCTATATATCGGTATGGGAACCGAGGTAATCGTGTTCTTCATATCGGCATTCGACCGTCCGTTTGACAAAACGGCGATAGGCATGGATCTGCCGACTCATATCTACCCGGAGAACGAGGAGGAGGACGAAGAGCATGCCGATGTGGCAACTGATAATGCGTGCGATGTGCAGCGGCAAGGTCAGCCGGCCACCATAATAATAGGTGGCGGAGGCACGGCGGGCGGCGGCGTGGTGGCAGGTGTTCCCGAAGGCGGTTTGTACGAACAGCCCGACGGTCAGTCTGTGGCGGCAGTTGCGGGACAGCCGGTTAACATTCCTCAACCCGTTGTTCCCGAAATGGCAGAAGCCGCGGGAGCATACGTCGAGGAACTTAAGAAACTCACGGAGGTGCTGCAGAAGGTTTCGGAACAGAGCCAACGTCTTACAACAGACTCGGAAGAGATGGAGAACCTCAACAGAACGCTTACCGGAATATGCAAAATATACGAGATGCAGTTGAAGAGTGCCAGCTCGCAGATAGGCACCATTGACGAAATAAATGCACAGACGCGCAAGATGGCCGACCAGATAGAACAACTAAACACCATCTACACACGCATGATAGAAGCGATGACGGTAAATATGCGCGCCGCAGGTGCCGCACCACAACAATAAACAACAATTCCGTAAACCGAAAACCGGTATTTTAATAGATGGCAATAAAGAAAAGACCAGTATCTCCTCGCCAGAAGATGATTAACCTGATGTATATCGTGCTTTTGGCAATGCTCGCGCTCAACGTATCGACGGAAGTGCTGGAGGGGTTCTCAATCGTTGAGGAAAGCATCAACAGAACCACCGCAAACTCCGGTAAACAGAATGCTGCGATATACGGAGACTTCGAGGCTCTGATGGCGAAAAACCCCGAGAAGGTGCGCCGGTGGTTCGAGAGAGCCACAAAGGTGAAGCAGATGAGCGACTCGCTGTACAACATGGCACAGCAACTGAAAGAGGCTATTGTGCGCGAGGCCGACGGCATTGACGGAGACGTAAGGAACATAGAAAACAAAGACAACCTTGAGGCGGCAAGTCATGTAATGCTGGCTCCCGGAACAGGTAGGGGAAAGGCTCTTTATGATGCCATAAACTCTTATCGCACACGCATATTGTCAATGGTAACCGACAAGGAGCAGAAAGAGATTATAAACAGCAACCTCTCCACGCAACTGCCAAAGAATGCCGATACAATGGGCAAAAACTGGCAGGAATACATGTTTGAAAACATGCCCGTGGCGGCTGCCGTCACACTGCTGTCAAAATTGCAGAGCGACATACGTTATGCCGAGGGCGAGGTGCTGCACACGCTTGTTGCAAACGTCGATTTGAAAGACATCAGGGTAAACAAACTTGACGCTTTCGTCATACCGGAGAAGACCACACTCTATCCCGGAGAGCAGTTCGTGTCGCAGATTGTGATGGCTGCCGTGGATACCACCATGCAACCGGAAATATACATCAACGGAACACGAATCAACACCACCAACGGTAGATATACATTCTCTGCCGGAGGAGTGGGCGAGCATCAGTTCAGTGGCTATCTCATAACCCGTAATGCTGCCGGCGAACAGTTGCGCCGCGACTTTACACAGAAATACAGTGTCATACCGACACCCGACGGTGCCACCGTGGCTGCCGACCTTATGAACGTGCTGTATGCAGGATTCAAAAACCCCGTCAGCGTCAGTGTGCCCGGCATACCTGCCAATCAGGTTAGCGTTAGCATGAGCGGCGGAAGCATCACGCCCACCGGAAACGGGCATTTTATTGCCGTACCGTCGGCCGTTGGCAAGGATGTCACGTTCAATATTTCGGTCAACGACCACGGCAAGACACGCTCGCTGGCACCGTTCAAGTTTCATGTGCGCAAGTTGCCCGACCCGACACCGTACATAGTTGTTGGCGATAACCGTTTCCGGGGAGGCGGACTGGCAAAGGGTTCGCTCATGAATGCCTCGGGCATAAGGGCGGCAATCGACGATGGTTTGCTCGACATAGAGTTCCGTGTTACCGGCTTCGAGGCAGTGTTCTTCGACAATATGGGCAATGCCGTGCCTATGGTAAGCAACGGTACACACTTCAGCGAACGGCAGAAAGACGCTTTCCGCAAACTGTCGCGCAACCGACGTTTCTACATATCGCGTGTAACGGCAGTGGGTCCCGACGGAATATCGCGTCAGTTGAACGCCTCGATGGAGGTGATTATCAAGTAAAACAAGAAACAAACAGACACTTATGAAAAGGATATTGATGATATTGCTCGCCGCGGTTGCAGTGTTCTCGGCAAGTGCACAGCCGCAGAAGCGACGCGCAGAGCAGCAAAAGCAGAACACCGGCAGTGCGCAGCAACTATCGATGAGGGCACAGATTTCTTTCCCCACGGCACAGGGCATGTCGGAGGATGTGGTGTGGAGACGCGACATATATCGCGAACTCGACCTGAACGAAGACGCGAATGCCGGACTGTATTATCCCGTGGAGCCGATAGGGTCGCAGATGAACTTGTTCACATACATATTCAAACTGATGATGACGGGGCGTGTGAAAGTGTATGAATATCGTCTTGACGGTAACGAGGTGTTTACCGACGAAGCGAGAGTCGTGCAGAAAACTTTCCTCGACAACTACCATATCTTTTACGAGAAAGATAAGAACGGGCGCACTCGCATTGACAACAGCGACATTCCTTCGCGCGAGGTAAAAGGTTACTACATAAAAGAGAGTGCGTACTACGATCAGGCTTCGGCAACGTTCCATACCAAGGTGCTTGCACTATGCCCGATAATGAGCCGCGAGGACGATTTCGGAGACGGGGCGGCAAAATACCCGCTCTTCTGGGTTAAATATGAAGATATTGCGCCTTTCCTGAGCAAACAGACGATTATGACGAGCAATCTCAACAATGCCGCAACAATGAGTGTTGATGACTATTTCACGAAAAACATGTATCGTGGCAAGATATACAAGACCACCAACATGCTCGGGAAGACGCTCGCGCAGTATTGTTCCAACGATTCTGCCATGGCAAAAGAGCAGAAAAGAATAGAAAACGAACTACAAGAGTTCGAGAAGAATATATGGGGTAACCGGCAACGTAAGGACTCGCTCGACAGCATTGCAAACGACGGTAACAAGAAAGTGAAGAAGCAGAAACGTTCGCGTCGCGACAATGTGGTACGGGAGGAAAAACCAAAAGTAAAGAACCGCCGCAATTCGTCATCGTCGTCAAATTCGGGTTCGCAGCCGCGTGTGTCGGTACGCCGGCAGCGTCGTTAACATAATCTAAACAATCGGGGCAGAACCGTTCTGCCTTAATATTAATTTTTTAAACACAATTACCAAATGAAAAAAACTCTAACTCTCATCCTCGTTGCCGTGGCAATGATGGTTGCAATGCCTTCGCAGGCGCAGGTAAAGTTTGGTTTGAGGGGCGGTCTTAACCTTACCAACATGTCGCTCAACAACGATGCTATCAAGACTGAGAACCGTTCAGGATTCTTCATCGGTCCTACTGTCAAATTCACATTGCCCATCGTTGGTGCCGGTATTGATGCAAGTGCACTCTACGATCAGCGTGAGGTCAAAGTAAAGGATGTCAACCAAAAAATCAAGCAGAAGGCTATTACCATTCCGGTAAATTTCCGTTACGGTATTGGTCTCAGCAGCATGGCAAGCGCATATTTCGCTGCCGGTCCGCAGTTCGGTTTCAACATAGGCGACAAAGAACACAAACTGCTTGAAAGTACTACATGGAAACTCAAAGAGTCAACGTTTAGTATCAACATCGGTGCAGGTGTGACGGTAATGAATCACGTTCAGATTGGTGCCAACTACAACATTGTTTGTGGCAAGACAGGCGAACTGGAAGTGATTGATGGACTGAAAAACGTACTCAACAACGGGCGTGCCAATGCTTGGCAGGTTCATGTATCGTATTATTTCTAAGAAAGCTTTGCCTTACAGGTAATAATCGCGCGACGGGCGACTGCTCCATTGGAGCGACCGCCCGTTTTATGTTTCATTACTCACTTTGTCGTTATTGTTACTCCGATAACGTTATTGCTGACACGGGGAGAACGAGTTCGCCCATTTCAATCATTGAGTTGAAAAGGGCTATATGACCGAAATTCTTGATGTCCGAGGGTTTGATGTCACACTCTGTTATTATCCCCTCCTCAATTAATTGTGCGCGTTTAGTGCCTGCCAATAGCGGTTTGCGTGGTGTTATCCACCGTTTCCCGTCGTGCAATGCCACGTTGGTGTATGTGGTGTCGGTCACAAGTCCCTCTTTCACTATAAGTATCTCTTCTGCATCTTCCACGCCCTCTTTGAGTATTTCGAGTGCGCTTCGGTCTTCATATTTAAATGAATATTCCACCGTGTCGCACTCAACGAGTCTGAGTTTGTCAATCCTTCGCATATTGTATGGCGTGCATGTTATGTCGTGTATGCCGTCACAGTCGTATGTAAAGCGCAGTTTCGATATGCCGGTTGTCGTCGAAGCTTTTTTAATAAGTTGCTCACAGTCTGTTCTCGGACAAATATTCCGGAAATGTTCGGCAGTATGTGTGATGCGTTGCAAATGTCGTTCGAGGTTTTTTATCTCTCCGTTTACAACTTTGATGGTCTCAATAAATCGGCACATAAATCTTTTCAATCACTTCGTTATATTCGTCATCGTTGTTGCTTTGGGCTGTGATGCCTCCGCCCGCCTTGTAAAACAGTTTGCCGTTCTCTTGGTCAATGAAGCGTATCATTACCGCAGTGTCCATGTTTCCGCTTTGGGAATATCCCATTACTCCCGTGTAAAAACCGCGTTCGTAGCCCTCTGCCTCGCTTATAATCTGAATTGTTTTCGGCTTCGGTGCGCCTGTTATTGAGCCTGCTGGAAGCAGTCGCAGCAGCATTTCGCCGAGATGTCGGCGGTAATAATCGGTCAGTCTGCCTGCAATTTCCGAACTTGTTTGGAGTATCTCGCCCCGGTTGGTGGTCAGATGCTCCACATATCTGTATCGTTTCACGGTTACCCTCTCCGCCACCTGACTGAGATCGTTGCGTATCAGGTCAACGATGGTGGCATGCTCGGCAGTTTCCTTGACGTTATCGATAAGCAGTTGCTCTGCGTTTGGCAGTGATGCATCGATTGTTCCTTTCATGGGATACGAAGAGATGATGCCTTCTTCGATTTTCACGAATGTTTCCGGCGAGAAACACACGAACTTGTCTTTCAACCAACAGCGGTATTTTGCCTGCGAACGGAGGAAGATGTCGCGCATGGTAAGATTTGTCTTGATTGGAACTCGGCATGTGAGATTGGCAAGATAACTGTTCCCTTTGCATTGATTTTGCTTCACAAGGTTTATGCTTCGTTCGTATTGGTCGCGGTCGGGCTTGCAGAACTCAAACTGCGGAATGTCTTTCCTGTACGTCAAACCTTGCGGAACATTCGAGAAAGATGGGAATGCAGCCATCAATTCGTTGCTGTCGATGCAGTCTGTCTCTTCTATGTAAGCCCGGTTTAGGTCGTAACTGAAAATAAAGAAAAACGCCTTGTCGGTCTGTCCGAGTTCGTTTATCTTCATTTCCGCATCTTTCCTGTCGTATATTCTCATTTTTTTATTGTCGTTGAATATGTGTGGCAACAGATGAGATTGCCGTTTATGCTGCGTTTGCCGCAAGCATTTCCATTTCATTAACGAACCGCAAAATTAACCATTTTTTTTCTTTCGCCGCCCGTTTAAGCAGTTTAATTTGAAACCACCGTTAAACATTTTTGTCTTCGTGTCACAAAATATGACAGGTATAATTCTGAAAAGTACAATAAAAATGCTATCTTTGCAGCGACATCATTATATGGGAGTAAAATTTGAATATGAGGAATTATAATCTTGGTTTCATGTCGGACAAAGACATTTATGAGCATGTCAAGAATACTGTACTGCAATATCGAAAGAGTATAAACTTGAAGGAATTCAATAAGAATATAATTGATCCAATCAAATTGACGTTCGATTCCAAAATATATGGATATTCCATAGCGCAGGCAATAGAGGCAGAGTGTATACGTCAGATTGACAAAAGCAACAACAATAAAATTGGATATTTCCACCAATATCTTTTTAAGTATGCCGGAGGAGGATGGGAGGTTCCTGATAACGGAGAAGAAGGAGGGTTTGATGTCATGAATGAAGAGAAATGCATATATGCGGAATTGAAGAATAAACACAATACCATGAACTCTGCAAGTGCAACGGCAACATACTTGAAAATGCTTGATAGAATAATGCGTTCAGGTAACAGAGCCACTTGTTATCTCGTTGAGACGATAGCTCGCCGTTCGCAAGATGTTGTTTGGGAGACAACGGTTATACAGAATGGACACAGAGAACGATACAATTGGCCGGGCATTCACAGAATATCGATGGATAAGTTTTATGAGATAGTTTTTGGTGACAAGTATGCGTTTTTCAAACTTTGCAAGAATTTACCTGACATACTTGATGATGTCGTTATGGAAGATAATTCTGCGAGGTTGAGTATTTCCGTATATGACGAACTTGATGCCCCTGACTTCTACAAAGGTCTTTATATGCTTGCTTTCAATACTTATGAAGGATTTGAAAGGTTTTGAATATGAATAATTCTGTCATCTCTGATACGAATTTTGCCGACATAATGAGAGTGTCGAAACGCACTCTTGACAAATGGAAGCAAAGCGGTAAATACAAATTCAATATAGGTCGCAATGGTACTTCGTTTTTGTTCCTTGAAGATTTGAAAACTGTTCCGGAAATCAAGGAGATGATAGCCTCGGAATGGGAGGCAGAGATGCAAACCGTGCCTTTGCGACCTTATACATCAATTGAACTTTTTGCGGGTGCTGGTGGTTTGGCTTTGGGAATGAGTAAAGCCGGGTTCTGTCATCTCATGCTAAATGAAATAGATGCCACTGCTTGTGAGACATTGAAGATAAACCGCCCCAATTGGCATATTGCACAAGGAGACATACACAACCTTGAATTCTCTGTTTACAAGGGAGAAACAGATCTTCTGACCGGAGGATTCCCTTGTCAGGCTTTCAGTTATGCTGGTAACAAGGGTGGATTTGAAGATACTCGTGGAACGCTTTTCTTCGAATTGGCACGAGCCGTGAGGGATATAATGCCGAAAGTTTTTATGTGTGAGAATGTAAAAGGGCTGGTCTCGCACGATGGGGGCAGAACATTTAACGTAATAAGGAACACCATATCGCAGTTGGGTTATACGCTTGTAGAGCCTCGTGTACTGCAAGCAATAAAGTATAAAGTTCCACAAAAACGGGAAAGACTAATAATGGTTGCCATAAGGAATGATGTGGCAGACAAGGTGGTTTTCCGTTGGCCGTCGCCTTATAATCGCATAATGAATTTGCGCGATGCTCTTTATGCCGGAGAACTATACGATTCCGATGTTCCGCAATCGGCCGGACAAGTATATCCGGATAAGAAACGTATGATAATGGAACTTGTTCCCATGGGAGGCTATTGGAAAGATCTTCCGTTGGAAATTCAGAAAGAATACATGGGCGGAAGTTATTATCTCGAAGGTGGGAAGACAGGCATGGCAAGACGGTTGTCGCTCGACGAACCGAGCCTGACACTGACATGTTCGCCGGCACAGAAACAAACGGAACGTTGTCACCCGTTGGAAACGCGCCCGCTTACCATCCGAGAATATGCGAGGATACAAACTTTCCCCGACGATTGGACTTTTGCCGGTAACGTTTCTTCGCAATATAAGCAGATAGGCAATGCCGTACCCGTTAATTTGGCATGGGCTGTAGGTCGTTCTTTAGTCAGACTGCTTAATGACATAGAGATGTTGTAGTTTTCTTATGTATTTCGTAGATGTAATACTTCCCGTTCCTCTTGAGGGACTGTTCACATACGGTCTGCCCGAACAATGGGTGGAGTGCGTTACCATGGGCGTGCGCGTACTTGTGCCGTTGGGCAAAAGCAAACACTACATTGCAATGGCAGTAAAAGTGCATCGGACAGAGCCGGAGATGAAATGGAAATCGATAGAGCAGATTCTTGACGAACAGCCCGTAATCGGTGAAGAGCAGATGAAACTGTGGCAGTGGATTGCCGACTACTACATGGCACCCATAGGAGATGTTTTCAAGGCTGCCATGCCGAGCGGAATGAAGACAGAGGAGGGATACAAACCGCGTACGGAGACTTGTCTCGACCTGTCGCCGAAGTGGCGTTCGGAACAGGGGCTGCATGCCGCTCTCAACATAATGCGCCGTGCCGACAAGCAACGACGGGTTTTCGAGACATTCCTCGCCATGACGGGCTGGGACAAAATGCAAGGCAACGTTCCGCAAGTGCCAATACAAGAACTCTCTCGCGACGAACTGATGAATGTCTCACACTGCACTTCAACGGTAATGAAGGCACTGATAGATAAAGGTTTTATCGAAACATACGAGCGCGAGGTGAGCAGACTTAACCGTCATGCCGAGCCGGACTACACGAGGATACGGAAACTGAGTACGGCACAGCAAGATGCCTACAACGAAATTCTTATGGGTTTTCTCAAAAAGAACGTGGTTCTGTTGCACGGTGTGACATCCAGCGGGAAAACCGAAATATACATACATCTGATACGCCGTGCGATAGAACGTCGCGAGCAGGTGCTTTACCTGATGCCCGAAATAGCACTGACGGTGCAGATGCAACAGCGGTTGCAACGCGTCTTCGGCAACCGTCTCGGCATATATCATTCCAAATACAGCGATGCCGAACGTGTTGAGATATGGCAGAAACAACTATCAGAAACACCATACGATGTGGTACTCGGGGCACGCTCTGCCGTTTTTCTACCGTTCCAACGGCTCGGACTTGTCATAATAGACGAGGAGCACGAGACATCGTTCAAGCAGCAAGACCCTGCCCCGCGATACCACGCACGGTCGGTTGCAATAATGCTGGCCGCCATGTACGGAGCCAAGACATTGCTCGGAACGGCGACACCGTCTGCCGAGACATACCACAACGTTCTTGCCGGGAAATATGCCTCTGCCACGCTTGATACCCGTTACAAGGACATTGCCATGCCGGAGATACGAATCGTGGATACTAAAGATTTGACGCGTAGAAAAATGATGCATGGCGCGTTTTCTCCGCAGTTGCTGGCGGCAATGCACAAAGCACTCGACAACGGCGAGCAGGTAATCTTATTTCAAAACCGTCGCGGATTTGCACCCATGATTGAGTGTAAGGTATGCGGATGGGTGCCGAGGTGTCAGAACTGCGATGTATCGCTTACCTATCATAAAAATACATCGCAACTCACATGCCACTACTGCGGATTTACCTGCCGCCTTCCTGACTGCTGCCCTAACTGTGAGAACAGGGAACTTGCGGGACGAGGTTTCGGCACCGAGAAAGTGGAAGACCGTATAATGGAAATCTTCCCGAATGCAAGGGTTGCACGGATGGATCTTGACACCACGCGCACACGGAGCGCGTACGAGCGCATAATAGCCGATTTCTCGGAAGGAAAGACAAATATCCTCATCGGTACACAGATGGTTACCAAAGGACTCGACTTCGACCGGGTGTCGGTGGTGGGCATTCTCAATGCCGACTCAATGCTCAACTATCCCGATTTCCGTGCCCATGAGCATGCCTTCACAATGATGGCGCAGGTAAGCGGGCGTGCCGGACGCAAAGGCAGCAGGGGGCTTGTGCTGTTGCAGACAAAAAACAAGGAACTGCCGGTTGTGCAGCAGGTGGTGACAAACAATTTTCCCGCATACTTCGAAGACCTGTGCCGTGAGCGGCGCGATTTCCGTTATCCGCCATTCACACACCTTATATATATATATATGAAACACAAAGACGACCGTGCCATAGAGAGTGCCGCAATGGAGATGGGGGCGCGGCTCAGACATAGTTTCGGCACGCGTGTGCTGGGACCCGACAAGCCCGCCGTGGCAAAGATAAAGACTATGAACATACGGAAAATAGTACTCAAACTCGAGCCGGGCATAGACCTCAATGCCGTGAGACAACACCTGAAACAGGCGCGGAATGCGATGTTGCAAGAAAAACGATATGTGTCGTTGCAAGTTTATTTCGACGTTGATCCTTTATGAACGGCAAACTTTCCAAATAAAAAAAACTTTATTTGCTAAAAAAACTTAACGCTCTTTGTTTTTGTTGTTAAAAACAAACATAGATAATATTTTTTTTCTATCTTTGCGACAGATACAATTAAACATTTTTTTACAACCAATTTAATAACTTAATTCGATAATCAAATGAAAAAAATCTATTTATTCGCAGTGTTGGCATGTGGTATCATGGTATTTGCGAACTGCACCGATGGTAAAAACAAAGAAAAAAAAGAAGGTGCCGACAGTACCGGCAATGAACTTGTAGAAGCCAAAGACGGTAAGAAACTCAGTCCTATGGGGACGTTTGCAATGGGAGAAGGTTCTGCTCTCGAGGATGTTGACAACATAGAGTATGTACTATATCCGAGTAGTTACAGTTCGGCAATGGAAGAAGGCAAAGACATAAAAGGCAAGACTTCCATTTACTACAAAAACACAATAGCAGATGCCGGAGAAAAAAACACCAAACTATCCGGTACGGACGTACGCTATCCGAACAATCTGCTAATTCCTATCTATAAGGACGCAAAGGCAAAGAAGGGCGACATTGTGCTCACATGGTGGCAAAGCGGTTCCGGTTTGCAGCGTGCAATCGTTACTGACGACAGCGACCCGACACAGCCTAAAGTACATTATCTCGACCTGAATTTCAAGGGCGACGGCACAGGTTTTGCAGAAGATCATGACAATGAGCAACTCAAACCGAACAGTTTCGTGGTGCTGAAAGACGGAGAAATGCAGCAGGGTGCCCCCATCGTGGTTAACGAAGACGGTGAGAAAGAAGAAGGAATACTCGTCAAGGCGGATGGCGACAATGTTATATATCTCGCTTTTGCAAGTTCGTTGAAAGAGACAAAGAAGAGCAACGTGAAGGTAATACCGCTCACCCCCAACTACGGTGTCGGCGACAACGTGAAGGGTGTCTTCGTAGGTTCGTTCTCGAAAGACTATAAGGTGAAAAAGATTGACCGAAAGATAGGTCGCGTATGGCTCGATGATGAAGGCAAAGAAGAGATTCTAAGCATATTGGAAGTAATTAAATAATAAGAGATTTACTTTCTTTTCATAATGCAAATTGGGCGAAATTGCAAAACAATTTCGCCCAATTTGCATTGTAATTTCGCCTGATTTGTAAAGCGATTCCGCCGATTTTGTTTTTCGGTGGTTGGTGTTTCGCTTTATGCGTAAAGTTCTTTCTTATATCGATATTTCTACTCCGAGTCCCAAAACATGGTTTGTGCGTGTGAACGAGTCGCCCACAATGGTGGCTCCCGTGTCCGGGTTCGCCTTCGTAACGCGGTCGTAATTCTCGTAGTTGGTTCGGAAATAGGCAATCGAAGCCTTCACTGTTTTGTTGAACTTGTAAGTCATTCCGAACCCGTAACTGTATGAACTGACCACGAACGAAATGTCGTTCATGTATCCGTCGGTAAGTTGGTATCGTGTTGCCTGTCCTCCTGCCGATACGTTTATTTTGTCGTTAATGTCCCATTCCACTCCCGCGAGATACTCGTTAGTGCCTCCTGCGAGTTTTTTCTCTGCGTGGTTGTACCAATGTGCGTCTGTGTCAAAATAGTGATGGTAGCCGAGATTGATGTTCACGCCCGGCGTAACGGTCCATTGTGCGCCCACGGTAAGCAGTGCAGGCGAGTCCTCGTCAACTTCCGTCCCGTCCTGAAACTTGTTTATTGCTTCTATTTCCAGTGCTTTTTCGAGTGTGGAGTTGTTCTTCATTTTCATTTGCGTGTTGAACTCGTACTTTGCGGCGAGGTTGAAGTTGCCCACTTTCCAGTCGATACCCAATACCGGTGCTATTCCGAATCCGTTCTGTATGCTCATCAGGTTTACCCCCTGCGAGTATTTCTGCAGCGACTCAAGTTGCGTCAGTGCTGCCTTTGCCTTTTCTATTAGCGGTGCTGCCTGTTCCGGTGTCATCTGTCCGTTGGCAATGGCAAGTTCTGCCAGCCACACCTGCTTGTTGATGTTTGCCGTTGCGTTGTTCAGGAAACTGCCGAAGTCAACGTATGTGTCTGCCGCCGTTTTTACCTGAATGTTGCTCAGTCGTGCCTTGTAGGAAGCGTTGCCGTATAGTGCTCTGAGTCCGCCGTATATAGACAAGTTGGGTGTAACCTTGTATGCCGCTCCCACCTGCACGCCGAAATAATACTGTCTTCCGCGCATGTATGCGTCAACATCGTATCCTTTTGCGCCAAGCGGTTCGAGTTGTTTGGTAATCATTCCCACGGCACTCTCGAACGATCCGAGACCGTTTCCGAACTCGCACGCGCCTCCTCCTCCGGGTATTGAGAAATTAAACTGCAGACTCAAGTCTCCTTTGTTCCATGCGGCTTGTATCGAAGGGATGAACGGAGCGTCTGCAATTCCCTCGAAAGTCTTCACTGCGCTGTCGTTCTTTTTTCCCAAGAGGAACAGAGGGTTGGTAGAAGTAACGGTGCGTGTCTGGTGTGCGTACTGCCAGTTGAATGCGAGATGAAACCCTTCCGGCATGAAAACCACGCCTGCCGGATTGCTATATACCCCGTCGAGACCTATTGCGGCATCGCGTGCGGGGTTTTTCAGGAATGCCACACTCTGGTTGGTGTTTGTCAGGATTCCACCTGCGAAAGTGCTGCTTGCAATGGCAAGCAACAGTGTTGTTACGCTAAATTTAATTTTGTTCATCTTAAACAATCTTTGTAAAAATTGGTTGCAAAGTTAGTAAAGTTGTTCCATATTTCCTTAAAAGGTTGTTTCCGGTTAACGCTTTTTAATAGTATTTTTGCACATTATTGCTCATAATGCGCAATTTGTGCATGTGTTTATATATTGAATATCATGTTATTCCTGTTCCTCGTTATGCGTCATTTGGCTTATTCAGTTCAGGATACACTATGCGTGTGTGGTATATGGCCTTGAGCCTTTCTATGAGTACCTGCTTTGTGAGGCTGATGTCATGGAACGTTATGGGGCAGTCGTGGAACACCCCTTCTGCCGTATGATTGTCTATTATCCGGTTTACGAGTTCCGAGATGTTCTCCTCGGTATATTCGTTTAGCGAGTGCGAAGCGGCCTCCACGCTGTCTGCCATCATAAGTATGGCTTGTTCTCGGGTGAACGGATTCGGTCCGGGATATGTGAAGAGAGCCTCGTCTATCGTTTCGTCGGGATGTTCATTCTTGTATGTGACATAGAAATATTTCGTCTTTCCCTCGCCGTGGTGTGTGCTGATAAAGTCTTTTATCTCTCTCGGCAGATTGTCTTGTTCGGCGAGTTTCAATCCCTCCGTCACATGGCTTATTATCACTTGTGCCGCCTCGGTACACGGCATGTTGCTCAGCGGGTTCACTCCTCCTGCTTGGTTTTCGGTGAAAAAGGGCGGGTTTATCATTTTCCCGATGTCGTGGTATAACGCCCCGGTGCGCACGAGTTGCGCCTTGGCTCCGATGCGGTCGGCAATTTGTGCCGCGAGGTTACTCACTGTGATGGAGTGTTGGAATGTTCCGGGAGCCACTTCGCTCAGTCTTCGCAGCAGTTCCTTCGATGTGTTAGACAGTTCGACAAGCGTCACGGCACTTGTAAATCCGAACACTTTCTCTATTACATACATCAGAGGATATGCGAAGAGCAATGCCACTCCGTTGAATGAGAAATACTTAATGATGCCCATGTCGATGTTGTCCACGTTTCTCTCCTGAGTAATTTGCAGTACGAGATATGTGAAACTCATTGATAGTGCAACATAAAGTGCTACTCGTAACACCTGTGCCCGCTGTGTCAGTTCGCGCAGAGAGTATATTGCCACGAGTCCTGCCACGAGTTCTACGACGATGAACTCATACTGATATTTTACCGCTACGGCGCATATAAGCACCATTGTGAAATGCGCCACGAATGCCGTCCTCGAGTCCATGAACACTCTTATAAACATTGGTGTTATCGCGAGCGGAAGCACATAGATGTTGAAAATGTTGTGACGCACCATCAACGACACGATAATCGGGAAAAACGTTATCAGTGTATAAGCCATAGCGATGCTACGCGGGCTTTGGAAATAGTCCTTGCGGAACAGCCCGAGATAAAGAGTGAAGAGGAAAACGAGTAGTGCAACGTAAAATATCTGTCCGAATATTGTAAAACTTATCTCGTCATTTCCCGCATGCCGCCGTTGCATCTCGCGTTCGAACGAGTTGAGTACCAGCACGTCGTGGTCATCTACTATTTCTCCGCGGTCTATTATCTTTTGTCCGCTTATCACCATTCCGCTCGCCACCGTTACCGCGCTCAACATGTCGCTTCGCTCGGTCTCGCTGCGCTTGCTATCATATACGATGTTCGGCACGATGTATTTGTTGAGATTGCATTTCTGCAACAGTTGTCTGTATGGCAGCAGTCTCATGTCAATGAACAGTTGTTCGTATGCCGACATCTCGCTGTAGATGTTCTTCGCTCCGATGTTTTGTGCCGTTTTGCCCGACACGAGACGTACCATTTTCGTCGTATCTTTGAAATTCTCCGAATATTCGTGCGTGTCCATCACTCCCGCCCGATATATCTTTGTGAGGTTTTGGGCAATTACCGACACCGTGTTGGGCGGCATGCCGGATATTCCCTCTGCAAAATCGTGCTCGAAACGTTTTACTGCCGCCTCTCCGAGGCTGTCACTGAAGTTGTAATATGGTTCGAAACGGTTCAGTATACTATCTTTTTCTGCCTTTATTGCCTCTTCTGTCTTGTATATGGGGAAGTCGAACTTTGCTATGAATGCCCCGTACATCCAGGGTTTTCCTACATCGTATTGATACTGCGGACCACTGTTTTTCGGCAGAAACCATACAATTATTGCCACTGTTACCGCCACGAGTGCGGCGCGTGTCATTGTGTTGCGCCAGAAATGCGGTTCCCTATACTTGAAAATGTTCATTTTATTTCCTTTGATGTAATTACCCTGCGAAAATACAAAAAAATATCGTATAATTGAAATAAAATAAGTAATTTTGCACGGAATTTTAATTATGGGGGCATTCTTCGGGTGCTTTCGGTATTGGTGTTCGCGGTATCTTATTGTTTTCAGCCAACTCTTTGCCGATGACCGTCTGCCCCTGAAAAATTAACGAAAAGATGTCAGAAAGAAGAGTAAGAGTGCGTTTTGCACCAAGTCCAACGGGCGCATTGCACATCGGCGGCGTTCGCACGGCACTGTTCAACTATCTGTTTGCCCGTCAGCACGGAGGCGATTTTGTCTTCCGTATAGAAGATACCGACAGCAACAGATTCGTCCCCGGAGCCGAGGAATACATTATAGAGTCGTTTCGCTGGCTCGGACTGAAGTTCGACGAGGGTGTAAGTTTCGGCGGTAAGTACGGTCCTTACCGCCAGAGCGAACGTCGTGAGATATACAAGGAATATGTCAACATTCTACTTGAAACCGGCAAGGCATACATCGCTTTCGATACTCCGGAGGAACTTGACAAGAAGCGTCAGGAAACGAAAAATTTCCAATACGATGCCACTACGCGAAACATGATGCGCAACTCGCTCACCATGTCCGAGGTCGAAGTAAATGCGTTGATAGACGACGGCAACCAATATGTGGTGCGTTTCAAGGTGGAACCGGGTGAGGAAATTCACATTGACGACCTCATCAGGGGCGATGTAATGATAAAGAGCGACATTCTCGATGACAAAGTTTTGTACAAGAGTGCCGATGAACTGCCAACGTACCATCTTGCGAATATCGTTGATGACCATCTTATGGAGATAACTCATGTCATACGTGGTGAGGAGTGGCTGCCTTCGGCACCGCTGCATGTACTTCTTTACCGTGCTTTCGGTTGGGAAGACACCATGCCGCGCTTTGCCCATCTGCCTCTGCTGCTCAAGCCGGACGGCAAAGGTAAATTGTCGAAACGCGATGGCGACCGTCTCGGTTTCCCCGTTTTCCCGCTCGAATGGCACGACCCTAAGACCGGCGAGGTAAGCAATGGTTTCCGCGAGCAGGGCTATTTCCCGGAAGCAGTGATTAATTTCCTCGCATTGTTGGGTTGGAATCCCGGTACCGAGCAGGAACTTTTCACACTCGACGAACTCGTGCGTCAGTTCGACATAACCAAATGTTCGAAAGCCGGTGCACGCTTCGATTTCCAGAAAGGCATCTGGTTCAATCATGAGTACATGTTGAACAAAAGCGACGATGAAATTGCCGGACTCTTTGCTCCTATCGTTGCGGGCAACGGAGTAGAAGAAACCATGCCGCGTGTGCGCCAAGTTGTACACATGATGAAAGACCGTGTGAATTTCGTTCGCGAATTATGGTCGCTCTGCTCATTCTTTTTCGTTCCGCCCATTGAATACGACGAGAAAACCATGCGCAAGCGTTGGAAAGCCGACTCGTCGCGAGTAATGACCGAACTAATGGCGGTAATTGAGGGCATTGACGATTTCTCCATCGAAAATCAGGAACGTGTGGTTAGGGCATGGGTAGAGTCCAAAGGCTATAAACTCGGAGACGTGATGAATGCTTTCAGACTTACACTCGTCGGGGAAGGCAAAGGACCGGGAATGTTCGACATAACGGCGTTCCTCGGTAAGGAAGAGACACTTGCCCGCATGCGCAGAGCAATAGAAGTGTTGCCCGCCGATGCCCCCGTCAAACAAGGGTAATATATGTATAACATAGCAATCTATCTATATCTGTTTGGCGTAGCCGTTGCCAGCATCTTCTGTGAAAAAGTGCGCAAGATGTGGCGCGGCGAGCGCGAGGCGGTAAGGATATTGAGGCAGAAGGTTGACCCCAAAGCACGTTATGCTTGGTTTCATGCCGCTTCGCTCGGCGAGTTCGAGCAAGGGCGTCCCATTATGGAACGGCTCAGGCGGGAGCATCCCGAATATAAAATACTTCTTACTTTCTTCTCGCCTTCAGGTTATGAGGTTCGCAAAGATTATGAAGGTGCCGACATCGTATGTTATTTACCGATAGACACCATCACAAATGCGCGTCGCTTTCTGCGTGCCGTGCGTCCCGAGGTTGCATTCTTCATAAAGTACGAGTTCTGGTACAACTATCTGCACATATTGAAGCATCGCGGAGTTCCGGTGTATAGCGTGAGTTCCATTTTCCGCCCCGGGCAGATATTCTTTCGCTGGTACGGTTGGCAGTATTGGCGCGTGTTGAAATGTTTTACCCATTTTTTCGTGCAGAACGAGATAAGCAGAACACTGCTCTCAACCATAGGGATACACAACGTAACCATAACGGGAGACACCCGTTTCGACCGTGTGCTGCAAATCAAAGAGCAATCAACACGGCTGCCGATAGTGGAAAGTTTTGTGGGTAATGCGTCAGACGGCAAACCGGTTCGCTGTTTCGTGGCAGGTTCGTCATGGCAACCCGACGAGGAAATATTCATGAAATATTTCGAACAACATCCGGATTGGAAACTTATAATCGCTCCGCATGTAATAGGGGAGGAACGTTTGCAACAGATACAAAACATGACGAAGCGCAAGGTAATGCGCTACACGCAGACCGATGAGACTTTGGCGAAAGAGGCGGACATCCTTGTAATAGACTGTTTCGGACTGCTGTCGAGCATATATCGCTACGGTACGGTGGCATATGTAGGAGGCGGTTTCGGCGTTGGAATACACAACCTGCCCGAGGCTGCGGTGTGGAACGTGCCGGTGTTTTTCGGTTCCAACAACGACAGATTTCAAGAAGCACAAGCATTGAAATCGTGCGGCGGCGGCATAGAAATATGTAGTTACGATGATTTTGCGGCACAGATGGATAAACTTTCCGCATCGCCCGAAGAAATTATTCGTCGTGGGAAACTTGCCGGCGAATATGTCGCATCGCAAGCAGGAGCAACGAAAAAAATTCTCGACAGCGTGCGAATTTGATAAATTGTTCCACATATAAACAGACACTCCCTCACGATTTTCTTTGAGAGACATGAAAAAATGCACGGCGTGATGTCACAAAATGGCATTACGCTCGTTTTGTATATGTAACTGTTGGTTGCCTTTGAAACTTTTTGAAGAGTTAAAATATTGACAGTATTCCAAGCGAAGAATACAGTCTTTTTGGTGTATATGCAGGAAAAGTAACCGTGAACGGGGTACAATTTACCAATTATTAGGTATTGCATGGTTTAACTGGTGTAAGTAACTTTGCACCTGAAAAAACGAAGGAAGGGCGAAGATGTCTTTCCATTTGATGTATATAAGAATGAATACATGTGGCGAATAGAATCTCAACTACCGAAAACTCTTGTGAATTATATCGAATTAATGACGGGGAAATGACAAAACCTGCTTTGTCATCGGAGTGTCCCTTAGCATTGCCAATGTGGCATTTAAATTCAAAAACGACAAGAAGATAATCATTAAATAACAATTAATCTTATAAAAGAATGAAAACAAAACATTTACTCACGGCACTGTTGCTCGGTGCCACATTCTGTACTGCATCTGCGCAGAAATTGTCACTCGGCAACTATGCCCAATTGGAGGAAGGCGGAGATAAACCTGACAACCTCTATGAAGATGGGAACTATTATGAAATAGCCCCCATCAACTTTTATTTAGAGAACAGCGGTTCGCAAACCATTCTGCCAAAAGCAGACATAGCGGCAATGGCCGGAAAGAATATCACCACGCTGAATCTGAGAATGTATAACAACGGGTATAACGGAGAAGACCTTACTCGCGATGTCACTATATACATGGGTGAAACCAACAAAGAGGCTTTCAAAAAAGAAGAAAAGAGATTTAGATTCTTCGATATAAGCTGGCAACAGGCAGTGTATCACGGAACACTGACAGTAAGCGAGACATACAACTGGGACGGCACAATGGGACCGGAGTACACTATTACGTTCGACCGTCCGTTCTATTACAGCGGAGAAAACAACCTTGTAGTAACTGTAACTGCCACCGGAGAGACATGTACGGATGGAGGATTCTATATTGATTTCCCGAAAGTAAAGAAAACATCGAAGAGTACATTGACTTTCCCCGAGAGCAGAAATCCTGCCGAAGTACTTAGCGGAGACTTGAGACCGGCAGGTAATCTGGGATTGGTGGACATGCCGGCGGTGGCTTACGGATATGTCGATGCTGCCGTACCGGACAGCACTTGGAGAACATTTACCACGAAGTATGACACCGATTTGAACATTGCGGGGCTTGATGCATTCAAGGTGACGGCTGCGACAAAAGATAAAATAACATACGAGAAAGTTACCGAGGCACCGGCAGGAACAAATCTTATAATACGCTCGCTTGTGGCTCCGGTGTTCTATTCGACAGACACCGAGACTTCTCCCATTGCCGATAACCTGATAAAAGTAAGCGATGGAACGGTAACCAACGACAAGACCATCTATGCTTTCGGTAAAAAGGAAGGTAAATATGGATTCTATCACGAAGCCGAGCCGGCAACACTTGCTGCCGGGACATTCTATGTTATGGTGGAGGAATCTCAGGAACCCGACCCCGATCCGGAGCCGGAACCCACCCCCGACCCGGACGGAGTGCTGACAATAGGCAATTTCTATGGAAAAGGCAACGATAAGGTGGCATACGACGGATTCAACAATCAGAACTCGCCAATGACATTCAACTATAAGAACAGCGGTACGCAAACCATATATCCTGCCGCATGGTTGGAAAAACTTAAGGGCAAGGCAATAACATCGCTTACCTTCTCGGGAATGTCAAACGCATACACGCAGGATGCATATAAGAGCACGGTTAAAGTGTATATCACGGAAACCGACAATGAGACATTCTCATACAACGATGAGGCCTCGCGCTACGAGTGGGTTCAGACTGAATACGGAGAACCTTCGACAACATACGACCTGACTGCAGATTTCAAACAGGCATATATGGACAATAAAGATTTCCACCTCACTCTGAATATCGAAAACAAGCCTTATACATATAAAGGCAAATCTATCGTTTTGACAATAACAAACGAGAGCGATTCGTATTTCGACCCGTCAACAGACCTCTTTCAGTTCTATTTCGTATCGCGAGAACCAGCAGACCCATTCCGCACGGCCATCTTTGCCGGTGACAACAAGACTTTTATGGAGAATTATGCCAAAGACCGTGTAATAAAGGCTGACGACAACGAATTTCGTTATGCAGAGGCACCTGCGCTGCAGTTGACTTATATCGATGCACAAGAAATCATAAGCGGAATCAGTTCGGTCGCAACGGAAAGTAACGACAATGCTTGGTATAACCTGCAAGGACAGCGCATAGCACATCCGCAACACGGAGTGTTCATACACAAAGGTAAGAAAGTGGTTGTGAAATAAGCGTGAAGCGACTTTTTAAAATATGAGAATTTGGGAGTTTGGATAACACCTTTTATTATAGGTGGGTTCTAAACTCCCAAATTGTTTTTACTACAAAAATACTTTGAAAAACATTCTCACGACTAATCAGAATGCCAATATCGGGCGTGCATAACAATCTCCGTTATACCATTCGGCCATGCACTCGATAAGCGACTTGCCTTTTAAATTGCCCGATGTGTGTTTCGTGCCTACGTTGAAAATACACATCGATTCATCGTTATATCGCGTACTGGTCCACATCGGACAGTAGTTGTGAGACTCACTATCTGTCTCGAGCAGTTCTTTGTCCTTGTCGGCAACCTTCTCAAGCGTGCTGTTAAAACGTGTCATGGGGTCATCGTAGATATATGCCGAGCAGTTTATCGTTGCGTCAGTCTCCACGGTTCGCCAGCCTTTCATCCTCTGTGCCGCACTGTTTCCGCACAGGTTTGCCAACACGTCCCACATCTGTCCCGTTGCAGGTATGAACCATTCGCTCGATGTTTCGGGGTGAGGCATGATGTTTGTGTAATAAACCGTGGGGCTTTGCACCACGACCGCATCACCGTAAAACGCCACAACGTTGTTGCAATGCTTCCTGCCATCGAGGTCGGAGTACCATGACTTGCCCGTTTTCTTAACCTTTATGTTACATTCGAAATTGTCGTCCCAAGAGAATTTCGTGGTCGGGAACACTTCTTGTGTGTGTATGTTTTTGTTGTTCGGGTCGTGTGCGAACTTGCTGCATACCACATAGCCGTGTGTGTATCCTGCGTCTTTGTCGGCTTGTGCGATGCGTGATGGGTCGGTAACGGCAACGATGCCGATTACTGTTTTTCCTGCCGTTGGTGCAGGTTTTTCGTTTTTCCACACCGGATTTGTTCCCTCCGGGTCAATGCTTATCAGTCCGCCGTCGCTCCATGTACCGTCGCTGTAATAGTAGTCGCCTATTTTGGGCGCAACGTCGGGCAGCACAATGTTTTCCTTTATCTTGCGGAAGACAATCCTCTTTATGTCTGAGAAGTATATTCTTACACTTGCTCCGCTTTTTCTCTTGATGTTTAAATATTTTTGTTTGGGAGTAGTTGTCGTGGTACTGTCAATCTTTGCATACTCCAAATGTTCCGTATAGAAAAAGGTGGAGTCATCGTCGTTGCCCACTAAAACAATTTGTCTGCGTTCCGTCGTCTGCCCCATCGCCAGACAACTTATACCCATAAAGAGGCATAAAAACAGAAACTTTCTCATCGTTTTACGAATTTGACAATCCTCGTTCCTTTCTTTATTATATATACGCCGCCCGGAAGCGTGCCGCCGTTCATCTTATGTCCCGACAAACTGTACACCTCGCCGCCTTTCATGTCCGTTGGAAATGCGTCGGGAATGTTTACGGACTCCAGCCCGGTGGCAACATTGTCGAAAGTAATCTCACTTATGTCGTCATAGTTGAAAGGTGTGAGCGTACCTTTCTTATCAACAAAAGTAACGGTCTCGTCATCGAAATTAATCCTTTCGATGTTGTTGATTTCAAATAGAGTTGTCGTCGCACCCGTTTTTACGGTAACCACCTCGTCTGCCTGCATTGCCACTGCCGGCAACAGCATTATGGCAAAAGAAAGTAAAATTTTTCTCATAGTAATTGTTTGTTAGGTAATAACCGCAAATATAGTTAATTCCGGCAGATATTGCAAGAAATGTGTCCGAAATTTGCAGTTTGATTAAAACAAATTAATAGTCTGCAGGTTCATTTGATAAATGTAACTTTTCTTTATCCGTCGGTGCAGGCGTGACACCATGTATTAAGACAACAAATCTTGGTTATGCCTTCGATTTCTCCGTCTCCTTGTTGCGTTTGTCGGATAGATACATTCCGGCAAGTATGAGTGCCGAACCCACGATGAAATATCCTGTTATCTGTTCGCGCAGCACCAACCATGCCACTATTATTGTCGCTATCGGGTTGAAATATACCCAGTTGGTGGCTGTCATTGCACCGAGTTTCGCCATACACCAATTCCATGTCAGGTAGCAAACCATTGAGGCAACGCAACCGAGAAACAGCAGGTTTGCAATTACTTGCGGGCGCATGAGTACCTCTGCCGGCGGCAGTCCGGGTTCTATAAAATAATAAGGTAATGCCGTAATGAGACCGTAGAAGAACACTTTGCGAGTGAGGAAAAGGGTGGGGTAGCGACCGGTCATTGGTTTCATCAACAGCGAATACACAGCCCACGAGAGGCAGGCAACGAAAGCAAGGGAGTCGCCTTTTGGGTCAAGTTTCAGCACGAAACGCCCGTTCAGCACTACGATCGCCATGCCTGCAAATGCAAGTATCGACCCTATAATTTGCATTTTGTTGAAACGCTCGCTTTTATATACCGCCGCGAACAACAGCATGGTAAACAGCGGACACGAGCATACGATGAGCGACGCATTGGTGGCTGCGGTGTATTGCAATGCCGCATTTTCCGAAAGAAAGTACATTGAGCCGGCGGTGATGCCCAGTCCCATCATCTTCAGTTCTTCTTTCCAACCGTTGGCAAACCACAGGAACTTATGGTTGCGCACCCGTATGAGCGAGAAAACGAGCAACAGAACGTACGCCATGAGGAAACGTATCGTGAATATGTTTACGGGAGACAGTCCGTTATTTATCAGCAGTTTTGTCCAGACGAATGTCGTTCCCCATGTCGCAATGGTAAGAAACGCGACAAAATGATATAGTATGGTGTTTTCATTTTTCATGCTGCAAAATTAGTTTAAAGTTGTGATATTGCAAAGAAACGATAAAAGAATGTTGCGGGAAAAGGATTGTTTTTTATGTTCCAAAGCGTTGCTTCGTTCGGGTGTGCAGCCTGTAACATTTCTATGCTCATTACTACTTTTTACCCGGAAACATTATTAATGTCCTACAATGCCGATTTATGGAACCCGTCCTAAAACAATCTTTCTCGTCATTATGCTTTCTGCATTTGAAAAATATGTTGAAACACCCTGAAAGAAATCGTTAATCTTTATACCATTTCATGTACTCTACGTAATGGGCGGCGTTGTCGGTTTGCCCGGGTTTGGTCTTTTTAATGAACTTCGCGGGTACTCCTCCCCAAATCTCGTGCGAGCCAATCTTGGTACCTCCGATTACCAATGCGCCCGCAGCAACGATTGCACCCTCGCCGATGTCGCAGTGGTCGAGCAGCGTACTTCCCATTCCTATTAGTGCGTGGTCGTGTATTGTGCATGCGTGTACGGTGGCGTTATGACCTATTGTCACGTCGCTCCCGATGTTTAGCGGACCGGTATGGCGCGTTGTGTGCAGGCATGCTCCGTCCTGTACATTGGTGCGGTTGCCAATGGTTATCGGTGCCACGTCGCCTCGTACCACGGCGTTGAACCATATCGAACATTCGTCGCCCATAGTTACTTCACCCACTATTGTGGCGTTCTCGCTAAAATAGCAGTCCTTTCCCCATTGCGGTTTAAGTCCGTTCACTTCCTTTATCAGTGCCATATCGTTTCCTTTTTCTTATCTTTCTTACCACTTTAAGGTATTGGTATATATTTTTTTATGACTGCAAAGTTAATAAAAATACTACGATTTATCATATATTCCGATTGTTTTTTATTTCCGCAATCAATTACGACACACAAATGATGATATTATACTCCTGTAATAGTAATTGTTTTTTGCACAGTAATTGAAAAATAATTCTGCATGGTACTATCTGTATATATATTTTTATTGACATACATCTTGTTACGAGTTGATAATGAGCAAATTTATCTCAAATCGGTCATTATACCGCATTTGCTTAGATTTGCTATTGCCGTTACGCTTCCCGACTGCTTTAGCCCGCTTGCTGACATCTGCGCAGCCGTTACATCCCGACGTAGCCCGCTACGTCTTCTATGAAACGGCTGCACATCTGCTCAACAACCGAACAAAATCAGTTGAGGGTTCTAATGACCGATTTGGGTTTATCGTTCGCCACAACCAACTTTGCAATTTAGCCGAAATTGGTGAGTAAAACCGCCGAAATTGGTCGGTAATTTCGCCGGAATTGCATTACGATTAAATGCAAATGAGATACCGTCCCGTGGTAAAGAACAGTGTACATGGTTCGCTATCCATGCAAAAGAAAATGATTTTGCATGGATAGCAAAATTTAATAATCATGCTGAAAGTCTTGAAATATTAAAATATATTTGTAACTTTGCACGCAATTTTAAGGTATTTACTGCTTTAATGTTTTTGACGAATAAATATTATAGACAGCAAAAACATGAAAGCAAGAGCAATGTAATGCTGATATTATAATAACAGATTGTGGAATAAGTTTATGAGAATTCCTTTTTTTTTAAATAAAGCATTTGTGGCAATAAAGCAATTTGTGGCAAACAACATCACATTTATAGTCTTGATGGTGTGCTGCAATTTGCCAGTATTGATAACCTATGAAAATGTCTGGAAGAAGTTCGATCTCCTTGCTTATATATTTGCTGTCAATACCATTGTGGCATTATTATTTTCTGCCATACCGTGGAAAAGAGTTCGTCATTCGGTTCAGATATTTATAATAGTGCTGTCGTTGCTGTCATTCTATTTAGATGCGTATTTCTCTATATTCTATGATGGTGTTCCGGATCAGTCTGTTATCGAAATAATTCTCGAGACAAATCCCACCGAGGCATTGGGATATATACAAGCCTACATGACGAACATCTGGTTATATGTAGTATTTGTGGTATCGCTACTCGTGTTCTTTGCCATAATGCGCTATGCACGAAATTTAAGAAATGTGCGCGGTGTGATGGCTGCCATAAGCGTGTTTATACTGTTCGGAACAATAAAGGCATTGAGTAATATCGTGAGCGAGAGAATAGACAGAGATATGACCACATACAGGCATGTAAGGTATGAGGCTTGCTCGGTTTTAGGCAAAACGCTCTTCTTGATAAAAGCCATCAACAACCTGGATGCCATGAGCAACATGGAAAACAACGCGGCGGGTAAACTTGATATGTTGAAAAACGAAAGTACCATTCCCTATGTAGTCTATATACTTGGGGAGTCGATCTCACGTCATCATCTTGGTTTATACGGCTATCATCTCGACACAACCCCTCTTCTCGATGCGAAAGAGAAGCAAGGCAATTTAATCAAGTTTACCGATGTGATAAGTTCGGAGCCGGTAACGCGGAAATCTATTGCCCAGATGTTTACTTTCCACCGCAGGGGGGCGAAAGGAGAATGGTACGAGAACACAGACTTGTTTACCATTTTAAGGGCAGCCGGTTATCACACCACATGGATATCCAATCAGGAATATTCCGGCAAACATGCCAATACGGCTCATTTCTACGCAAAAAGATGCGACAACAACTTCTATACTTTGTGCAGACAAATGTCGAGTTATACTCTTCCCGATCCGTATGATGAAGCCATGCTTCCTTTTTTAGACAAAACTTTGGCTAATCCTCGCAATAAGAATTTCGTATTGCTACACATGATGGGAGCGCATCAATTGTATAGTGCGAGGTACCCACAGTCGCGCAGAAAGTTTACCACTGCCATGGAATTTGGCTGCAATGACATGGTGAAATCCGAGAAAGCCGACTACGACAATGCCGTGTTATACAACGACAGTGTTATAAACGAAATAATAAACAGGTTCGAAGACAAAAACGCCATCGTGATCTATACGCCCGACCACGGCGAAGATGTAATGGAGTTAAATTTGAAAATGCCGGGGCACTATGAATTTAATCCTAACATACACATGGTGGAAATACCTATGATGATATGGGTTTCCGATAAGTTTCAGGCGGTATATCCGGATCTTGTGGCTCGCATACGCCGTAGTACCGACCGCCCTTTTATGACAGACGACATGATACACACACTGTTGGATTTGATGCAAATACGAACACAAGAGTTTCGCGAAAAACTGAGTTTGATAAACGACAAATACGACACCAAGCGTTTGCGTTATTGTGGCAATAAAATATATCAACGCAAAGAGAAACGATTGTCAAACTGATATTTCGCAAAGTCATCAATATTGCTTTTTCTCGGTTATTGTCACCCCCGTGGTCTCTTTTATGATATTGAGTATTTCCTGAAGATTGTCTGTTTTGAACTCTGCCGTGAGACGTTTTTCTGTCTTTGGGGCGTAGAATTGCTTGTTGAAGCACGAAGAGAGGTCGGCAACAACTTCCTCAATGGCGGCATTCCTGAATACGAGTGTTCCCGTAGCCCATGCCGTCTGATTGGCAGAGCCGGCAGGTATCATTCGTGGCGACGAATTGTCGGGCGTTATTTCCGCTTTCTGATTGCGCGAGAGTATAATGGAATCGTGTGCCGCGTTTGAAGAGAATGAAACTCTGCCGTGGCTTACATAAACGGAAACATACCGGTCGTTTTGTACTATTTGGAAACGTGTTCCGAGCACTCTTACCATCGAAATGCCGTTGTCAACGGTAAAGGGACGAGATTCGTCGTGTGCCACTTCGAAGTATGCTCCGCCTTTAAGATGCAGCGTGCGTGGGTTGTCTGCATCATAACTTATTTTCGAATGTGGTCGCAATGTTATGCACGAGCCGTCCGGCATCATCACCGTGCGTGTCGAGTCGTCGGCAAGTATCGTAACATTGTCGCTCCTGTTGCCGAGATAGAGCCATGCACCTGCCACTATCAGCAGTAGAAGCGATGCCGCAACAGCATATATTCTTGAGCGTTGAAGTTTGATGTATGGGCTGCGAGAATCCTTTCCATGCTCTGTTTTTAAAGTGTCTCCTGTCAGAATGGAATGTGTTGCTTTTTCATAACTTGCGCTAACCCGTCGTATCGCTTCGTTGGTATTGAGCCTTCCATGGCGGTAGAACTTTGCCACGAAATCGAGACTTTTATCTTCTGTTTTCTTATTCATGTCCTTTCAATATGATTTCTTTCCGTGATGTGTTGTATCCTGCCACGATGCCCAGTCCGCTGTTAACATTTGTATATATGGGCATCATTACCGAAATTCCGGCTTCTCCGAGTTCGTTGTCGTATAGATCGTTGAGCGATTTCATGAAGTTGTAGAACTCCGGTGTTATGCTGAACAGCGTTACGAAGAACGAATGTCGTGTCACGTCTTCCTCTTTGATGTCCGTATTGTAGTACTTCCCCTCGTTCCGGTATATGGGAATACCGCTGAAGTTTGCATTTATTCTCAGGTTCATGGTATATGTTTTTCCGTCGATGCTCTCATCGCTGAAGATGTAGAATCTGTGCAGGAAATTCATGCTTCCCTCGTTTAACAGCAGGTTCGCAAAGTTCATTCCCGACAGCAGCGGTTCGTATTGCGTTTCCACATTGCACAGAAACGACAACGTGTCCGGTTTGTCTGTCTTTATCACTCCCCCTTCTTTGTCGTATTCGTAACTACATTTTGTAATAAAGTTCTCCACCACCTGCACCGCATAGTGATTCCCTTCGCCGGCCGGATCTTTCAGTGTTATTGCCAGTTGGTTTGTCTTGTACATTCCGGTTCCTTTCACTTCTGCCGATATTTTCTCTATCGGTACAGCCTCGGGTATTGTAGTTTCAGCCCATACTCCCGGCATTTCTTCTGCCTGGACCGTAACCCTTACTCTGTCGCCTGTTTCCTGCTTGTAGTCTGTGGCGTAGAAAACGCGTTTCCCTTCAAGTCTCCTGACGCTTTGTCTTTTGCCGTTAACGTCGTATCCAAGCGAAACAACGTTCGGCTTGTTGAATGCTCCCGTGTCTTCTTCTGTCCTCTTTCTGCTTTTTGATACGAACACCTCGGTATATCCGTTTGTCGTAGGGAAGCAGTTTATCACAACCTTGTCCGGTTCGTTCAGGTCGCTTATGTCAATATATCTGTCGCTCTTGCACGAGGCGACAACCACGGACGCCGTTAATATAAAAATGTATCTTCTCATGTTTTCAGAATTTCATTGTGTAACTTATTGAAGGAATTATGGGCACGAGCCCCCTCGCTCTCAATTTTGTTGGCGATTTCTGTTCTCCCCCTGTGTGCAGAAATACGGAGTTTATGCGGTTATACACGTTGTAGATGCTCACGTTCAGTATTCTCTCTTTGCCTCGGCGTGTTACATGGTGCAGGTTGAAACCTATGTCGAGACGGTGATATACGGGCAGTACTATATTGTTTGGCGTGCCGAACGTATTGTAGATACCGATTGTCGCCGCATCGACATTGCCGCTCGGTTCATTCTCTTTCCCGTTTTTCGATAATCCTGTTTCGGGGTCGGGCAGTGCCGGACCTTCGGCTTGCAGCGTAGCGTATGTGGCTCGGTGTCCTGTACGGCACACCCATGCCGCATACATTTCCGCCTTTCGTCCCATTTTCAATCGGGCTGTTATGTTGAACTTGTGGCGACTGTCGAACTTGTCGTAGAACCACCCGTTGTATAGTTCCGAAAAGTTGCGCCTGTTCCATGACAAGGTGTATGAGGCATCTACCGTGAGTCGCGGAGAATGATATGAGGCATCTGCCTCTATGCCATAGAACCTGCCGTGCCCGTCGTTCACATACTTGTCCCAGTGGTTTGCGGGTATCTGCACGAGCCATCTCGTGCCGGACATCAACATGTGTCGCGATTCTTTCCAATAACTTTCGAGTGATACGAACCATTTTTTGCTCAACTGCATGTATATTCCGGCGGCGATTTGCAACGAGTGCATAGGTCGTAGTCGCGGTGTGGTGGGTACCCAGTAGTCTGTAGGCATGGGAAGGTATGCGTTGTTTATGCAGTGTATTGTCTGAGTCATTTCGGATAAGGACAGTTTTACCGACGTGGAATGCGATGCCTGAAATTTCAGTGCCACCCTCGGGTCTATGTTCAGGAAATTCTTTTGCGTTCCATCCGCTGTGTGTGTATGGAACATTCCGGCGCGTATTCCGATGTTCAGACTCCACCTTTCTCCGATGTGCATCTCGTCTTCTGCAAAGATTTTTGCCTCCGTTGCATACTGTCTGTTTGCAAATGCCATGCCGGAAGAGTCGGTTACTTGTGTCCCCTTTCCATATACATCGTGCTGTATTCGTGTCTGTGGGCGGAACACATGATATGTCATGTCGCCCCCGAAATGTATGTCATGGTGCATTGACGGACGCCAGTGCAGAACGGCGCGCATGCCTAAATCCCTTACCGAAGAGCGATATTGCCGTATTACCAATTTGGAATCCTGCTCGCTGTCAATCTTATCTTGGCTGAACGTGGCGTATTCGTAGCGCGAGCGGTAGTATGCCAATGTTGTGCAGAACTCCGCACTCAGCGTTTTCGTCAACGTTCCTTTCCACCCTGCCGCAACGTTGATGTTCCCGTAGTATATCTTCCATTTCTCGTTGTCCGTCTGGTTGTTATCTTCTATGTCGTCCCTGAATTTCAGGTAGTCCTTGCTCGAATACAGGCTCAGATAAATTCTGCTGTGCGGCGAGAAACGGTGTGTCAGTTTCGCGTTTATGTCGTGCAGGAAATATCTCATGTCTATCTTTTCGTCGTCAACGGTTTTGTTATGCATATACATTGCCGGCACCGTCACCGCGTCTAACCATGTCCGGCGCATGCCCATGACGTAGGTAGTACTGTACCCCTGCCTCTCTCCACGTTCCATCTGCTCCCGTTCCCGCCGGAGTTTTATGGGGCCTTCGAGCATAATCCGTCCGTCTATTAGCCCTATGTTGAGCAGTCCGTGCCTGTTGAGGGTGTCTCCGTCAATGGTGTGTACGTCTGTTACCGATGATATTCTGCCGCCAAATCGTGCGGGGAAACCGCTCTTGTAGAAATCGGTTCGATTGATAACATCAGTGTTGAAGGCCGAGAACAAGCCCAGTGCGTGACTGTTGCCATATACCGGAGTGTTGTCTATGAGAAAAAGATTCTCGTCGTTGTTTCCGCCGTGGACGTGCATTCCCGCCGTGAGTTCCACTCCCTCCTGTACTCCCGATGTGCGTTGTAGTGTTTTAAGAAGGTCGGGCGAGGAGAGTAGCGAGAACTCGCTGTTGAGGTCGGCAGCCGAAAGTGTTCGCTTGCCGGTCTGTGTGGAGAGTACCCTCGAGCGCATATCTCCCCGTATTACCACCTCGTCGAGGCTGTCGGAGCGGAAAATATCGGCCTCCAGTTCCTCTTTCCACTGATTCTGCCGTGCCCTCATCTGTTTTTTAACGCGTTTCTTCTCGTGTCGCGTAGCATCTTTCCGGAACAGCATGACATAAACTCCTTTCTGTCTGAACGTGATGCCGGAATTGTCGAAAAGCATTCTCAACCGTTGCTTCAGATTACCCACGAGCGGTACGCCGGTATATTCCGTATCGAGCGGCAGGCTGCCTTCATATACGAAGTTAACCCGATGTTCGGTCTTGATTCGCTCCATCTCCTCGCGTACCGTTGTTTTGTGCTGTGCCCGACATATTGCCGGAATCAAAGACAAAACTATAAATGTGATAATGTGTCTCATCGTTTATCTTTTTTGCTGTTATGACGCGGTAGTATAATCTCTCCCCCATTGTGGAGTTGTTAATAAAAACTAAAACTCCGATTGGGCATTACTTCGATGACGTGTGTCTTTTTCTCTTATGCTTTTTTAACATTGATTGAATGGGGGATTTATGTAAAACATCGTTATATAGGTAGATTTTTTAAAACTATAATGATGATGAAAAAGAAAATGAGTTATTTGCTCATGGCGTTTGCCATGATGTTGGTTGTTACCGCTTGCGGCGACGATGTGGAAACGCTTTTGACGGCGGATACGTTGAAAAACACCGAGTGGAGCGGTTCGTTTGTAAAGATGAAGAACGGTACCGTTGAAAGCAGTAAGGTCGTAACGGTAAAGTTCGACAGCAACAATCACGGTGTTTATGTGTTGAACGACAAAGAATGCGAGTTCGATTTTGCCGTAAGCGGTTTGAAATTTTCGTTGATGCACAGTTTCTTTACAGATGTCAACGGCACTTACGAGTTGGAATCGGGTGTCCTCGGCAACACTTTGGTGATGCGCAAGTCAAGTGGTGATGCTTCGGAAATGTTCAGATTGAACCGTGGTGAAAATTCTCAGGAAAAGCAGAAAAGGAAATAAATAAAGTTGTCTGCCTTGCCTCGTAAAGTGTGCAGGGCGCGACTTATAAGATTTTCCACGGTTTTTACCGAGATGTCCAGTTCGCATGCAATATCACGATAGCGCAGTCCGTCGCGTTTGCTCGGCAGCAGAACTTCCCGTTGGCGTGGCGGAAGGGCATCAATGGCAGTCCATAGTTCAGCCTCGTTAATCGACCTGCCGACTGCCTCTTCATCGGAAATATCACCGTCAACGTCCTGAGGGTTTATCCTCTCTGCGGTGTTTCCGGATTTTCGCAGGTAGTCTATGCAACTGTTACGGGTGGCAGAATAGAGATAAGCCTTGGTGTTCTCTATATCTGCCCCTTTCCTTTTTTTCTCCACAAGTCGGAGAAAAAAATCTTGTACCACGTCTTCTGCCTTGTCGAGGTCTTGCAGGTAATGCAGAGCATACATGCACAACGGGCGGTAATGGTAGCGGAAAAGCAGTTCTATACTTGTTTTCATGGCGTGTTACATCGCTTTGCGCATTATACGCGTACCTATATAAATACATACGGCAAACGACACCAAGAGCACCGCCAGCACGGGGAAAATAGTCTTGTCGATACTGCCTGTCATGGCAACGGCGGCACTCGGAAGTGGTGCCGCGGCGACAACCGCCAGTGTCTTGGCAAACTGTCGTGCATAGGTTTTCCCGTCCTTTATTTTTGCCATGCGGGAGCGTGGTATCATATAGACTCCTCCCAAAGCAACCAATGTTGCAAAGAGAATAATGCCTGTTGACAGACCGAGCATTACGACGGGGTAGGCATGTTGCATGGTGTTTCTGTTGTATGCGTATAATCAACGTTAAAGAGTTGGGATTTGTGGAAACCGGAAAAGGTCTTCTTAAATCCCAACTCTTTGTTATGGTAATTCTTTAAGTAAGTATTCAAAAATCAATATTATATATACATGTCGTTTTTTATACTTTTACTTTTCCCGTATCTCGACATTTCTTTTCGTCATTATGCCGTATGTAATGAGTAATGCAGCCTGCCACGCCATTTTTTTCATGCGACACATTTGCTGAGATACAAACGTAAATAATATAGGTAATTAATTTTGAAAACTTACTTGCAGGATTATAAGTTCGGGTTAATCTTGTTCCACTCGCTTACCGGCGGTACGATGTTCAGTGTTACGAGTTCGTCGCGCATCTTGCAGAGATGTTCGTAACTTGCGTCGAGTTTTGCGTTCTCTTCGGCAGTTCCCTGCGGAACTTCGAATTTTGCACCTTCGCAAGTCATGGTAGTCTGCATTGCCATCATAATATGGTCGTACTTGTCGGTCTTGACGTATGTACCCACGGGGAAACGGAAAGGCTCGCCACCCATCGCCGCGCGTATCATCTCAACCGAGAGATAAGACGGGCTTTGGAAAGAACTGCGTCCGCGCAACTCTATAATCTTTGCGCCACCCTTGGTTACATCGGTTTTCATTTGCTCCCACTCTGCTTCGGGGAACTCGTCGGTACCGATTATGTCGGTCAGTTTGCGACCTGCCACTACCACATGGCTGCCGAACACTGCCATTTGTTCGCCGTGTCCTCCGTATGTGGCACAACCTGTAATTTCGTCCTGCATTACGTTGAATTTCTTGGCAAGTGCACTCTGGAGACGTGTCGTGTCAAGTCCGGCAAGTGTCGTAACCTGTCCGGGTTTCAGTCCGGAATACAGCAAAGTTACGAGACCGGTGAGGTCTGCCGGGTTGAATATAATCACCACATGCTTCACGTCGGGGCAGTATTTGTTAATGTTTCTTCCCAGTTCCTCTGCAATTTTGCAGTTGCCTGCCAGCAAATCCTCGCGTGTCATGCCGGCCTTGCGTGGTGCGCCACCCGAAGATATGATATATTTAGCGTTCTTGAAAGCCTCTTCCACGTCTGTGGTGGCAGTGATTTTCACGTTGCCGAAGCCGCTTTGACGCATCTCCTCTGCCACGCCTTCCGGCGAGAACACGTCATAAAGGCAGATGTCGTTTGTCAATCCCATCATCAATGCGGTTTGAACCATGTTTGAGCCAATCATTCCGGCAGCACCGACGATTGTAAGTTTCTCGTTTGTTAAAAATGCCATAACTTGTTTTTTAATATTATTATATATAATGTTACTCTGCCTGCAAAGTTAGAAAAAAAAAGTGTAACAATGTCTTTCCCATAAGAATAAAAATGTTATATTTTCTAAAAGATGCGACATCGGGGGTATCATATTTCGTTGTTCCTTTACCGAAGCCAAATCCCGAGTTGCGGGTTGGAGACACTGTACTGCTTTCCTTTTTTCGTCACAATGTCGTATTCGAGCGGTTTCTTTATCGCCGCCTGCACGGCACTTGCCGATTTCAGAGTGCGTCTCTTGCCCCCTGACGTTATGCGCTCCACAATGTCGTCTTCGCAGATGGCATAACCGCATCCAATGAATGCAGTAATACGGCAGGGCTTATCAACATCATTCTTAATATTGGCAAGGTGTGTCTTTGTCCGACAAACTGCCGTTTGTACCACAAAGCCCCTTGCCCCGAAAGGGGATCCAATCACTCCAAAGTCGTGATTGGAAGAACAAATAAAACAATACGATTATGCCAAAATTAAAAATAGCCAACAACAACCGTTACGGACACCGAAATATAGAAGAAGTACCACGCTGGGACAGATGGAACACTCGTATGCCCAATGCACAAGACCAACTGCGAGCCTTTGACTTATACAACAAGTCGGGTGCAGTGAGCAAATTCGATTTCGTGTGTGCCCGTATTCTCGGGGAGAGTTTCAAGGTCATTATGGTGGATAAGTCCACCGTGGATTATTATCGCAAACTCACAGAAATTTCCGCTGAAGTCCACAGAATCGGGATAAACTACAATCAGGTGGTGAGCATGCTCCGCATCACCGAGAGAGAAATAACAAAGCAAGCCTCTGTTGCAGGAACTTATCCGCCTGATAAAAGAACCCACCGCCTTGCAAGAGCAGACGGTGAGTTTGACGATTGACTATTGCGAAAAATGTAGAATAATCACTTTTTGAGAAACTTAATCATCTGTGTAATGCAACGCTTCTTCTGTTCCATATTGGGGTGAACATATAGATTGAGCGTTGTCGTGATGTTCGCATGACCGAGCAACACGCTCACCGTCTTGTAGTCGCAGTTGCTCTCGATGCAGCGTGTGGCGAAACTGTGGCGTAATGCGTGATATTTCAGCCGAGGAATGTCCAGACGTTTCATCAACCGATGATAGTAATTGCGATAGGTTCGCGGCTCTGTTGGGCTCTCTTCGTTGGTCAGCACATAGAAGTTCTCGTTCACTACTTTTTTCAGTGGTTTCACCATAGCCAAGAGTTCTTTGTTCATTGGTATCTCACGACACGAGTTCTTTGTCTTTGGGCTGTTAACAACCAATTCTGTATGCTTGCACTCACCTTCTAAGATGTAGATACGCTCAATGGTACGATTTACGGTAATTGTACCATTGTCCGTATTGATGTCCGACCACTTCAAACCGCATATCTCACCAATGCGTAAGCCTGTGGTCAGACTGATGTAGATACCAAGATTGCGACACGTGAAGTTCTGCTTGATGAAATCAAGAATTTTCTTATGGTGTGCCACTGTCAGCACCTCTATTTCCTTATTATTCTCTGTGCTTGGGTACTTAATGTCCCACTCCTGGTAGTTCATCCATCCGTTCTTCACTCCGAACTTCATCACCATCCTCAATACAATAAGCATATCCTTCACCGTCTTGATACTGAGACCGCCATTGAGTTTCTGCAAGACAAACTCTTGCACATGTTTTTCACTCAGAGCCTCACAATCGCCAAATGATGGCAGTATGTGGTTCTCCAAAACTAACGCATAAGCAGCGTATGTGGACTGCTTCACGTAGCGTTGCTTGTCACTTTTCCAAGCTAACGCAATTTCTCTAATCGTTTTTGCTTTCATATATAATCCTTAATTTTAAAAAGTACATAATAATTAGAGAAACGTAATAACTTAAGTCCCAAATATAAGATTTCCGGAGTTTGTAGAAGAATGGAAAGAAGAGCGATTATCAGAAATTGCGTACTTGTACAAAGGTACAGGTATTTCAAAAGA
>NZ_RQZH01000181.1 GCF_003932845.1 Prevotella sp. OH937_COT-195
GGAGGAAACTCTGATGCAGCAATGCCGCGTGAAGGAAGACGGTTTTCGGATTGTAAACTTCTATCAGCAGGGAAGAAAATGACGGTACCTGACTAAGAAGCCCCGGCTAACTATGTGCCAGCAGCCGCGGTAATACATAGGGGGCAAGCGTTATCCGGAATGACTGGGTGTAAAGGGTGCGTAGGCGGTAAGATAAGTCTGATGTGAAAGACTGGGGCTCAACTCCAGGGGTGCATTGGAAACTATGTTACTAGAGTACAGGAGAGGAAAGCGGAATTCCTAGTGTAGCGGTGAAATGCGTAGATATTAGGAGGAACACCGGTGGCGAAGGCGGCTTTCTGGACTGAAACTGACGCTGAGGC
>NZ_RQZH01000182.1 GCF_003932845.1 Prevotella sp. OH937_COT-195
ACCTTCCTCCGGTTTGTCACCGGCAGTCAACCTAGAGTGCCCAACTAAATGCTGGCAACTAAGTTTAAGGGTTGCGCTCGTTGCGGGACTTAACCCAACATCTCACGACACGAGCTGACGACAACCATGCACCACCTGTCACTTTGTCCCCCGAAGGGGAAACTTCTATCTCTAGAAGGGTCAAAGGATGTCAAGATTTGGTAAGGTTCTTCGCGTTGCTTCGAATTAAACCACATGCTCCGCTGCTTGTGCGGGTCCCCGTCAATTCCTTTGAGTTTCAACCTTGCGGTCGTACTCCCCAGGCGGAGTGCTTAATGCGTTAGCTGCAGCACTAAGGGGCGGAAACCCCCTAACACTTAGC
>NZ_RQZH01000183.1 GCF_003932845.1 Prevotella sp. OH937_COT-195
ATCATGGAGGGCATAAACGAGCTGTTGAAGAACAAGGCTGACCTTGTGCATTCAAGGCATCGCTCCATACACAACTTCATCATGAATCTATGCTCGGCGCCGGCGGCGTATTGCTTCTTTGACAACAAACCGAATGTACTACCGGTATATGTGGAGAATACAAGGCAATTGCAACTTTTTTAGAAACGGATTGTCCCGAACTGGCGTATCAATGACATGCTCAAGAATACGGCACAACTGGTACACTCAAGGCACAGATCGGTCAACAATTTCATCATGAGCATGATTGCAGCACTGGCGGCATACTGCTTCTTCGACAACAAGCCGAAAGCACTTGATGGATATTATATTGAGGA
>NZ_RQZH01000184.1 GCF_003932845.1 Prevotella sp. OH937_COT-195
ATGACAAGGAAGACTTAGGCTTTCTTGACGACCGCATGCAACTGCTCGACACCGTTCGCCGGATGATCGACATCGAACTGGATCGGCGCGGGGTGAACGCCGAGGGTATGGGACGCACGCCGCCCGACCCACCGCCGCGCCGCTCGTTCTGGCAACGCATCATGAGCATCTTCACAGGCAGCCTGTAATAATTAATAAGGTAAGGCAGCGACAAATACACGTTATTGCATATTTCATTTCAAACACATTAAAATTCTAACAAAATGAGAACAAACAAATTCTTCGCAAGAACAACACTTCCCAAGGAACGGCCAAAGGACTTCCCAAGGAACGGTGAAAGGACTTCCTGAGGAAC
>NZ_RQZH01000185.1 GCF_003932845.1 Prevotella sp. OH937_COT-195
TTGATGTTTATTTTAAAACGTTAGCGAAAAAGCTAGCGTTTTTTTGTTGAAAATATGTTAAAAATGCCTGGGTACAAATGGGGGACTGACACAATATATAGGGGTACAACCGGGGTACAATCGCAATTTGTAGGGGTACAATCGGGGTACAAAATGCAAAAATGTATACCTTTTTAAAATCTCTGTATCCCTTGAAATGTCTGGCTTCGCTAGACCTACCATTTAAAATGGTAGCAAATTTCACTTATGCTCTTACAAAGAATTTGGAGCCAATTTAAAATTTGGTGATTTTTTGAAAGAAATTGCCCCTGCAGGAACTAAAAAAGTTGGTAATTTTTTGAGCCATTTTATGCA
>NZ_RQZH01000186.1 GCF_003932845.1 Prevotella sp. OH937_COT-195
TTATACCCGGGACGCAATGTCGAAAAAAAAACAAAACGCCCCGCTTGTCATTGTACTACTTCTCTGTCTCATTGAACAATATCAAAGAACTCATCCTTCAACGCAAAAGGAATAACCGAAAAACGGTATTTTCCAAAAGCGAGTGCAAAGGTAACGATAAAAAAACAAACAACAAAACTTTTCAAAAGAAAAATGAAAAAAACAACAGAGATTTTTCAAAAACAACAAAACAAAACAAAGAAAAAAACAAAACACATTATTATATATATAAACGAAAAATGAAAAAAGAAAATGAAAAAAACAACAAGAATAAAAACAACAACGGAATACAAGGCGGAAAATGAAA
>NZ_RQZH01000187.1 GCF_003932845.1 Prevotella sp. OH937_COT-195
GACTCGAACCTTCGACCCTCTGATTAACAGTCAGATGCTCTAACCGACTGAGCTACAAAGTCATGATTTAAAAAAAGTTTGGCAACTACCTATCTTCCCTATTACTAAGTATTTTCAGCGTACACAGACTTAACTTCTAGGTTCGAAATGTAACTAGGTGTATCCCTGTGGCTATTGTCACCAAACTTGTTTTGTTATGTTGTCCATAAGACAATCAAAAATGAATAGTAAAGTAAAGAATATATTTAATAAAAGCCTACGTATTATTAGTATTGGTCAGCTAAATGTATCACTACACTTACACCCCCAACCTATCAACCACTTAGTCTCAGTGGATACTT
>NZ_RQZH01000188.1 GCF_003932845.1 Prevotella sp. OH937_COT-195
ATATAAGGCCATTAAAAAAGTTTGGTCTAAATAGACCAAGCTTTTTCTTTTTATTGCATTATTCCAATTTCCTTATTGTTTGGAACCAACAGAGCTTGATAAGTTGTTGAGTTGGTACTTCGTTGGGATTAATCCCAACAAACCACCAACCAACTCGCTAACTCTGTTAGCTAACATATCGCTCATTCCAAACAATAAGTTTTCTCGGCATAATTGCTCTCTTTTACTATATTTTGTATTGAGAAGCCCTTACTTCTCCTGACAGAATTACTCAAAAAAGTTTAGCAATTCTGATAGAAACTCGATAATCGCTCTTAGTAAGTTGAATAAACTTATTAAG
>NZ_RQZH01000189.1 GCF_003932845.1 Prevotella sp. OH937_COT-195
GTCCCGCTTGCTCCGACAAGGTATCTCTATCACTATCTTAGCATCTTCTATACGTACCATCACACACCCTCCTTTCCCCAGTGCTTCCTGGCATTCTGGTTACCAATCTTGCCGCCTTGCTTGCCAACAACCTGAACGGTCGGCAGCGGGTTGCCCAGCGGCAAAGCCGCCTCGTGTCCCAGCAGACGCTCCGCCATCACGCCCGGAGCGTAATACAGCAGGTTACCCTCACGGTTCTGACGAGCCCTCTGGTACAAAGCCATCAAAATACGACTGCTACGGTTCAGACCATTCAAAACCCGGTTCACAGCGATACGGCTCACACCAAGCTCCAAAGC
>NZ_RQZH01000190.1 GCF_003932845.1 Prevotella sp. OH937_COT-195
GTCCCGCTTGCTCCGACAAGGTATCTCTATCACTATCTTAGCATCTTCTATACGTACCATCACACACCCTCCTTTCCCCAGTGCTTCCTGGCATTCTGATTACCATACTTACCGCCCTTCTTGCCAACAACCTGAACGGTAGGAAGAGCGTTGCCCGTCGGCAACAACGTTTCCCTGCCAAGCAGACGATCAGCCATAACACCCGGAGAATAGTAAAGCAGGTCACGCTCACGGTTCTGGCGAGCCCTCTGGTACAAAGCCATCAAAATACGACTGCTACGGTTCAGACCATTCAAAACCCGGTTCACAGCGATACGGCTCACACCAAGCTCCAAAGC
>NZ_RQZH01000020.1 GCF_003932845.1 Prevotella sp. OH937_COT-195
TGCAGCACTGGCGGCATACTGCTTCTTCGACAACAAGCCGAAAGCACTTGATGGATATTATATTGAGGACACCAAACAACTTATGATGTTTTGAGAAAGTTTATCCCGAACTGGGGTATACGATGGTCATACCATACAAAAGACGTTGGAACAAACCCAAAGGATGACCGGGAAACATATTAATAGTCCGGCGGCAGACAGAGGGTATAGAGGTGTGAGACAGATCGGGTATACAAAGATACTCATCCCGGACGTTCCTAAAGCAAAAGATACCTGCTACCAAAAGAGAAAGAAACACCAACTATTTTGCAAGCGTGCAGGAATAGAACCGACGATAGGACATCTTAAAAGTGATTACAGACTATCTCGCAACTTTTATAAAGGAGATGCTGTCAATGTCTTATTAGCTGCGGCGGCGTATAACTTCAAAAGAACTATGAGAGTTCTTTTGTGGTTTATAAAAAAAATCAGCGTGAACTTCGATTTTACAAACTTCACGCTGAAATATAGTTTTTAAGGGACGACTATGCTATATTTTTCTTTCATTTGTCTTTATGTCCGAATACGAACTTTGGGTGGAAAAAGGAACTTAACATCACGATTTCAGATTTTGAGACATACATTTAGTTCGTTCATTCAATTATGTCGTCTTTGAAAATACTTTGCACAGTATCATTTTATCTTCAGGAACAAACCTTTCAATCTAACCTAATCAGTAACTCGTTAAATTAAATTCTATTTTTTCCTCGTAAGAGAATACTTGTCGCACCAATGGTGAATAATGCGCCATCATCAATAACCCGTTTTTCCTTGTCTCCGAGCAATTCATTGTCAACAAACGTTCCGGTATTGCTCGGACCGTCCCTCAATACATATTTAAGTCTGCCTGATGTATCTCGGCTGACGTTTAATACACAATGATTGTTGTCAACACTTGGGTCGACAGTCTCTATGGGAGT
Organism: Prevotella sp. OH937_COT-195; assembly: GCF_003932845.1. Lineage (GTDB taxonomy): Bacteria > Bacteroidota > Bacteroidia > Bacteroidales > Bacteroidaceae > Prevotella. The sequence continues at coordinate 960 of NZ_RQZH01000020.1, forward strand.
ATTTATTTTATTCCCTTTCTGATAACGCCCGATAACATTATCACCAAGTTTTAAAGGTATTATTTGTTTGTAATGGAATACGTTTTCAATTACTATAATAGCCCCATAATCTTCATTATCAACAAGTTCTTCGGGATTCTCTTCTTTCTGTCTGTTGCGGAGTTTACTTGTACCAATTTTTATACCGAATTGTTTGTTGCACTCCGGACAAACAAAAATCAGCGATTGTCCGTTTTCATAACGTGTCTCATCAAAAACAATAAAATTATCACATTTGGGGCATCTTACACGTTTCATATATAAAAACACAATTATTTTATTTCGTAAACCCAAGCCTGTGTAAAATATTTATTGGCGTGAAGTTTGTTCAATTCTTTATAGGCTTCTGTTTCCGATGCGAAATCTCCATATACTATTTTACGTTTATTGCCATCACCGATCATTTTTGCCGATACAAGTCCTTGTTTATGTACTACGGCAAGGAATGTATCTCCATTTGCTTTGGATACTTGACTTGCCATGACGATGCAATATTTTTTTTCGGAATTTACTTTATTGATATCTTGCTTATTATTTTTCTTTACCTTAAATGTTGTTTCTTCTTTTTCTGAAGGTTTTGTCATATAAGGTTTTTCTCTTTTCAAAACAATGGGAATTATATTTTCTCCTCCATCTGTAACCATTGCTTTAGGCATGATTTCATATAACATATCGGTATTGATTTTTCCCACACCCATTTCCAAATTACTTGTTGACAATGGAGAGGTGAACAAGAAAAAACCAACCAAGGCAATAATTATTGCTGCAAGATTTCTTATCGCGCTCAATTTTATGTTTATATAATCTCCTTTATGAGCATTGACCGGTAAATTGCAGTTTTCTCCAATGTTTACATCAATGATGTTTTCATTTTCATTAGATATTTTTGCCTTGCTGTTATTTTTTACTTTTACAAGTTGCAATTCGTACAGTTTCTTTATTTGAACCGTGTCAAAGGCATAAAGGTTTGGAGTTAACAGACCAGACTTTATTGGCACGAAATCAAAATTTCCATCCTTGTTAACCGACAAAGTTCCAATTCCGTTAAAAATGTAATCGCCATGATTTGTTAGGTAATTGTTTATTTTGCCAACTTCGTCTTCAATTTTTTGTACTGCCTCCGGAAAACTAATATCAAATGCTTCCATGTATGACTGTACGAGTAGATTGTCATTTGCTTTCAACTTGGGATTAAACCCCAAAGTGCGTAATGGCGGTAATATTTGACAATCATCTTCGCTGTATTTGGCACATTGATGATAAGCCATAAAGCCTCCTAATCCAGGCACCATGACACAATCATTACTTAATAGCAATATCTCAATATGCTTTTCCAAACGGTTCATGTTTGCAAAATTAATGACTTTTTTCGAGATTTCAAAAAAAAAAAGTAAGTAATGAGAAAAAATATCGAAATACTTTCGCCAATAGGAATTTTATTCTTAATTTTGCATCAATAAAAATCTCACTTGTAATAATGAACTATTTAAGAACGGACATTGATGGTGTTTTTATAATCGAACCAAGGGTTTTTGAAGACTCACGCGGTTATTTTTTCGAATCTTTCAAGCAGGAAGAATTTGATAAAAATATCGGCAGAGTAAATTTTATACAAGATAATGAGTCAAAGTCTTCGCGAGGAGTTCTTAGAGGGCTGCATTATCAGAAAGGTGATTTCTCACAAGCAAAACTTGTACGAGTAATAAAAGGAACTGTTATTGACGTTGCCGTAGATATAAGAAAAAGTTCACCCACATTCGGCAAGCATGTCATAGTTGAACTTAGTGAAGATAACAAGCGGCAGTTTTTTATACCTCGTGGATTTGCCCATGGTTTCCTTGTAATGAGCGATGAAGCGATATTCACATATAAAGTTGACAATGTATATTCGCCCAATTCGGAAGCGTCTATAAGATTTGATGATCCGGAACTCGGTATTGATTGGCCCATAAGTGCGAAAGATATTTTGTTAAGTCCCAAGGACGAAACCGGCAGAAAATTTTCCGAGGCAGAACTTTTTGATTGACAATTTTGACATAGATGACTCTCTATAAAAATATTCCTTTCATATTATTGTCACTTGCTTTTATTTTAGTATCTTGCAAATACGAAAATAAAGAAAAGGATTTTTGCAAAGAAGATTTGAAAGCAAAGAAGATGATGCAAGGTGTGTGGTATGACGAATTGGAAGATAACGTTGTTTTCAGTGTTAATGGGGACACTATTTTTTATCCGGACTCGATTAGTTTGCCTGTTGCATTTACTGTTATTAATGACTCTTTATGTCTTAATGGTGCCATAATGACAAAATATCCCATAAAGAATCTTACAGAGCATCTTCTAATATTCAAAAATCAAAATGGAGATGAAATAAAGCTTTTTAAGGATGAGAATGCAAGTTCAAAAAAGGTAGATTTAGTTAAATATAACAGACATGTTGCGATAAACCAACATCGGATTATAAAGAAAGATACTGTTGTTATGTTGGAAGGTGTGAAAAATCATATATATATACAAGTTAATCCTACTACATATAAAGTGTCGAAAAGCAATTATGACAATGAAGGGGTAAGGGTTGACAATATATATTATGACAATACCGTAAGTATTTGTATAGTAAAAAACAGTGTGAAAACTTTCATACACGACTTTCACAAGAAAGAATTTCTCGGAACAATCCCTTCCGGTATTATCCAACAATCAATACTTAATGATATAATTTATGAAGGTCACGACAGCGATGGCTTTCATTTCTATGCCACAATGGGCATTCCGGACACTCCAAGTAATTATATAGCAGAAATAATTGTATCATATAATAATAAACATACCATTTCAAAAATAATGAATTGATAATTTTGAAATGATGTGTTTAAGTGGATTTGTTTTTGCCAAAAATTTTAATAAACAATAATAAAACTTTGTCTTTTTGTTGCTATTTTAAATAAAAAAGATTAATTTTGCAAACAAATAAAATATAAGATTATGAAAAAGTTGATAATCCCTGTAATCGTGATTGCACTTATAGTTCTTTTCGGCAGTTGCGGAAGTACTAAAAAGATTGTTTATTTCCAAGGAGCAGACACCATTGATTTATCGCAATCACGTGGTTTGTACGATGCCCGTATAATGCCCAAAGATCTCATAAACATACATATAAGCACATCAGACCCGAATGCGGCCAAACCATTCAATAAGGATATTAATAACAACAATTATGGAATGTCAACGGAATCCAATATTTATGGATATTTGGTTGACAACAAAGGAAATATTAATTTTCCGATGGTTGGAACCATACATTTGGAAGGACTTACTACAAGAGAATGCGAGGCACTCATACTCAGTCTGATTAAACCATATATGGCAGAATCTGAAAAGCCTGTTGTTACAGTAAGGATGACAAGTTATCATGTAACAATAATCGGCGAAGCGGGATCGCGTATTATTCCTGTGACAAGAGAGAAAATGAGCATAGTTGAGGCAATTGCTTCTGCGGGTGACCTTACTATGTATGGTAAACGTGATAATATTTTGCTTGTAAGAGAGGATAAGAACGGACAAAAGAGTACTCACCGTCTTGACATCAGTAAAGCAGACATTTTCAATTCTCCTTATTATTATCTACAACAGAATGATATTATCTACATAGAACCAAACAGATCGAAAATTAATCGTCAGGTAATAAACGATAATAGCATTTGGCTTACTACTGCGACAGTTATTGTTTCTTTGGGTTCTGTAATTCTAACATTAATAAAAAAATAAGAGTTTTGAATTTGAGGTGGGTACTATAAATTTGTACGATGGAAAAATTTGAAAACCTATCATAAAATACAAAGCAACATTCGGGGGCATGTATATGTTTACATGTCCTTTTTTTTAATAATAAGATTGACATAATATGCTTGCAAAGACATTCTCTGCCGAATTAATGGGAATGGGGGTTGTAACGGTTACAATAGAGACAAATATCGTTCCCGGTGTTTTGTTACATGTTTCCGGACTTGCAGATGCCGCAGTGAAAGAGAGTTTCGACCGCATAAAGGCTGCCTTGTCAAATATAGGGTATAAGATGCCTGTAGCAGAAATTACCGTTAATCTTTCTCCTGCCGACATAAAGAAAGAGGGTAGTGGGTATGACCTTCCCATGGCAATTGGAATTTTGGCCGCCAATGGAAAAGTTAATACTGATATGCTTGGTAACTATATGATGATTGGCGAATTGGGGCTTGACGGTATTTTGCGTCCGGTAAGGGGAATATTGCCGTTAGCCATAAAAGCACGCGCTGAAAAATTCAAAGGACTTATAGTTCCGAGAGGGAATGTACGTGAAGCTGCCGTTGTCAATAATCTTGATGTTTTTGGCATGGAAACACTTGACGAAGTTATAAGTTTTTTAAATGGAAGACATTTTGAACCTTTTGTCGTAAATACACGCACAGAATTTTATGCCAATCAGTCTCGTTTCGACCTTGACTTCGCAGATGTACGCGGACAAGAGAATGTAAAGCGTGCTATAGAAGTTGCTGCAGCCGGTGGTCATAACCTTATAATGATAGGTCCTCCCGGCTCTGGAAAATCAATGATGGCAAAGCGTATTCCGTCTATATTGCCACCTTTGACATTGGCTGAAAGTTTAGAAACCACGCAAGTATATTCTGTTGCAGGAAAAATGCAAAATGATTCTTCGCTGATATGCCAACGTCCATTTCGCAGTCCTCACCATAGTATTTCACATGTTGCACTTGTCGGAGGTGGAACGACTCCCCAACCCGGTGAGATTTCGCTTGCGCATAACGGTGTATTATTTTGTGATGAACTTCCGGAATTTTCCAGAACGGTTCTTGAAGTGATGCGTCAGCCTCTCGAAGATAGGAGAATAAACATCAGCCGCGCAAAATACACGATCGAATTTCCATGCTCATTTATGTTTGTTGCATCAATGAATCCATGCCCATGTGGCTATTATGGAGATCCTACACATCATTGTGTCTGCACACCTGGGCAGATACAAAGATATATGAACAAGATTTCCGGTCCTTTGCTTGATCGTATAGACATACAATGCGAGATTGCCCCTCTTCCGTTTACCGATATAAGTCAGGTGTCGCCCGGTGAACCAAGTGAGGCTATACGAAATCGTGTTATGGCAGCACGTAGGATACAGGAAGAACGCTACAAAGAATACAAAGGTATACACTGCAACGCTCAGATGACAGAGAGACTTATGCATCGTTTTGCCGAACCCGACCAAACATCGCTTGACATACTGCGCATGGCGATGGAGCGTCTTAAACTTTCGGCACGTGCATATAGCCGTATATTGAAGGTGGCACGTACAATTGCCGACCTCGAAGGCAAAGAAAACATCGAGATGCATAACGTAGCAGAAGCCGTAGGCTACAGAAGTCTGGATAGAGGTGACTGGGCAGAAAGGTAACAGAGAGAACTAAGCAAGTGACTCATTAACAAATTTAACAACACTTATATAATGAGATATATAATAATTGTATTAATGGTAATATATACTCAGATTGCCGAAGCACAGCAATCAAGTATAGTAATGAGTATGCCAATTCGTGAACAGATAATCAAAGACAATGTTAAGACATATGAATCAACAGATGTGATACCATTTGATACTGTGCCACAGATGTATTATGACGATTATTTCTATGATGCGTACGATGAATTGTCCAATATGTTAGAAGGTAATATACAATATAACCTTAAACGAGCAGAATTTCTTGTAGAGTGGGCTTATTTCTCAGGCAACGTGGATTACAAAGCATTTTGTGACAGTATATCTCTTGCAGTTAATGTTATGAACAGATTCATTCGTCTAATGGATATTCAGCACTATAAGACTGCTGCAAATGCTGCACTTTTCAATTACTTTACAAAACCAGGTTGGATGAACGGGAACAAGGCTTTTTCTTATGACGTTGAAGATTGTGGTGGTGAGAAAGACATAACAAAACTTTTTGTATCAAAAGTAATTAAGACACATTCTGGTCAATGTTCGTCATTGCCTATTTACTACAAAATATTATGCAATGAGTTGGGAGGAAAAGCGTATTTAGCAACTGCTCCAAGACACATGTATATAAAACATATAGGAGAAGATGGCAGATGGGTTAACGTAGAACTGACCACCGGTAGCTTTGCCAGAGATGAATGGTACATACAATCAATGGGGGTATCAACAGAAGCCATCAAAAATGGCGTATTTCTCACTGCGATGTCTGATAATGAAGAAGTGGCTTATATGATATACATGTTAGGTATTGCTTACCAGAGGAAATACCGAGACAATGATTATTTCGCATTATTGTGTGCCAATCGGATATTAGACACGCTTCCACATAACTATCTTGCACTCCACCTGTTAATCGAGACTCTACACCAGTGTGGATACGACTATGTTCATACCATTGGCGAGGTGCCTTCCCATTATATCATAAACAACAATCAAAAATACCAGTCCGCTATAGCTATTTTAGAATCTATCGGATATACGGAACTTACAGAAAAAGAATATATCAAAAAAGTAGAGAAAGGCTATAATTATATTGGCAAAAATACGTCATCATCATGGGATGAATTCAAAAGTAGAAACAGATAAAACATAAATCACATAAAAATTTTAGTTATCATGAATTTAAGACATATTACGATTCTTCTTTTGGGACTGCTCTGTGTCGCTGTAAAAGCACAGAACACAAACAATAATACGAGTCCTTATACTTTTATAGGAGATCAGACAAAAATATTGGAAGCGACATATGATACAACAACATCTAAACACTTTGATGTAATTGGTGTACTAAGTAGTGGCAAGATGGTTAAAGCAAAGTTCAATTTTAGAAACCGAACTGTCTCGTTGGAGGATTACAATGGCAATATAATTTCCATAGATACTCTTTCTGTTGATAGCAAGGCATTTACAACAATAGACCCGCACGCAGAGAACTACTATCACTTGAGCCCATATAACTATTGTGGAGGAAGTCCTGTTAATGCAATAGATCCTAATGGAATGGACATATATATGCTTTTCTATACAACAGGAAATGGACGTGGTGATGAGATGTTCAAATCTGCAGCAGAAACAAGGAAATATGATATAGAACATAGTGATTTTTATGATGCCGCAAATGATATAGTTTTAATGTGTGGTATTCAAGATATCAGCATTATTGGATCATTGGTTAGCAGTGCTGTTGAGTCGTATGGGGATATTTTTGGCAAAACTGCAGAGTTTAGTATTTGGTCACATGCAGGTAAAGATGGACCAACAGGAACTATAAGAACAAGTCATAATGCTCTTGATGGTAAGCAAATGACATTAGAAGGTTGGGGCAATATTGATTTCAATTGGGCTTCTGGTGCCACTGCTAATTTTTATGGATGCAAGACAGGTGTTGGCGATTATAGCAATCCTTCATTTTCCACGAGAATATCATCTTTAAATAATTATAGAGATGTAAGTGTGCATGGTCAGACTTCATCTGCTTACCCCTCAAATTATACAAATATTAGACAAAATAATCAAGAAATGATAAACGGGGTATTTTCATACCCGACTTATATGGTTGGCGGGGCATCTCTTGGAATTGTTGGGCACTTTTTTCCTACTTCTACTCGGGCAAATCCCATGCGGACAAGCAGGAATGGAAAAGGAGTTGTAGATAGATATTATCAACCAGGCATACGTCGTTAGATATGAGAAAAAAAAATAAGAGTATTGTTTCTGTGGCAGTTATCTTTTCCGTTATTCTCATATGCATATTTACGGTAAGGAATAACGTTATAAGGGAGTATGATTGGAAGGTTATTAGTGGTGCTGAACTAAAAAATGATTTTATCTACTTCTCTGAAGGCTCTGTGTATAGTTATAGTTGTCCATTAATCAGAGAAAAGGGTAATATAATAGCCATTGCCTTATTCCAATTTGAAGGCAGACTAATCGTTTTTTCAACAGAAGATATGTCTTTTTCTTTCCTAATGAAAATATAAGGTAACGTGATATATACTCTATAAAGCAATGCAAAAGTTGGTAAAATCAGGAACCCTCTTTTCTTAGACAGAATCGACATACAGTGTGAAATTACTCCCGTACCATTCAAGGATATTTCAACAGCACATCAAGGAGAATCAAGTGAAAAAATACGTGAAAGGGTTATAGAAGCAAGAGCAGTGCAGGAAGCAAGATATAAAGATGTCAAAGGGGTGTATTGTAATGCACAGATGAACGAAAAAATGATCCATACCTATGCGAAGCCCGACACTGACGGACTAAACATGTTGAGATATGCAATGGAACGACTAAATCTGTCGGCACGTTCATATAGCAGAATACTCAAAGTCGCACGAACAATTGCCGATCTTGATGCTTCTGACAATATTACAACAACACACCTTGCGGAAGCCATTTCGTATTGTAACCTTGACCGTGGTGATTGGGCAGGACGAGGATGAACAAATCTTTATATCAATACAGGCATGAAATCATTTGTCAAATGATAGGTGAAATTTTTGAGTATTGCGAGTAATTTATTACAAATATTTATATGTGTAGGCACACAAAAGTTTTTTATCAAAAAATAATAAGAAATAATTTTGTCTGTTAAATTAAAATAATTACCTTTGCAAATGTTATCCTGAAAACAATCTTTTTACCTTAAAAAACTAATACCTATTGGAGATATAGAGCGATCAGCTGTGAAGCCAATCGCTTTTTATTTTAAATATTACATTATTGCCACATCCTTGACATGTACTATTTCCGGCTTTTTGCCAATGCTACCCACAACCGTTACTATGTCAAATCTTATGTCATTGTTTAATCTGCGATATTTTATATAATTGCTTATTGCATGTCGAAGGTTTTGCATTTTCAAATAACCAACTGCCTCAATTGGGTCTCCATACATCTTATTTTGACGCGTCTTTACTTCTACAAATACATATACGTCTTTTTCTATTGCAATGATGTCAATGTCTCTTTTTCCTGATTTCCAGTCACGTTCTATTATCACATAACCCTTATCTTGCAAATATCTGCTTGCAATTTCCTCGCCCCATTTCCCCAATTCGTTATGTTCAGCCATAAATTATTTATATTATTATTGTTGCAAAGTTATAAAATAAAGTTATAAAGAGATATATTTGGTTTTTTTATATTAATTGTCCTTGAAAGATATTATTTTTCATTAAATAACAATCCAATTTGTCTGTGAACTCATGACTCTTAATTCCCCATTTGGGTGCGACAATCATTTCGCCGGGCATTTGTGAAGCAAATCTGTCAAAAATAATATCCTTTCTGGAATGTTGAATAAATGATGCCACCAATTCGATATATTCATCTACATCATACAATTTAAAATTCTTTTTTGAATATTCTTCTGAAAGTCGAGTTCCTTTTACAATCTGAAGTTGATGTAGTTTGATTATGTCGAGTCTTGTTCCATTTAATATTTCTGCTTCTTTTATATTATCATCGAATGACTCTCCCGGCAGTCCGAGAATAACATGTCCGCCCACAAATATTCCTCTATCTTTGGTTCTTACTATTGTTTCTCGTGAACATTCAAATGAATGTCCCCTGTTTATATACTCTAATGTTTTATTATTTGTACTCTCAATACCATATTCAATAATCATGAACGTCTGTTTGTTAAGTTGTTCAAGGTAATAAAGTAAGTCATCTGGCACACAGTCCGGACGTGTTCCTATTACTATACCTACTACATTATCAATGTCAAGTACTTCTTCATACATTTGCTTAAGTCTTTCAAGAGATGCGTGAGTGTTGGTAAATGTTTGAAAATACGCCAAATAGCGCATGTCATTATATTTTCTTTTGAAGAAATTTATTCCATCCATCATTTGTGCTTTTATGCCCTTGTCACCTTTGCAATAAGCCGGTGAAAATGTTGTGTTATCACAAAAGATACATCCCCCCGTACCTTTTGTGCCATCACGGTTTGGGCATGACAATCCGGCATCAATGCTTATCTTTTGTACTTTGAAGCCAACTTTTTTCTTTATCCAACTGCCGAAGTCATTGTAATGCTTTTCTTTCATAAATGATTTTATGAGATAAACTTTGCAAATATAGCAAATAATTCTTAACTTTGCCACAAATTAATAATTAAATCTATAATGAAAAAACTTGTAATTTTATTTGCGGCGGCACTTTTTTTTTCCATAAGTACCAACGCACAGTCAAAACTTGAATTGAGGGACATTACTTCAAATAAGTTCTCTCCACAATACTTAAGCGCAATAACACCTATGCCTGATGGTGAGAGTTATGCACAAATAAGTGATGACATGAAGCAAATTATTCAATATTCTTTCAAAAATGGAAAAAAAATATCGGTGTTGTTCGATATAAACAATACGGACAACTTAAGCATAAAGAAATTCGATGGGTACCTACTAAGTCCGGACGGAAAAAAAATATTGATACAGACTAATACAAAACGAATATATCGCCATTCTTTTACAGCAGATTATTACATATATAACATATTGAACAAGAGACTGGAAAAATTATCAGAAAACGGTTCGCAACAATCGCCGATTTGGTCAAAAGACGGCACACAGGTTGCATTTGTAAGGAACAATAATATTTTTCTCGTTAAATTAATTTACGACAACTCGGAAAGTCAAGTTACAAAAGACGGAAAGTTCAATGAGGTCATAAACGGTATTCCGGACTGGGTGAATGAAGAGGAGTTTGGTTTCTCGACAGCAATGACATTCAATGCCGATGGTACGGTATTGTCATGGATAAGATACGATGAGAGCAAAGTTAAAACATACTCTCTACAGATGTTTAAAGGTACATTCCCGGAACACAAAGAAAATGGAACTTATCCCGGAAATTATTCCTATAAATATCCAAAGGCCGGAGAGACAAATTCAAGTGTCAGTGTTTTGAGTTACGACATAAAATCGCATAAAACAAGAACGCTTGACATACCGCTACCCAACGAAGGATATATACCGAGAATAAAATCTACGAACAATGCAAGCAGAATTATTGTATATACAATGAACCGTCATCAAGACGAACTTTCCTTGTATGCCGTTAATCCTTATTCTACTGTAAGTCGATTAATTGTAAAGGAAAAAGTGGAAAAATATGTGAAGGAAGATGCCATGAACAATATCCTTATCACAGATAACCACATTGTAATTCCGAGTGACAGAAGCGGCTACATGCAACTTTATCTATATACACAAAATGGAAATTTTGAGAGGCAATTAACTTCCGGCAACCATGATGTCACTAAGTTATACGGATATGATGATGATTCGGGTACTGTTTATTATCAATCTGCCGGTAATGATGCCATGAATCGCGAGATATATTCTTCCGACAAAAAAGGCCGTATAAACAAACTTGCATGCGACAGAGGCTGGAACGATGCCGTTTTCAGTAGTAATTTCAAATATTTCGTTAACACTTGGAGCGATTGCAATACACCTTATCGCTTTACAATTTGCACAAATGCCGGCAAGGTTATTTCTACATTGATAGACAATTCGAAACTCAGGAGTTTATTAAAGGAAATGCCACTTGGCAAAAAAGAGTTTTTCACATTTAAGACATCGGAAAATGTAGAACTTAACGGCATAATGATAAAACCGAGCAATTTTGACCCTTCAAGAAAATATCCGGTCATAATGTGGCAATATAGTGGTCCGGGCAGTCAGCAGGTCGTCAATTCATGGAGGATTGGTTCAATGGGACAGGGTGCACTATATGATCACTATTTGGCAGAATGTGGATTTATTCTCGTTTGTGTAGATGGTCGTGGTACCGGTGCAAAAGGGGCTGAGTTTGAGAAATGTACCTACTTGAGGTTGGGGTTATTTGAATCCAAGGATCAGGCGGAGACAGCCATCTACCTTAAGTCTCTACCTTATGTGGATGAAAACAACATAGGTATATGGGGCTGGAGTTTCGGAGGATTCAATACACTAATGAGCATGAGTGAGGGCAGAGGAGTTTTTGCATCCGGAGTGGCAGTTGCTCCTCCAACAGATTGGAGATTCTATGACACCGTATATACGGAGAGGTATATGCGTACACCTAAGGAAAATCCGTCAGGGTACGACATAAACCCGATGAACCGTGTTGACAACATGAGTGGCAAACTTCTAATTTGTCAAGGTCTTGCCGATGATAATGTTCATCCGCAGAATACATACGAATACACGGAAAGTCTTGTACAAGCAGACAAAGATTTCAAAATGAATGTATATACCAACCGTAACCACAGCATATATGGAGGAAACACTCGTAATCACTTATTACGACAGATTGCCAACCATTTCATTGAAACACTGAAATAAAACCCGATAGTAGATAGAAAATCTTGCTTGATAAAACAAGGTTTTCTATCTACTATTTTTTTACCAAGTGATTACTCGTGATGATAAGGTTCTCCTTTGATAATGGTACAAGCACGATAAACTTGCTCGACAAAAAACAACCTTACCATTTGATGTGAGAAAGTCATTTGCGATAGAGATAATTTCTCATTTGCATGTTCATAAACAATATTTGAAAAACCATACGGTCCTCCGATTACAAAAATAAGACGCTTGGCAGTTATCTGCTTATTTTGCAACCATTTTGCAAAATCAATGCTGCGTAACTCTTTTCCATGTTCGTCAAGCAGAACAATATAATCCGATGGTTGAGTATGTTGTAATATTAGTTTTCCCTCTGCCTCTTTCTGCTGTTCTTCAGTAAGTTTCTTTGTGTTTTTCAGGTTCGGTAACAGTACTATTTCAAATGGTATGTAATGTCCTATTCGTTCAACGTAGTCACTGATACATGCACTAATATGTTTATTGTCTGTTTTTCCGACAACAACTAAAACAGTTTTCATTCGGTGGTTTGTTTTGACTTATCTACACATGATTGACATTTGTCTTTTTCAAGATTATACTCATGTTTGCGTTTAGGATTAAGAGGGAACCAACCTTTTTCCACTCGTTTCTTTTGTGAGAACAATTCACCGATAGCCCAAAGCAGGGATGCTCCGGTAACACCGAGTATTGAAGAGACAATAATATTTTCCGTAAAAAGAGCAGCAAAGAGGAATGCAAGTCCTGCCAGAAGATAAGTCCACCAATATTTTGTACCCCAATAATATTCCATTTTGATTACCATGGGGTGGAATAGTCCGATAATTAGAAATGTGCAAACTGCAATAATAATTCCTGTATAGTTTATTTCTATCATATATTTTATGAAAATCAATATTTTCCGGCAAAGATAACATTTTATGTCCTTTTTACCAACTTTACAATAAGGAAATAACTGTAAAAGTTAAATATTAATCATACTACATCATTATATGAAAAAATATCATTATCTTTGTAGCATCAAAAAGAGTATTTAAACTATTATATTTATTAATGTATATGGAAAAAAACATGGAACTTATTGCTCAATGTGAAAATGAAGCAAAGAAATGGCTGTCTCCTTCTTTCGATGAGAAGACACGCAAAGAAGTTCAGGCAATGCTTGATAACACAGATAAAACAGAACTCATTGATAGTTTTTATCGTTCATTGGAATTTGGTACCGGCGGACTTCGAGGAATAATGGGCGCAGGAAGCAATCGTATGAACAAATATATAGTTGGTATGGCTACTCAGGGTTTTGCCAATTACATAATAAAGGCTTTCCCTAATCGCAAAGACTTATCGGTTGTTGTTGGACATGACAGTCGCAATAATGGTCGTCTTTTTGCGGAGACTGTGGCAAACATATTTTCTGCAAACGGGATAAAAGTTTTCCTTTTTGAAAGTCTTCGTCCCACACCTGAGATTTCATTTGCAATCAGGCACTTGGGAGCACAAGCAGGAGTAAATGTTACGGCATCTCACAATCCAAAAGAATATAACGGATACAAGGCTTATTGGGAGGATGGCTCACAAGTACTCTCACCACATGACAAAGGCATTATCGATGAGGTAAACAAGGTTGATATAGACGATGTCAAGTTTGAACCAAACAAAAAACTCATCGAAATAATAGGTGGAGAGATGGACTGGGATTATTTGCAGGCCGTCAAAGAAGCCATGGTAGATCAAGAGGTTATATTAAGAAATAAAGATCTGAAAATTGTTTATTCTCCAATGCATGGAGCCGGACGTGTCATAATACCCGAGGCTTTACGTTCGTGGGGATTCCAAAATATACATGTGGTACCGGAACAGATGGTCATAGACGGAAATTTCTCAACAGTTGTTTCTCCCAACCCCGAGAATCCCGAAGCCATGACTTTGGGAATGAAACTTGGTTCAGAGCTCAATGCCGACCTCGTAATAGCAAGCGATCCTGACGCAGACAGACTTGCCATAGTGTGCCGCAATGACAAAGGCGAATGGGAAATACTTAACGGCAACCAGACATGTATGATGTTTTTCTGGTATATTATTGCCAATAAGAAGAAAATGGGGCAACTGAAAGGAAACGAGTTCATGGTAAAGACCATCGTTACTACAGAAGTCATAAGGAGAATCGCTGACAAGAATGAAGTAGAATTAAAGGACTGCTACACCGGTTTCAAATGGATTGCCAACGAAATACGTACCAATGAAAGTTCGAAGAAATATATCGGAGGCGGAGAGGAAAGTTTCGGTTTCCTACCATTCGACAAGGTACGTGACAAGGATGCACCTGCAAGTATTTGTCTTATCTGTGAGATTGCAGCGTGGGCAAAAGATAACGGCATGACACTATACGACCTGCTGATGAAGATATACCTCGAATACGGCTTCTCGAAAGAAGTGACGATAAATGTGGTTAAGACAGGAAAGAGCGGTGCCGATGAGATTAAAGCTATGATGGAAAATTTCCGCAACAATCCACCCAAGCAGCTTGGTGGTTCCAATGTTCTCATAACAAAAGATTACAAATTGCTTGAGCAGACAAATGCCGATGGTTCCAAGTCGAAACTTGAGATGCCTGATTCGAGCAACGTCCTACAATGGTTCTGCGAAGATGGGACTAAGGTAAGTGTACGTCCCTCCGGTACAGAACCGAAAATAAAATTCTATACAGAGGTTACAGACAACAGCATGAAGTGTGCCGCTTGTTACGAACGTTGCTCAAAAGATGCTGATGTAAAGATTGAAGCACTTAAGAAAGACCTTGGTCTGTAGTTTCGATTTAGTACAAATGACGGCATGTCAATAACCGGCATGCTGTCATAAATAAAAACATTCGAATTATAAAATGTTTTCCATAACAAAACAAAGGCTGAACTTCTCTTTTTAGTTCAGCCTTTATTTTTGTTAATTTGCTTTTGTAATCCCCCCAATAGTCATTATTAAAAATAACGAACTTTCTTTCCGACTACTTTACTTGTGTATTGTTTTCTCTGTCACAAATTTTAAGATATTTATTGTGAGGCAATATCACCTCACAATAAATATTTCTTCCACAATCATTCGATATTTGTTGCCACAAACTCCTCCAATTCTGTTCCTCGGATATCTTCTGCAATAATGTTTCCTTTTTGGTCGATTACAAGAATGTAAGGTATTGACTGCACATTGTATTTTTGGGCAACCGGACTTTCCCAGCCTTTCAAATCAGATAATTGAGTCCATTTCAAACCTTTTGATTTTACCGTGCCTTTCCAATCCTGTTCGCTATCATCAAGTGACACACCTACGATTCCAAGTCCCTTATTTCCATATTTATCGTAGATATTTATCATATTTGGCATTTCTTCCATACAAGGTCTGCACCAACTTGCCCAAAAATCAAGAATGGTCAATTTGTTTTTTGACACTTCGCTCATTAAACTGACATTCTTGCCTTCAATGTCATTTAATTTAAAATCAATTGCAACCTTTTTATCTACTTCGTTATTATTGTCCTCTGTCAATACGGAATCCTCTTTACTGCCGGTTTGTGATTCTTTTTCCGACTTGTTGGTAGAAGTATTGCATGAACCTATTGCAAACACCAATGAGATGAATGCCATAAATATCAAAAGAGTCTTAGAATTTTTCATCATAAGTGTTTATATGATATTGAATACTAAAATGTTATATAATATATTGGTCACTTATACTCTTATTCTCGAGAACTCGACGTATTGTTTCTGCAAACATATCTGCCACGCACAACTGTTTAATCTTATTGCAATTTTGTGTGTATGGTATTGAATTCGTCATGACGATTTCTTCAATAGAACTATTTTGTACACGTTCGCTTGCCGGTCCGCTCATAACGCAGTGGCTTGCACATGCACGCACGCTCTTTGCTCCTGCCTCAATCATTACATCGGCGGCCTTTGTAATAGTACCGGCCGTATCAACCATGTCATCTACAAGAACCACGTTTTTGTCTTTTACGTCTCCAATAATCTGCATGGTATCAACAACATTAGCTTTGGATCTTGTTTTGTTGCAAAGTACTAACGGACAACTGAGATATTTTGCAAAAGTATTTGCACGCTTACTGCCACCAACATCCGGAGATGCAATTACAAGATTGTCGAGATTGAGATTTTGCAGATAGGGCAGAAGTACGCCTGAAGCATACAAGTGGTCAACAGGGACATCAAAGAAGCCTTGAATTTGGTCGGCATGGAGATCCATTGTTATGAGTCGGTCTATACCTGCGGCATTTAACAAGTCTGCCACAAGTTTTGCCCCGATACTAACACGCGGTTTGTCCTTCCTATCCTGACGTGCCCATCCGAAATACGGAATTACGGCATTGATGCTTTTTGCAGATGCCCTTTTTGCGGCATCAATCATAAGCAGTAACTCCATGAGGTTGTCCGAGGGTGGGAATGTACTCTGCACGAGAAAGACGTCGCGACCTCTTATCGATTGCTCGTAAGAAACGGCAAACTCACCATCAGAGAACTTTGTCATGACAAGGTTTCCCAGTTGGCAACCTAAACTTCTACAAATCTTTTCTGCCAGATATTTCGTGTTTGTACCAGAGAATATCATGAAAGAATTTTGGTCAATCATTGATTATTTATTTTGAAGTTAAGTAATGTATTATTATGTTTCTTTAATCCACTATTTTTCTTATCTTGCAAAAGTGATTTAGCAAATCCTTATAGTCTTGTTGCTGATGTATGTCGAAACGTCTCCATATATCTCCGCAGATGACCACGCCGCCGAACCCCATTTGTTTAATTTCTTTCAAATTGTCAATATTTACCCCTCCGAGAGCATATACATGTCTGTCTATCAGTCCTTGTTTACGTGCATCGGCTATTTGTTCAGTCGTGAAACCTTGTATTTTTTCTTGTTCCGAACTATTACCGAACATATTTTTCAAGAAAACATATTCAGTCCCTTTCTTTGCATCTCTTAATTGTTCAATGGTATTACAAGTTCTTGAAAATTTGCCTTTATAGCCAAGCGGCGGTTTCGCTTCGGGATTGTCTATGTGAATGCCACGCAGCCCATATTCGTCTTTTAAGTAGTAATGACCGTGTACCACTATCTTTTTATAATACTCCTCCGGTATAAGTGACAAAAGCCTTTCTGTAAACATGGGCGATGAGTCAGGCTTGTATATATGAAGAAAATCCATACCTTCTTCGAGAAGATTGGATAATATTTTGTCTTCTTCCACAAAGAATGTGGGCTTGGTCATTAAAATAAGTTTCATTACAACTTTTAGATTACGCTCTGCAAAGGTATGAAAAAAAAAGCATACAACTACAATTTTCATTGGATTTTATTTTCGCCGATTAAAAAATAGATACAAATCATATTGCAGATTAAACAATGGGCATTTATTTTATTGTCGAGAAATGATTTTCAATGAAAAAACGCTACCTTTGCAAACAATTAAGTTTTATTGAAGTGATGAAGATTGACAAAATGACATTTGATAACCTTTGCCGTCCTTGCTTCGTCCTCGAGGAAGACAAACTGAGGCGAAATCTGCAACTGATATCCATGGTGGCAAATGAGGCCGACGTGGAGATAATTCTTGCTTTTAAGGCTTATGCCTTGTGGAAAACTTTCCCGATATTCAAGGAATACATTTCCGCCACAACTGCAAGTTCTCTTTATGAAGCGCGCCTCGCCTGCGAAGAGTTCGGCAGTCCGGCTCACGCCTTCTCTCCGGCATATACCGAATATGAAATTGATGAGATGGCAAGATATTCAAGCCATCTTACATTCAACTCACTGTCACAACACGAAAGATTATGCGACAGAGCTTTGGCCGCAAACCGGCATATAAGCATCGGCCTGCGGATAAATCCTGAATATTCGGAAGTGGGTACACACATATACAACCCCTGTGCTCCGGGAACTCGTTTCGGTGTCACCGCAGAAAAATTGCCCGAAAATCTTCCAAGCACCATCAAAGGCTTTCACTGTCACTGTCATTGCGAGAGCGGTGCGGATGTGCTCGAACGCACGTTGTGTCACATAGAGGAGAAATTTTCACGATGGTTCAATCGGTTGAAATGGCTTAATCTCGGCGGAGGACATCTTATGACACGAAGCGATTACGACATACCACACCTTATTGATATATTAAAAGGTCTGCACAACCGGTACCCAAACCTAAAGGTTATACTCGAACCGGGCAGTGCGTTTGCATGGCAAACGGGATCACTCGTGTCACAAGTGGTGGATATAGTAGAGGATAAAGGCATACGCACGGCAATACTGAATGTCAGTTTCACATGTCACATGCCGGACTGTCTCGAAATGCCATATATGCCTGAGGTGCGCGGTGCGGAAATATCCCAATCGAAAACAGCCTACCGTCTCGGCGGAAATAGTTGCTTGAGCGGTGATTTTATGGGTACATGGAGTTTTGGGCACGAGTTAAAAATTGGTGAGAACGTGATTTTCGAGGACATGCTTCACTATACTACGGTAAAGACGTGTATGTTCAACGGAGTTACACATCCGTCAATAGCAATGCTAACCTCGAAAGGTGAACTTGTAACATTGAGAGATTTCTCATACGAAGACTATAGGGATAGGATGGACTGACGGTTGTCCAAGGCACTATTGTCACCTCTTGCTTATACGAGAATTTAAAAACCGACAGGCATTTAATGAAAATGCAAATTGGGCAGGATTATAAATCAAATTCGCCCAATTTGCAAACCAATATCGCCCATATTACCTTTCAAAACCGCCTGTTTTGCTTTGCGTATATTTGCCGGCAACATTCATTTGTCTGTTATATGAAATAGAAAGTTTACGTTAATGTTAATACTCTGAATAAAAAATTGCCGTTCTCTTTAATTTAATTGACTATGCAGAATCTTTAATTGATTGTAGTTTTTAAAAAAACGGCAAAAAAAATTTGCAGTATTAAAAAAAAGCATTACCTTTGCACCGCATTTAGAGAAGTGCACTTCCACAAGGGAGTATAAAGGCGGAAATAGCTCAGTTGGTAGAGCACAACCTTGCCAAGGTTGGGGTCGCGGGTCCGAGTCCCGTTTTCCGCTCCACATTCTGAATGAGAACACCATCAAATGCCCAGGTGGCGGAATTGGTAGACGCGTACGTTTCAGGTGCGTGTGCCGAAAGGTGTGCAGGTTCGAGTCCTGTTCTGGGCACAGCATTTTCTTCGGAATGCAAATATGTTGGAGAGGTGGCGGAATTGGTAGACGCGCTACTTTGAGGGGGTAGTGTCAATCGCGACGTGGGAGTTCGAGTCTCCTCCTCTTCACACATTTATTCAGGTTGCGGAAATAGCTCAGTTGGTAGAGCACAACCTTGCCAAGGTTGGGGTCGCGGGTCCGAGTCCCGTTTTCCGCTCTTTTCACAGATTCGATTCTTCTATTATTGTTTTTGAGATTAAGGAAAGTCGAGTCAAATGTTATTTTAAGAAAAACAAAACACATGAATCTCTATTTAAGATATTTCGACAAGGAAACATTGGTATCGAATGTTGACGAGGCATTGATTTTTTTGGCCTCAATTCCGGAAATAGGACTGAACGCCGAGTTGGAAGCAGACTTACGTGATTATGCCGGAAGCGATGTATATTATCCCAAACGTTACAAGGTTCGCCCAAGGGTATATTTCATAGTAATAAAGACTGAGGCAGCCACCATGCTTGATTTCAAGCAGAAGAAAGCTTTGCGTTCAAACCCTACAAGCGAGAGAGCTCACCGAGACGTTATCACTCCTTCCATGGCTCGTCTGAGTGAGATACATGACGGATGGTATGAAAGCAGCATAGATTTCAAGCGTGTTGTACTCGTGCCAACCACGGGTAAGCATGAGTACCGCGATACACATTTCGTTGTGTTCTGTAAGGCAAATTCTGGTCTTGATTGTTACAACCGTATAATAGACCATCTGCAATCGCGTGTTGACGGTCGCAGTCAATTCCCGTCTGCGAAAGGTAAGAATTTCAAGTTCCGCTATCTTGGCAGGTGGAAATAATCTTTGTCTGAATAAATAAAAGGAGGAAAAAGGACATGAACAAAGTTATGCTGATAGGGAATGTGGGCAAAGAACCCGAAGTGAGATATTACGACCGCGACCAAGCGTATGCCACTTTGCGCCTTGCTACAAAGGAACGTGGATACACTCTCCAAAACGGCACGCAAGTTCCGGATCGTACCGATTGGCATACCGTCAGATTGTGGAACAATTTGGCAAAGATTGTCGAAAGATATGTTCACACCGGCGACAAGTTGTATATCGAGGGAAGGATAAGATACCTAAGTTATGATGACAAAAAAGGTCAACGCCATTATGTTACAGAAATATATGCAGAAAACCTTGAATTGTTGTCGCCCAAGCCAACTCCGACATCTTCCGATCGGAATCCCAAAGAAGAAGCAAGCGGGGAAAAAGAACAACAAGAGGAATGAATACCTTTCTGAAACTTATAAGTACTTGAAATCTTGGACTTGTCATTCGTTACAAATGCTTTAGGCGAGGTCTCTTTCATGGAGCCTTCTGCGGGTGTCATTACGGCAACCTTATTGGCTGTCATATTGCTTGCCATGTCTGGTTTTGCGAGTGGATCGGAGATTGCTTTCTTTAGTCTCAGCCCGACAGATATAAGCGAACTTGATCCGGAGAGAATCCATGCCGACGAAAAAATAGAGATACTTCTGGAGAAAAGCGAACGAACCCTTGCAACAATACTTATCACGAACAATCTTGTAAACGTGACAATAATCATGTTGTGCAATTATGTATTTGCCAATATTGTCGATTTTCATGATGTATATTGGCTGCAATTTTTGTGCATAACAATAATCCTCACTTTTTTGTTGCTATTGTTCGGAGAAATAATGCCTAAAATATATGCAAGGCAAAGACCGCTTGCTTTTTGTCGTATGTCTGCAGGAGGAATAAGTATGCTTATGAAATTTTTCTGGCCTCTTGAAACTATATTGATGAGGACAGGCATTCTTGCAGAGAAAGTGGTACAGTCGGAACCTCATGTGTTGAGTGTCGATGACCTTGAACAGGCTCTCGAACTTACTGATAAAGATGACATTAAGGATGAACAAAGCATTTTGCAAGGTATAATCCGATTTGGTGATGAAACAGCAAAAGAGGTTATGACATGCAGGAAAGACGTAGTCGATCTTGACATAAAATGTACTTATGCGGAAGTCCTTGATTGTATCGTAGAAAACAATTATAGCCGGATACCGATTTATCAGGATAACAGTGACAACGTAAGAGGGATTCTTTACATTAAAGATCTTCTTCCGCATATCGGCAAGCCAAGCTCTTTCAGGTGGCAGAGTTTGATACGTCCGCCATATTTTGTTCCCGAAACAAAAAAAATAGATGACTTGTTGCGCGAATTTCAAGAAAACAAGGTACATATAGCCATTGTTGTTGACGAGTATGGCGGTACGAGTGGAATTATTACACTCGAAGATATTCTTGAAGAGATTGTCGGAGAGATAAATGACGAGTACGACGAGGAAGAGGAATTTTATACACGCATTAATCGCAACACATATATATTTGAAGGAAAGGTTCTCATTTCTGATTTCTGTAAAACTTTGGAAATAGAAGACGATGTTTTTACGGACGTAGAAGGGGAGGCGGACACACTTGCCGGTCTTATGCTCGAACTAAAAGGAGATTTTCCGACCGTACATGAAAGACTTGAATATAACAAATATACCTTTGAGATTCTTGAGATAGAAGAAAGACGTATATCAAAGGTAAAAGTCATAATAAGAGATAAGGACACATTGCCTGCCTGATTTTTACATGCCACTTTTGCGAAAACATATACAGAATGATGTTATTGTCGGACTATGGAAAATATCCGATTACGACATGGTTTCGCAAAACGATCCTTATGTTCTTTGGGTAACACTTGAGGCTGAGTCTATGTTTCGTAGTGCAATCCGCAGAAAGGAATATGTGGCGGAAAGAATCCTGCTTCGCGAAATATTTAACGGAAAAGAACTGAATATAGAACACAATGCCGATGGAAAACCGTTTATTGCGAATGGTTATAATATAAGTATAAGTCACACGCGAGGCTATGTGGCAATTATCGTATCAGATAAACATGAAGTTGGTATAGATATTGAGTATATAAATGATAGGGTATGTAAAATTGCAAATCGTTTCATGCGCGAAGACGAACATGCCGATAATATTATTTCTCTTATTGTACATTGGTGTGCTAAAGAGACTGTTTATAAACTTTTCTCAGCAGACCATCTTGAACTATGTGAAATAAAGGTAGATTCTGATACGCTTGCCAATGTTACAAATATGCGTAGCGGAGCAGTGGCAAGACTTATCGTAGAGACAACCTCCGAATATGTACTTACATATTCTTTTATTTAATGGTAATACCGCATATTTCGAAAAAAAGTATTAAGTTTGCAATCGAAAAAATAAAATATGAAACAAGTAAGACCCAAAAAAAAACTCGGACAGCATTTCCTCATAGATTTAAATATAGCAAAAAGAATTGCAGACACAGTAGATTCATATCCTGACATTCCGGTTCTTGAAGTTGGTCCGGGAATGGGGGTAATGACACAATTTCTCGTGGATAAACCGCGTGAGTTGAAAGTTGTTGAAATAGACCGTGAAAGTGTGGTATACCTAAACGAGCATTTTCCCCGACTTCGTGAGAATATTATTGGTGCGGATTTCCTAAGAATGCCCTTGGACGAAGTTTTCAACGGGAAATCTTTTGTCTTGACAGGTAATTATCCGTACGACATATCTTCACAGATATTTTTCAAAATGATAGACAATAAAGATCTCATACCTTGTTGTACTGGCATGATACAGCATGAAATGGCACAGAGGATTGCTTCCAAACCGTGCAACAAGGCTTACGGAATATTGAGTGTCCTTATACAGGCTTGGTACGATGTGGAATATCTTTTTATGGTAGATGAAAACGTATTTAATCCGCCACCCAAGGTGAAAAGTGCCGTGATCAGAATGACTCGTAACAATGTAACGGAACTTGGCTGTGATGAAAAATTGTTTAAAAGAATCGTGAAAACTGTGTTTAATCAACGTCGTAAGATGCTGCGCGTCACACTAAAACAGATATTTACAACACAGGCTTCGGAGGACTTCTATCAGATGGAGATTATGACTAAACGACCGGAGCATTTGAGTGTGGCAGATTTCGTTAAACTTACAAATTTGGTATCAAAACAATTATATGAATAATTTTTTTTGTTATTTTTGTTGGTCAGTTGAAAAAAAAACTTTAATTTTGTGACATAAAAACATAATATTACGGAAATTCAATTATGATAGACGTTAAAGCAACATTAAAAGAAAGTGAAGAGAGAATGGAAATGGCATCAATGTATCTTGACGACCAACTTTCAAAGATACGTGCAGGACGTGCAAATACAGCCATACTTTCAGGTATCAAAGTAGAGAGTTATGGTGAGATAGTTCCACTTAACCAAGTGGCAAGCGTAACAGTACCGGATGCTCGCACAATAGCAATAAAACCATGGGATCGCAAGGCGATACGTGACATAGAAAAGGCAATTATGGGTAGTGATGTCGGTATTACGCCCGAGAATAACGGAGAAATAATACGCTTGTCGATACCGCAGCCTACGGAAGAACGTCGCAAGGAACTTGTAAAACAATGTAACAAGGTTGGCGAGAAAACAAAAGTGGAAGTTCGTAATGTGCGTTCAGATATAAAAGAAAAACTAAAGAAAGCAATCAAGGACGGATTGGGAGAAGATAATGAAAAAGATGCTGAAGCCGAACTTCAAAAAATACATGATAAATATATCAAGAAGATTGACGAATTGCTTGCTGCAAAGACAAAGGAAATAATGACTGTATAATAAAGAAGCATCTGCCCTCACTCATGAAGAACGGACTTGTCATAAAGAACACAGGCTCGTGGTACACTGTATTGACAGATGAAGGAACGGTCATAGATTCAAAGATAAAAGGGAATTTCCGCCTTAAGGATATAAGGAGTACAAATCCTGTTGCCGTAGGAGACCGTGTTGTAATAACACCAAACAAAGAAGGTATGGCATTTATTTCCGAGATTCTTGATCGTAGAAACTATATAGTCCGAAAGTCGCCCAACCTAAGCAAACAAAGCCACATAATAGCAGCAAACGTGGATCAGGTGTTCTTAATCGTTACAGTGAATTATCCTGAAACAAGTACTACGTTTATTGACCGTTTTCTTGCTTCTGCTGAAGCATACCGAGTGCCGGTGGTAATAGTATTCAACAAGACAGACATTCTTTCGGAGGAAGAAAAACACTATCAGAAAATGATGGCGGAACTATATAAGACAATAGGCTACGAATGTATGGAAATATCTGCATATATGTTTGCCGAACGTCCGTCAGTGGAGAACTTGCTAAAAGACAAGATTACTTTATTCAGTGGTAATAGCGGGGTAGGGAAGAGTACACTGTTAAACCAACTCATCCCCGGTTTAAAACTTAAAACGGCAGAGATAAGTGAAGCACACAATACCGGTATGCACACAACTACATTTAGTGAGATGTTGCATTTGCCTTTCGGAGGCTGGGCTATTGATACACCGGGCATAAAAGGTTTCGGAACATTCGACATGGAACCTGAAGAGATTTGTGGATATTTCAAAGAGATATTCTACTTTTCCAAGGATTGCCGATTTAACAATTGTACTCATACCCATGAACCCGGATGCGCTGTGAGGAAAGCCGTTGAGGAATGTTATATAAGTCGAAGCAGATATAATAGTTACCTTAGTATGCTTGAAGATAAAGATGAGGGTAAATATAGAGAAGCGTTCTGAATTATGGAGAAAAATGTTTAATTTTAAATTATAAATTATGGCTTACACAACAACTACAACGACGAGTTACGGCTCTCGTGTAAAAAACGCATGTGGCGGTATCTTTGGTGGTATTGCCTTGTTTTTGGCAGGTACTGCTTTACTTTGGTGGAACGAAGGAGAGGCTGTTGCCAATGCAAAACTTCTTGACGAAGTGAGTGAGAACGCAGTTGATATGGAGAATATCAACAATGTTAATTCGGATTTTAATGGACTGTTGGTACATGCGACAGGCGATGCAAAAACCAAAGACATTCTCCGAGAATCCACATTCGGTTTTCAAGTAAATGCAATCAACCTTAAACGTACAGTGGAATTTTACCAATGGGTTGAACAAAAGCATGAGGAGAAACGAGACAAGTTAGGTGGCGGCGAAGAAACCGTGACTACCTATACTTATGAAAAAGAATGGGTTTCGAGTCCGGTAAATTCTTCTTCATTTGAAGACCCAGAGTATAAAGGTATTTACAACAAACCATTGGTAACTCTGGAGAATAAACAGATTTATGCAAAGAATGTAACTTTCGGTGCTTACAAACTGCCAGATTTTATAATACATGCCATATCCGGTTCGGAAGATGCCCCCATTTCTATCAATGACGAAACTCTACAAAAACTTGATAACCAAATAGAAAATGTAGTGAGAGGGTTGGGGAATAACTATAAAGGAGGAGCTGATGTGGAAAGTAATCAAACGAACCAACGGTCTGCTGTTTGTAAGGATGTTGCTACCAATGATACAACCGAAAGTAATTCCACGGACACATCTGTTCCTGTCAACACGAAAAATAATTATCAAGCAAAATATATACATCATGGTGATGGAGAGATTTACATCGGTTTGTCTCCTTCGTCCTCGCAAATCGGAGATGTAAGAGTTAAGTTCACCGTAGTGAAACCGCATAAGATTTCAATTATATCGAAAGTCAAGGGTAACACTTTCCAAAAGTATATCGGTAAAAACAAGAAAGAATTTTCCCGCGTTGAGAGTGGAGATGTGTCTAAAGAAGAGATGTTTGCTCATCAAGAAAGTGAAAATAATCTTCTTAAATGGGGACTTCGACTATTGGGCATAGTTATGGTTTTCATAGGTATAAAAGGTATCTTCGGCTTCATTGTCACACTTGCAAAAGTTATTCCATTCGTATCCAACATTCTCAATTTCGGTGTAAATCTGATTTGTGGAATATTCGCATTTGTATGGAGTTTGTTTATAATTGCAATTGCATGGTTATTCTATCGTCCTTTAATAGGAATCCCACTACTACTGATTATTGTCGGAGCAATAGTATTCTTTGCAATTAAGGGAAAGAAAAAAGGAACCTCGGTTCCACCCGTTCCCGGTACATAATATCAAATAATTGATTAAAATAAAACAGCGGATTGAAAAAAACACAATCCGCTGTTTTACTTTTTTAAGCAAATATTTGGAAAAGTGAAATAAATTTTGTACTTTTGCAACAGTTTTTAATAGTAAATTGTCGTGCGTAAGGCTTTCTTTATTATATTCTCTGTCATTATTATATGCTCTGGATGTGATTATAAATTACGTCCGAATGAGGATTCTGTTAATAAAAAAATAGAAATAAAACGTTACGACCGTCTGCAATGTCAATATCTTACCACCGGAGATTTTGCAGCATTGCAGCAGATGAATACGGAATTTCCAATAGAAACACGTACACTGATTGAAGACATACTACATATAGGAGAAGTAGATGACCCGAACATAAGCAAAACTTTCTTGAAATATTATCAAGATAGTACGTTACAAGTACTTATGACTGACGTAGAGGTGGAATATGCCAATATTGACGACATAAACAAAAGTCTTGACGAGGCTTTCAATAAACTGAAGACATATATTCCTAACATTCCAATTCCTGAATTTTATGCACAAGTGGGCGACCTTGAACATAGTATTATTATTGGTGATGGTATTATCGGAATTTCACTTGATAAATATATGGGATCAAACTATCCTATATATCGTAAATACTACAATCACTGTCAACGTGAAAGTATGAATAGGGAAAACATAACCCCTGATTGTGTATGTTTTTATTTACTCAGTCTTTATCCTATGAAAAATATCGAAAATCGTTCACAGGTAGAGCGAGACTTGCATTTCGGAAAGATTATGTGGGTATCAAATCTCATAGTTGGCAAGTCGATATTCCAGACAAAGTATGTTGACTGCATAGATTCTTACATGCGAAAGAATTCAAATTTGACAGTACAACAACTACTTATTGAAAATGACTATGAAGAAATAATAAAAAATACAGGAATAAAATAACTTGTTAATTTACTTTTAATTAAAATGATTTTGATTGACAATCATCAACAAACGGACAGAGACTATAAATAGATATAAAAGTCTAATGAAAATCTAAAATTAACTTTTAATCTTTTGTTTTTCTCCGGAAAGTATGTATTTTTGCAGATACTTTAAAAAATTTAATACTAATGAGACAACTTAAAATCTCCAAGTCAATAACAAATCGCGAAAGTGCTGCGTTGGAAAAATATCTACAAGAAATAAGTCATGAGGAGCTTATTTCCGTAGAAGAAGAAGTAATATTGGCTCAGCGGATTAAAAAAGGAGACCGTGAAGCTCTTGAAAAACTCACGAAAGCCAATCTGAGGTTTGTAGTTTCTGTTGCCAAGCAATACCAAAATCAAGGATTGGCACTGCAAGACTTGATAAACGAGGGCAATCTTGGTTTGATAAAAGCTGTCGAGAAATTTGATGAAACACGTGGTTTCAAATTTATATCATATGCCGTATGGTGGATTAGACAAAGCATACTACAAGCTATTGCTGAACATAGCCGTATAGTAAGAATGCCACTGAATCAGGTAGGCTCTGTCAACAAAATAAATAGAATGCAGAGCAAATTCGAGCAAGAGAATGAACGACGTCCAAGTATAGATGAGATTGCAGAAGGTACAGACTTGCCTGAAGACAAGATTGAAGATGCCATGAAAGTTAATACACGTCATGTTTCTGTTGATGCCCCTTTTGCAGAGGGAGACGACAATAGTCTGCTTGACATTTTGCCTAATGAAGATGCGGCAATGGCAGACAAATGGCTTCTCTTGGAATCTCTTCGAGATGAGATAAAGCGAGCATTGCAGATACTTAATGACCGCGAGCGTAAGATAATTGAGGCTTTCTTTGGTATAGAACAGCCGGAAATGACACTTGAAGAAATTGGAGAGAAATACAATCTTACGCGTGAAAGGGTTAGACAGATAAAGGAAAAAGCAATAAGACGATTGCGCAATAATACTAAGAGCAGACTTCTAAGATCTTACCTCGGTAGTTAGATAATTATATGAATATGAAAAAGATAATATATACAATCATTGCTATTTTGTGTTTCGTTTTTACCATAGATACAATGGCAAAAGACGGCAATAAGGTTATGCCTTCAATTTATGTTTTTGGAGTCTCAACTTCTTTCAATGATAGCCTGGTATTTTTCACAGACATAATTACACTCGACAATGCATTGAAAGAGGGTAAAACAGATTTCATCTTAAGCAGAGGGAATTATAGTATTCAACTTAGAGAGTATTTGGAAAGTAAAGGATATTTGAAAAGGACTTGTGTTTTTGTTTATGGCAAAGACCTTAAGAAAGTGAAAAAAAAATATGAGAAAATGAAGTCTCGATATACAAAGAAAAACGGATGTGATATAATTTTAATAGAGAAATCGGAGTTCGTGTTTACTCCGATCACACCATCGTTTTCATCTGGTCAATAAGACAACATTTATAAAAAAGAATGAGATACAACAAATCACATTTCTTCAATATAGCAGAACTTGACATTAAAATTACGTTCAAAGATTCCGAATACAATAGTATTAAACTGTTGTCTTCATTTGCTCCGTTTGAAATAGTAGAAGAAAGTAGAAAAATATTCTTTCACCTTATTGTAGATGATGACTTGCAGCCAATCAAAGAAGGTGTAGAACGTATTGATTGTTTTGATACAGGTAACGGAGATACCATAGTGGATAAACTTCCGGAGGGAGGATACCAATATATAATTAAGGATATAAAAAAGAAAGAATGTTGCTTGTTGCAAACAAACAAAGATTTTACTTCATGCCATTGTGCATTAAACGGAACTTACAACATGCGTTGTTTCGGATTGAATAATGCTTTGATGCTTATTTTTGCTTTTGCAGGAAGTCATGTCAATACCATACTTATACATGCTTCACTTGTTAGAAATGCAGGGAAAGGGTATGCGTTCATTGCAAAAAGCGGTACCGGAAAAAGTACGCAGGTAAGTAATTGGTTACGATATATCCCACATTGTGACTTGATGAACGATGACAATCCGATAATAAGGATACTTGATGACGGTAAACCTTATATATATGGTAGTCCATGGAGTGGAAAGACACCATGTTACAGAAATGTAAAAGCCCCATTGGGAGCAATAGCCAGAATTGACAGAGCGAAAATAAATAGTATCGAAAGAGAACGTCCTGTACAAGCATTCGCCTCTTTGTTGCCATCATGTTCATCAATGAAATGGGACAAAGAAATATTTAACAATGTATGTAATATCATTACTCGGATTATCGAAACAACGAAAATTTATATACTCCATTGCCTTCCGGATAAAGAGTCTGCTATCTTATGTCACAAAGAAATATCAAAGTAATTGAGAAACAATTCTGCAACTCCGTAATCATCCCGGAAGTAATAAAGATTATAAATGAAGGACATACTGTAACGTTACCATTAAAAGGTTATAGCATGAGACCATTTCTTGAGGATGGACGTGACAAGGTTTTATTAACCATTCCCGAAAATCTAAAAGTAGGCGATCCTGTACTTGCCGAGATTGAACCGCAGCATTATGTTTTACATAGAATAATAGATATTAATGGTAATGACATAGTATTAAGAGGAGATGGCAACTTGTCAAATGAATATTGTAAAAAAAGTGACATAAGATGTGCTGTAATTGGTTTCTATCGTAAAGGCAGGACTACACTTGATCGTATAGATGGAAAAAAATGGAGATTTTATTCTTTCTTATGGATGCGCCTTTCTCCAATCAGGAAATATCTGCTTGCCTTTCATCGCAGAATATGGTTACGCATTTTTCCGGTTAAAGCAAAAAATAAAAACATGTAATAAACATCATAATGATATCAATTATAAAAAAGTAATAACAAAATGAAGATAAAACCAGGTTTCACTCTTCGCGATGTATGCGGAGAATATGTAATTGTTGCCGAAGGAAGAGAGAACATTGATTTCTGTAATATAATAAGCCTTAACGAATCATCTGCTTATCTTTGGAAAAAAGTTCAGCAAAAGCCTTCTTTCACAGTAGAAGACCTTGCCATATTTCTTACGGAAGAATACGATGTTGATATGGAAACGGCCGTTGCCGATTCCCAAAAACTTACAGAGCAATGGTTATCTGTTGGTATTGTGGATGATTAGTCCAAGAAAATAATTCCGATTTATTTCTGCATAAATCCCGTATTTGTGTTTAAATACGCATAAATAGCCATAAAAACAAGTACTTTTGTATAAAGTTTATTAAAACCTTGATAATTGTTTCTTCATTTTTTTAGAATATAATTAAATTTGCGAATAAAAAATGGGATAATAATTATTTAATATGGCTAAATATAATATTATAGAAAAAGAGGATAGAAAAGCAGTTTATCGTACTTTAATAAGTCCTATTGTCATGGACGAACTTGAGAAAAATATCTTTGATATTATACATACGAAAAGGAAATATCGTGACAAAGAATATTCGGCAAAAAAACTTGCCATGGACTTAGGAACAAATACGAGGTACATTTCGGCTGTGGTAAATGTGAGGTTCGGTATGAACTATACTTCATTCGTAAATAAATATAGGATTGAAGAAGCAATGGTAATACTCGCTGATCTTAAATATCGTAAGACCAATATGGAAGTTATTAGTTCTATGGTTGGTTTTTCAAACAGACAATCTTTTTATGCCTCTTTTTATAAAATAACGGGTATTACGCCACGTGAATATAAAATGGAGAAAATAAAGAATGGTGAAACGACATCTTACTTGAAGCATTGCAAAACTAAGAAAAAAACAGTTTAATGATATAAAATGGATAAAGACAACTTCTGTTACGTTAATGAACGTTTTGCTGATTTGCAACTACTCCGTTATCGTTTAAATGGTTTTGAAGAACTATCTTTGCAACAAAAAAAAATAGTTTATTACCTTTCAGAAGCAACCTTGTACGGACGTGATATAACTTTCGACCAATTCGGTAAATTTAATCTTAAAATCCGCAAGACGCTTGAAGCAATTTATCTTACATACAATGGCAACAGAGAGTGTGAAGATTTTAAATCTCTTGTTGTTTATCTGAAAAGGGTATGGTTTTCAAATGGTATATATCATCATTATGGTTGTGAAAAAATAATTCCTGACTTTCCCCTTGATTTTTTCAAAAATGTTCTTTACAGCATTGATGAAAAAATATTGCCATTGGCAAATGATGAAAATATAGAAGATTTATTCTTTTTGCTAAAAGACGTTATGTTCAACCCAAATTTCTTGCCCAAAAGAGTCAACAAGGCAGAGGGAGAAGATGTAATAGTGTCTTCTGCTTGTAATTTCTACGAAAATGTAACTCAGCAGGAAGTTGAAGATTTCTATAATGACAGAAAAAAGAATGATCTTGGAGACAAACAACCGATTTCTTATGGACTAAATTCGAAACTGATAAAAGAAAAAGGTATAATAAAAGAGATTGTTTGGAAAGAAAAAGGAATGTACGGAAGTGCAATTTCTCATATAATTAGCTATCTCGAAAAAGCATTGGAAATCGCAGAGAACGACAAGCAAAAAAAGTATATCAAGACACTTGTAAGTTATTATAAGAGTGGTGATTTGAGAACTTTTAATAAATATTGTATTGAATGGGTGGACGAGAAAGAAGCACAGATTGATTTTGTAAATGGTTTCATAGAAGTATATGGCGATCCGCTTGGTCTTAAAGGTTCTTGGGAAAGTATTGTAGAATATAAGGATATTGAAGCCACGGTACGTACGCAGAAAATAAGTAATAATGCACAATGGTTTGAGAATAACAGCCCTGTATCCCCATGCTTCCGTAAGAAAAAAGTCAAAGGTGTAACGGCAAATGTCGTTTGTGCTGCCATGCTTGGGGGAGACGAATATCCGTCAACAGCGATAGGAATAAATCTTCCTAATGCAGATTGGATAAGGGCAGAATATGGAAGTAAGAGTGTGACGATAGGAAACCTTACGGAAGCATACAATAAAGCTGCACGAGGAAATGGTTTCATGGAAGAATTTGTCATTGATAAAGAAACATTATCCTTAATTGAAAAATACGGGGACATTTGCGAAGATTTACACACCGACCTTCACGAATGTTTGGGACACGGTAGCGGACAGCTTTTGAAAGGAGTTGATCCGGATGCCTTGAAATCTTACGGAAACACGATAGAAGAAGCCCGTGCCGACCTTTTCGCTTTGTACTATATAGCAGATTATAAACTTGTAGAACTCGGACTTACTCCGGACGAACATGCATATAAGAGTCAATATTATACATATATTATGAATGGGCTATTGACACAACTTACGAGGATAAAGCCGGGAAATGATATTGAGGAGACACACATGCGCAATCGTGCTCTTATTGCGTATTGGTGTTATGAAAACGGCAATGCGATAAGGCTTGTTAAACAAGATGGTAAAACATTCGTTGCTATTGATGATTATTCTGCCCTGCGTTCACTTTTTGCAAAATTATTGGCGGAGATACAGCGCATAAAGAGTGAGGGAGATTATTCGGTAGCAAAAAGATTGGTTGAAAAATATTCAGTTAAAGTTGATAAAAAACTACACTTTGAAATAATTGAAAGATACAAAAAACTTAATCTTGCTCCATATAAAGGCTTCTTGAATCCTGTTATGAAACCTGTATTTAATGATCAAGGAGATATTATGGACATAAAAATAGATTATACTGAGAACTACACAGATCAGATGCTGAGATATAGCCGTCAGTATGCAACACTTATTTAAAGCATTTAATACGCATGGATATTTCTGATAAGTTGAAACAGATAAAGCAATCTTTCAGGTTAAGAATGAATGGCGAAACATCTCGTTCAATGAGGGAGAAAGGAGTCGTTTACCATATAAATTGGGGAGTCTCTTTGCCTGATCTAAAAATAAAGGCAAAAGAATATGGAAAGGATTATGACCTCGCAATAGCCCTATGGAAAGAAGATATTAGAGAATGTAAAATCCTTGCAACAATGATTATGCCTGCTGAGAGAATGTTGCCGGAAATTACGGATATTTGGATGGAGCAGACTTTTTCTTTGGAAATAGCAGAGCAAGCAGCATTTAATCTTTACCAATACTTGCCTTATGCCTCACAAAAAGCATTTGAATGGATTTCTTCAGACAAGGAACTTTATGAAGTATGCGGTTATCATGTCCTTGCACGCTTATTAGTAAAGTTTAGAGGAATCAACAGCCGATCGGAAGAAGAATTCCTTGACCAAGTACAAGTGGCACTACATGACAAGAGCATTTCAGTAAGACATGCCGCAATGGCATGTTTACAAAAATATGCCACGCTTGGTGACAAAGAGGAAAAACAGGCAATGTCCATTTTCAAGAAAAATGGCATAGAGTTCTAACCTTAAGTATAAAAGATTAAAAAATGTTTTGTCATCTCTGATAATTGTTGTATTTTTGCACATATAAAGTTTCTCTGTGTAAAAATGGGCAATGTGAAAAAAGAGGTGAAAGATATTCTATCTAAATATCTTGAACAAAACAAAATGCGGAAGACTGTGGAGCGATTCGCTGTGCTTGACGCAGCATATAGTTTCGACACATGCTTTACCATGGAGGAATTAAAAACTCTTCTTGAGTACAGGAGTTTTCCAATCAGTCGTGCAACACTTTATAATTCATTAAAATTGTTCAAGAGACTAAAGTTGATCATTTGCCACAAATTACAACAAGGTACTAAATATGAAGCAGCATTGTCAATAAACAGCAATTGTCATCAGATATGCACTTTGTGCGGAAAGGTATCCAAGATAGATTCCAAGGAAATCTCTTCTATTGTATGGAATACAAGACTTAAACGTTTCCACATGGACAGTTTTTCACTTTATGTATATGGAATGTGCAGTAATTGTGTTGCAAAACAAACGAGGAAACGAAACAGAAATAATAAAAGAAGAGTACAGACAAACTAATAAAAACAAAACCGAATAAATAATGAGATGTGGAAAAGTAGATGTCTTGCTGGGACTACAGTGGGGCGATGAGGGAAAAGGAAAGGTCGTTGATGTACTCACACCTAATTATGATGTCATTGCTCGTTTTCAGGGCGGACCTAATGCAGGACACACTCTTGAGTTTGAGGGCGAAAAATATGTGTTGAGAAGTATTCCATCAGGAATATTTCAAGGGGGGAAAACAAACATCATTGGCAATGGCGTGGTGGTTGCCCCGGATTTTTTCATGAATGAGGCAAAAGAACTTGAGAAGAGCGGACACAATCTTAAAGACCGGCTTCTCATATCAAAAAAAGCACACCTGATAATGCCTACCCACAGATTACTTGATGCCGCAAACGAGGTAGTAAAGGGAAAAAACAAGGTGGGAACAACAGGTAAGGGTATCGGACCGGCATACACAGATAAAATAAGTCGTAACGGGCTCCGCGTTGGTGATATATTCGATAATTTTGAAGAAAAATATGCGATTTGCAAGTTGCGCCACGAGAAAATGCTAATGTCCCTAAACTACACCGATTACGATATAAGCGAGACCGAAAAAGTTTGGAGGGAAGGTATCGAATATATGAAACAGTTCCGTATAATTGACTCGGAATACGAAATAAATAAAATGCTTAAAGAAGGAAAAAGCATTTTATGTGAAGGAGCGCAAGGAACGATGTTAGATGTTGATTTTGGCAGTTATCCATTTGTAACCTCTTCAAATACAGTATGTGCAGGTGCATGTACCGGACTTGGAATAGGACCGAATAAGATCGGAGAGGTATATGGAATAATGAAAGCGTATTGCACCCGTGTAGGTGCCGGACCATTTCCAACGGAACTTTTTGACGAAACAGGCAATCGACTTCGTGATTTAGGTCATGAGTATGGAGCGGTTACCGGACGCGAGCGACGTTGCGGATGGATAGATCTTGTAGCATTGCGTTATGCAATAACTGTTAACGGAGTGACACAATTGATAATGATGAAAAGTGATGTTTTTGACGATTTTGATACAATAAAGGCATGTGTGGCATACAGACAGGAAGGAAAGAAAATTGATCATTTCCCATACAATATCGAGGAGGGCATAGAGCCGATATACAAAGAATTTCCCGGCTGGAAGACAAACATGACGAAATTCACTTCAGAAGAACAATTCCCCAAAGAGTTCATAGATTATATTAATTTCCTCGAAATTGAACTTGATACACCAATAAAAATAATATCAATCGGTCCGGATCGCGACCAGACAATAGTTAGAAAATAATGGCAAACAAACCAAATATTCCAAAAGGCACGCGTGATTTCTCTCCAACCGAAATGTCAAAGCGCAACTATATATTCAATACAATAAAGAATGTATATGCACTATATGGCTTCCAACAGATAGAGACACCTGCAATGGAGACACTTCAGACGCTCATGGGAAAATACGGAGAAGAAGGGGATAAACTTCTTTTCAAAATTCTTAATAGCGGAGATTTTTTAAATAAGGTGTCAGATGACGAGTTGAATGAGAAAAATATTCTACATCTTGCATCTAAAATATGCGAAAAGGGCTTGCGTTATGACCTTACAGTACCATTTGCACGCTATGTCGTTATGCACCGAGATGAGTTACAAATGCCGTTCAAAAGATACCAGATACAGCCGGTATGGCGTGCAGACCGACCACAGAAAGGCAGGTATCGTGAGTTTTATCAGTGTGATGCAGACATTGTTGGCTCCGATTCTTTGCTTAACGAAGTTGAACTCATGCAGATTATCGACAATGTTTTCTCACGTTTTGGTATAAGAGTTCAGATTAAGATAAACAACCGAAAAATACTTTCTGGTATTGCGGAAATCATAGGAGAACCGACAAAGATTGTTGACATAACAGTGGCAATCGATAAACTCGATAAAATAGGAATTGAGGCAGTTAACAAGGAACTTGCATATGCCAGATTAAGTGATGATGCAATAGCTAAACTACAGCCCATAATATCTTTGAATGGTACAAACGAAGAGAAAATTAATATAATATGTGATGTATTGTCCGGTTCTGAGATTGGAATGAAAGGAGTGGAGGAGACACGTTTTATTCTTGACATAATAAATGAATGCGGCCTGCAAAACGAGATACAACTGGATCTTACCCTTGCCCGAGGACTTAACTATTACACAGGAGCAATATTCGAGGCAAAGGCCATAGATGTAGAGATTGGAAGCATAACCGGTGGCGGACGATATGATAATCTTACTGGCATTTTCGGAATGTCGGGACTTAGTGGAGTTGGCATTTCTTTCGGTGCCGACCGTATATTTGATATACTCAACCAACTTGATCTATATCCAAAAGATACGGAAGATACTACAAAACTCCTATTCATAAATTTCGGTGAAAAAGAAATACGTTACTGCATGCCAATAGCGACAAAGGCTCGTAATGCAGGTATAACCACCGAGATATACCCTGATGCAGTAAAGATGAAAAAACAGATGGGATATGCCAATGCCAAACAGATTCCATTTGTTGCCATTACGGGGGAGAATGAAATGACAGATGGAAAAGTGATGCTCAAAAACATGCTTACGGGAGAACAACAACTTTTAACGTCAGAGCAATTATTGAAAGTACTTTCTACTAACGAGAAATAGAAGATTTTGCTGACAAAGGCAATACATATTAGAATACCATTTTTGTGGTTAAAACTTATTTAATTTACTAAACATTATGAAGAAAAAATTTATTTGCACTGTTTGTGGATATATCCATGAAGGTGAAGATGCACCAGAGAAGTGCCCTATATGCAAGGCTCCGGCAAGCAAATTTAAGGAGATGATTGAGAACGATGACAATTCGTTTGCAACCGTACACGAGATTGGTGCAAGCCGTAAGGAAGGCGCCAACGAGGAAATGATTAAAGATCTGAACAACCATTTCAATGCAGAATGTGGTGAGGTGGGAATGTATCTGGCAATGAGCCGTCAGGCTGACCGCGAAGGCTATCCCGAAATTGCAGAAGCATTCAAGAGGTATGCGTTTGAAGAAGCAGAACATGCGAGCAAATTCGCAGAGTTATTGGGCGACGTTCTAAAAGACACAAAGAGCAACCTTGAAGCGCGTATTGCAGCAGAACGTGGGGCATGTGAGGACAAGTTCCGCATAGCACGCAATGCAAAGGCAGCCGGAATGGATGCAACCCACGACACGGTACACGAAATGGCTAAAGACGAAGCACGTCACGGTGCCGGTTTCCAAGGATTGTACAAACGCTATTTCAAGTAAGTTTTTTGAAAGACCAATGAGAGGACATGTTCATTTTATAACATGTCCTCTTTTTTTATAAATCCGTCTCATTCAATCACAAAGTTAGTTTGTCTTTTCTTAAAAAAGGTTTATTACATTGATTTATAATAAGTCATTTTTAAGGGATAACTAACTTACTTGATTTATAGTTTCCTTTTTGGGAGTGACAATATGTTGTTGGGAAATTTTATTTGTCTCCCATTTTGAGTTCCTCTTTTATGAATTTTGAGGTGTATCCCTTTCCACTTTCTGCAACATTCTCCGGTGTTCCGCATACTACGAGTTCTCCTCCTCGTCTTCCTCCTTCAGGTCCAATGTCAATAATATGGTCGGCAAGTTTTATGACATCAAGGTTATGTTCTATTATTATAACGGTATTGCCACGGTCAACGAGTTTTTGCAATACTCCGGTCAAAATCCTAATATCCTCAAAATGCAGTCCGGTTGTAGGTTCGTCAAGTATGTACATCGTTCTGCCAGTATCTTTTTTGCTGAGTTCCGTTGCCAGTTTAACACGTTGGCTCTCTCCTCCGCTAAGTGTTGTAGATGGCTGTCCGAGTTTTATATATCCGAGTCCGACATCTTGTATTGTTTTTATTTTTCTCAATATATCCGGTACATTCTCAAAGAAATCAACTGCCTGATTTATAGTCATGTCAAGAACATCCGCAATAGATTTCCCCTTATATCTTACTTCAAGTGTTTCACGGTTGTATCTCTTTCCGTGGCATACCTCGCAGGGTACCATAACATCCGGCATGAAATTCATCTCAATGTTCTTATATCCGTTGCCTCCACATGCCTCGCATCTGCCTCCTTTAACGTTGAATGAGAATCTTCCCGGCTTATATCCTCGTATTTTTGCCTCGGGAAGGTTGACGAAAAGGGAGCGTATGTCACCAAACACTCCCGTATATGTTGCCGGGTTGCTGCGTGGGGTGCGTCCCAATGGTGTCTGATTGACACTTACTACTTTGTCAAGGTGTTCCGTTCCCTCGATACCATCATATTCCATCGGTTTTTTCAACGATCGGTAAAATTTGCGACTTAATATCGGTTGTAATGTCTCATTAACAAGAGTTGATTTACCGGAGCCCGACACTCCGGTAACAACAATGAGTGTTCCAAGCGGAAAATCCACTGTGACCTTTTTAAGGTTATTACCTCTTGCACCTGTTATGCGCAATGTCTTGCCATTCCCCTTGCGCCTTTCTGCAGGCACTTCGATGCACATCTCTCCCTCAAGATATTTTGCTGTAATGGTTTGTTTATCAGAAAGCATTTTGGCAGGAGTACCTTGAAATACGACCTCTCCTCCTTTTCTTCCGGCTTTAGGACCAATGTCAATAATGTAGTCTGCGGCAAGCATCATATCTTTGTCATGTTCGACAACGATTACAGTATTACCGATGTCGCGTAATTCTTTGAGAGACTTTATAAGCCGTTCATTGTCGCGTTGATGCAAACCTATACTTGGTTCGTCGAGAATATATAGCACATTAACGAGTTGAGAGCCAATCTGCGTTGCAAGTCTTATACGTTGAGTTTCTCCGCCTGACAGTGATGCCGACTGTCGATCAAGTGAAAGATAGTCTAGTCCCACCTCAAGCATGAAACTCAATCGTGTTTGTATCTCTTTTATTATTTCTGCTGCAATTTTATGTTGATTATTGTCAAGATGCAGTTTCGCTTCTTCAAGCCATTCTCGCAGTTCTCCGATGTCCATTTTTGCGAGTTGACTGATGTTCTTATTCCATATTCTGTATGACAGACTTTCTCTGTTAAGCCGTTGCCCGTGGCACTCCGGACATTCGCATGTTGCAAGAAACTGGTCTGCCCATTTCTGTGCGCTTGCACTCTCGTCGTTCTCCATTACGTTGCGCAGGTATTTTATCACACCGTTATACTCCACAAAATAGTCACTTGTGGTATGTACCACCTCCTTATCTATGCGTACGTTCTCAAGCGAGCCGTACATTACCTCGCTCATTGCCTCCTTGGGAATATCTTTTACAGGTGTTTTTATGTCACATTCGTATCTCTTAAGGATTGCATCTATTTGCCAGAAAATCATCTGTGACTTGAATTTGCCAAGTGGGACTATTGCACCTTGATGGATAGAAATATTGTTGTCCGGTATTACTTTTGCGAGATCAATTCGGTTTATCATTCCAAGTCCTTTGCATACACTGCAAGCCCCTTCGGGAGAATTGAATGAAAATTTGTTTGGTGCGGGGTCTCCGTAACTTATACCCGATGTCGGACACATAAGTCTGCGACTGAAATATTTTATTTCCCCGTTTTCCTTGTCCAATATCATTATCAATCCATCACCTTGCTTCATTGCAATGGCAACGCTTTTCTTTAACCTTTCATCGCTAACAGTATGACCTTCAGAATCTTTTGTGGTTTTCTTGACCACCATTTTATCAATTACCGCTTCAATGTTATGATTCTTGTATCGATCAACTTTCATTCCTCTTTCCACCTCGCATATCTCACCATCAACCCTTACATGCAGGTATCCTTTCTTTCGCAGACTCTCAAACAATTCACGGTAATGTCCCTTTCGATTCCTCACAAGCGGCGCAAGAATATATATTCGTTTCCCGGAATAATCACTATTTATCATTTCGAGAACTTTTTCTTCTGTATATCTTACCATTTTTTCGCCCGTCATATAACTATAAGCCGTACCGGCACGGGCAAACAACAACCGCAGGAAATCATATACTTCGGTAGTTGTTCCTACTGTGGAACGCGGGTTCTTGTTGGTGGTCTTTTGCTCAATGCTTATTACCGGACTCAACCCTGTAATTTTGTCAACATCGGGTCGTTCCATCCCCCCGAGAAAATTACGTGCATATGCCGAGAAAGTCTCTATATATCGTCTCTGTCCTTCTGCAAACAATGTATCAAAAGCAAGCGAAGACTTTCCAGATCCACTAAGTCCGGTAATAACAGTAAGGCTGTCCCGAGGAATTTCCACATTTATATTTTTGAGGTTATGCACACGGGCTCCCCATACATTTATCTTTTCCGATTCGTTGTTCATCTATGTAATCAGTTTTCCGTTATGCCGGAGTTCTCAACAAATCCTCTCAAAAGGTTTACGTCACGCCTTATGTTGTACTTCCTTCCATCAGAGCCGGTAGCCTTTACGAGTACAAAATAAGTACCTTGTTTAACATCTTTTCCGTTAAAAGTTCCATCCCATCCACCTTCTGGTGTGTCCCACTCGTATAGTTTCTGTCCCCATCGATTAAAAATATAAGCATGGAACTCAATGATGCTCTTGTATGTCTTGGCCTTGTAAATGTCGTTATATCCGTCTCCGTTCGGTGAGAATGCATTAGGCATGTCAAGCGAACTCTCGCTTATTGTTACCTTTATAGGTTCTGTTTCGTTCCAATACTCGTCGGTATATTCAATTCTGTCATTGCCCTTGGTGAATATTACATGGCAGACAACAGAGTGTGTTCCCGCATGATTGAAAGTATATTCTGTGTTTTCCTCATACCTTGTAAGAAACGGTTCTTTCTCACCTTCGCGTACGAAACGCCATTCATAGTGTGCTGAGTATTCCCCTTGATTTTTCGGGTTTGCCATGAAATGTGCCACGAGGGGTGCATCACCGGAGTAGTTATTGCTCTCCTCGTATTCACCATTACTATTGGTGAACCTCGCCGTAGGTTCAATTGTCGGTGTTTCATTTTGCGAGAAAGCAAGGATGTTTGCGCATAATATTATGCCGCAAAATGCCATTAAACGATATATTTTCATTATCTTTTGTTTTAATAGATGCAAAATTACAAAAAAACAGCGGTTAACTCAACTTTATTGCTTATTTTTGCAGAAAATTTAAGTAAGTAAATAAGAATTAAACAGATTATGATACATTTTTTCCGTTGCTCGTTAATGTTGGCATTCTTTATGGTATTTTACTCGGCAGATGCTCAAGTGACAAAGTGGAAAGATATGCACAAAGTTGTCAAAGGAGAAACGATATACGGTATATCCCGTAAGTATGGTATAACAGAGGAACAACTTCGTACCGCCAATCCGGAGATGAATACTCCCGGCTACAAATTAAAAAAAGGTAATTTTATTTTTATTCCATACGCTACCGAAGCAGAGGCTGTTGCCGCGGCAGACAAGGTCGTGACTCGTGGCAACGAAAAGGCAGACGTACGTAAGCGTGCCATAAGAATGGGCGTTATGCTTCCGTTGCATAATGTTGATGGAGACGGGCGACGCATGGTAGAGTACTATCGAGGTTTGCTATTGGCCTGCGATCAGATGAAGCGTGAGGGAATATCGGTTGATGTATATGCTTGGAATGTTGACATTAATGCAGACATACGCATGACACTGCTCAACAAGGGGGCAGAAAAGTGTGACATAATCTTCGGTCCGTTATATACGAAACAAGTAAAACCGCTTGTAGATTTTGCTAGTAAATATGGAATAAAGGTAGTAATACCTTTCTCAATAGAGAGCGATGCCGTAAAAAATTATCCTAATGTATTCCAAATATATCAAAATCCGTCGTTTCTAAACCAAGAGATAACGACACAGTTTGTCAAGCGTTTCGAATCATCTCACCCAATATTCATCGATTGTAACGACCCTGCGAGTACCAAAGGTAATTTCACTACTCTTTTGCGCAAGGAACTTGATACTCGTAAAATTGCCTATAACATTACGAACATAAATTCCGAGTGGAAGAATTTTGCACGCTCTTTCTTGTCGAACAAACATAATGTGGTAGTACTCAATTCGGAAAAATCGCCATGTCTTAATCGTGTTATTATGCGCATTGATTCGCTTCGGGCAGCCAATCCGCAACTTCAGATTACGTTATTCGGTTACACAGAGTGGCTTATGTATGCAAAATATAATATTGATAAGTATTGCATGTTTGATACATACATCCCTGCCCATTTTTACTACAACTCTGTTTCGCAAGCAACAAATGCCCTCGAAAGAACATATAAACAATGGTTTCGTACCGATATGCAGGACTATCTGCCGCGTTTTGCCATTACAGGCTATGACCATGGGACGTTCTTCCTTCGCGGACTGCATCGTGAAGGCAGTAAGTTTGCAGGTGTAACCGCAGATAAAACGGCATTACAAACTCGGCTTCATTTCCGGCGGGTAGGGAAGATAGGTGGATATCAAAACACAAGTTTTCTTTTCATTCACTACAACAAGAATCATTCTGTTTCCACAATTAATTTTTGATCCTTTTGATGATTGGAAAATTAAGATTACTCGTAATCATCTGCTGTCTGTCTGTGACAAAACTTGTTTTTTCACAGGTTGGCGAGTATCGTAATGACCTCAGCATTGGCATTAATGCCGGATATGTATTCAGCAATGTCTATTTCCAGCCAAAGGTTGGACAGAGTTTGCATGGCGGCATTACCGGCGGAGTAACGTTAAAATATGTCTGCGAGAAATATTTCAAGACTATTTGTGCCATTCAGGCAGAATTGAACTATGCCGGCATTGGCTGGAAAGAGAATATCCTTAATGCCAATAATTCTCCGGTAATAAATACCGTTACGGGTAAGGCAGAAGAATATGAACGAACTATGAATTACATACAACTGCCTATATTAGCCCATCTCGGCTGGGGACGCGAACATAACGGATTGCAGTTTTTCTTCCAAGCGGGATCTCAATTGGGCTATTGCATAAGCGAAAGTACAAAGACCAATTTCAACGTAAACGAAAGAAACGAAAAAGAAAGAGTGAACAATACTGTCGCACAGGATACTATGGCTATCGAACATAAGTTCGACTACGGAATTGCCGCAGGCATCGGAATGGAATATTCACACTCAAAGATTGGACGAATGATGCTTGAGGCACGTTACTATTATGGATTGGGGAATATCTATGGTGACTCGAAACGTGACTATTTCGGACGCAGTAATTTTGGCAACATCGTTTTGAAGTTCACCTATCTGTTTGATATAATAAAAACAAAACGTAAATAAATAACAGAATAAATCTTTTAACTAATTTTAAAAACGTACTATGTTTAAAAATCATCCCAAAGGTCTGCTTCAAGCAGCATTAAGTAACATGGGAGAGCGTTTCGGCTATTACATAATGAATGCCGTGCTCGTGCTTTTCCTTTGTTCAAAGTTCGGTCTTTCTGATGAGACAAGTGGATTAATCGCGGCATTCTTCCTTGCTGCAATCTATGT
This sequence comes from Prevotella sp. OH937_COT-195, assembly GCF_003932845.1. Taxonomy (GTDB): domain Bacteria; phylum Bacteroidota; class Bacteroidia; order Bacteroidales; family Bacteroidaceae; genus Prevotella. Next base: position 45,175 of record NZ_RQZH01000020.1, read on the forward strand.
GCTTAGCCTTGTAGGTGGTATTATTGCCGACCGTACACAAAATTACAAGTCAACTATTGCGTGGGGACTTGTGGTAATGGCCGTAGGATATATTATCCTTGCCATTCCAATCCTTGCAACGCCTGATAACACCTCATGGCTTCTCAGTCTTACAATCTTCGCTCTCACGATGATTGCCTGCGGTAACGGCCTCTTCAAAGGAAACCTTCAGGCCATTGTAGGTCAGATGTATGACAACTTTGAGACTGATGCTGCTAAGGAAGGATCGGAAAAACTGAAATGGGCACAAGGACAGCGTGATGCCGGTTTCCAGATTTTTTATGTCTTCATTAACGTTGGTGCACTGATTGCTCCGTTCATGGCTCCTATGCTTAGAAGCTGGTGGCTAAAGAGTAACGGATTCTTGTATAATGCCGACCTACCCAAACTCTGTCATGAGTATATCAACACTGGTGGCAATCTTAAAACCGACCAGTTGCAGAACCTTACAGAACTTGTTGAGAAAGTAGGTGGAAGCACTGCCGACCTCGCTACATTCTGTACTCAGTATCTTGACATCTTCAACACCGGCATTCATTACTCATTCATTGCTTCTGTAGTGATGATGCTGGTATCGCTTATGATATTCATTGTTTCAAAGAAGAAGTTCCCGACTCCGAGTAAGAAGGAAGCAGTTGTGAGCGTAGAATACACAGAAGAAGAGAAGATACAGCAGGCTACTGAAATCCGTCAGCGCATGTATGCACTATTTGCTGTGCTCGGTATTGCCGTGTTCTTCTGGTTCTCTTTCCATCAGAATGGCCAGTCACTCTCGTTCTTTGCTCGCGACTTTGTGCGCACTGACACTCTTGCTCCTGAGGTATGGCAGTCTGTAAACCCATTCTTCGTGATTTCACTCACACCTATTATTATGTGGATTTTCAGTACTCTGACAGCACATGGACGTGCCATAAGTACTCCACGCAAGATTGCATACGGTATGGGAATTGCTGGTATCGCGTTCCTCTTCCTTATGATTTACTCAATCGTACAGGATTATCCTTCCGCAGAGACATTCACTGCTATGGGTGATACGGCAAAGGCTACATTGAAGGCAGGTCCTTGGGTACTTATCTTGACCTACTTCTTCCTTACTGTTGCCGAACTTTTCATCTCGCCACTCGGTCTCTCGTTTGTCTCTAAGGTTGCTCCTAAGCATCTACAAGGATTGTGTCAGGGATTGTGGCTCGGTGCAACGGCTGTAGGTAACCTCCTTCTTTGGCTTGGTCCGTTGATGTATAACAAATGGCCTATCTGGATATGCTGGTGCGTATTCCTTGCCGTTTGTTTGATTTCAATGGGTGTTATGTTCGGTATGGTGAAATGGCTTGAGAGAGTTACCAAATAATCATTGACATTCATCCTAAATAAGAGGCTGAATCAACATTTCTTATCGTTGGTTCAGCCCCTTTTGTTTTCCTTAACTCAACATTACTTGTTCTTTGTTAATTCGATTTAAATCTTATTTTGTTATACTCTAAAAAAACTATCTTTGTACAAAAATATAACACCTGCAATAAATACAGTAAATATATGCAAAGGTCATTTGTATTGTTTATGATACTCTCTTTTATGCTTGTTTCAAAGGCGCAGAGACATATTGTTGTAGTAGAACTTGACACGCATATTCCGATTGAAGGTGTCAGTGTGAAGGTTGATACGTGTTGCGCAGTGATTACTGACCATAAAGGAAAGGCAGATATATCGGAATTGTTTGAAACTGTTACTTTCAGTCACTTGAAATATCTTTCTGAAAAAATCAAATACGAGGAAATTACAGATACGATGTATCTTGTGGCAAAAAATATGATGTTACCGGATGTAATTGTAACGGGTAAAAATCCGGATCTTATGAAAGCAATGAAGAAGAATCATGAACGCATGATGCTTGAACCAAGAAGCACAAGTATATTAAAATTCGACTTTGCAAACATTATTGACCGTCGGGCAAGACGTGACCGCAAACATTATAAAAAGGCAAAGAAAGTATTAAGAGAATGGGATTTAAAGAATTAAATTGACTATCTTTGCAGCAACAATTTTGATAACAAGGCAGATGCAGGCAAAAGGGTTCGACCTGCCAAATGCCTTTAAACGATAAGTAGAACCCATGAAAATAATATGATAAAGAAAGTTTTATTCTTTGTGTTGTTCGTATTGTCGTTTGTGACCGTACAAGCACAAAGCAGTGGTAAAATCTATCAACCGGGAAGTGACGGACCATATTTCGAATACACAATCGAACAGGGAAAACCTAAGGAATACTATGATGCAGGCGGACCGGAAAGAGGAATGAGGGGAAACCTTGTTTATACGCTTTTGCGACTGAAACCACTTAATTCGGATTCACACATCACCATCGTTTTTGATGAAATGAATATAGACCAATTTGATGAATTGCGAATCTACGATGGTTTGATAGAACTAAACAACGAACCTAACGAAGACGGGGAATATGAATATGGATGGCCAAAAGGAATTACACCGAACACGACAATCAAAGGCAATCCGGCAACAATGCCGGTAATTGTGAAATCTGCATCTGCGGATGGAGCCGTATCTGTCGCTTTCTTTTGCGCTTCGGAAATGCCGGGTTGGAAAGGTATGATTTACTGTGTCAAGAACGGAGATCCGGAACCTGACGAAAATACTCCGACACTAACCCCAAATTTCACATTTCAGGTTGATCCCGGCATTGTATTGGACGAGGATGAAGAAGGAGAGAAAGAAGAATTGTTTGTAAACCTTGAGTTGAAAGGTATCAAGGAAAATCAGACAATACAGATTGAAGATGGTTATGGAAAGAGGGACTATACTATTGGCGCACAGGTAGCCAATACCGTAAAATTGGAAGTTGATCCGGGAGATTACATCAAAATTTATGGTGATCTTTCTATGCTCAATGCGGCTGCCAACAAGTTTACAAAAGCCGAAATAGGAAAGAATGAAAAACTGAAAGTACTGAATCTGAGTCAAAACAAGATACCGGCTGTTGACCTTACCAGACTTCCGGATTTGCGCGAACTATGGCTTACGGACAACAAAATAACGTCTATAGACATCAGCAATCTTCAAGAACTTGAAGAGTTCTATGGCAGTTATAATGAAGTTGGAGAATTACGCACTACCATGAATCCTAAACTTAGTGTCCTGTCTTGTGTTGGAATGGGGCTTAAGGAACTTAATTTGAATCTAAATTCTAATCTGGAAATTCTTACTGCCGGCAACAATGCATTTGAAACACTGCCGGATTTCAACAAACTTCCTTTACTCAGATCACTCGATCTTGAAAGTACGGGGATTTCGGATATTGACATATCAATGCTCCCAAAACTGAAGAGTCTCGACTTGTCGGACAATAATCTTACGGAGATTGACCTTACCCAAAACTCGTTCCTTAATACCATAGATTTGGATAAAAACAAATTTGATGCCTGTGCCATAAATGATGTAATGTACATGCTTCCACAAAAAACAGAAACTGATGAAGCTGTATTGAGAATGGCTAACAACGAAGGAACTGCGACTTGTGACAACACTCTTCTTGAAGGAAAGAATTGGAATGTGAATTTCAATGGAGATGCCACCGGATGCGAAACTGTACGTCTGCGTTTTGAGACAAACGAACATGGAACAATTTCCACAATGGTTGAAGGTAAACAGATACCGGAATGGACTCCTATCAAAAAAGGCAAGGAGGTAAAGGTTACGGCTTCCCCAATCAATGGATATGAGTTGAAAAAATTACTTCTGGATGGAGAAGAATTATCAAATAACACATTTAATATCAGTAAGTATGGAGTGTTGGCTGCTGTTTTCGTGTTGACAAGCGGTATGGAAAACATGGAAATTCCTACCGTAAATGTTGTAATTGAAGGTGGAAATGTCATAATAAAAGGACTTAAGGCAAATGAGAATTATCAAATATTCGACCTTTCGGGAAAACTATTGCACAATGACAAAATTGACATGAACGGATTTGCAATGGTTGCCATTCCGGCTGCAAAAACTATATTGGTACGTCAAGACAATATTGCCGTCAAGGTTATGAGATAGTTTTTTGTTTTAGTATATCTTTACGTAATCGGTCATTAAAGACTTTTTAGCAGCCTTAATAACCGATTACGTTTTTTATCTACAATGTTAGTCGTTCCTTAAAAACTATATTTCAGCGTGAAGTTTGTAAAATCGAAGTTCACGCTGATTTTTTTTTATAAGCCACAAAAGAACTCTCATTGCTCTTTTGAAGTTATACGCCGCCGCAGCCAACATTATATTTACGGCATCTCCTTTCACACCTTTATAA
>NZ_RQZH01000191.1 GCF_003932845.1 Prevotella sp. OH937_COT-195
CCTTCCCGACAAGAAAGGTTATGAAAAGATGTTTGGACTCTTCCATAAGATCCTTTCTCAAAAACGTAACAGCCACGATAAGATATATTCCCTTCACGAACCCGAAGTACAATGTATCGGCAAAGGCAAGGAACACAAGAAATATGAGTTTGGCAACAAAGCGTACTTCATCCGTTCATCCTCGGGAATTATTCTTGCCGCCGTTTCTTTCAGGAATGAATATGACGGACATACCATGGAAGCGACCTTGCAACAAACCGAAAGAATGACCGGCAGGTGCATTGATAACTTGGCGGGCGACAGAGGATATGGAGGAATAAAGCAAGTCGGAACAAC
>NZ_RQZH01000192.1 GCF_003932845.1 Prevotella sp. OH937_COT-195
CTTTTACACTCTTCATATCATCAACCCTGTATTATTAAAAGCAAAGACTTCCTTTAATAATTTTACTGATACGTATTATTTATTAGAATATATGAAAATCGAAATACTCCATATTCTTAGACGTTTTAAAGCCATGCTAGGGTATCTTATAAAATATCTCAAATCGGAATCTGTAGAAATGCATACACTTAATAAGCGACGCGATAATTTACCAATTATTTCTTTATTTAATCGATAATTTAACTTAGTAAGTGAATTAGAGAACATCTTTTCAATGATGTTCTCTTCTTTTATTACGTAAATAATTGCTAAGGTAATTACCTAGATTAAACG
>NZ_RQZH01000193.1 GCF_003932845.1 Prevotella sp. OH937_COT-195
AAAACACATTATTATATATATAAACGAAAAATGAAAAAAGAAAATGAAAAAAACAACAAGAATAAAAACAACAACGGAATACAAGGCGGAAAATGAAAGACTTGACCGAGAAGGCTGAAACGGGAAAAAGGGCAAAAGAACACCTTACGGGAACAAATGACTTGCAAAGACATGTGTCGGAACGGAGGGTAATTCCGGCGGTTTTGAAATGCAATTCCGCCGAAATCACAACGCAAAACAGGCGAAATTAATCGTCATTATGGCACAAAAAGGAAAAAGGAAAAACAGGAGACGGGAAAAGATACGGCAAAAATAACGTTGAAGGATAAAAAA
>NZ_RQZH01000194.1 GCF_003932845.1 Prevotella sp. OH937_COT-195
GCTTGATATAATCGCATTTTCAATTCAGGCACCTACTGCCAAATTGAAAACGAGCCTGAGACATCTATTTATGTCCCAGGCTCGCCTTTTTAACTAATCGAACGTAATGGTTTGTGGTGTGTCTAATTTTTTATCGTTCATAATTTTTATGGATTTTGGTATTACTTTAATTACACACAAGTTTGAATCATCCTTAGAGTCAAAAAAGGACTTATCTTGTTTGTTCCAAATCCAATCAATAGTCTCTTGATCTTTCAGTATTTCAACATTAGCATCAATTTCTAGAAAACTACGATTATTCGTTTCATCGTAACCTATAAGTACATGAGCTTT
>NZ_RQZH01000195.1 GCF_003932845.1 Prevotella sp. OH937_COT-195
ACTATAGTCACACCTAAAAATCCCCTCACTATCGGAAGTAGTGAGGGGATTTGGTGAATTATGCTTAATAACTTTGTTAAGTAGATTATAACACTGGCTGGTAGAGGAATGCAAAAAGCTTGTAAAAGCAAAGAAAAAATAACTATCTTTACAAAATTAAATCTGTAAATTAGATATATAATTTTGATATAAAATTAGGTGCAAAGGGGAGTTTTTAGTGAATAATATTAAAGGCAATAGATATATATATCATTATCATGTTTTTGAAAATGTAGTAGAGAACTCTGATAACTATGATTTAAGTAAAATAATGGAAGTATTACCGGTCGT
>NZ_RQZH01000196.1 GCF_003932845.1 Prevotella sp. OH937_COT-195
CTCTAACAGTTACTAAACCACCCTTAGGTCCTGGAATAGCACCTTTAATAAGAACCAAGTTCTTTTCAACATCAACTTTTACAACTACAAGATTTTGAACAGTACTTCTCTTGTTACCCATCTTACCGCTACCTTTACGGCCTTTTAAAACTCTACCAGGGAAAGTTCCGGCACTTCTAGCACCAGCTACTCTGTGAGATTTAGAACCGTGAGTTTCAGGTCCTCTACTATAATTCCATCTCTTAATAGCACCTTGAGTTCCTTTACCTTTAGAAGTTCCAACTACATCAACTTTATCTCCTTCAGAGAAGATGTCTGCTTTAATT
>NZ_RQZH01000197.1 GCF_003932845.1 Prevotella sp. OH937_COT-195
ATTTATATCGTGCCATTGATGCAGAGGGACATACATTAGATATTTGGTTGCGTAAGCAACGAGATAATCATTCAGCATATGCGTTTATCAAACGTCTCATTAAACAATTTGGTAAACCTCAAAAGGTAATTACAGATCAGGCACCTTCAACGAAGGTAGCAATGGCTAAAGTAATTAAAGCTTTTAAACTTAAACCTGACTGTCATTGTACATCGAAATATCTGAATAACCTCATTGAGCAAGATCACCGTTATATTAAAGTAAGAAAGACAAGGTATCAAAGTATCAATACAGCAAAAAATACTTTAAAAGGTATTGAATGT
>NZ_RQZH01000198.1 GCF_003932845.1 Prevotella sp. OH937_COT-195
ATTTTGTATATGGAATTAAAATATATTTATTTGGCTCATATTTTAATTTTAAGAGTGTATGTGTGTTTTTGAGTATAAATCTAAATAAAATATCTTAAAACGTCTAAAAACCACCTTAAAATTAAAAATAAAGGTATTCTAGTTTTGTAATAAATCATCAGACAAAAATAAAAGCCACCTAAAAAATTAGGAGGCTTTTTGTTGTTTTCTGAAATATATTAGACAAGAGAGAAACAACAAAGAAAAAAACTGCTAAATACAATGAAACCCTAGTAAAGTTAAACATTGAATTGATTATATTTTAACATATGGTTATATCT
>NZ_RQZH01000199.1 GCF_003932845.1 Prevotella sp. OH937_COT-195
ACACATTAACTTATAATATTTCAACAGATAGAGAGTATGAATTCAGATTAAGTATATCTGATTTTAATAGTTCAAATGAAAGTATAGCTTACGTATATACTATTTTTGTAATTTTAGATTTTCACGAATCAGGAACGGGTATCGCGGTCGGGAAAAGTTCTACAAAACCTAATTTTTTTGAAAATGATATAAAAATGGGATTCAATAAAGGAATAGAATTAGAAGGTTGTACTAAATTACATCTTTTTAACGAGACTAAACCTTATGATCATGAAAACGAATTGGAATATTTCAAAGATCCTTTCGGAATAGTACACC
>NZ_RQZH01000200.1 GCF_003932845.1 Prevotella sp. OH937_COT-195
AAGAGCAATGAGAGTTCTTTTGTGGCTTATAAAAAGAATCAGCGTGAACTTCGATTTTACAAACTTCACGCTGAAATATAGTTTTTAAGGAACGACTAATTATTAATTCTTTGTTTTGTAGTCTTTGTCTCAGATTTAAGAGCACAACAGGTTCAAATTAAGCAGTGATTCGAATCTGCATACAAAGAAATTATAGATATGCTTGAAGGCAAGGAACCACTGTCTATTAAAAGGAGTGTTTTTCTTGCAGAATGGGCGTATTTGGATGGAAATCTAGACTACGAGAGTGATTTCTGCCAGCCTATCCGAAAAGGAGCA
>NZ_RQZH01000003.1 GCF_003932845.1 Prevotella sp. OH937_COT-195
AAACAGGCGAAATTAATCGTCATTATGGCACAAAAAGGAAAAAGGAAAAACAGGAGACGGGAAAAGATACGGCAAAAATAACGTTGAAGGATAAAAAACAAGCCCCCCGGCGTGCGGATACATGAAAACACAGTCATGTATCAGGCACGACACAGGGGGGCATATTAGTCCGGCGGAGGAATGTTTTTCCTGCCGACCTAAGGAATAACAGGGTATTTACAAGGATTTAAGTCCGCCGATCATCCTCTTCAAGCCTTCGGCGAGAATCTCCCTCGGGCATGCAAGATTGATGCGCAGGAAAGCCCTGCGACGTTCGCCGTAGCATACGCCATCGCAAAGCCAAACCTTGTGTTCGTTGAAAAGGTAATCCTTTATTTCGGTAGATGTTTTTCCAAATGCCGAGCAATCCACCCATGCGAGGTATGTCGACTCGTGTGGCGACACCCACAGTTGCGGAAGTTCTTTCTTGAACAGTTCGACGAGGTAATCGTAATTGCCCTGTATGTAAGCGTTGAACTGTTTCAGCCAATCTGCTCCTCCATCGGTGTATGCCGCCTCTACCGCGACTATTCCGAACGGGTTTACGTCGCAAGTCTCGAAGATGTTCACGGCTCTGTCTATGCGGTAGCGGAGATCCGGGTCTGCCACTATTATGTTTGCGGTCTGCAGTCCTGCAACGTTGAAAGCCTTTGATGCCGCCACGCAGGTAACGCTGTTTTTGAGGAAATTCTCTCCGAGCGATGAGAAAGGAATATACTTGTATCCTTCCGAAACGAACTCGCAGTGTATCTCGTCGGAAACCACCAGTACGTTATTCTTGAAACAAATCTCCCCGATACGCTCAAGTTCCTCGCGTGTCCAAACCCTTCCCGAAGGATTGTGTGGGTTGCACAGCAGGAAAATCCTTACTTTCGGATCCTCGCATGCTTTTTCAAACGCTTCCCAGTCTATTGTGAAGGCATGTTCGTCTTTACCGTTCTTTTTCTCATCAAGCAACAGAGGCAGTTCTTCAACGAGTGCGCCCTGATTTGTTATGCTCGAATAGAAGCAGTTGTATATAGGTGTTGTCATCAACACTTTGTCTCCGGGCAGCGTCAATGCGTGTACTATTGCCGATATTGCCGGAACTACTCCGATTGTTATTATAATGTGTTCCCGCTTCCAGCCCTTTGCTCCGTGCCGTCCTTGGAACCAGTTGATTACCGAGTCGTAATAACTCTGTGGCACGAGTGTGTATCCGAACACCTCGTGGTCGAGCCGTTTCCGCATTGCCTCGGTTATCCCCGGATACACCTTGAAGTCCATGTCGGCAATCCACAAGGGCATTACTTCTTTTCCTGCTTCGTCCCATTTCACGCAGTTCGAGCCGCGTCTGTTGATGATTTCGTCAAAATTGTAGGTCATAGTATATGTTTTAAGGTTTTATATTTTTGTTACTTCCTTGCTACATTGTTGCCACATGCAAGTCGGTCATTTTTCGGAAACATCGTATCATTGCCACGCTCCGGCGTTGTTGTCTGAGGCTATTGCCTCAGTTTTATTATGCAGTCTGCCGGTTGTTTCACAAAATCGTCTATTGTCACTTTCCCCACCCGGTCTGCCGTTATGACACCCGTTCTCGGATTTTTTATCTCGGTTATTCCTCCCACAATGTCTGCCTGCACCTCAGAGTCTTCGAAAACGCGGTCGCAGTCTTCTCCGAAAGTACATTCCTCGAGTACCAATTTCTGTGCATAACACAATGGTTGCTCTCCCGTTATTCGGCATCTCACGAGACGCACGTTTTTGGAATGCCATGCGAGATACTCTCCATTTAGTTCGCTGTCGTATATAGTGACATTCTCAACCTCCCAAAACGAGTCTTTGGTGGTTATCTTTGCGTTGTGCACCTCTACGTTTTTGCAGTATTGGAACACATATTTCGAATCGCTTATCAGTCCGTCCACATATACATTTTCGCAGAACATGAACGGGTAAGTCCCGTCGTGCAACGTTACATTTTTAATCTTCAGATTGTTCACTTTCCAGAAAGTCTCGTCTGCATCGTTGAATACCACGTTCTCCACGGTTACGTTATTCATCTCGCGAAACAGTTTCGGTGCATCTATCACGCAATCCCTCATAACCATGTTGTCCGAATACCATATTGCCGAGCGCGATCCCGGCTCGAAGTGGCATTTTGTAATCAGCGACCCATCAACGTGCCACCACGGGTATTTCCCTATGAATCGGCAGTTGTCTGCCTCAATATTCCGGCAGCATTTTATTCCCGACTCCCCTTCGGTTATAGTAACGTTTTCGAGTCGTGTGTCATGTATCCCGAACAGAGGTCTTTCTCCTCCGAATTGCAGTCCTGTTATCGTCTCCACTTTATATTGTTTGTTATTCGTGTGCAAAGTTACAACAAATAAAACAAAAACCTTGTACCATTTTTCCATATTAATGTTACAAAATTCCGAAAAACCGCCAGTGCGTATGCTAAAAAAACATAAATAGACATACACCTTAAAAGTTTTTATTAATTTTGTAAAATTGATTGTGAACAGAATACTTTTAGAAACACATAAAAAAATATTAAATACAATTAAAGATGAAACAGCATAATGTTATGCCGGCCGATGGCAAATTGGGAGTAATGGTGGTTGGCTGCGGTGCCGTATCCACCACGTTCATTACCGGTGTCCTCATGGCGCGCCGCGGGCTTGCCAAGCCCGTAGGTTCTATGACGCAGTACGACAAGATTCGTGTAGGCCGCGGCAATGACAAGAAATATCTCGGTTACGGAGACATCGTCCCACTGACAAAACTCGAAGACATCGAGTTCGCCACATGGGACGTTTATCCGCAGAACGCCTATCAGGCCGCGATGTATGCCGAAGTACTCAATGAGAAAGACATAAATCCCGTTCGCGACGAACTGGAGAAGATTGTGCCGATGAAGGCCGCTTTCGACAAGAATTATGCCAAGCGCATCGACGGCGACAATGTGAAAGGCTGCAAGACACGCTGGGAAATGACGGAAGCGTTGCGCGAGGACATACGCAGATTCAAGACCGAGAAAGGTTGTGCGCGCATAGTGGTAATATGGGCTGCATCGACAGAAATATATGTTCCCGTGAACGAGAACGTGCATGGCACGCTGGCAGCACTCGAAAAGGCAATGAAAGACGATGACCGCGAACACATCGCACCCTCTATGTGCTATGCTTATGCCGCTCTATCGGAGGGCGCACCATTCATAATGGGAGCACCGAACACCACGGTGGATATTCCCGCTATGTGGGAATTGGCAGAGAAAACCCACATGCCAATCTCCGGAAAGGATTTCAAAACCGGTCAGACATTGGTAAAGAGCGGTTTCGCTCCCATAATAAGCACTCGCTGCCTCGGTCTTAACGGTTGGTTTTCAACCAATATTCTCGGCAACCGCGACGGTTTGGTACTCGACGAACCGGAAAATTTCCGCACAAAAGAGGTTTCGAAACTCTCCACGCTCGAAACGATACTTAAAGCCGATGTGCAGCCGGATCTCTACACAGACTACTATCACAAGGTGCGCATCAACTACTACCCGCCGCGCAACGACAACAAGGAAGGGTGGGACAACATAGACATCTTCGGATGGATGGGCTATCCTATGCAGATAAAGATAAATTTCTTGTGCCGAGACTCGATACTTGCCGCACCGCTGCTGCTCGACCTCTGTCTGCTCAGCGACCTCGCAGCACGCGCCGGACGCTACGGCATACAGCGTTTCTTAAGTTTCTTCCTGAAATCGCCCATGCACGACTACACTCGTGGCGAAGAAGCGGTAAACAATCTCTACCAGCAATACACAATGCTGAAGAATGCCATACGCGAAATGGGAGGGTACGATGCCGACGAGGAGATTGACTAAGATTGATGACAATTAACAAGATTACGAATTCACGACGCATACTGAAATGGTCGTGGATTCTTTTATCGGTTGCCATATTGACATGGGTGGCATGGTTAGTCATGCCCATGACGGAGAGCCAGCGAGAGCGCAACAAGGTTGATATTGAGTATCAATCGTGTTATGCACTGACATCGGGCACAGACACATTATTATATATAGGAGAACTCTCAGCCGACTGGACGCGCACCAACTTGTCAACAGAAAATGAAAAACAAGCGGCAAGGAATGAAACATTCGGTGGGACGTGGCACAACAAATACCTACTCATACCATCGTGTTGCGGACGCATAGTGACATTCAACCCCGACTATAAGGCAGACAGTTTGCTGAAAATTGCGAACGACACCCTGCCGAAACTTGTCAAACGACAAGAAAAACTGCTTGCCGGGAAAAGCGAAACTCTCAAACGGACATTGAACGAGTTGCTTTATTTTATGCGTGTCCACAGTGTGACCAACGACGGATACCACGTCGTGGCAGCACATTATGCAGAGGTGGCAGCCGACAAAGAACGCACAGACCGCGCACTCGCAGCATTGCAATCTGCCGTAAACAAACCGCTGCAAATGAGCATCGTTCAACACTTTACTGCCATACATAAGGACAATGAGGGGAAAACGCAACGATACGGATGCGATCTCTTGAGAAGTGACAAGCCGAAACTTCTCTGCACCATACAAACACACAACCGCACAAAGCCCGTAAATGCTTATGCCAACCATGCCGGCAACCCGGGGCAATATACCGAGAAGCCTTTGCCGAAATTCACATATTATGGCAAAATATCAAAGGGGAAGCGCAACGGACATGGGATATATTCAGACCGTGCGGGAAACTATTACGACGGTTTTTGGGCAGACGACATGCGCGAAGGGTTCGGATGTTCGGTGGATTCGGCAGGAAACGTACGCGTGGGACTGTGGAAAGCCGACCGCTTTCGCGGAGAACGCATGAACCATACACCGGAACGCATCTACGGAATCGACATCGCACGATACCAGCACGAAGTTGGAGGCGGCGTTTACCCGATAGCATGGAACAGGCTGCGCATAACAAGTCTTGGGGAAAAAACTCCGAAAACCATAACCGGTAAAGTAAACTATCCAGTATCGTTCGTATTCATAAAGTCCACCGAAGGCGTAACGATACGAAACAAATACTATGCCGCAGATTATCTCGGAGCGCGGAAAAACGGAATACGCGTCGGCTCGTATCATTTCTTCTCAACGAAAAGTGCCCCAGAGGAACAAGCGATGTTTTTCCTGAGAAACACAAAGTTCGGGAAAGGCGACTTGCCTCCAGTGCTCGACGTGGAACCGAGCGATGCGCAAATAGAGGCAATGGGAGGAGCAGACATTATGTTTTCGAACATAAGGAAATGGATGGGTATCGTTAAGAAAGCAACCGGAATACGACCTATATTATACATAAACCAAATGTTTGTAAACCAATATATGCCGCTTGCACCAGATGTTGCGGCAGGATACGAGGTATGGATTGCACGTTACAACGAGTTCAAGCCCGACATGCACCTTGCTTTCTGGCAACTCGGCTACGACGGAAGATTGTCGGGAATACGCGGAGACGTTGACATCAATGTATTCAACGGCTATCGCGACGAGTGGGAAAACTATTTGAAGAGAAGGACGATTGGAGGATAAAGATATTGAAAAACCGATGAGTTAAAACAATAGTATGCCGACTTGTCTTTTACTTATATTACAATCATCGATAAAAGATGTTGTCTTAACTAATGAACAAACTAATTTCTTGAAATACAAACATTCCATCCTAAAAGATTTTTTGCTTGCGAACTATCTCGTTGGATAATAGAGTGTTACCATTTAGGGATAGATGGATAGGTAACGATTTAGAAATGAGCGGAGTGCATTGAGGCACATTGTTTTGAATAGCCAAAGAACGCTCACTTTTACTGCTTGCAAAGGTACACATTTGCGAGGGAAAGTGAGCGTTCTTACGTGATTTTCTTCTTAAAAAGTTTTATCGGGACTGAAATACAACTATGAAATGAAAAAGTATGCGTATTCATTTACAACCGATGCGAGCGGTTACGATTGATGAGTTGTTTCCATCTCTGTTCGCACCAATCGGTAATGGGAAGCCCGTTAATAGTTAGGAGTGGTCGTTTCTTCTCATCCTTGATGATACGGATTTCGCTGTCCTCTTCCGTGAACTCTCTCTTGTATAATCCCGAATAGGCTTTAGCCGTTCCTCGTTGGGGAGTCTCTGTGCGATACATCTCCGCTATTCTGTCGTCAGAGAAATCCATCTTTCGGAGCATCAGACGAATGTTCAGCAATTGATAGAAGCCATTGAAAAAACGTTTTATCCAATTCCGCTCTTCCTCATAAACCTGCACGGTTTCTTTCAATTCGGCAATGGCTCTGTCTCTTCCCTTGACCGTGTCCTGCAAGAGTACCACCTCCTTTCGGATTTCATTCTTCTCCTTTTCCGAAAGATACTGTTGCCGTTTGGCTTCCTGCTCCAAGTCTGCAATACGCTTCTCTGCCTTGTCGAGTTCGGGGTTCCCAAAGAGGGAGTACAGCGTGCCTTTCATTCGGAGTTTGCCTGCCTGCTTCTCCAGCTCCTTTATCTTGGCTGTGAGTTCCGCCTTTTGAGCTTCCTTCTCTTTCGTAGATTTGAGAAATTCCTTGTAATACTCCATCGTGGTGCGGTGCTTGTCTTCCGAGCCGTGTACGCCCCGTTCCAATCCGAAACGCTGCACTCGCTTGGCATAGTCCGTTTGATACTGCTCCAGCTTCTTGGGCGTAAGCACATCATCGGCACAAAGCCGTACCTTGTTTTTCTTCGTCTTGTACTTCCGCTTCCCATTCTCGGCTTCCTCTTTGGCTTTCCGTCTTTCGCCCGTGACAATCGGGACGACCGTGGCGTGAATATGGGGCGTTTCCTCGTCTGCGTGGAGTGTGGCAGCGACCACGTTGTCCGCCCCGAAAGTGGAGCGAAGCCAATCCATCGATTCATCACACCACTCGTACAGGCGTCCTTCCTGCTCTATGCGAGCCATATCCTTTGGTGAGCTTGACAGGATAAAGCGTAAGGCTTTGACTTGGTTCTTTGCTACCTTTCGGTAGATACCGGCTGTGGCGATGCGATGTTCTATCGCTTCGCTACGGTTGGTCACATTTGCAGGGAATTGCACCAATTCCCTGTTCAGGTGTGTGCGAGAAGGATCGACGTTACTCGGGGTATATGTCCGCGCTATATGAGCGGTATTTCCCGAGTCGTTGCTTCTCGCCTTGTCTATATGTAATACGGCGTAGCCCATTGTTTGAAGATTGATTTAGGGGTATCCAAAGGGGCGAAGTCCCTTGGCTCAGAAGGGTATTTTTAGCGATAACGGAGTGCAGCGTGAAGAAAATACCCTAATGAGCTATGGCATTTCTCGAAATGTCCGCTCCGCCCTACTCGTACTTCTTTCTTGTTGCGTTGCATTCTGTGAATGCCTGCACGCTTTGTTTCTAAGTTGGCTCTGCCAACTTGCGGTTCTGAGGAACTGCCGTAGCTATCGAAACAAAGCCGTTTATTCGCATACATTTCATTTCCTGCATCTTTGAATACCTGATGATAGAATGATGTTGTTTGCTCTGTTTTGCCTTATCGTCTAAGTCCTCGTTTACGAGGTGGTATCACCTGTTTTTGCCCTGTTCTTTGGGCAATGTGGTACTCATTGAGGTCTTTTTATCGGGAATAGTGTCGGCTCATATCCTCTACCTTGATGCCTGCTGAGCAAAGAGTTTGGAGAGCTTTTCGTCCTGCTTGGTCGTTGTCAATGAAAGCTCGAACGGAGTCGATGCCGTTCTCGTGGAGATAGGCGATGACTCGTGGCAGATTGCTGACGGAGTTCAGGACAAGGCTAGGGGCGGTTTCTTTCCCTTTCATTGTGAGATAGGAAAGGATGTCCATAAAGCCCTCGAAGAGACAATGAGAGGCGTTGTTCGCTTTTCCTGCAATCACAGATATATCCTTCGGAGCGATTGTGCCCTTGAATGTCTTGTCGTCCCGAAGTTCATACCCTCCTGCTCGATTGGCAAAACCGATGGCAGAATACTCTCGTCCTCCTACTTCGTAGCGAATATGACGGAGATAGGGACTTGCCACGGCAAGGTCTATCTTGCGTACCTCTCGAAGATAGTTTTGCAGATACTGGGGCAATTCTTCGCTGATGAAGAGAATACGCCTTACATTACTTGGTCGCTGTTCACCTCTTATCTGTTCTGTGTGAGTTTCACGATGAAAGGAAGAGGAAGCGAGGGTTATCGCTTTTCCTTCGGCAAGATGCGCCATTGCTTCGTAGGCACTGCATCCTTGCATCTTCATCACAAGGTCGATGATGCTTCCGCCTTGGCTCGTGCCGTAGTCGTGCCACAGATTTTTCCGAAAGTCCACTTTCAAGCTGGCGTTGTGGTCTTCTCTGTAGGGTGCGTGACAAAGGGCATAGCCATTGTACCGCTTGACAGGCTCGATACCGTAGGCGTGCAGATAATCCGCTATCGGTATCGCCTTGATGTATTGTAGGTCGTAATATTCGTTGTTCATTGCTGTTATCGTTGGATTTGGATTATTCATTTGTTCGTTATTTCATTGTTTTCTCTTTTTGGAATTTTCCCCTTTTCATCTTACTACCCTTCGACACTCGGATAAGTGATTGACAGTGAAAGAGAAAAGTGTAACACTTCATTCGGATTTATCCTTCTACATCTCCTGTCTACGCTTTTCCTCATTCCTTCTGACGTAGAAGCGTAGAAAGATGGTAGTAAGCTGTGTTGCAAGATGAATACCTCCTGCAATCCTTTCTCTTTCATCGTATTATCGGTAGTTGTAGTAACGTAGTAAGGAGAATAGGAAAGAAAAGAGAAAGGGGTATTGCAAAGGAGTGGGTAACAACAGAGTGCTATGGCGGTTGCTCGGGGTAAACCTTACGGACGGCATAGACATACACAGGATTGCCGTTTATCCTGCGACACTCCCTCGTATAGCCTGCCTTTCGCAAGGCTTCACCCATCCGTTTGGTGGAGAGCGATTGTCGGGTATAGCAGGAGAGATATCCCACTATCTCCGAATTGGTCATATAGAAGCGTTTCGTTGCAGTCTCCGCTTCCGTGGGAAAGGTTAAATAGCGGAGCAACAGTTCCATCTCTGTCGTATAGACTTGGAAGGCTTCGCTGTTCCTATGCAACTCGGCAATCTCTTCATCATTGAACCAATAGCGAAACCCTTCATTCAATCGTGTCTTGGCTTCGCTGTAAACGGCATCCATCGGAATGCTCTTGGCTCGGACTATATCTATTGCCAATACTTCAAAGGGCAGGAAGCGTCTGCTCCCTGTCGGGTCGGTGAGGAAGTCATTGCCATTGACCGAAGCCACGAAACTTGCCAAATGAGGTCGCTCCTCAATGTGCTTCTCGTAAGGCATACGGTACTTCACCTGCGGACAGGTGATAAGGTTCTTCAGTTCATTCTCGTCCCGTTTGTTAAGGGCTTTGAGCTGGTCGTCAATATTGATGATGAGGTTTTGCCCGATAAGGCTCAACACGTCCTTCTCCTGTGGGTATATCTTCCCTGTATAGCGGTAATCGGAGAGAGCAGGCGGACAGAGCAAATCAAGGAATGAGGTCTTGAACTTGCCCTGCTCGCCTGTCAGCACAAGGCAGGTGTGATTGCGACATTGCCTATCGTCCATTACATTGGCGACCACTGCCACCAGCCACTTGGTGAGGTATTCTTTCCACTTCTCAAGATTGGTTACGCTCACGCAGTCGGAAAGGGCGGTGATAGCTTCCGCATTCCCTTTCGTCAGCGGTAAGGCTTGGAAATAGGCTTGCACGGGATTGATGCGTGGTGAGAAATCGCTTTCGATGATGCTGTACAGGTTCTCGGGTGAGGTCTGTACATCGGCTTCCTTGTCCAAGGCTCGTTTAAGGGTATTGATGCGGTAGCGATCTATGGCTGTGTAATCACCCATCCCTCGAGGACGGTACTCCGCTCGGCGCAACACGGTGTTGTACCGAAACTCGTAGCGAGCCGAAAGGAACTCTTCTATTTGGGCATTCCTGGAGGGGTTGTCCTTCTCTTCTTTTTTCATTGTTCGTTCTTCTTCTGTTTGCTTGATTTTGAACTTTCATCCGAAACAGGATGCTGAAACCAAGTTAGAGAGGCGAACAGGTGAAGCCAAGCCTTGTGGCGTTGTTGCATCGAGGTGCTGCATATTTCTTCGGCAAAAGGAAAGGATACCTCATATTTTCTCCTCAAAAATCAGAAAACGACAAATGGAAGAACGGGAAACGCTACCCGAATGGCTGTATCGGATTGCATGCAGATGCATGCCTTTGCCTTTTCGATGAAAGCAGAGGGAAAAGCCTAAAAAGACAGGGAGGAAGATTCTCTCTAACAGAGCCACTTCATACCATTTCGACGCCGAAAGTATCCACTTAACAGGAATGGGGTAAACAGTATATGCAGGTTCGTTATTTTCGCATCGAAACAGGATTTTTTCCCTCGGAAGGAATGCGGGGGAACAGAGAGAAATGGCAGGGAATCCCTTCTGAAAACAGATAGGTTTTACCTATACATTTGCCTGCAAGTTCCTGCTATTTCCCTTGCTTTCATCAGGTCATTGAACAAGGATCTCAGCTGCATACATTTGCACAAAAAAGAGAAAATAACAACAATTAAAACGATATTGATATGAGATTTACAGCCATCGACTCCTCCGCTTGGGAGGAACAGAAAAAGAGCATCGAAGAGTTGGCTCTTTGTATGAGAGAACATTTCGGGACGAAGCCCGAAGTCCCCGACCTGTTGCACAATGGGGACGTGTGCCGAATACTGAACATAAGCAAGCGAACGCTCCAGCACTATCGGGATACTTCCGTATTGCCCTTCATTCAAATCGGGCATAAGTGCTACTACAAACGAGAGGATGTGGAAGCACTCCTCGAAAAGTCGAACCGAAAAATACAATGACTATGGAACACGAAATCATAAATAAAGAAACGCCCGAAATGAAACAACTCATTTCGGGCATTCAAGAAGTAAGCAAGCGTATTCGGGAAATTGCCCAAACGCACCGTCCGCTGTTCGGGGGAGAAATCTATCTCACGGGGAGATGGGTATGCGAACGCCTTTTCGTCAGTCCTCGCACCTTGCAAGACTATCGGGACAAGGGCATTATTCCCTACACCCAAATCGCAGGGAAAATACTCTATCGTCTCTCCGACATCAACAATCTACTGCAAGAGAACTATCGGAGATAAAACATTCGCAAGAAGTATTTTCTTGCAGTTTTCTTCGCCTTTCTAGTTATGAATGGGTAACTTTGCAGGAGTAATCTTCACGAAGGGGTTGAAAGAACTTGTGGCGAAGTTATCAAATTCAAAATACATTCATCAATGAAACAGAAAGTTTTATTTGTCTTGTTAAATGAATACACAGACTGGGAAGGGGCTTTTCTCTCCACGGCTCTTCATGTAGGTGTAATACCGGGTGGTGAAATAAAGTACGAAGTGCATACCCTTGCCCCGACATCGGACGCAGTCCGTTCCATAGGTGGTTTCAGGACATTGCCCGACTATTCTTTCGAAAGCATGCCGAAAGATTATGCAGCCTTGGTACTTATCGGTGGCAACCGATGGGATTCGTCCGAAGCGAAACTTGTCGCACCATTGGTGCAGGAGGCTTTGGATAAAGGTAAAATTGTAGGGGCGATATGCAACGGTGCTTCTTTCTTGTGTTCACACGGTTTTCTGAACAATGTAAAACATACAGGCAACGGTCTCGACCAACTCAAGCACTGGGGCGGTACAGGTTACACTAACGCAGAAAACTATGTGGAAGCACAAGCTGTAAGTGATAAGAATATCGTTACGGCAAACGGTGTAGGACATTTGGAATTCACCCGTGAAATGCTCCTGTTGCTGAAAGCCAACAGTCCCGAACAGATAGATGCTTGGTACGATTTCTACAAAAACGGATTTGCGAGATAATAGATAATTGCGTATGGAAAAGAGTTGGGAAAAGAATTTATCCGTACATATCAGCAGAACGATTAGTCCTGACGGAAGAGACACGTTTGAGTCCACACAAGCATTGAGCGAACGGATGTTTGAGTTTGCAAGTGTCAAGAATGGAGATAGATTGTTGGATTTGGGGTGTGGCTGGGGAAAATCCCTGCAACCATTCGTTCCTCATTTTCTATCCGCTCTCGGAATAGATACGAGCCAAGAGAATATTGCACAGGCAAAGGATACTTATAAGCACTATGATAATGTTTCGTTTCAGTGTGGTAGCATTCAAAACCTGGAACTGTCGGCAGAAAGCGTGGATTTAATCATTTCCTCGCTCGTTCTGCATCAAGTGGAATGGAATGAGCAGGAAAGACTGTTTGAAGCCGTGAAGCAGGTGCTGAAAGCAGATGGCGAAGTGATAATGGCAGATGAAATTATCTTGTTCAATCCGGACGCATCTCCCGAAAAGTTTAATGAAGTCTATCGCTATCTGTTGGAACATACCACCCCGAAAGAAGTGTATGAAAATCATATCAAACCATATCTGCAAGAGGGACATATCTATACTTGGCAGGACATGAAAGAGAATACGCCTCCTGAATATTGGTTCCACTCTATCGAAGATTTGAAAACGACATTGCAGAAAGTCCGTTTGAAACTTGTGGAGGTTCAAGAAATAACCCCGTTTTTCGGTCTGCTCAAAATCAAACATCAATAATATCAAAAGAATGAAACCGAGAAAGATATACGCCTGTTGGATTTATGTAAGTGATTTGCAAAAGTCAAAGCAATTTTATCAGGACATGGGCTTTGAGGTTAAACTAACAGATGGAGATTGGATAGAGTTTGATTTAGGTGAAACTTCATTCGCTATCTTGAAAAGACCTGCACACAAAGGTGATGTAGTTGCAAGCAAAACAAGACTGATGTTTGAAACTGACGACATAGAACTTGTATATGAAGAATTAAAGAATAGAGGAGTAAAGACAATCGGAGAAATAAGAACAGAGCCTTACGGCAAGTTGCTGACCTTTGAAGCCCCCGACGGGCATTGGTTGGAATTTTACCAAAGACTTCCTTGTGATGAATCAATTAAAATGGAACTGCTGACCGACAGCAATAGCCTTATCTCCAAGTACATTCCATATGATTATACTGATTCCTACGTGAAAACCGTTTCATGCCGGGAACCGATAACCGCAGAACAGGTTTTCGATATGGCATTTAACCGATCTTCGCATTGGGTAAAGATGTTGTACCGATTGAGAAATTGTTTGGTAAAACCACTGAAGCTTGATACCGACAGTGGCGTCCGCAATATGATATGCGAGAAGGAGACGAATGAGATGGTTTTCGGCAAAGCAGACAAACATCTCACTTTTCACGCATCTTTGCTATGCGGCAGATATTTCAACGGCAGGCAGGAACTTCGGATAACAACGGTGGTAAAGTATCACAATGCGTTAGGAAGAATCTATTTCTTCTTTATTCGTCCGTTCCATATCGTTATTGTAAAATCTCTGTTGAAGAAGATCGAAAAAAGCATTCTGACAATTTCAAATGAAATATACGATGAAAATAAAAAGAATTGCCAAAAACAAGAAACAATTTCTTGATTTATTGCTGTTAGCGGACGAACAGGAAAATATGATTGACAAGTATTTGTCGTGTGGAGACTTGTTTGCCTTATACGATGATGACTTGAAAAGCATTTGCGTTGTAATGCCTGTAAGCAGTGATACCTGTGAATTGAAGAACATAGCGACATACGAGCAATATCGGGGTAAAGGTTACGGTAGGAGATTGATAGATTATATTTCCGATTTCTACAAAAAAGACTATAAAGCAATGCTTGTCGGTACTGGTGAAGTTCCTGCAATCCTATCGTTTTATGAAAGCTGTGGTTTTAAAAAGTATCATCGAATAGAGAACTTTTTCACGAACAATTACGATCGTCCAATTTTTGAGGGAGATATACAACTCGTAGATATGATTTACCTTAGAAAGGATTTATGACAATAGGAATAGACAATATCTTGAACAAGATACAGCAAATTGAACATGGCTTTCAGCATATCCTTGATGGGGCTGACGAAATATTTTCTACACATTCAAAGGAACAATGTTTTGAACTTGCACTCACGTTGTTTGAACATGAAGCCTATCAAGCCCGAATGTTAGCAACAACTATATTGGGCAAATTGGCAACAGAAGATAATAACGCACTTTGTTTTCTGAAAGAGCGAATAAGCGCCGATGAGAATTGGCGTGTGCAGGAAATGCTTGCAAAGGCGTTTGATGAGATTTGCAAACATAGAGGATATAAAGCGTCTTTGCCACTCATCAAAGAATGGATAACTAACGATAATCCCAATGTTATCCGTGCTGTAACCGAGGGATTGAGGATTTGGACAAGTCGCCCATACTTTAAGGATAATCCTTCGCTGGCTATTGCTCTAATCAGTAAGCACAAAGCACATGAGAGTGAGTATCTTCGGAAATCTGTTGGAAACGCTTTAAGGGATATAAGCAAGAAATATTCAGAATTGATACGGCAAGAAGTGGAGCAATGGGACTTATCTAATCCTCGAATTATGTTTACCTACAAACTTGCAACTAAACTACTAAAGTAGATATGACCATAGAGTATTTCCCCTCCAATAAATCACGAACAGATGAACTTATTGATTCTTTGATAAGTGTATGGGAGAGAGCTGTTCGAGCAACTCATCTTTTTCTAACGGAGCAAGATATTCAGAATCTTATTCCTCACGGTCGAAGAGCATTGAGTGTGGTTGATTTGTTTGTCGTGAATGACAATGAATGCCCCATTGCGTTTATGGGTATCTCGGACGACAAGATAGAAATGCTGTTTGTTTCGCCTGATTATTTCAGAAAAGGTATAGGGCAACGACTTATTAGACTTGCCATTGACGAATGCAAAATACGCTATATTGATGTAAACGAGCAAAATCCCAATGCACTCACATTTTATCAGAAAATGGGATTTCAAGTTTTTGAGAGAACTGAAACGGATGAACTTGGTAATCCTTTTCCAATACTTAAAATGAAACTATAAAGAGAAAGAGTTTGCTCCTTCATCAGGAATAAGCTCTTTTCTACACCAGTCTACACACCTTATTATTACATCAATCTCTCCATATCCCTTGCAATCTTTTGGTCGGTGATTTGGGCGTAGATTTGCGTGCTGGCAATGGACGAATGTCCCATCATCTTGGCGATGCTCTCTATTGGAATGCCTGCTTCCAAGGTCAGCGTGCCGAAACTATGTCTTCCAACGTGGTAGCCCAGCGGAGTACGAATGCCACACGCCAACCCTACAGCTTTAAGATAGGTAAGCAGTTTGCCCTTACTTATCGTATCGGGGAATATCTTGTAATCTTCCTTGCTCTTCTCCTTGGTGTAGAGTGAGAGTATCTGCTCCGCTATCGGATGCAGGGGTATCAAACTCTCCTCTTCCGTTTTCTGTCTTGTCTTGCGGATATATCGCCTCCCATCGTTATTCGTTTCGATTTGCGAAGCTCGCAGACTCTGTAAGTCGGCAAATGCTAAACCCGTAAAGACGGAGAAAAGAAACATTCTTCGGCTTAGTTCCGCCCCCTCATCCTGCAATGGAAATGCCAAGAGCTTTGCCACATCACCTTTGCTTAGGAAACGAGGTTTACGCTCCACGGCTTCATACTTCCCCTCTTCAAATGGATTAAAGCGTATTGTCCCCTGACCGACGGCTCGATACATCAACCGACTCAACCAACAGAGATGCTTGTTTATCGTTGCAGGAGCATAGCCCTCCTTCTTCAAATAAAAACGGTAATCATCAAAAAAGTCTATCGTTAGAGCCGTTAGGGGAATATCCTCTTCGCCACAATTTCGCACAAAAGCATTGAGCTGTTTATCGGAACTTCGATTGTTGCTATACGTTCCCTCACTCTTGCTTTCTCTTTGGGCATTGAGTTCCTCTGTACTAAGGGCAAGAAGTGTCGTTGGATTCCGTCCGATGCCTTGTAAGTAGTTCTTCAGAAGCTCGGCACTCACTGCTCCATATTTGTAGAGCAAAGTATTGTAACCTTGTTCGATTTCCTCCCGAAAGGTTTTCAGGCGTTGATTGGTTTTCTTGTCCGTTGTTTCTCCTCGCTTCACACACCAACCGTGGGGAACAATGCTTTCGCCTGCGGTTATTACCACGTTTGAACCATCAATAGTAATACGACAAAGGATGCTGTCGTGCCGTCTGCTTTCGTTTTATTCTTATTGATATAGAATAGAATTTTGAATGTACTACGCATAAGTCTTATAGAGTTAAGGTTAAGTTTTCGGTGAAAGAGAGAAATCGCTCGAATTCATCGAAGAGCTTTTTCGGGGTGACGTGGGCGTATCGCTCGGTCGTTTGGATGTTGCTATGCCCCGACATTCGGCTAACCGTTTCGATGGGAACGCCTCGTTCCAAAGTAATCAAGGTCGCAAAGGTGTGGCGACCAACGTGTGCCGAAAGGGGAATAGAGATGCCAGCCCGAAGCTGTAAGGCTTTGAGTTGGGTAAGATAAGCCGAATAGGCAATGGGAGCAAAGAGCGTGGTTCGTTCGTCAGATTGATAATGCTCTATCAAGTGTATGGCTTCAGGAAAGAGCTTTACACGACAAAGCGTATCAGTCTTTTGTCTGCGGAACTTCAGCCATAACGCCCCCTCATCGTCCGTAAAGAGAAGCTCCCGACCAAGGGCGACCATATCGCAATAGGCGAGCCCCGTAAAGCAAGAAAAGAGGAAGAGATTGCGGGCGGTTTCCAACTCCACTTCATAAGGCTCAAAAGCCAACTCCTCTAATTTGTTCAGCGAGGCTCTGTCCAAGGCACGAGGTTGTTTATTCTCACCTCGTTCTATCTCCACGTGGACGAATAGTTGTCGTTCGGTTAGTCCTTCACGATACGCCAAACGGCAGACTTTCTTCACCGCCAAAGCCATCTTACGATAATGACCTTGCGAATGTCCCAGCTTTCCAACAGAGTAATGTTGCAAGCACTCCAAAAAATCTTCTTCAATCTGACCGAAAGAAATATCTGTCGTGTGGTACTTCTCGCTGATAAAGGCTTGTAAATGCTTACGAGTAGTGTAGTAACTGTTTAAAGTCGTCGCCTTTATTTCTATACCCACCTTTTGCTCCATCTCCTTGACCATTCGGTCGTATCGCTCCAAGAAGGTAATTTGAGTTTGCATACTTCCTTGGAACTGCTCTTTGATATCTGTCGCTGTAAAGACAATCCCTCGCTCACAAAGAACTCTATAAGCCGACTGTACCGAGAGAAGCAAGCGTTCCAACTTGCCATTCGTTGCCCCTGCTTCACGGCTCTTGCCGTTCAGTCTGCTCTCACGAGCATTCCACAACTTGGGATCGCATGAAAGCTTGCAACTAAATTGGGCTATTGTTCGCTCGTAGGTTATCCGCCCCATGATCGGTGCTTGCCCCGACTTGTCCAATCCGCTCTTTTTCAGGTAGAGCAAAACCTTGAATTTTTCTTTTTGCATACGCTTCTGTTTTTATGGGCAAAGTTACCCGTTGTCGAAGCGTTTTCAGCTACGCAAAGCATTGTAATACAAAGCATAAGCATCGTGATAGAGAAAAGACTAGTTACCGAATAGTCTTCTGTCAGTTACCTTCTCCTACCTCTTCGTTACCATTCGAGGAATGGACTAACGATTTGGTAACGGAACTTCTGCATAAATCCACATCTTCTGCACTTTACCCCTCTGTGTAGAACATAGAGAAATACTGCAAATCCCTCTCATTTCCATTCACTTACCTATCATTTTCTCTCTAATACCCTTTCCGCTGATAGTTCCATGTAATAAGAAAAAACGAACCTTGAAGTAAAAAGAATATTAACAATACAGCACCAAACCCAAAATACAAGAACTTGATTAACCAAAACTTAACGCAGACATCAGGGATATACAAGAACGACATGTTGGCATCAGAGAAAATAATCATCATGAATTATGAAGATGATTATCCATTAAACACGTGTCTTGTCATATATAGTTAAAAAACAAAAAAGTATTATTTATATCACTTTTTATTCATATTTTTGCACATTATTAAATATAAAACTATGAATAACAAATTGAGAAAAACATTGTTGACAACCGGACTTGCTTCGGCTGTGATGATGGCATCAGCCGCTTCGACAGGCAACAACGGTAAAGGGAACGTCACCGACGGAAATCCCCTGATGAACAAGAGCGTGCTGCCCTATGGAGCACCCGATTTCAAAATCATCAAAGAGACCGACTACCTGCCGGCTCTGAAAGTCGGAATAGAACAGAAACGAGAGGAAATTCGGAAAATCGTTGACAACAAGGAAAAGCCCACTTTCAAGAACACCATACTCGCATACGAGATGAGCGGGCATCTGCTCGAACGTGTATCGAATGTGTTCTTCGCACTTACAAATGCCCACAAGACTCCTATTCTCGCTCAAGCGGAAAACGAGGCGATACCACTGCTTACCGTATTGGAAAACGAAATATCGTTCAACCAAAAGTTCTTCGAACGTGTTAAATATGTATATGACCACGAACGAAACACTCTGAAGGGCGAAGACAAAAAACTGCTTGACGAGATATATAAGGGATTTGTACGCTCGGGGGCACTTCTTCCTGCCGACAAAAAAACGAGAATGGAAGAGATAAACAACCGCATAGCAACACTTCAACAAGAATTCGGCAACACACTGCCCGAGGCTACAAACGAGGCTGCGGTATGGGTGGAAACACGCGAGGAACTTGCAGGATTGAGCGATGCAGACATCGCACAATGTAAAAAAGACGCGGAGAGCCGCGGAGCAAAGGCTCCTTATTGCATAGTGATAGTGAACACAACACAGCAGGCGATACTTGCAAACCTCGACAACCGAGACCTGCGACGCCGTGTGTATGAGGCTTCCATACATCGCGCAGACGGCACGGGCAAATACAACAATTTCCCTGTTATCGCAGAGATTGCGAAATTGCGTGCAGAGAAAGCCGAACTAATGGGATATAAGAACTATGCCTCATACTCGCTGGATGACACAATGGCAAAAAACACCGACAACGTGTATGCTTTCCTGAAGCAACTCATAAAAGAATATACTCCGAAAGCAGAAGCCGAGACAAAAGCAATAGAGGCTTATGCCCGCAAAACAATGGGCAAGGATTTCACACTCGAACCTTACGACCGCTTCTATTATTCTGCCAAGATGAAGAAGGAGCAGTTCAATTTCTCCGATGATGAGGTTAAACCGTATTTCGACATAGACACCGTTCTCTTCAAAGGAGTGTTCTATGCCGCAGGCAAGGCTTACGGACTGACATTCAAGGAACGTAAAGATCTGCCTACATATCATCCGGACATGAAAGTGTTCGAAGTAATAAACAATGACGGCAAGCCGATGGCTCTTTTCTACTGCGACTACTTCCGCCGACCGACAAAGCGCGGAGGTGCATGGATGAACGCTTTCGTAAAACAGAGCCGGCAGCGCGGACAACTGCCCGTTATATATAATGTATGCAACAGTGCGAAAGCACCCGAGGGACAACCCACTCTCCTTACTTGGGACGAAGTTACAACAATGTTCCATGAGTTCGGGCATGCTCTCCACGGAATGCTTTCCGATTGCCACTACAACACGTTGAGCGGGACATCGGTTGCACGCGACTTTGTGGAGATGCCTTCGCAATTCAACGAGTCGTTTGCGATTGTTCCGGAGATATTTGCAAACTATGCCAAACATTATCAGACAGGCAAGCCGATGCCGGAAGAACTGAAGAAGAAGATGACAGAGTCGCTCAATTTCCATACGGCATACGCATTGGGAGAGAATCTCGCAGCAACTTGTGCCGACCTCGCATGGCACTGCCTTGCCGCTTCGCAAGTACCGACGGCAGACAAGGCAAAGGATTTCGAAGCAGAGGCACTGAAACAAATAGGACTGTTGAACACTCAGATACCTCCGCGTTACCACACGTCATATTTCAATCATGTATGGGGAGGCGGTTATGCAGCGGGCTATTATAGTTACCTTTGGAGCGAGGTGCTTGCCGTGAACTGTGCCGACTATTTCAAAAAGCACGGTGCACTTAATCCTGCCGTGGGTCAGGCTTTCCGCACAAAGATTCTTAGTCGCGGCAATACCGAAGACTTGATGAAGATGTTCAGCGACTTCACGGGAATGAAATCGCCCGATGCCGCTGCATTGCTCAAGGCACGCGGACTATAAAGGGAACAAGTAATGTAACAAAAACAAGTGCCGAAAGTAGCATAAAGACTTATCGGCACTTGTTTTCTTTTAAGTATATTTCTTAATATAACAACAGTAATCCGGCGAAACCGCTGTATATTATCATTCTTATAGGATTAATCTTAACGAACTCTGTACCCACGAAGCATGCCGCGAATAGTGCCACACTTATCCAAAAACGCCACGGTGTTTCAGACGGAGTACCGAAATTTCCGGGGGTAACAAGCATCAGCGTGGCGGCTCCCAGCAGCCCCACCACGGCAGGACGCAGACCGATAAAAACACTTTTCACCATCGGTGTGTCCATGTATTTAATAAACATCTTGCTTATCAATATCATCATTATCAGAGAAGGAAGCACCAATGCAAATGTGGCGGTGGCACTGCCCAATACTGCCATCACGCCGCCGTAGCCGGCATTCTTCACGGCTGCATAGCCGCAGTAGGTGGCAGAATTGATGCCTATCGGTCCCGGTGTCATCTGACTTATTGCCACAATGTCCGTAAACTCGCTCATCGTAAGCCATTCGTGAGTGCGCACCACTTCGTTCTGTATCAGCGACAACATGCCGTAGCCGCCGCCAAAACCGAAGAGACCGATTTCGAAGAAAGTTATGAAAAGGTATAAGTATATCATATCTATTTATGGTGTGACGAGATTCTAAGATTGAGAGTTTCAAAGAGATTTATTAAAATTTCTCCGTATCTATTGTGATACATTGAGAGATGTTGATATTTACCGTAAAGGATATTGCCCAATGTCCAACGGTTACTCCGTAGGTTTTATGTACTTGCCATAGATATATCCGCATATTCCGGCAGCGATCAGTATTATTATCGGCGAAACACCGAGAACATAGATTGCCAGTGCGCAGGCAATGGGAATCCAACAGTTGGACAGAGTTATTTTTGCACTCTTGGCAAGGTTGAACGTAGGCACGGCAATCAATGCCACCACCGCAGGACGTATCCCGTTGAATATCGAGGCGATAATCTTATTGTCTTGAAACTGATGGAAGAACAGCGCGATGAGCAGTATTATAAGGAACGAAGGTAGGGCGGCACCCGCCGTGGCACATACGGCACCCTTGGTACCGCGCAGTTTATAACCTATGAATGTGCTGATATTCACGGCAAACACCCCCGGTGTGCTTTGAGCGATGGCAATGAGGTCGAGCAATTCTTCCTTATTTACCCATTTATGCTTGTCCACCACCTCTGTTTCGATGATTGGTATCATGGCATATCCGCCGCCGAATGTTACCGCGCCGATTTTAAAGAAAGTCTTGAACGACTCCAAATAAACATTGTTCAAACCCACTTACCCTATTGATTATGTTTAATTTCTGAAACTCAAATCCGCCGCTCTATCCATTTGCGCGCATTGACAAAAGCCTCTATCCACGGCGTAACCTCGTCGTTGCGACGGTCGCGCGGATACCATGCGTTCTGCCAAGGGAATACGGCACGCTCAAAGTGAGGCATCATTGCGAGGTGACGACCATCCTTTGAACAGATGCCTGCCGTGTCATAGTCGCTTCCGTTTGGATTGGCAGGGTATCCGTGATAGTTGTATTTCGCTATGATATTGTATTCGTTTTCTGCTTCCGGAAGAGAGAATTTGCCCTCGCCGTGTGCCACCCATATACCGAGTTTGTTGCCGCTCAGCGAACCGAGCATTACACTTTCGTTCTCAGGTATGGCGAGCGACACGAAGCAACTCTCAAACTTACGACTGTCATTATGCAGCATTCGTGTCCGATTTTCGCGCTTTCGCTCACGTCCTTGCTCCTCCAACAATCCGAGTTCCACCATCAACTGGCAACCGTTGCAAATGCCGAGCGACAGAGTATCTTCGCGTTTATAGAATCTTTCGAGAGCCTCCTTCGCTTTGGGATTGAAAAGGAAAGCACCTGCCCAACCCTTGGCACTGCCGAGAACGTCAGAATTCGAGAACCCTCCGCAGAACACTATCATATTTATTTCATCGAGTGTCTCGCGCCCGCTGATAAGATCGGTCATCATGACATCCTTCACATCAAAGCCCGCGAGCCATAACGAGTATGCCATCTCGCGCTCGCCGTTCGTGCCTTTCTCGCGTATTATCGCAGCCTTTGCTTTTTGCAGGTTTTGCACTACGCCTCGTGTGTTGCCCGCGCTTCTTTCTTTTCTCAACGTTTCGAGTCCGTACTGCTCCAACATGCCGGTAAAATCATCATTGAATTTCAGTTCCAACGGCTGGTTCATATAATTCCTTGCACGTTCGTCGGCACATCCGTTGAAACTCTGACGACGGTCGAGCAGATGCGAGGTTTCATACCAAACATCGCGCATTTGGTCTATGTCGAAACAATGGCAGAAAGTGTCTTTACAAACCACAATGTAACGCGGCATGTCCGGTTTCCCTATGGGAGCATAGCATATTCCCGACTCGTCAAGAATATTCTCCACCGTCTCCGTGTCGCAGTCTGCCACCTGAATAACCACTCCCGGGTTTTCGGCAAACATTATCTTCACGATGTCGCCGCCGCCGAAACCTCCGAGGTCGATGTTCATTCCACCCTCACGGTTGGCGAACGTCATCTCAAGCAATGTCGTTATCAGTCCTCCTGCACTTATGTCGTGCCCTGCCATTACGAGGTCTTTTTTTATCAACTCCTGCACGGCATTGAACGAGTTGCGGAAATATCCGGGATCTTTCACCGTCGGCACATCACTTCCCACCTTGCCGTGTGTCTGTGCGAAGGCACTGCCGCCGAGGCGTTGTTCGTCGTAAGAAAAATCGATGTGGTACAACGTTGTGGCTTTGTCGTTCACCATTACGGGCGACACCACTTTCCTTACGTCTGCCACCTCGCCTCCCGAACTTACTATTACCGTTCCCGGTGCGATGATTTTTTCGCCGTCGGGATATTGCTGGCTCATGGACAGCGAGTCTTTTCCGGTCGGCACGTTGACATTCAGTTCGCAGCAGAAATCCGAAAGAGCCTTCACTGCCGTATATAATCTTGCGTCCTCACCTTTCTGCGAGCGGCACGGCCACATCCAGTTTGCCGAAAGCGACACGCTGTCAAGACCATCTTCCAACGGTGCCCACACTATGTTTGTAAGCGACTCTGCCACCGACAGCACACTGCCTGCCGCAGGATTTGCGAGTCCTGCCTGCGGTGCATGTCCCAACGCGGTGGCAATACCTTTCACGCCGCGGTAGTCGAGAGCCGCCACGCCGCAGTCGCTCAACGGCAACTGCAACTCGCCCTGACACTGTTGCCGCACCACTTTACCCGTTACCGAGCGGTCAACCTTGTTGGTGAGCCAGTCTTTGCACGCCACTGCCTCGAGTGACAACACACGCTTCAATAAGAGGTCGAGATTAATCGTGTTCTCTCCGGCATAACTTACATTCTCATATTCTCTCACGACAGTCTCGTCACGCATAACGGTAACGGGCGAGTGCCCGAACATCTGCGCCACATCGAGGTCGAACGGTTTCGTGCCGTCGCCCTGACGGAAAGAGAAATGTGCATCACCGGTTGTCTCGCCCACCACATACAGCGGTGCTCGTTCGCGCTCGGCAATTCGGCGCACATGGTCTATGTGTTTCTCATCGATGAGCAACCCCATGCGTTCCTGACTCTCGTTTGCTATTATTTCTTTGGCAGACAAAGTCTTGTCACCTATCGGCAGTTTCGTCATGTCAATCTCTCCGCCACATTCCTCCACAAGTTCGGACAAGCAGTTGACATGCCCCGCACTCCCATGGTCGTGAATGCTTACAACGGGATTCACCTCCTCTTCGCACAGTGCTCTCACAAGATTGTATACACGCTTCTGCATCTCCGGGTTGGCACGTTGTATTGCATTCAGTTCTATGCCGTTGCCGTATCTTCCGGTATCCACCGACGATACCGAGCCGCCACCGAGGCCGATGCGGTAGTTGTCGCCGCCAACCACAACAATCTTGTTACCCGTCTTCGGTTCTTTTTTAAGGCAGTCGCGCTTTGTGCCGTACCCCACTCCGCCTGCAAGCATTATAACTTTGTCGTAAGCATATTTCTCGCCGCGTTCACTATGTTCGAAAGTAAGCACGGAACCGGCAATCAGCGGCTGCCCGAATTTATTGCCGAAATCCGAAGCTCCGTTCGATGCCTTTATCAGTATCTGCCCCGGTGTCTGGTATAGCCATTCGCGCACGGGCAGCAACCGCTCCCATGTTCTTTCATCGTTTGTTCTTTCTTTGTCGTCCAATCTCGGATATGCCGTCATGTAAACGGCAGTGCCGGCGATGGGGCACGACCCCGTTCCTCCGCCCATGCGGTCGCGTATCTCGCCTCCCGTACCAGTTGCGGCACCGTTGAACGGCTCCACCGTGGTGGGGAAATTGTGCGTTTCCGCTTTCAACGATATTACGCTTTCTATCTCCTTTACGCGGAACCAATCGCTCATCGATTGGTCTGCCGGTGCGAACTGCTCTACCACGGGACCCTGCGAGAATGCCACGTTGTCCTTGTATGCCGACAGAATTTTGTGCGGATTCTCCTTCGTTGTTTTCTTTATCATACCGAACAGACTCGACTCCATTTCCTTGCCGTCGATGACAAACCTGCCTCCGAAAATCTTGTGACGGCAGTGTTCGGAGTTTATCTGTGCGAAACCGAACACCTCGCTGTCGGTAAGCGGACGCCCGAGTTGTGCCTCCACCGTGTGCAGATATTCCATTTCAGCAACCGAGAGTGCCAGTCCTTCTTGTTCGTTGTATTCCTCAAGATTTCCGACATGCCTTACCGGCTCCGGCTCGTGTTTAACGGTGAACACCTCCTGATCGAGATTTTCATACATGCGTTGCAGCATTTTGTCGTACCCGGCGGTGTCGTCGGCCACGGGGAAAAATTCCTCTATACGCATTATGCCGCGGAGATTCATGTTCTGCGTTATCTCCACGGCATTGGTACTCCACGGAGTAATCATCTCGCGCCGCGGACCAACGAAGAAACCTTTCACCGTTTCCTGCGCCCTGCCATCTGTCGAAAGCAGTTCGGCATCGCCGTACAGCCAACACAGTTTTTCTATTTCCGGAGTACTCAACCGGTGGTCTGTCTCAGTCGCAATGATGCTCGTTGTCGGGGTTTTGAAGAAAAATATCATATTCGGTAAATAAATATACTTTGTTCATCTAATGCTGCAAAGGTAAGCATTTTTTTCTTTTTACTCGCAACCGACACACAAAAAATATAGTAACCTGCAATATGTTAAACCCAAATCTGTCATTAGACCGCATTTGCTCAGATTTGCCATTGTCGTTACGCTTCCCGACTGCTTTAGCCCGCTTGCTGACATCTGCGCAGCCATTACATCCCGACGCAGCCCGCTACGCCTTCGATGAAACGGCTGCACATCCGCTCAACAATCGAACAAAATCGGTTGAGGGTTCTAATGACCGATTGGGGTTAAACCACACTTTGTTAGTAGGAAACCGACTTACTTGCACCGACAAATCCATATTTGCCGCAAAACGTCCGGTCAAAACGTATCTCGCGAAAATGCGTTTTTATAAAACCATGCTGCCAAAACCGCCTGTTTTACATCGCAATTTCGCCTATATTGCAAAACAAATTGGGCGATTTTGCAGAGCAATACCGGCTGAATTGTTTCACCGTTTTTCCTTTATCATTTTTTGAAACAATGTGTAATAAAGGTTTTTTGTTACTCTTTTCGGTTAAAAAAACATAACGATATGCAACATTATCATTTTTGACCCGTCATAATAACAATTCATGCGGCATCTTTGTTGCAAGGCATTGATGTGTCAAGATGTGGGTTTCAGAAATTAGCGTTGTACGGTTGAGAGAATGTTTCGGATTGCAAAGTGGAAGCAAGCGAAGTGTGCGGCAGAGCACATGACAAGGCGAACCGACGCTTTATACAAGAACAGACCTCAATATTACAGAACGTCATCCACAAGACAAAATTAATCTTTACGGTGGTTATTTAACAGACACCACCTTAATATTAACCTTTAAACCATGTAAGTGATGAAAAAAAGTATCTTGGCAACGGCACTAATCGCAGGCGTAATCATCGTGAGCAGTTGTGCCGGCAAGAAAGATTTGGAGAATTGCAAACTCGAGAACAAAGAACTGACAGGCAACCTGCAAAAAACCAAGGAGCAACTCGCGGCGGCAAACACACGCGTCAGTTCGCTCGAAGACCAGTTGCGACAGGCACAAAGTGCATACCAACTCTTGCAGCAGTCGCTCGACAAGAGTCTCTCGAATGCGAGCCAAAACAATGTAAGCATAGAGAAATTGGTAGACCAGATAAACGAATCGAACATGTATATACGCCATTTGGTTGAGGTAAAGTCTAAGAGCGACTCGCTCAACATGGTGCTAACGAACAACCTGACGCGCTCGCTGACAAAGGAGGAGTTGCGCGAAGTTGACGTACAAGTGCTGAAAGGCGTGGTATATATATCGCTTGCCGACAACATGCTTTACAAGAGCGGATCGTACGAAATAAACGACAGGGCGGCAGAGACGCTTTCAAAGATTGCCAAAATCATAATGGATTACAGAGATTACGACGTTCTCGTGGAGGGTAACACGGACAATGTTCCCATCTCGCGCGAGAACATACGCAACAACTGGGACCTCTCGTGTCTGCGTGCATCGAGCGTTGTGCAGTACTTGCAGAAGAACTACGGTGTTGACCCGAAACGTCTCACCGCAGGCGGACGAGGCGAATATAACCCGGTTGCCACCAACGGCACCGAGATTGGCAAGCAACGCAACCGCCGCACACAGATTATCATCACTCCGAAACTCGACCAGTTCATGGATCTGATCGACAAGGCTCCGGAGTCGGAATAACAGCAAGACGACAAATCAAAAACAATGTCCTGTCATGTAAATGGCGGGACATTGTTCTTTACAAGACATGGCACGGGCATACTTGCGGAATTGTCGTGTACCGTGTCTTTATGTATGCGGCAAATAGCGTTGCGAACAAAAAGAACGCACGCACCTCCATTATGCAGAGATGCGTGCAAGAAGTTATGAAAAAAAATCGCTAAAGAGCCTTAGGTATTCAGTATTCCAGTATCAACGTACTGCGCGGAGACAACTGCATGTCATTGCACAGAACCACCTGCGCTCCCGTTATCACGTCTTTTGTCTTTACTGAAATGCCGGTGTCGTTGGCAGTTGCCGCGGGCAAGACACCTTCGAACAGTTCGGCATACCGCCCCGCATCAAGTGTTTTCACGGTGTTTGTCCCGTTTAGTATCACCACCACTCCGCGACCGTTGTACTCGCGAGCCACGACATATATGCCGTTGTACGGTATGAAATGTTTCATCTTTCCGCGTATTATTATGTCGTTGCCCTTGCGCCAATGCAGCAGACTCGACAGCCAGTTGAACATGGCGTTCTCCTCTGCCGAGCGTCCTTCGGCAGTGAATGCGTTTTGCGAGTCGCCCGGAAAGCCTCCCGGGAAGTCGCAACGTACGTCGCCATCGGTCACTTCCTTCGTTCCGTTCATAAGTATCTCGGTGCCATAGTACAGTTGCGGTGTTCGTCTTACGGTTAGCAACAAGGCAAGAGCCTGTTTCAATGCGAGCGTGTCGCAGCCATTGCCGAGAAAACGGTCGGTGTCGTGATTGTCTATGAATGCCATCACGTTGTCCGGATTCTCATACAGGTAATCATACAGGAAAGAGTTGTAAATGCGGTTGAACCCCTCCCACCACGCATCGGTCTCCTCGTTCTTGGCCTTCGAAATTCGGTCGTAGAAAGAGAAATCCATCACTGTTTTAAGGTTCGAGTTGTTCTCTGCAATACGACTGTTTTTCTGCCATGCAGCCGTGTATGCCGCCTCGGTAACCCATGTCTCGCCCACTACGTTGAAGTTGGGATATTCGTTGTCTATGGTTTTCATCCACCGTGCCATTCCCTCGGCGTAAGCGTAGGGGTAGGTATCCATACGTATTCCATCGATGCCCACGGTTTCTATCCACCATATACTGTTCTGTATGAGATACGTCATTACGTGAGGGTTATGCTGGTTAAGGTCAGGCATTGTAGGCACGAACCACCCCTGCATGGTTTCTTTTTTGTCTGTTTCAGAAGCATACGGGTCGATTACCGGCGTTAGTTTGTAACTTGTTTGCTTGAAAGATGTACCTTCGGGATTGGCAGTTCCGCCGGACTCTTTCAGCCAGTCGTGCAGGTTGAACCAATCGGCAGAGGGCATGTCGGCAACCCACGGATGTTCAAAACCACAGTGGTTGAAAATCATGTCCATGACGACTTTCAGACCTTTGGTGTGTGCCTCGTCGGTAAGTTTGCGGTATTCCTCGTTTGTACCGAAGCGTGGGTCAACACGATAATAGTCTGTCGTGGCATATCCGTGGTATGTGCTGTATCCGAGTGCATTGTCGGGCGAGTTGTTCTCGAGTACCGGCGTGAACCACAATGCGGTTACTCCGAGTTCGTTGAAATAGTCGAGATGCCTGCGGATGCCTTCAAGGTCTCCGCCGTGACGCAGCGAAGGAGCATTGCGATCTACTACATAAGTGTTGAGTTCGGCTGCCAGTCGTTTTGTGGCTTGCGGCGTGGTGTATTTCCCGCTCGAAGCAAAACGATCAGGCATGAGCATGTAAAGCACGTCGGCATTAGAGAATCCCTTACGCTCGGAGCCAGCCATCTCGCGGGCTTTAAGTTTGTAAGAGAATGTGAACGTTCCTTTCGCACCGCTCCCCTTGCGTGCGGTGAATTTCAGTTTCATCGTTCCCGGTTGCGCTCCTTCGATGTTAAGATATACCAACAGATAGTTGGGACTGTCGAGACGCACCACGCTGTCGAGACGTACTCCGGCATAGTCGGTCGTAACGTCGGTCTCACGGATGTTCTTACCATATACCATTAGTTGCAGCGAGGGGTCTTTCATGCCGACATACCAGTCGGTGGGATCTATCCTGCTCACTTTCACCGGTGTTGCGTTCATCATTGATGATGCCGCGACGAACAATAGGAACAAAACTACTCTTTTCATGTTATATTTATTTCTAAAACAGTTAATGGACTAATCATGGAATATCAAAGCCGACTGCGGTGCCACGGTAACGGAATTGCCTGATATGTTTCTTATTCCGTCTTCGTTGATTACTCCCTCGGCACACACCACAGTGTATTTGCCCTCCGGTATATCCACCTTGCGCGGATACCAGTTTCCATTGAGCACGACGTATATGTTTTTCCACGTGTCTCCTCCCGCATTGTCCACCAACCGGTATGCCACGAGACAGGGCCGTGTGGGCAGGAACTGCAGGTGTCGGCGCACGAGGTCGGCACTTCCGAGCCGGAATGCGGGGTGGTTTTTGCGCAACTGTATCAGTTTCTTGTAGTATGTGAACACCTCGGGATGACGTTTCAGGTTGTCCCAGTCGAGCGCATTCACGCTGTCAGGACTTTTGTAAGAGTTGTGTACGCCTTTCTTGTCGCGCATCATCTCCTCTCCG
Organism: Prevotella sp. OH937_COT-195; assembly: GCF_003932845.1. Classification (GTDB taxonomy): domain Bacteria; phylum Bacteroidota; class Bacteroidia; order Bacteroidales; family Bacteroidaceae; genus Prevotella. The sequence continues at coordinate 29,798 of NZ_RQZH01000003.1, forward strand.
CAGAAAATGAACGGCACCCCCTGCGATGTCAGAACCGCGGTCTGGGCGAGGCACGAGAGGGCGATTAGCGGCGAATCGTGCTCTATGGAAAGAGGTTGCTGGGTATCTCGTGGCGGAAAGTTGGCGGAGGTTGTTGCCAACAGGCGGTCAATAAGGCACATGTCGTCGTGGCAACTGACGTATGAAATTGTCTGCACAGGCTCGGCTGCCCATGCCTCTTTGGAGTAGTTAACGCGAGACATGTCAACCTGCGGGTGGGATATGCAGCCGGCGATTCCGAACTTTATGCTCTCCTCGTTGCCTTCAACGCCTGCGAGGAAAGCACCTTTGGAGTCATCGGAAAACGGACCCCGCAGCCCGTCGCGCAACTCATCCGAGAACGCAGCGATACGCGGCATCCGCGAGATGTGTGCTTTGGTGGCAAGTTGTTCGGCAGGAAATGCACATGCTCCCGCGCTCCACCCTTCGCCGTAAATGAATATGGTGGGGTCTATCTCGTCAACCGCACGGCGTATCTCGTTCATCGTTGCGATGTCGTGAACGCCCATGAGGTCAAAGCGGAAACCGTCTATATGATATTCGTTGATCCAGTATTTCACCGATTCCAGCATGAACTGCCTCATCATCGGCTTCTCCGATGCCGTCTCGTTTCCGCAACCGGAGCCGTTACTGTACGAGCCGTCGGCATTCTTTCGGTAGTAATAATCGGGATAAGTATTCTGGAAATTACTGTTCTCTATGTCGTAAGTGTGGTTATACACCACGTCGAGTATCACGCGGATGCCGGCTTTGTGAAGTGCCTGCACCATCTGTTTGAACTCGCGTATGCGAACCTCGGGAGTGTAAGGGTCGGTGCTGTACGAGCCGTCCGGAACGTTATAGTTCACCGGGTCGTAGCCCCAGTTGTACTGAGGCAGTGAGAGTCGTGTCTCGTCAACCGAGCCATAATCGTACGAAGGCAGGATATGCACTGCGTTGACACCCAGCGATTTCAAGTGATCTATTCCCTTCGGCTCTGTCAATGCGAGGAATTTCCCCTTGTTTTTGATGCCCGACGATGGCGATATGGAGAAGTCGCGGTGGTGCATCTCGTAGATGACGAGGTCGGCAGGCGACTTTATCACGGGGCGATGATCTTTCTCCCAACCCTCCGGGTCGGTGGTTTTCATGTCTATTATAACAGCCTCCCTGCCGTTCACTCCCACCGCCTTGGCAAATACTCCGGGCGATTGACGACCGTCAACCACAAACCGGTAATGGTATCCTGCAAGGTTTTTCTTTACCGTTGCCGTCCATATTCCGTCTTTTCCGAGTTTCATCTTGATGCTCTCCGGCTTGTTCATTCCGTTTTTGCCGACTGCCATTCCGTAGTCCACCTTTACCTTTTTTGCATTCTTTGGCGCAAAAAGTCGGAACGTTGTACGGCTCGGCGTATAGTCAGCCTCGTTGAAACTGAAATTCTGTGCCGTCACATTGATTGATATAAGCATGTATAGGATGCCTGCAAATAAGAATCTTTTCATGGTTTAATATTCTTCATCGATTTAACATAAAACATTGTCAACATACCGTTCTTCACCTTTCTTTTTTTTAAAAGATGTTCTTTTAGTCTCTTTTCCGTAACAAGAAATGTTTTGAGAGAGATTTCGAACGACTGTCATATGGCTCACTTGGCAAACAAACTGATTGCAAAACCACCGCCCGGAGCCTCGGTAAGTTTCAACACATCGCCCTTTTTCACGGTCTTTTTCGTGATGACATACGCCTTAGGGTTATGCTCGTAGTGTGCATCTTTTGCATCGGCATATATGGTACATTCGTACTTGCGACCTTCATCGAGGAAATCGAGCCGTATGTTACTCTTGTGCCCGTTCTCATCGCATTTCCCACCGATGAACCAATTGTCGGTGCCTTTCGCCTTGCGTGCCACGGTGATATAGTCGGCAGGTTCGGCCTCAAGGTAGCGTGAGTCGTCCCAATCGCATGCCACATCGCGTATAAATTGGAACGCATCCATGTACTTCGCATAGTTTTCGGGCAGGTCGGCTGCCATCTGCAACGGACTGTACATCGTAACATAAAGTGCCAGTTGTCCCACGAGTGTGGTATGTACAATGTTCGGGTTATCGCTCCAATTCTTCAGTTGTGTTTCCAAAATGCCCGGCGTATAGTCCATGGGGCCGCCCTGCAACCGTGTGAATGGCAGTATGCAGGTGTGGTCGGGACGCGAACCTCCGAATGCCTCATACTCCGTACCTCGCGCGCTCTCGTTGCCCACAAGGTTGGGATATGTCCGACAAAGTCCCGTCGGGCGCGTTGCCTCGTGTGCATTTACCATGATGCGATGCTTTGCAGCCTCTTTCAAGACATGAAGATAATGGTTGTTCATAGACTGCGAATAATGATGGTCGCCACGTGGAATGATGTCACCGACGTAACCCGTCTTTACCGCATCATATCCGTAACGGTTCATCAGTTTGTAGGCTTCCGTGAGGTGGTGCTCGTAATTCTGCGTTGAAGAAGAAGTCTCGTGGTGCATCATAAGGCGCACTCCTTTCGAGTGTGCATAGTCGTTCAGAGCCTTTATGTCGAAGTCAGGATACGGTGTAACGAAGTCGAACACGTCGCGTTTCCACATATTGACCCAGTCTTCCCAGCCGATGTTCCACCCTTCCACGAGAACTTGGTCTAACCCGTTTGCCGCCGCGAAGTCAATATACTGCTTTACTTTCTCCGTATTTGCGGCATGACGACCGTTCCGTTTTGTCTTTGTATAGTCTGTTTTGTCAAGTTGTACCGAAGGGAAATCATCTGTGTAGTTCCAACTGCTCTTGCCCACGATCATCTCCCACCACACTCCGCAATACTTCGTGGGGTGAATCCACGAGGTATCGTCGATTGCACATGGTTCGTTAAGGTTCAGAATAAGGTTCGATGAGAGCATGTCGCGTGCGTCGTCGCTCACCATTACCGTTCGCCACGGTGTGCTGCACGGAGTCTGCATGCAGCCTTTCAGTCCGGTGGCATCAGGTGTCAGATGACTTACAAATGTCATCGGAGCGGGCAGCGGATAAGCCGATGGTTGAGGTGCCGGCGTATATACATTGCTGTTACCCTTTAATTCCGTCGTAAGTTGTTTCGTATGTGCATCGACGAGTTCGAGATGCATCGTTGCATAATCGGCACATGCGGCCTCGTGTATGTTGATATACAGTCCATCGTCGCTCTTCATCTGCAGAGATGTCTGCACGCCCGTAGGCGAGAATATTGCCACCGAAGAGTTGCCCCAGTTCACTGCTTTGTCAAACCGTCCGCGTATCTCCGACAGTCTGCTCTGCTGTGTCTCCTGTTCCTGTGTGTCGTAGTCGCCCGGCAACCACCACGCAGTGTGATCTCCGTTCATGGCAAACTCGCTGCGTTCTTCCTTTATTATGAAATAGTTCAGGTTGTCTTGTTGTGGAAATTCGTAACGGAATCCCATTCCGTCGTCATACACCCGGAAGCGTACGATTATGTTTCGCCCCGTCGACTGCTGTTTAAGCGTCACTGCGAGTTCGTTGTAATGATTCCGTATCGTTGCCGTCTCTCCCCACACCGGCTTCCATGTCTCGTCGAATGTCGATGTTTTGTAGTCAACTATGCCGAAGCCGTCCATCAGGTCTGTCTCTTCCAATCCTTTCGAGGCATGTTTGTCCCGTGCGAGTTCCAATCCGAGTCGGCTCGGCTTTATCACCTCCCTGCCTTTATATGCAAGTTCGTATGCCGGTCGTGTGCCGTCGAGATAGAATTTAAGGCGCACGTTTCCGTTTGGCGATGCCGCTTCCTGTGCCGACGCCATCAATGAAATCAATCCGCAGAATAATAAAAATAATGTCCTTTTCATACCTTATATATATTAAGACACGGTTTTCGCAGACCGTCACCGATGATGTTTTTCTCGTCATTCCGGGATGTCTGTGAAAACCGTTGTTTATTGTTTATTTCCTTCCGTTATTCCTTGCCATGTCTGCCACCATGTTCTTGAAGTCTTTGTTCTCCATCATTTCGTCGATACCGATGTGCATACGGTATCGCCAGTAGTGCTTCGGGTTGGCAGGAATATTGATGCGCTCGGCATTTTGATCGGCAAGTCGCAGGTTCTCATCAACGGCGAGCCAGTCTTGAACAGACAATATGCAGAGCATCGATGGTGATGCGAGATGTCGCGACACGATGTCGTATGCGAGCCACCCCGGCATCGGGTGCGGTGCAAATCCGTCGCGTCTCAGCATTGAATTGAAATAGTCTTGTGCCCGTCCTTCGTCCTCGTCCCACCACTGTCTCAGCGTAGGCATGTCGTGGCTCGATATGGTACACACCGAGCGGTACGGGTTATTATCCAAATGTCCGAAACGCACATGGTTATCTTTCGGCATCGACTGCAACTCGAGCGACAAGATACGCAGTTCGTTCATCACCCAGGGCACGCAGTCGGGCACCATTCCGAGGTCTTCGGCGCACACCAACATTCGCGTTGACTGCACAAGAAGCGGCAGTTTCTTCATTGCCTCATGATACCAGAACTGGTTGTTTCTACGGTAATAGTAATCGTTGTAAAGTTTGTTGAACACATACTTGTCACTGTCGTAAAGCGACTCGTATATAAAGTCGAACTGCACCGATATACGCGGGTGGAAACGGTCAGGTGATTTATGGTCGCGCACGAACAACACATTGCTTATGAGCGAATAAAGTCCGTCGCGCACCGATGCAAGCGGCATCGAGAAACGGTTGTCGCCGCCCTTCTCTTCTTCTGCCATGTACCACGCTTCCACTTTGCGTTGCGTGGCATATTCGTCTTTCATGCGGTATCGGTCGCAGCCCGTTGTCTCCAAAAACTCGTGGCGCACCGCATCGGCATCTTCGTGGAACACACGGTCGAGCACCCAATCGGTTATGAACGGCTCGGTAAAAAACTGTTCTTGCCAGCCCAGCCCGTAGGCTTCAATTTCTTCGCGCGTCATGCCCAGCGACGGAGCGAAATGCCCCAAAAGTCCGTGAACCGAATCGGCGGGAATTTCCCATATACGGAAGAAGCCCAGAACATGGTCTATGCGGTAAGCATCGAAATATTTAGACATATTTCGGAAGCGACGCACCCACCAACCACATCCGTCGGCAAGCATCTCGTCCCAGTTGTATGTGGGGAATCCCCAGTTCTGTCCGTTCACCGAGAAATCATCCGGAGGCGCACCTGCCTGTCCGTTGAGGTTGAAATAGCGTGGTTCCTGCCACACGTCGCAGCCAAAACGGCTCACGCCGATGGGTATGTCGCCTTTCAGCACCACTCCTTTGGAACGTGCATACTCGTGTACGCGGCTCATTTGGCAGTGCAACACGAACTGTACATAGTAAAAATATGCCACCTCCCGGTAAAGCTTGTTGCGCGGATTGACGAGAGCCTTGCGGTCGTCCTCGTTCCACGCGGCATGACCTTCCCATTGCGAGAAATCGGCAGTACCGTTCTTGTCGCGCAACATACTGTACTGTGCGTATGGCACGAGCCACTGTTCCGCATCCTTAAAAAATGCTTTGAACTCCTGCGATGCGAGTGCCGTTTTGCCCTCCTGCTCGTACAGCAGATGCAGATATTCTTCCTTGGCAGCGTTTACTCGCTCATAGTCTATTTGTCCGAGGGTATTCAGTTCGAGTCTCAATTCTTCGAAATGCCTGCGTTTCTCTGCATCGTGCAGTTGCGGCAGCTGTCTCAGGTCGGCATATTGCGGGTGCAGTGCGAAGATACTGATGCACGAATACGGATACGAATCGATCCAAGTCTTGGTGGTAGTGGTGTCGTTTATGGGCAGTATCTGTAATACGCGTTGACCAGTCTCTGCCACCCAGTCTGTCATTCGGCACAGGTCGCCGAAGTCGCCTATGCCGAAACTTCCTTCCGAACGCAGCGAGAACACGGGCACCAGCGTACCTGCGCATTTCATGTCATATATCGGGAAAAATGCCTGACCGAGTTCATATACAAACACATCGCCGCGCCCCATCGGCGGCAGTGCTATGGTGCGATTGCCCTGTGTCTCCCACAAAGGCATGATGTCGCGGTTTTCGTCTGTCGCCACAAACTTGAACTCGAGCGTGTCACCCGACATTCCCGCCGTGTCGATGTCAATTACCCACTCATTGAACTGATGTTCCACCATGGGTTTCGCATCATTCAACTGCCACGAGCCGAGCACTCCCTGCGCACCAACCACGGCAAGCCGATGGTTTGAACGCAACTGCGGTGCACGCACCTTTAGACACACCGTCACGGCATTGGTGTTTTGCTCTATCTTGCGATGACGACGGCGAGAGATGCACTCGGTAAATGCCGAACTGTAAAGATAACTGTCTTCCGGCATGGATATCCAATGGTCGTAAACTACATACCGCACGCCCTTTGCACACGACATCTCTATCCTGTGAGGCTCTACGAGCCATTCATGCTGTATCTCCTCTCCGTTGCGCTCAACACTGTAATAGTAGCATATCACCGTTCCGACCTCCGCATCGCGGCGCAAGTCACAAGTCCAACGAATACCATCGGAGGTATTCATTCTGTATTTTGCTACAACTTCCTTTGTCTCATTGTCAACGATGTTCAGAGTAAGGTCTTCACCATAACTCGTCTGATAATCGATATTAAATTGAAAATTCATATCCATGATGGTTAGTATTTGGGCATAAAATTACTAAAAACCAACATTATACGACACTAATTTAGCAACATTTAAACATAAATATATTGTGTAAACGTTTGCATCAAAATCACATCCACATACCTGTTAATACTCAAAAACAGAAAAACTTTATATTTCACTTGAATGTTTCTGAAAAATAATTAATTTAGCATCGTCTTGTTTTCATAAAAACAATCTTTTAGCCCAAATTGCTCATTAAAAGCCTGCACAGATTTTGTTTGATTGTTGGTCAGGTTGTCTGTCCTGTTATCTAAGACACAGCGGGCTACGGCAATAAAAACAGGACTGACAAGATGGTAACAAGCAAATACAACATGGCATCACTCCTATCGAGAACAACATGAAGAAAACAAACGATAACGCCATGAAAATCAAGGTAAAACAACACCATTTACCGTGATTGATAAACCAAAATGGATGAAATTACAGAATAGTATGGCATTGAACATATATGAGGAAGGGGGAAGCGAGAAATAAAAATATTATTGGTGTCCGGTAAAAATAAAAAAACAACAAATACTGTCTCCTCTGTCCCTACAAATAGTCGTTCCTTAAAAAAGCAAGGACTATTCGATACGTTACGACCAAGGGGCGCATCTTGTGCATGGGCGGAGAGCAAACATGAAGAACAAACTAATGCCAATTTGGGAAAAGACAATGCTTCGTAAAAGTTATATTATAGTGCGTAAACGAATTGCTGAAGAACAAGGCGAACCTCGTTCATTCACGACACGGGTATGTCCATAACTTCATCATGAATCTGTGCCCGGCACTTACTGCATATTATTTCTTTGAGAACAGACCGCAGGCATTGCCGGTACATGTAGAAAAAGACGATGACAAACGATGTCTATGAAGTAAGTGGCAAGAGCAGTTTCTGGAAGGAATTCGTCACTTACATATCTCCTTGGGCAATCTCAACTTGAATACGCTTGAAAGCAAGGTGTATCCGCATCTTTTCTTTGCTGGCGAGGTGACCAATATTGATGCCGTGACGGGAGAATTAAACCTTCAAGCCGCGTGGACAATGTGCTATGTGACGGGCAAGAGCATCGTGGAATGATGACCTTACCGTATTGAAAAAATGGTGATAGACAAGTCCTTATCCTTTGACCTGTCTATCACCATGAATATTTTAGAGCATTACCTTTGTGGTCTTGCCTTCGCCCTTGCGGAGGTACAGGCCTTTCTTGGTCGGTTTGCCAGTCAGTTTAGTTCCGTTCACATCGTAATACTCATAGCTTACAGAACCTGTTGACACGCCTTGGATGTCAGACGAAACGGGATGATTGATGATAATGCCGTCGAGAATCATGGAGTTACCCTTCCAGTCGCCCTCTTCACGGACGTATCTCCATGCTAATTGGATGTTCTGACCCGCATAGCCGGAGAGGTCGATGTCGTAGTGTTTGATTCTCAAATCGGAGTTGTCGAAGCACTCCTTATCGGTGAGATGCGACACTACATCGTTGACCAAGTCCCAAATTTCGCCCCATGTCTCGCCATTGTCGGTGGAAAGCATGACCTTCATCGTGTTCACAACCTGGCGTCCGTTCTTATATACATGGTTGGACCAGTCGAAATCGGTACAGTTATATAAGTTGAAGAAATCAGCCTGCAACATGAAGTGGAGCGTTTCCTTCTCTTTCAAAGAGATGACCGGAGACACCAGCCACTCGTCCTGCGCCTCGGCGTTGAGCCCATAGGCAGCACTTACGTAGCCGAAATGGATGAAAGCCTCCTTCTCTCCGTCTGTGGTCAATTCCTGAAACATATTGGAACTTGTGAAGACAAACCACGTGTTATTCACGTTGTGCGACAGATTCTCCTCCGTAGGAATATTGGCCTCGGTGTTTATCTCTGTCCAATCCTCGGGTATCCAGTTGATACCGTAACTCGTCTCCCAACCCTCGAAGCCCTCGTAGAACGTTTTTTCGATGTCGTACTCGTCTTTCATGACCTTTGTTGCGGGTAGTATATTCTCGTTGGCAATGGTATTAGGCTTTACCAACTTTTTGAAAATTCTGCCGTTTTGGTCTTGTACAATTTGGTTCTCATAACCAGGAGCCATTTTTTTTGAGTCGATTACTGTCTGTGCGGAAGAAGCACATGTAGCCGCAATGGCCAAACTAAGTAAAAATAGTCTTTTCATAAGTTTACGATTTTAGAGTTAACACTGAATGTATTTAGACTTTTAGTTTGCTTCTGCTCTTGATTTGACAAGTGAACATCACAAAAGTAGCGATTTTTTTTTATTTGCCAAACAAATGTGTGCTAATATTTTAAAATTGGATAAAAAATCTTTGGAAATGTTGCTTTTGTGATGTCTATTAGCCATTGTTGCTCTTTCTTGATATGTTTTGATACGTCGTGGAGTCAGACCGCTCCGCTATCCGGACATGGTGGTGGACATTGTGACCAACGGGAGTCCCGCGCTTATGGCACAGTCCTTGTCATCGAGTTGGTCACAGCCTCCACTTTTCATCCGTCCCTGCGCCTCCCTTCCTATGTTAACGGAACGCGTTGCATACAGCGAAACGCTTTTGACAAAAAGATATGAGAAAATGGGGGGCTAGTTCATTTGACTAAAGGGGCTTACTTTTTCAAAAACGAGTCCGCAATGCCTGTTTATCGGCAATGCGGACACATGACTTATTGATTTTCAACTTTTAGCGAACACCAATATTTTATTTTACCAGTTTCTTTCCGTTAACGATATACATGCCTCGCGGTAGCGAGTTAAGGGCATCGCTTTCAGATGTCCCTGCCGGCAAGCGGCGAAGCAAGCGTCCATCGGTGGTGTAAACATTGAGCGGTGAAGACTGATTATCGGTAACGGTGTTGATCCATTCAATAGACGATACCGATGAAACATCTTCCACGAGATAGTGGTCCTGCGCATCTTTCTCGTTGCGAACGACGAAGAATTTCGTGGTCGTAACGTTCTCAACATCCACCGATTGCGGCGAGCCGCTGCCGTTGCTGAACACGAAGTTAACGTAATCGTCCTCGCTCGTCAGCGTGAAATTCTTTTGGTACCATGTCTTTCCGTCAACTTGTTTTGTAGCCGTGATGCGGTCGCCCGGCCAGTTGGGATTATCCGGTGTGTGACCGAAATCGCTCCATGTCCAATAGTTCATGGTTGTCCATCCCGTCACATTCTCGTCAACCCTGCAATACACAGTGATTGTCTTCGGTTCGTAATTGTTTATCTTGATAGTGTAGTTGCGCTCGATGATGCCGCTTACCGTCCCGGCAACGAGCAGTCCCACTTTCAGCGTGCAGTCGTTGTTTATTTCTATTTCCGTGCCGCTTGCCACCTTCTTTGTCGCGGCTGTCGGCGTGGTTCCGTCGGTGGTATATACGAGTTGTGCCCCCTCGGTCTGGCTCACTGCCGTAAGTTTTACTTTAAACGCCTCTTCATACACTCCCGAACTCTTGTCTGCCCATGCCGTTTCAAGGTTTTTGGCCAAATAGTAGCGGTAATTATGTCCCGAAAGAACAAGCGAGTATGCACCGGAAGGGGTGAAACCGGCTGCTTCCCTGCCCACTACGACCACCAGTCGGCTCTGTCCACCCGCCTTTACGGCATTGGCATGGCATCCTGCCGTACTCTTCAGGTTGAGGAAAGTGCTCGTATTGGTTATTCCCGCGGCCTTTCTCGCATCCACCATAGCCTTTATGTCGCTCTTGTATGCCAACCAGTGTTTGTAGAACACACATGGTGTTCCTGGCATTGCAATCAAATACGCGTTTGCGGCAAGTGTGTCTCGCCTTATCGGGTCTTGTTCGGAGCCTGCCCGTTTCTCGGTGTCGTGATTCTCCACGAATGTCACGGCATATCGGTTGTATGCAGGGTCGTGCATGAGATTGTTGGTACTGTTCAGCCTACTCCAATCGTTGCTGTTTATTGCATCGCGCACGTTATATCTGAATTGGAAATCGAATGCCGCGCTCTTCTTTCCCGTGGCATCTATCCATCTTTTAATCCTATCGTTGCCGTCCCAGCACTCTCCCACCGAATATTCTATTCCTGCGGCATCGTTGTAATCGGCAACGTGCGATCCGGCGAACCCTTTTACCATGTCGTATCTGAAGCCGGTATATCCGAGGTCGTCCTTGAGAAACTTGACGTATGCCTTCATTATCTTCTGTACGTTGTCGCTTTTGTGGTCGAGATCGCGCATTCCGCCCCAGTCGTCGCCCTCGTCGTTGTTACTGCTCAGAGTCACTCCGTCTATGGCAGCCTGCTCGCGTGTCTTGTATTTCCCCGTCATCGGGTCGTAATCGTCGTTGTTCACAATGTCGGTTGTCTGCAAGTGATAGGTTGTTCCCTTGTATGTCTCTGCCGGGAAAGTCCACCATCCGTTTGTGTTGTGATGGTTTATCACCACGTCGGCAACCGTTCCGAGACCTTTGTTTTTGAACGTCCGTATCATCGAACGCAGTTCTTCCTCGGTGCCGAAACTGCTGTTCTGGTTGAAATAGTAGTAAGGGGTATATCCCATTACGTTGTATGACTCGAGGCACTTTCCGCTCTGCGGTATCCATACGAGACTGAATGTCGAGGCGAGGTCGTCTGCCTGTGCCTCAAGTTTTTTCCATTTGGAATGAGAGAACGAGTCCCAGTAAAAGCCTTGCAACATCACTCCGCCGTAGTTTTCGGGCCACCCTTGAGCACCGGCGGTCTGCGAGCAAAGGACAACTATCGCAATTGCAATAAGCGTTTTAGTAAATTTCTTCATAACATAGTGGTTTTTAATTATTATAGTTTAGGTCACAAAGATAACAAAAAATACCGATACGTACATATCAAGCCTGTGTTTTTCACCCGTTTACACAATGCAAACGCTTGCATCAAAACCAATCATTACGGGATTCAAAAACTCTTTTCGTCCGTTCGCAAGGTTGTTTTCGAATACGAAACGGCGATGAAAAAATGAGCGCGTGGCGTACTGCATTACTTATGAGAGCCGGCAGAATGAAGAAAAAAGAACGGTAATACACAGATAAAAGAAAAGCAAATGAAAGCATTACACATACAAAAATGATTCCGGGCATCTGCTTATTATGAGAAAGAATAACAAACAAGGGAAAAGAATGTTTTTACGCACTCTTTTCCCTTATGTCAAGATTTATCGTGAGTTATTACTCCGACACTATGGCAAACATGCCTGTAATGTCGTTGAAATAGATGCAGTAATTTCCCGCGGGCACGTTGATATTCGCAGCACCGGCAACACCCTGTGCCGAATAGTCGGCATCAGAAACGGTGAAGTCGGCTCCCCAGTTTATGTCCCAACCACCGTTTGCACGGAACTTCAAGCCACCGTCTTTCGACAGTGTTGTTTTCACAAACCAGTTGTGAGGAGTAACCTGAGTAAGTTCTACGTCGCCTCCCCAGCCGTTGAAGTCTCCGATGACACCTATTGAAGAATATTCTTGGGGAGTTTGGTTTTCCAATTTCGTCCAAGTATATTGCATGGTATTGAGATTCATCTCCATCTTCCAAAAGCCTGCTTCGGGCGAATGAATGGCACCGCCGTTCGATATTTCGAGCGGACCTGACATTTCCGTGGAACCATCTTTATCCTTCGAGGTGTTGTAACACATGTCCCAGTTGCCGAGATTGTGCTCGTCCCATGCCTTCACGTTGCCGTCAAACTTGCCGTAGTAGGCAAACACATTAACGTCTGTTTGGAACATTGCACATTCCTTTGCCTTCTCGGGACTCCATCCGGAGAAGTCTCCGAATAGATAGATTACGGTTCTCGTGGGTGCCGAGGTCATGTCGAAATACACCACTCCGGCATCGATGAGCAATGCCTGACCGTCTTTCACGGCATTTAAGAACACGTGTGCAGAATAGTTGTGCTTCTCGATGCGCTTGCCGAATGTCTTCACTGCATAGTTCTGGAGTTCTTCCTTGCTCACCTTTCCGTCAAGAGTGGCATTAATTTTGACCGGCATGCAGTTTACCTCTGTCGTGATGATGGAGATGCGTGCATTGGCAAATGTGTAGCCTTCGGGCAGTTTCTCGGTGCTCAAAGTGAATACCTGCACTGCATCTTCTGCCTTGGCGAGGTCTATGTCACCCACCGCAGAAGCCTTCAAACCGGGAATCTCAACGGCATTTTCCGGTAAATTCGACTGCGGACTTGCCCAATCGGTAAAGTCATCGCCGCAGGCTGTGAACAACAAGCCTGCAAGCGAAAGTATTAAAAATGATATTTTTTTCATGTCTTGATCATTTATTTTATTGTTTCTTACTTAATGTCACCGGTGTCGTTGCTGAAGTTTATGTATAGTTTCTGTCCGGCCGACACTACGATGCGTTCCTGATCGTCGCCTGCTCCGCGGTAAACAAGTTTCTTGTTGAACACCATAAACTCCGACTTCCACCAATCGAATCCGGGCACTTTTACGTATGCACGCAGACCGGCATCCTCGTTCGAGGCATGTGCAAAGGCAGGAGAAACAAATTCGCCGTCCTTTGTTGCAGGTACTTCAAACGAGCATCCTTCTTCTTTCTCAGCCCAACCTGCTTCGGGAGTAACGGGACCCATGAGCCACACTTCGGGTTTGTTGAAATCGACGTTGTATATTATCTTGCCGTTGGATACGGACATGGTTACGATAACCAAGTACCAACCCGGGGTCGAACTCTTGAAGTTTCCGTTGTCGCCTTTCAATATGTCGCCGACCAGTTCGCCGCCTACAACCGCCTTGTCGTATTCTACCACATTGTCGTTCCAAGTTTTTTCAGAGTTGAACTTAATTCCGACATTGTCTACCCATACCATGCGCCAGAAAACGTTCGGAGCACTATGTACGGGAACCATGGCAGGTGCGGTATCCCATTTCCAGCCGTTGAAATTGCCGACTACATAGAGTTGCTCCGGTATCTTGACGGGCGGAAGCGAGTATTCTACGAGTACTTGCGAGAGTTCCACTATGTTCGACATAATCTCCGTGCCTTTTATGGCAGTTCCGTATGCCGTTACCTGCACGGCTTTTGCACGCAGATACACCTTTACATTAACGGGGAAATCGGCTTCGTTTTTACCTGTTGCCTTAATCTTATCGGTAAGTGTGGCTGCCATCGAAGCGGCATCGATGCCGAGTACCGCACTCTTCTGTGCAGTGACAACTTCGAAAGCGTCTTCCATGTTGGCATTAAGCGATGCTTCGAGAGAGTAGTCTGTGTTTGCGGGGAAGCCGTAGTCCGGCTGCGAGCAAGTCACGTTTATCTTTCCGGAATTTGCCAAATCGATGACAGCGTTGGATATTGCCGGTTTGTTGAGGACGAACGTTGTCGGACTCTTTACCGTCGGGTTGGAATCGCGATCCTCATCGCATGCGGTGAAAAGGCAGGCACCCATCACCAGCATTAATATTGACTTTATTGTTTTGTTCATTGTTTTGTCCTTTTATTAGGGCGGTTTGGTTAACGTTCTCCGCCCGTTTATGATTACTTGTTGTAAGTGAGGCAGGTGTTCAAGATGTGTCAATTAATCCCGAACACCCACTTATCATTTATATCCGGGGTTCTGCTTCATGTTTCCGTTTGCCACGAGATCTTTTGCCGGAATGGCGAAGATGTTGCGGTATTCGGCGAAGTCTCTGCCCTCGAAAGAGCCTCCCTTCCACTGCCATTTGTAGCCATTTTTGCCTCCGAACTTTCCGAAACGGATAAGTGTCGGGCGGCGGATGCCCTCGAAGTAGAACTCACGACTCCACTCGTCGAGAATATCGTCGAGCGTGAACGAGCCGGAGGTGCGTTCCTGTGCATGAGCACGCTTGCGCAGGTCGTTGATGCACTTAGTTCCCTCGGCGGTGGTGTTGCCTCCGCTCATGCGTGCCGTTGCCTCGGCGTATGCGAGATAAGCCTCTGCCACGCGGAACAAGAAGAAGTCGGTGTCGGCAAAAGTAGGATCCTTTCCCACACTGCCGTCGGTCTTGAAGTTTGTGAACTTTGCCACGGCATAACCGTCGGTAAAGTTGCCACGCTTGATGTTGTCGAGTTCACGTTTCACTCCGCAGAACAGAGCGCGGTCGTCTCCTGCTATCTCGGCAGTCTCGTACGACTCCTTCTGAGGAACGTCTCCGACAGGGAAGAATTTCCTTACGAGGTTCGGGCGGGCACGATTTCCCGACCAACCTACGTTTACACCGTTAGTGGCAGCGGGGTCTTTCGGGTTCGCGTGCATGTCGGCATCGAAAGTAGAGGCGATTAGGAACTCCGAGCAACCATACTGTGTAGTGGTTATTCCGTCTGCATACAACGGCAATACTGCCTCGTAAGCGGCATCGGTTTCTCCGTTGTCGCCCATGAAGAGCATTTGATACGGAGTCCACACATCTACACCTTTCGTATTGAGACGATAACTTGACGTGATTACTTTATTTGCATATTCGGCGGCCTTTTCCCATTGTGGTGTTCCGGTATATACCTCTGCATTGAGGTAAAGACGCATAAGAAGGAACCATGCGGCAGCCTTGTCGGCACGACCATATCCCGTATCGGTTGATTTCTTGGCTTTCGCGTCAGACATCAGAGGCTCAATCTCAAGCAGTTCTTTCTCCAACCACTCGTAAGCAGCCTTTCTTTCAATCTGTACCGGCTTTTCTATCTTTTCGGCGAAAGGAATGTTTCCCCAACCGTCCATCATAAGATAATACTGCAATGCACGCACGAAACGTACCTCGGCAGTCATCGTGGGATTGTAGTCTGCCGCCACATTGAGATATTGGTTGCAATAACTTATACCCAGAGCAAGACGCTGATAGTACATTGCGAGCATCGGGTGTGACGCGTCATACACATTGTCTATGAATGTTGCGATACCATCGTCGCCCCAACCGCAGATTGCTTCGTCGGTGGTAAGTTCGTTGGAGTTCCACATTTGGCGCACGAGTCCGGTGAAACCTGCGTCAGGATACACGATGTCTGTTGTACCGCCACCGCCGTTTCCTTCCATGGCGAGGTTGGCATAGCACTTGTTGAACAAGCCCTCCGCCTCGAACTTGGTGTCCTTGTTCGGGTCGAGTACGTTCTTGTCAACATCGAGATCGCCTATACATGACGTAAACCCGAATGCCATAGCCATTGCTGCGGCAGGCAAGATATGTTTGAATATTCTTTTCATGACTTTTGTCTTATTGATTGTTTATTAGAAATTGATGTTCAGACCAACGATGAACGAGCGCGGACGCGGATAGACGTTATTGTCGAGTCCGGATGCAACCTCCGGGTCAAGACCGTCATAATTTGTTACCGTGAACACGTTTGCAGCGGTGGCATAGATACGTCCGTTGATTCCGTTACACTTTGACGACTTAAATAGATTAGAGAAACTGTATCCCAACGTGATGTTGTCGCACTTGAGGAACGAGGCGTTCTTTACGTGCATGTCTGACAAACGGCTCTGCAGTTCGTCGTGCTGCCATTTGTAGTCGAGCACTGCCAGCGGTCGGTTTGCTATGTACGAACTTTGTGCCCACACCGCAGAAGGACTTGTGTTGAATGCCCCTGCAAGTACATCATTGTACACATAGTTGCCTATGCTTGCGCGGAGAGAGAAGCCGAAGTCCCAGTTCTGATACTCAAGTCTTGATGCAAGTCCCATAGTAAAGGGAGCGGCAGGACTCTTGTAGAGGTACTTGTCTTTCTCGTTTATCTCGCCGTCGCCGTTGCGGTCGACCACGGCACCTTCTATGGGTTTGCCGTTTTTGTCATATATCTGCTGATACACATAGAACGAGTTGGCGGCATATCCCGTCTGGTTTGCCTGTATCGTTGTTCCCTGTCCCACCTTGCGGTCGGTGTTTGCCACCGGATCGCCGGTAGCCGAAACTCCGTTCAGGTTGAGAATCTCGTTGTTGTTGTATGTGAAGTTATAGTCTATTGTCCAGAACCAGTCCTTAGATTGTATTGCTTTCCACCTTAAAGAAGCCTCCACACCGGTGTTTTTCAGCGAGCCGATGTTCTGCACTCCCTCGTTGGTGAAACCGAACAAGGCTGCGAGCGGTGCGCGGTTGAGCAGGTCGGTGGTCTTGCGGTAGTACCAGTCAATGCTACCTGAGAGTCTCTGGTCGAGAATTCCCCAGTCGAGACCGATGTTGTATGTCGTTGTGGTTTCCCATTTCAGTTTGTCGTTATAGTTGTCCGGACGATACAGCGTGCCGTCTCCCAGCAACGGATAGAAACCATTCGTGCCGGTGTTGCGCGAGTATGTGGGCACCCATCCGTAGTCATCGATGATGTCGCCGTCCTGCTGTCCTGTCATACCCCATCCCAGACGGAGTTTCATGTCAGACAGCCATTCCATATTGCGGAACTGTTTCTCGTCCTTGATTTTCCATGCCAAAGCGAACGATGGGAACCATGCCCAGTGTTCCTTGAACTTCGAAGAGCCGTCGTCACGAACCGTTGCAGTGAACATGTAGCGGTTCATCAATGTGTAGTTGGCACGCCCGAAGAACGAAACAAGGAAATGCTCAGACTTGAATTTGTACGGAGTGTGAGGACGTGCCTTGCCTGCAAGTGCGGGATCGTTGTTCGTCTTGGGATAGTAAGAAATATAATCATTATTATTCTTGCGCCAATATCTCTGGTACTCATAACCCGCCATGACGTCGAAGTGATGGTTTTCGTTGAAATCCTTGAAATACTGTGCATAGGCACTCAACTGATAGTTGCGGCGCAGGTTAAATTCGCTGCCATGGTTGCCGAAATAGATATTGTCGGCATGTGCAGGAGATGCGTTCTTGTTTTCGCGCGACTGCAGAATGTCCATACCGAGTGTCAGGTGAAGGCGCAGGTCTTCGAAGCCGTGAACTTTATAGTCAACGTCTGCACTGCCGATGAACTGACGGTTGTATGCTCTGTCGTCCCAGAGGTTTCTGTCGAGCAATGCCAGAGGATTCTTCGTTGCCGTACCGATTATGGTATTCGGCCAACTGCTGTCGTTAAGTGAAGAACCTCCCTGCACCCATTGGTAGTATCCTCCGAAATTGGAAAGCGTCTGACCGCTTATTCCTCTGTGGAAAGGAGACGTGAACTTGTACGGATCCTGTGTGGGGTCGAACCAAACGGCTGCACCTATGGCACCGGTGTTGGCATAACTCGACTTGGCATACATACCTTTTGCATTAATGTTGAGTACAAGATGATCGTCCAGAAGCGACGGATTGAGGTTTACCGATGTGGTAACACGCTTGTAATCCGATGTCTTCAAAATTCCCTGCTGACTCGTGAATCCTGCCGATATGCGGTAAGGCAGATTGCTGCCCACCGAGCCGGAGAGTGTCACATTGTGGTCGTGGCTCACCGCAGTGCGATAGATAAGGTCCTGCCAATTGGTGTCTGCCGTTCCCAAATAACTGTACGGCTCGCTGTTTTTGCCGAATATGCCGGCTATGAACTCGCGATACTGTGCAGCGTTCATCACGTCGATCGTCTTCTGCTTGGTGCTTATAGTTGCACTTCCCGAGTAAGACACAGACGGTTTTTGTCCGCGTCGTCCCTTTTTAGTGGTGATTATGATTACACCGTTCGAGCCTCGGCTACCGTAGATGGCAGTTGCAGAAGCGTCCTTGAGTACGTTGAACGACTCGATGTCCTGCGGGTTCACCGATGCGAGCAGGTTGCTCACTCCGCCCACACCATGATTG
This sequence comes from Prevotella sp. OH937_COT-195, assembly GCF_003932845.1. GTDB lineage: Bacteria > Bacteroidota > Bacteroidia > Bacteroidales > Bacteroidaceae > Prevotella. The sequence continues at coordinate 48,208 of NZ_RQZH01000003.1, forward strand.
TCCATTGCCAGTCCGTCGATTACGACAAGCGGGTCGTTGCTTGCGCTGAGCGAAGAACCTCCGCGTACACGGATTTGCGCTCCCGAGCCCGGAGTACCGTCGCCAACGGTTACATTCACGCCGGCAACCTTACCGGCGAGCATGTCCTGCGCGCTTACCACCACGCCCTTGTTTTTTCCGTCCGGCTTAAGTGCCGTCACGCTACCCGTGAGGTCGCTCTTCTTAACTGCTCCGTAACCGATTACCACAACCTCGTTGAGAGATTGCGCCGCATCTTCCTGCATCGTAATCACCATGTTCGGAGCAGCGGTAACTTTTGTTTCTTGAAAACCTATATACGAAATAGTGAGAGTAGCCCCGACCGGAGCTTCGATTGTGAAGTTGCCATCAAAATCGGTAATCGAACCACCTGCCTGCCCGTCGATACGGACAGTGGCGCCGATTACCGGCTCGCCGGCAGCATCCTTGACTTGACCCGACACGGCATTACCCTGTGCAAAGGCCCCGACAGATAGGAACACCCCTAACAAGAGGGCAAGAACCCGCATTGGGATTCTAACTTTTACCTGCTTCATCATTTACATTGTTTTTTTAAGTTAGTGATTTACAAAAAAATTATCATTTACGATTTTAATTATATTTTTCTTAGGCTTACGGCACAATATGTGCTTTTAGTTTGAATCAAACCCTTAAAAGGGTTCTTTTATTTTGCAAAATTAGTTTTAAAAATGCTACACAACATTCTTTTTAACAATATATTTTACTATTTATATGCGCAAACGTTTGCATTAAATGCTGATCACAAAGATACATAATAAATGTGTGTTATAGAAAAAAATAAATAAATTTGCAGCCGAAAAGACAAGTGTTGTGCAACAGTTACGCAACTGCAATGTCGGTAAAACACAATGAAAACGAATGAAAACACCACGATAACGATGAAGGACATCGCGCGCGAGCTGGGCGTGTCGGTGGCCACGGTTTCGCGTGCACTGAAAGACAGTCCGCGAATAAGCACCGTGCAGAAAGAGCGCATCAAAGCATTCGCGAGAGAGCATAATTTCTATCCCAACCTTACCGCAGAGCAACTGCGTCACAACCGAGTGCGCCCATCGAACATAATCGGCGTGATAATGCCGCAGATAGCGCATTACTACTTCTCGACGATACTGTCGGGGATAGAGAAACAAGCAAGGATCCGCGGATACAACATACTCGTGGCACAGAGCGAAGAACGCTGCGATCTCGAGAAAATCATCTGCGAACACTTCATAAAGAATCGTGTGTGCGGAGTAATCGTTGCACAGGCAAAAGACACTGTTGACTACGACCATTTCGAGAAACTCAACGACATGGGGATACCAATGGTGTTCTACGACCGCATTTGCACAGGCATAAACGCCAGCAGAGTGGTGGTGGACGACTACATGGGGGCATTCACCGCAGTGACACACCTCATAGAGACGGGCTGCCGAAGAATAGCATTCTACGGCGCGTCGATGAAACTCGTAATATCGAAAAACCGATACAACGGATACCGGGACGCTCTGCTGCGCCACGGACTGAAGACCGACGAGTCGATAGAATTTATATGCGACAACCGCGAAGACGCAGAGATACTGACCACCAAGGTGCTCGCACGACCCGACCGACCCGACGCTTTCTTCGCCATAAACGACGACACCGCCATCGGGATATTATATACCGCAAAGCGCATGGGACTGAGAGTGCCGGAGGATGTGAGCATCTGCGGATTTACCAACTGCGAGCGAGCCACGGCATGCGAACCGATGCTGACAACCGTGGAGCAGCGAGGGCAGATGGTGGGAGAAGAAGCCGTCGATGTACTCGTGGCGCACGTCGAGGGTACACTGCCAAAAGACAAGGTGGAGAAGAAAGTGGTGAGAACGCGACTCGTGGTGAGAGGAACGACAAAATAAAAGAAAATAACAATAAAACAATAATCAAATAATGGAAAAACCCAATTTAAGATTCTGGCAGTTATGGAACCTCAGTTTCGGTTTCTTCGGCGTACAGATTGCATACGCACTGCAAAGTGGCAACATATCACGAATATTCCGTACACTCGGAGCCGATCCGCACTCGCTCAGTTTCTTCTGGATCCTACCACCGCTTATGGGCATTTTGGTGCAACCCATAGTGGGTACGCTCTCCGACAAGACATGGACACGCTTCGGCAGGCGCATACCATATCTCTTCGTGGGTGCCGCGGTGGCAGTGGCAGTGATGACAATGCTGCCCAACGCAGGCTCGTTCGGTATGTCTGTGGGAATGGCACTCATATTCGGATTAATTGCACTGATGCTGCTCGACACCAGCATCAACATGGCCATGCAGCCGTTCAAAATGCTCGTCGGCGACATGGTAAACGAGAAACAGAAAGCAAAGGCGTACTCCATACAGTCGTTCCTGTGCAACGCAGGCTCGGTGGTGGGCTTCGTGTTCCCGTTCTTCTTCACATGGGTGGGAATGAAAAACGTGGCTCCCGAGGGCATAGTGCCGGACTCGGTGATATGGTCGTTCTATGTGGGAGCGGCAATATTGATACTGTGTGTAATCTACACTGTGCTGAAAGTGAGAGAGTGGAACCCGCAGGAGTACCGCAAATATAACCCTACGAGCGGAGAGAAAGAGGAGAGTGCCAACTGGATAACACTGCTGAAGAACGCCCCGACCACCTTTTGGCGCGTGGGACTGGTTCAGTTTTTCTGCTGGGGCGCGTTCCTTTACATGTGGACATACGTTGTCGATGCCGTGTCAGAAACGGTATGGTACACAACCGACCCCACCTCCGAGGCATATCAGATAGCAGGCAACTGGACAGGCATTCTCTACGCCATACAGGCAATGGGCTCGGTGGTATGGGCCATGGTGCTGCCGCGTTTCGGCAACATGAAGGTGGCGTATGCTTCAAGCCTTGTGCTGGGCGGCATAGGTTTCGCACTCATACCGTTCGTTCACGACCAATACTTGCAGATTGGCCCGTTCCTGCTCATCGGCTGCGCGTGGGCTGCAATGCTCGCCATGCCGTTCACCTTTGTCACAAACGCATTGCAAGGTTACGGACACATGGGGGCATATCTCGGACTATTCAACGGAACGATATGCGTTCCGCAGATAGCCGCGGCACTCGTGGGAGGCTACATTTTGAGTCTCGTTGGCTCGTCGCAGAGCAACATGATGATCGTGGCAGGCGTGTTCCTCGTAATCGGAGCATTATGCGTCAGCGCGATAAAGGATAAGAAATAAAAAGCAATTTCGCCGGGTTTGCTCTGCAAATTCGGCGAAATTGTAAACCAAAACAGGCGAAATTGCCGGACACTATACTATGAAATGGGAAACAACAGAGGAATAACGACAGATTACGCGATAATACTCGGCGGCGGAAAGGGACTGCGCATGGGAGGCGATGTGCCGAAACAGTTTCTGCCGGTGGGAGGCATGCCGATACTGATGCGTACCATACGCCGATTCCGCGAGTACAGCGACACGCTGAAAATAATTCTCGTGCTGCCGGCAAGTCAGCAAAAATATTGGCAACAACTGTGTGAGGAGAAAGGTTTCACGGAGAACCTCGAGATTGCCGACGGAGGAGAGACGAGGTTTCACTCCATTAAAAACGGACTGGCTCTCGTACCGGACGATGCAGAAGGAGTGGTGGCAGTGCACGACGGTGTGCGGCCGTTCCCCGACACAGAGGTCATTGCGAGATGTTTCGAGACGGCACGGAGCAAAGGCTCGGCTGTGCCGGTGACAGAAGTGATAGAAACGCTGCGACATGTGGGCGACAACAACTCGTCGGCAACGGTGCCGAGAGCGGAATACCGACTGGTACAGACACCGCAGGCGTTCGACATACAACTGCACAAACGTGCATACAGACAAGAGTACAACAACGACTTTACCGACGATGCCTCGGTTGTGGAGTCGCTCGGACACGACATAACACTCGTTGAGGGGAACCGCGAGAACATAAAGATAACAACACCCTTCGACATGTGCATCGCAGAAGTAATTGCCATGCGGCAACAATCTCGTTAGGCGGCACAAAATGCCATACCTTTAATCTACATAATTTAAACCTTCAATCGTCAAATTACCCGATGCCTGACATTTTTCAACAAGACATAATGTATGTTCCGGGCGTGGGGCCGCAACGAAAGGAACTCCTGAAAAAGGAATTAGGAATAGAAACCTTCGGCGACCTGCTGGAATACTACCCGTACAAGTATGTTGACCGCTCGAAAATATACCGCATCTGCGACTTGAACGGCGAGATGCCTTTCGTGCAAATATGCGGAGAGTTTCTCGATTTCGAGGAATACATCATGGGGGTACGCAAAAAACGCATCGTGGCACACTTCACAGACGGTACGGGATATGTAGATGTCGTGTGGTTCGCACGCGCCAAACAGATTACGAAAGGACTGAAAGTTAACACGAAGTACATCGTTTTCGGCCGACCGACGGCGTATGGAGGGCGATACGGGTTTGTGCATCCGGAGATTGAGTTGGCAAAAGATGTTGAACTGTCGGCAATGGGAATGCAGCCATATTACGGCACGACGGAGAAGATGAAGAAAGCGGGGATGACATCGCATGCCGTGGAGAAAATAACGAAGAACATGTTGGAACGCATCACGCAGGAAATTCCCGAAACGCTGCCGCCGTTCATCGTAAACAGACTGAGACTCGTCTCGCGAGACACCGCACTGCGACACATTCATTATCCGGGGAATGCCGGAGAGATGAGCCATGCCAGACAGAGACTTAAATTCGAAGAACTTTTCTACATACAACTGAACATTCTGCGATATGTCTCAGACCAACGACGGAAATACCGGGGGTATGTGTTCCCGCACGTTGGAACAACGTTCAACTCGTTCTATCACAACCATCTGCCTTTCCCACTGACAGAGGCGCAGAAAAGAGTGATAAGGGAGATACGGCAAGACATGCGATCGGGACGACAGATGAACCGACTGTTGCAGGGAGACGTGGGCTCGGGAAAGACACTCGTGGCACTAATGTCGATGCTCATTGCACTCGACAACAATTATCAGGCGTGCATAATGGCACCCACGGAAATACTTGCCGAACAGCATCTTGCCACCATAAGAGAGTTTCTCGGCGACATGCCGGTGAGGGTGGAACTGCTTACGGGCATGGTGAAGGGAAAGAAAAGAAAAGAAACTCTCGAACAACTGGCCACGGGCGAGGTGCAAATTCTCGTCGGGACACATGCCGTGATAGAAGATGCGGTACAGTTCCTGCGACTCGGCTTCGTGGTGGTGGACGAGCAACACCGTTTCGGGGTGGCACAACGAGCAAAATTGTGGGGCAAGAGTAAAAACCCGCCGCACGTTTTGGTAATGACAGCCACACCGATACCGCGCACGCTGGCAATGACTTTGTACGGCGACCTCGACGTGAGCATCATCGACGAACTGCCGCCGGGACGAAAGCCGGTACAGACGATACACAAGTTTGAATACCAAACGACGAGCCTTTATAAAGGAATACGGCAGCAGGTGGCGCAGGGCAGGCAGGCATACATCGTGTTCCCGCTTATCAAAGAGAGCGAGAAAATGGATATGCAAAATCTCGAAGAAGGATACACAAAATTGTGCGAGATATTTGCAGACATGAGACTGAGCAAGGTACACGGAAAGATGAAACCGGCGGAGAAAGAGGCGGAAATGCAACGTTTCGTAAACGGAGAGACACAGATATTGGTAGCCACAACGGTAATAGAGGTGGGGGTGAACGTACCCAACGCCTCGGTAATGATAATACTCAACGCCGAGCGTTTCGGACTGTCGCAGTTGCACCAGTTGCGAGGACGCGTGGGCAGAGGTGCCGACCAATCGTTCTGCATACTCGTAACCAAGCGGAAACTTTCTGCCGAGACCAAGAAACGCATTGACATAATGTGCGACACCAACGACGGATTCCGAATCGCAGAAGCCGACCTCAAACTGCGCGGGCCGGGCGACCTTGAAGGCACGCAGCAAAGCGGAATGGCATTCGACCTTAAGATTGCCGACATCGCACGCGACGGACAACTCGTGCAACTCGCACGAGACGAGGCACAACACATAATAGACAATGACCCGGAATGTAACAAACCGGAGAACGGAATGCTTTGGGCACGACTCGCAGCGATAAGGAAAAACAACGTTAACTGGGGAGCCATAAGTTGAGTGTCAAACCTTTAACGCTGAACAAAATATCCCACGCTCCACCAATTACAAAGTGTAAATTAACCAATAAAAATGTTAACACAAGTCGTATTATAAAAATATTTTTCTTACCTTTGCAACGAAATTTTGAAAAAAGGTTGGCATTATTATCAGCCAAACGCTTCTACGGGTAGGAGTATTTCCCTTCTTTTTATGTTTAAACTCTAACTTCGATTATGCGATTAAAAAAGAAAATAAAAGCCTTGCTTGCAACAACCATGTTCGTTTTTGTCGCCGCACCAATGACGGCGCAGGACATTATTGCATTCCAAGCACCGATTGACCGTAAGATGAAAGCAGTGGACACCGTGACGCTGCGCAGTATTACAGAACGCGAAATGACAACAAATCCTTCGGCAAAACTGTACAGCGAGTGGAGCAACAAATATGCACACCGCGCCACAGAACTGCCCGACTCTTTCCGCATCGACCTGCGCAAATTCTGCATGCCCACAACAAGTCGTGTCATAACGAGCAATTTCGGTCGCCGCTGGGGACGCATGCACAAGGGTCTTGACATAAAAGTTTACATAGGAGACACCATTCGTGCTGCTTTCAGCGGCAAGGTGCGCATAGTGAGATACGAAGCCAAAGGATATGGAAACTATGTCGTGATACGTCACAACAACGGATTGGAGACAATCTACGGTCACATGTCGAAGCATCTCGTTAACGAGAATCAAAACGTTCAGGCAGGCGACCCGATAGGTTTGGGAGGCAACACCGGCCGAAGCACCGGTTCGCACCTGCACTTCGAGACACGCCTTTGCGGTGTGGCGCTTAACCCTGCATTGATGTTCGATTTCCGTAATCAGGACGTTACGGACGATTACTATGTCTTCCGTCGCAACTCACACGACCGCGAGAGCGATATGGCAAACCGTCTGCGCGGCAAGAATGCGGGAAAGAGCGAGGCATCGTATGACAGAGGGACGTATGCACAGACACAACCCGACAATCAGGAACAGCAGGCAAGTCGGCAGACTTCGTTCGGCGGCGATGTGCGCTACCACAAGGTTGCCACGGGCGAAACGCTCTACTCCATTGCCCGCAAGCGCGGTGTAAGCATAGAACGTCTGTGCCGACTGAATCACATAGGAAAGAACATGCGTGTGAAAGTGGGACAGATATTGAGATATTCCTAATCGAAATAAATTATAAAGACATAAGAAACGATACAAAAAACTCCGAGGGTTTACAACCACCCCCGGAGTTTTTCATGGTCTATATTCCGAACAACTTTTTCCAACCGGCAGTGCTGAACGTTATGTAGTCGGTAACGAAACGCTGCAATTCTTCACTGTTCATGTTCTCGTTCTGTATCACGATGCGCATCAACGAGAACCACATATTACAGTTTAGTTCGATGAGATATGGAGAAATGTTGCCGTTTATGTGCGGATATTTCTCTTTCATGGCACTTATATACATCTGCCCTACCGCCGCCTGCTTTGCGGCATAGTGCCGGAAATAGTCCTCCAGCGGCGTACCCGACGCCTCGAAAAGGAGCAATCTCAGTTCGTGTCTGTATTCCTTTATAATACGCAGGAAACGTGTTATCATGGCATCTTGATAGTTGACGACATAGAACATGTCGATGGTTTGGTTTCTGCTGCCGTTCTCCTGCATGACCAAATCGTCAAGCGCTTTCATCAAAGGCGAGCATATCTCCACAAAAATGTCGTTCTTGCTCTTGAAGTAATTATATATATTGCCTACCGCAATGCCTGAGGCCGATGCGATGTCTTTCATCGAAGTGCGCTTCAATCCTTTGCTGCAAAACTCTTGTCGCGCCATAATAATAATGCGCTTCCTTATACTTTCCTTCCGTATCTGCATATCAAGATGCCATGAATGTTCAGACTCTGACCTATTTTTCAAAACTATGGAAGAAGCACGGGAAACCTTGTACATTGACAACCGGTCCTTCCACTTTCTTCGTAACGGTGTCGTATGTATAGAAACCGTTGTGCTCCTTGTTGGCACTTCCGAACACGATGAGCCCCTTATGCTTTCCTATCGCTATGCCGTGCGGGTTTGAAACAGGCATGCCTTCTATTACTTTGATGGTCTTATTGTACAAATCTATAACCACGGGGCAGTTGCTCATCGCAGTGTAAGGCTTGCTCGCTCCTTCGGGATCCAAACCGTACGAGTTGGCATAAGCATACAACAGTCCGCCTTTGTCATAGCACAACATTCCGAGATACTCGGCATGTTTCGTTGAAAGTCCCTCTATCACGGTGTTGTCTAAACGTATGCAATAGTCAGGGTCAATCTCCGTATGACCTTTCTTTATGCGTATTATACCCCCGTTATAACCCGGTTTCAGTCCGAACGAAGCGAGACAACTGATATATATGTCGCCTTTCTCGTCCATGAAAATGGATTTTGCATCAATCGGTCGGGTGGGAACGCTCACTCCAAGGGAAGCATTCTTTATCGTCTTCTCGTATTTGTCGGTCTTGGTATTTATCAATGCGAGTTCCACGGAGTTCTCCACCGGCATATATTGGCTGTCGAACTGCGACAATGCCACATACAGGTAATTGTCGCGTATGATCATTGCCGCTGGCGAAACCCTGGTTTTGTCGTGTGCCAGACTTGACAAATCTATCTCCCCTGTCTTCTTCATAGTGGAAGGATCGAATACGATTACCAACCCAATTCCCTGACAACTCAGATATGCTTTCTTGTCGTTCAGTTCCACAACATTGCATGCCGAAGCCCCGGCGGGTATGCTCATCGCTCCGAGTAGTTTTAACTTTTTGTTGAAGTCGCGCTCATACAGTTTCAATTCTGTCTTAGAGTTTCCCATATAGTCTGGGAAAGAATATATATGTCCGTTGTCAAGTGCAATAGGTATTGCCCCGAAACCCGTCGGCACACTGTTCTTGTTATCGTACGTTGCAGGGTTGAGATTAGATATGGCCTGCAAATATACACTCCCCGAATTGCCCTCCGGGTTTGTCACGGATGTGGCGAAGATGATGTTTGCCACTTTCTGTTCTTCAGGCGTGGGCGTAGGTGCAGGCTCGTTGTCGCCGCCGCAAGATGTTAGTAACGCAGCCAACAATACTGCCAGCATAATGTTCTTAATGCTCATAATAATTGATTTTAAAAGTTATACATTTATGTAATGAAAATATTCTTACTTAAAAAGATACCTTAATTTTACACCGAACGAGCGTCCCGGCAACGGGCGGTTGAGTTCCGAGAACACCTCTCTGTTGGTAATGTTCTTCGCCTTCAACGTCACCGTCCACCTGTTATTCATAAAACTATGCTCTATGCTTGCATCCATGGTAAGCATCGTCGGTATCTTCCTGTCTTGACTTACGCTCATCTCGAAGTCGTAGAAATACTCGTGAATGTACGACATGTCGAACAGAAAACGCGTGTTCTGTCGCTTTCCCCCGAACAAGTTCTCGCGATGAATGTCGAGTCCTCCGTTTGCCATAAGGTAGGGAATGTTCGGCATGCGCTTGTTCTTTGTAGGGTTTTCTACGTTTGTTCCGGGCAGCGTCCGGCGTACATCGCGCAGATCCTGCAATGTTCCGTTTACATAAAAATAAAGGAACGGCAGCACGTCTCCTTTCATTTCTGCCTCTATTCCGCGCGTCCTTACACTGCCGAAATTCCTGTATATCGCCATCGTTGGTATAATGTCTGCCGTGAAACGTATCATATCCTTCAGGTGATTGAAGAACGTGTTTATCTCGGCTTCCACGAATCCGTATGCATTGTTCTTATGATAAAGCAATCCCAAGTTCACTCCGTTGCACCTCTCCGGCACGAGCGATGCCGACGGAAGTATGGAATATCCGTTGCCCACGAGTTCCTCGGTAGTCGGTATTCGCACCTCAGAACTGAACGAAGCCTTGACAATCAGGTCGCGTGTAAGTTTATACCTCACTGCCTCGCTCCAACCCCAAAAGTCCTTGTTGGTCTTTGCCTCTACCGGTTTGCTGATATAGTAATTGGGCAACATCTTCGACTTTGAAGTGAAGAAGAAATTTTTCACGGTTGTGGCACTCTGTAATTTCCCGTCAAACAGAGCCAAATCATAAGACAGTCCCACCGTGAGATTCGACATCCTGCTGGGGAAATTGGCTGAAAACCCCAAGGCCTTGTCCATCAATTCGTCCTTAGGCATTTGCTTGGTGTGGCTCCCGAAGACATTAAGGTTGAACGAGTGATGTTCGTCCATGATATAATTCAAGTTTAGTTTTGTGGCAAAGTCGTGCGAACGATTTTTCCCATCGGAAGGGAAAGAACCTTCTTCTCCTCCGTAGGAAGACACCGGCGGGTATTCCTTCCCGTCCCAGTCATATCGGTGCATGGCCTTGTCACACAGTCCGAACCATCCTGCATTGTAGTTGAAATCAAAGTCAAAGTCCAGCCCCGGGAGCAAGAAATTGTCACGCTTCAGCGTCAATCCCGCCAATAGTGACGACGAGTGATTGTACGCCTCCCTTATGTCAAAGTCGATACCCTGCATCTCCTGTCTCGTTCTCGAATACACCAATTCGAGTTTTATTTCGTCGAACCACCATTTAACAGCCTTCACGGAGCCTCCCAACAGCAGTTTGCCATACTTGTCGTGGTTGCGTTTCACAATGCGGTTGTCAATGTTTTGAAGGCGCATCTTGTAGTTGTTGTCAGAGCGAGTATAGCCTCCTCCGATTCCGAATTGCAGTCCGCTCTTGCTGTCGGTGCGCTTAACCACGGCATCGAACTTATGGGTATTGAACGAAGAAATTTCATATCCGAAATCCATATACACCGGCGGATACTCCTTCGTCACCACGTTTACCGCTCCGCCGAGTGCCGACCCGCCGAATTTATACGGAACTATTCCCTTGTATATCTCTATCCGTTCTATCATATCCGTCGGAATATCATTCAGTGTGATGTAGTTGCTCATCTGCCCCAGCGGGTTCTCATCGACGAACATTCCCATGCGTTTGCCTTCTAATCCGCGCACCGACACACGCGACGCGCTGCCCACACCGCCGGTGTTTCTTACCGTAACGCCGGCTGTACGGGCAATAACATCATTTATTGAAGATGCCGTACCCTGCAACTGGTTTGCAGAAATCACGGACACGGGCATTGCCGACTCTCGCAGTTTCCTCGCTTCGTTGTGTCCTACTATGACCACGTCTGACAGTTGATGGGCAGACGGCGACAACTCTATATCGCACCGAATGCTGTCTCTGCCGTTTAAAATGCCTTTGCCGACAAGTCTCGTTTTGTATCCCACATAGTTTATCCTGAGCCGCTTTTTCATGCCTGCGGGTACTTGCATCACATATTTCCCGTCGACATCGGACACCGTTCCCACCATTGTATTCTCCAAATTGACAGATGCTCCGAACAAAGCATCGCCCGTAACGGCATCCGTTATTTTTCCGTAAACAACACTCTGTGCGTGCGAGACATTGAAACACGCCAGACACATCGTCACCGTAACAAGAATGCGCAACGCCTTACGGCGGCAGCATTTCCCCGTTTGTCTTGAGATATTATCCATTTCCTACATTCTTATTATTCATTCAAAGCACTGCGACGAGGAAACAAAAACGAATATCTTTCAGTCATATTCATTTAAAAAAGCGCAACACTCATTATCAGAGTATTGCGCTTTATGCCGTTCAAAGTTCCTGCCCTACGGCAACAACCACTGTTTCCTGCCATGTAAATTACTTTTTATTAATCCGACCGCAAAGGTATAAAAAAACAACCTGTGCCGCAATACCCAAAAATAGTGATTTCCTTTCATTGTAAAATAGCGGTATTACCTAATTCCGAATCATTCCTGTCCGGCTGCTTGTCTTTTTCCATTCGGTATCTACCTAAGTTTCTGGAAACGCGCCTGACAACGTTTTTTGTAACTGTAACCGAACGCATGTTTCAGAAATTTGCGCCAGTTGTAAGTGGCTACAAAAGCAATTCTGTCATACAGTCCGGGAGTGGCGGAGGCATATATTGAGCGCCTCATGCGAACGAAATATAAGTCGGCGATGGTTTCGAAAGCCGAGAACACTCTACCGCCCCGGCTCATCGGCCACACCTCGGAGTAAAAACGATCGTGTGCCGTCACGTCGGCATTGAAATCGGGGAGCATCTTTCCATAGTCGGAATTTATCCACCAGAAGTTTCCCGAGAACATTTTATGGTTGCGCGGAGGCCACCGGTAGCAGCCGTAAAGGTCGTAACCATCGCATAATACATTAACCGCCACGCGCCACTTTGCAAACACAAAATACTCAAGCATTTCTCTCCAAGCCTCTATTTTGGATTGGAAACCGCGAAAGAGGCGGTCATCGGTGTCAATGCACCGGTAACTGATGCCTTTGGTATGGAAATAATACACGAGACAATCCTGTTCCCTGCACAGTGCCAGCACTCTCTCAAGTGCGGGATATTCGTACCGTTGCGCATCGTCGGTAAACGAGACCAACTCTGTCTTTGCAGTGCCGATGATGCGCCGCAATTCGTCAATGTCGCCTTTGTTGCCGGATATGCAACTCACGAACAGCCGCTGCGTGGCATCCAGCAGACCGTCTTTACGCAAGTTTTCCACCTGCCGTTCCACGAGTTTCTGCCATCCGTCAATACAATATACATGATATACGCCGTATATGGGTCTTGCCGAACGCGGCTCGTGTTCCCACTTTTCGGTATCATAACGTCGATATACCCTAAACAGAGAATCCGTGAAATGCACTTTCATATCTTATATATAACAGACTCGAACATTTGTCTCAGGTCATGCCGAGGCTGCCAACCCAGTGCCCTGATGCGCCTTGTGTCGAGCCGAAGATACGTCACGGGCGAATATCCCATGCCCTCTTTCGGCTCTATCCTTACCTTCATATTCTTGCCGAACTCACGGCAAACCATCTCTGCCATGTCTCTCACCGATATGTACGCATCCTCGTTTGCCACGTTGTATGCCATTCCGCCTTCGCCCCGCAGCAGTATGTAAAGCATTGCCTCCACGGCATCTTCGGTGTGGCAGTAGCACCGGCGCAGTTCTCCTTCGGTAAAAAGCACTATGTCTTTGTCTGCCGCCGCACAGCGTGCAAACTGCGCAAAGACACGGTTATCGTTTTCATCGACCGCCTTTCCGAACGTCTGTGCGAGGCGTGCCGTCATCACCCTGACTCCATATTCCGAATTGTAAGCATGACAGAGACATTCCGCCGCTCGCTTTGCCATGGGATAACTGCTGCGTGCCTGCATCGGGTCGAGGTATCCTTGACAGTCTTCGGTGAGCGGTTCGCTGTCGTCCCACACCGTGCCATACACCTCAAGCGATGACACGTAGAGCATTCCTTTCAGCCTCTTCCCTGCCCTCTTGGCATACTCCAGCACCTGTCGTGTCCCTAAAAATGACGTATTCAGCGTTTCCACCGGTTTTTCGATAAAATCCTTGGATGCCGTAGGCGATGCGAGATGCACCAAATAATCGGCCTCCTGCGGTGGACAAAACGTTCCGCCCGATGCAAAGTCGTACTCGTAACAGTCAACTTTGCAGTCAGTTTTGTCGAACATAGCCTCTGCTTTTGCCACATTTCGCACGGCACACGTCACGCCGATGTCTGTTGCATACCGACGGTTCAGTTCGGAAAGGAAATCCACGAGGCACGCCCCCACAAGTCCCGTAGCCCCCGTCACAATCCATCTGCTGCCACGCAGTTTCTCTATTATATCCTTGTCCATAACTTAAAGTTTCCGTATCATTGCCATTCTCAAAGTCCGAATATCTGCCGGTTCTCGCGCACCTCCACCATGGCGCGGAGCACGAAGAAATCGGTCGGTGTGGTAATCTTGATGTTCTCCATCGGTCCTATTATCGTTTTGAGCGGATAGCCGTAATGGCTCATCATCGTACACGAGTCTATGAAATCGTGCCTTCCTTCGCCGATGGCACGCCTGTGGGCAGAAAGTATGTCGCCAAGAGCAAAACTCTGCGGTGCCCGTGCAATGAGAGAACCCGTTCGTTCGGGAATTTCGAGCGAGCCGTCGGGCTGCTCCACCACGAATGTCTCTGTTGCCGGCACGCACGTTATGCACGACCCGTGTTCTCGCACGGTTTTTATGTTGTCCGAAATTGTCTGTCCGGTAATCAGCGGTCGCACCCCGTCGTGTATCATTACCGTTGCCTCCCCGTCGCCCGCAATGCGCTCAGCCTCTTCCAAAGCGTTGAATATGGAGTCTTGTCCGGTCTCTCCTCCGGGCACGACGGCAGCCACCTTTGTAATATCGAACTTGCGAATCATCTTTTGCAGAAACGGAATCCACGCCTCAATACATGCCACCACGATTGCATCTACATCGGGATGATTGTCGAAAAGTTCGAGTGTATATATTATTATGGGTTTCCCGTTGAGTTCGAGAAACTGTTTGGGGCGCGATTTGGTGTTCATTCTCACACCCGAACCGCCTGCGAATATTGCTGCTATGTTCATGTTCTTTTTCATTGTCTGACAGATTTTGTTACAATAGTATGCCGTGCCCTCGGCTTTACCACATCCTTATCTCCGTGTTATGTCTGTTCCGCTTGTCGCGCGGAGGCAGGTTCATGTAGTTGCCGTATGCTATCCGGCATATTTCGTCCGGGTCGGCAGGACCGTCGAAGGTATGCCCTTCGAACACAATGGGTTTCAGCGGCAGCATCGCTCTCCGCGGATTCTGTTCGTAGAACCATGCGCCATACGAGTGCATGAAACTGTCGCGCGAGCCGAACACTCGTCCCCCCATGCGGAACACGGGGAACACGACATGGTGCAACAACATGTATCCCGCCTGCGCCAGTGCCGGATAACGCCCCGCAAGGTCGAAGTTTACCACGCACGACAATTTCGCCGCCAGTCTTTGCAACCACGGTATCATGTACGGCTCGTAGGGAAATATGTCGATGTGCAAACCCTTGTATCGCAGAGCCTGATGCGACCGCCAATCGCGACTTCCCTCTGGTTCGAGCGATATATACTCGCTGTGCAGGTCGCGCAGCGTTGCCCATTCCTTATAGTAGCCTTTGTCAGTACGGTTTGTCTGCACAACATATTGCGGATGCGGATGTTGCTCGAGATAGGCAATAATCTTGTCATAGTCCTTCCGGTCAACCACCATGTCGGCATCATCGTCCCACGGAATGAAGCCTCCGTGACGCAGACTTCCCAGCACGGAACCTCCGTCGAGACGCAGTCGCACACCACACTCGCGCCCTGCCTTCTGCAAGTATATCAGCATGTCGAGCATGCGCATCTGTGCATTGCGCATCGTAGAGCCTTCCGGGTTGTATTCACGGCGCAGGCTCTCGTCGGTCTCTCCCGTATTGTAAGTCCTGTTCATACAAGATGCAAAGTTAAGTCTTTATTTTTATTATTCGCTTTGCCATTCCGTAAAATTATGTTATTTTTGCAAGCATGGAGGAGAAATATATCATCGGGAATGTTTTTTCCCCGATAAACGTCGGAACGACTTTAAGCCGGCAAGAATAACAAATGAAGATATACTACTATCATACTCAGGACGCAGAACATATCATAAACGAGTGGAAACGCGGGCGGTATCCTTCGCATCTGTTGTACGGAGCAACGTTTTTCGAAGAGAACGGCATAGACGTTGTGATGCACAAACATCGTCAAGAGAACAACCGACTGCGACGAATGTTGCGTGTGGCATGGCAGGTGATGCGCCGGAAAGAGCGGTACGACGTGCTGTACGGGTCGTCTCACCGCGGTCTCGAACTGCTTATCATGCTGCGTGCACTCGGCATCTACAGCCACCCGATATGTATATGGCACCACCAGCCGGTAAAAAAAGCCCGCGGTTGGCTGCGAGAGTGCGTGTCGCGCATATATTACAGGGGCATCGACCGCATGTTGATGTTCTCGGACACCATTGCAGAAATGTCGGGGCGTGCCGCAAAATGTCGTCCGGAAAGAATACGGGTGGTACACTGGGGAGCCGACCTCGACTACTACGACCGTTTCATGCGCGAGCATCGGGAAACACGCAGAGATTTCGTTTCATCGGGAATGGAGCGTCGCGACATGCCGACACTAATATCTGCATTCAACAATACCGGTCTGCCGTTGCGCATTTTCTCAATAAAGAGTTACCTCGGGAACGACTACGAGAAGATTATCGGGAACATGGAATGCCGCGAGAACATAGAGGTAACGTTCAACAACCGCCTGATGATAGATGAACTTACGGCAGAGGTGAACCGCGCGGCATGTGTCACGATTTGCTGTCTGCCAACCAACTATACCGTGGGACTTACCACCGTGGTAGAGGCTCTCGCTCTCGGGATACCAATAATCTGCTCGCGAAACCCGCAACTGCCCATGAACATCGAGGCAGAAGGTTGCGGACTGCTCATTGACTATGGTGACGTGGCAGGGTGGGAACGCGCCATACGTTTCGTTGCCGAACACCCCGAAGAGGCACGAGAAATGGGAAAGAGAGGGAGAGAACTGGCAGAGAGATTATACAACATTCGCCAATGCACGAGCGAAACGGCATCGGTAATCAAAGAATTGCTCAAACGGTAACTCTTATCGGTTGTCATTCTGCATTACACAAAAAGCCTTAACGGCATGCCGGTTATGCACAAAAGAACGACAAAAACATTACTGCCGAACCGCAATATGGGCGAAATTGCAACACAAAACAGGCGAAATTGCAATGTAAAATCGGCAGAATTGCAATGCAAAAAGGGCTAAATCACTTTCTAATCTTACGCATTACAAATTCGATGCACTCGTCAAGTATCTTGACGCGGAGCATTTTCATCAGTGCGAAATAGAGCGAGGCGGAGATCGTGAAACGCAGAACGAGGCGCAGCCAGAGAGTATCGACAGACGATGTTGCCCACCCCGTGAGCAGCATGATGCAGACGGAAGCAACGAGGAAAGGAACGACATCGGCAAGCATGTCGATAAAACGATAGCCTGCCAGACGGCTCACAAAATGATGCCACACGAAGAACCATGCCACGAAAAGCACGGTGTATGCCCACACCATTACGCCGATGCCTTCGCCGTGAAGCAGTATCATCATGCCGGCGAGCAGGACACATAGTGCCGAAGTACAGCCGAGATAGATGCCGCTGCGACCACGACTCACTATGTATTGAGACAGTACGGTGCTCAACGGACTGAAAGCGGCCGAAATGGATAGTATCCGCAAAAGCATGGCACTGTCGAGCCACTTTGCCGTTATGGCAACTACGATTACCTCTTCGGACACGAGAGAAAGACCGAACATAAGCGGAAAAGACACGAAAGAGGTAAAACGCATCATCTTGCGGAGAACACGCAACTGCCGCTCACGGTCGTCTTGAAGTCCGGAGAACACCGGTTGTGCCACCTGCGCCACCATTCCCTGAACGAGCGACGCACCTTTCTGACTCCAGTTGTAGGCAGTGTTGTATATGCCCACGTCGTGCTTGGAGAAGTAGCGACCGAGCAGAATGTTCATTATGTTGACGTTGACACGCTCCACAACAGTGGTGACGAGCATCTTAACCGAGAAACGGAACATGCCGCGTATCGGGCGGAAATCGAAATGGAAAGTGGGACGCCACGGACTGTAATGCCAGTTCATAAGCATGTATCCGCCCATGAACACCAATCCCTGCGTGGCAAGAGACCAATAGGCAAAGCCTTGCCATGCCATGACAATGCAGACTATCCCCGACAGCAGGACAGCGGTCATGGCTGCCTTTGCCTGCTGTTTGGCACACAAATTCTTGAAAAGCCATGCCGACTGTGCCGTGTTGAAACTGGCAAGAATTATGCTAAGGAAAGCGTAACGACTGAACCATGTGAGTTCGGGAGTGTGGTAATAGGCTGCAATGAGAGGTGCGGTGAAGAACAACACTAAATACATTGTCACTCCGACAATGATGTTAAACCAGAACACTGCATTGTAATCGCGGTGGGAAGGGGCTTTTATGTTTACCAAAGCCGAACGGAAACCACTGTCTTGAAGCACCGTCGCAACCTGCGAGAAGATGGCTATGATTGCCATCATGCCGTTGTCTTGAGGCGAGAGCAGGCGCAACGTGACGATGCCGAAGAGAAATCCCAACAGTTGTTGCACGCTGTTGTTCATCGCTCCCCAGAACAATCCTTTTGCGGTTTTATCTTTCAATGTCTCCATGCCGAGATTGTAAAAAACGTCAGGTGGATATCAGGAAGCCTGTGGTAAGCCAAAGGTTATACGCAAAAAGATAGAGCATGAGCAAAAACGTGGCGGCACGCAGCGATAAAAGTAGCCGACCGGAAACCGACCGGAAAGCAAAACCGAGCGCAACGGGAACGACGAACAACCAGTGACACGCCATGATGTAAACCTCGTTGATGCCGAAGCCGAGACCTAAGTGAATGACAATGTCGGGAAGAATAAATACAAGGCAGAGCCACAAGAATTTGCTCCTGCGACCGCACCATATACCAACAAGGAAAAGAAGAACCACGAAAGCCTCCACTATATAATTAAGCAGCCAATCGTAACGCACTATTACGGGACGCTTGCGGAGCGTGTCTTCAAGCAGGTGTTGACGGTGAAGTTGTATCGATTCGCCGAAAAGGTTCTCCACCGCGGAGTCCCATCGCGAGGTGGAAATATCTGTCCATTGAGTAAACTTACCGTTGCTCATGGGCTTGCCGGCATGAGCAAAGACCGGTTTCTTTGCCATCTGAGCACGACGTTGCTTTTCCATTACCTTCTGAACGGAGTCGAAAACGGCACGACGGCGTACCGTGTCAGTAATTGAAGTGGTGTCGCAGAACAACTTGTATGCCTTGCGTTCGGCTGCGGCGGCACGTATCTCCTTGATCTGTTTGCGGCGCATATCGTGCGGAACAACATAGTGATGAAACTCCCAGTCGGCAAAATACCATATTGCGGCAGCAGGTATTGCAACTGCAAAAAGCAAGTGGAGGGGACGAAAGAAACTACGTTTGTTGGCAAAGAGAACTGCGATATAAGTTTTCAAACCGTTGCTCAACGTGATGCCGGAGGTAACGAGAAAAAGTACGATTGTCTGCCACATCTTGAACTTATTGCCCGTTTGCATCTTTCTGCCCGCGGCATACAACGTTACTACAAGTAGCATCATCGACAAGGCGAAATGGTCGGGACAGATGTAGGCAAGCATGATATAGGCAAACGAGAACGTGAGAAGCGAGAGCAATGTGGAGTCGAACACCGCAAGCCCGACTATCTCGCGGAATATGCGGAACAGAAAAACGGCACTATAAATAAGACACACCACGAGAACCACAGCCACCATTATCTGCACGGGATTCATGCCGAGCACCGACATAAGCCATTGATTGACTTGCGAGGGAAGCCATGCAAAGAAAGCGAGTAGCGGATGACGATATACTTGATAGCGCGTGTACCACTGCGAAAGAACGGAATAGGTGATGGGGTCGAAGCCCGAAATGTCGAATTTCCCCACAAACAACCACCAATAATCTTTGCCCAACGGTGAGAATGCTTCCCAGAAACGGCGCACCACAAGAATATGGAGTACGACGAATATCGAGAGGAGGATACCGACGAGCGGCATCTCTTCTTTCTTTATTTTCAACATTCTCAAATATTTCTTCATTGTCTTTTCATGTTCAATTATCACGGAACAGTCTCCGAAATTCCGGTGTCTCGCGGTGTCGGCACTCACCCCTGCTTATCAAACTCTTTGTAATGTCGTTCGTCGGCAAATGCCAGCAATTCGCGGTCGCCACGACTGTCGCCGTATGCCACGAGACGATATGCCTTACGGTCGGGATATAGTTCGAGCAACCGGGCTACCTTCTCGCCGCCGTAACAATTCTCGGTAATGAAGCGTCCGGTGAGTTTTCCGTCTTCCGTTTCTATCTTCGTGCCGACTATCTCTATGCTTTCGTAACCGTGGAAGAACGGTCGCACCCAGTTTTCAATGCTCGCGCTTACTATGACAACCTTGCTCCCGCGACGCAGAGCGTTGTCAATGCAGCGCATGCCGTTGGTTCGCAATATTCCGTGATGCTTTGCCGCATACTCGCGACAGAGGTTGTCAAAATCTGCGACTGCCATTCCGCCGAAGCACATGTCGAACACTTTCCGCTTCACTTTTCCGTTGGAATACAGTCCGACTTTCATTAGCAACAACAACGGAGAATGCCACAAAAGAACGCCGAGCAAGCCTGCCATACCTCGATGATGACGTATCATGCCGAGAAGAGTGTCGCTGCGGGTAAGCGTTCCGTCGAAATCGAAAGCACAAATCTCCATCATTACTATAATATGTATATCGCTATGAAAAACATCGCCGCCCATGCCAGCACCACAATTTGCAGGAAACGGTCGGTAAACATTATCTTGGTGGGATCTTCGCTACGCTTGTCAACAACCGTTATCTGTATGTACCTAAGCAACCCGAGCAGCACAAACACCGTGGTAAGGTATATGTACTGACTGCCGGTGCGTGCCACAACCTCGGGCGACACGGTATATATTATGTAGCACACTATCGTGACCGAGGCTAATATCGTTATGGCTTGGTTTATGAAAGTGAGATTGTAGCGATTTGTGTTTTTGCGCGGTGCGATGCCGGTCTGTTCCATTCGCACCACGTCGTCGCGCCGCTTGGCAAACGAAAGGAAAAGAGTGAGCAGGAAGGTCATCAAGACAATCCACTTGCTGAGAGGTATGCCTGTTGCCTGACTGCCGGCAATAAGGCGAAGGACAAAACCGAACGCCACCACGCATACATCTACAACGGCATAATGTTTCAGCCGTACACAATAGAACAAGTTCAGCACATAATATCCGGCAAGAACCATGCCGACTTTATACCATGACTCGCCGAACACCGGCAAGAACATCATTCCCGAAAGCAGCATTGCCGCCATGAGCAGGAATGCTTGTCCTACGGATACGGCACCCGAGGCAATCGGGCGGCGACATTTGGTGGAATGCAGCCTGTCTGCTTTCAAATCCATTATGTCGTTGAAGCAATATACCGACGAAGCAACGAAACTATAAGCAACGAATGCAGCCAATGCACGCAACAGGGCATTGCCGTCGGTAAGCGCACCACCGAAGAAAACAGGCAGCAACACAAACACATTTTTCAGCCATTGCTTTGGTCGTATCAACAGGAGGATTTCCTTCATACGCGTAACTTAATTCCGTGCAAAGTTACGTTTTTTTGCGATAATAAGCCTAAATAACATATAAAAAATAGAGTTCCGGGGCTGTTTGGCGTCTCGGAAGTCGCCACAAGACATCACTTTGGGAGAAAACGCGTAGCAAAAGCCACCGCATGATGAAGGAGAAAAGCCAGTACCAATGACACGGCGATGGTAACGAGCGACGTGAGTACATATCCGAGTCCGTGTTTCTGGACATATACCAATACGAACTGTATGTGTATCAGGTATGTTTCAAGAGAAAGAGTACCGACAAAAGCCAACATGCAGAGCAGACGACGGGGCATAATGTCCATGCACCACGCCAACAGAACGGTAAGCGAAACCGCAAGTGGAATATACACCATTCGCTCGAGAAAGAGCGGGAATTTGCCGCGCAGAGCACTCTCGAACTCAAGACATACCACAAGACTCATAACAAACGCGATGAGCAACAGCCACATTGATGCCTTGTCCAAATTGTGCTTGCGCTCGACAAGAAGTCCGCAGTTGATGCCGAGAAGGAATATCGGCACGCGGCTCCAGAATATCTCTACATGACCGACAAGGGAATGTACGGGCGGACAATACTGCACCATGACTGCCCACAACATTGCCAACACGGGCAGCCAACGCCACGAACTGCTGCGACCTATCATGCGTAAATAGAACGGCGAGACGAGATATAGTACCATAATGGCGGGAATAAACCAGAACGTAAGGTCGTCGACACGCCAAAAACTCCAGCCGAACAAGATGTTAAGCACAAGGTTCGGTATGTCCGGACTATATCCTCCGTTGGCAGTATTGACGTAGTTGGGGATATAGAAGAGCATCGCCATGATGAGCCACGCAGGATAAAGGCGCACGAAACGACGCCAATAGAAATGTCGCAACACCGGCTTCTTCTGCCATGCGAACCATAATCCGATACCGCTTAAGAACAAGAACATGTCCACACCGATATTCCCCAATCGGCGCAGAGGGAAGAAAAAGTTGCGAGAATCCATACCGACATGAAAGAGAATGACGAATATCATTGCCGCCCCCATTAGTTCCGTGCGGTAATCACTAAGTAAAAACAGCCCCGAGTTTTTCCTCATCATTCCTAACTTCAATGCTTAATAACGATATGACTTTTTAACTATACAACTCCGCGAGTTTTTCAAAAACCTTTTATTTAACCTCTACTTGACTTATGAAAGAAATCTTTCAATATCGCTTTATTACAATTTTACGACAAGATTCATTCCCATGGGCGAGACCGACAGGACATAACGGTCGCGGTCGGGCAATATCAATTTTCCGATATAATATCCTGCCTCCGCAGCGGCAATGCCTATGGCGGCACCCGTAACGACATCACCCCAGCGATGACGATTGCGCCGCACACGGTCGATGGCGGTGATTGTGGCAACGGTATAGCCTCCCACTGTTATCCACGGCGACACTTGTCCGTACTCCTTTGCCATAAGTGTGGCACCGGCAAAGGCTATTGCGGTATGTCCCGACGGAAACGAACGGTTGTCGGTACGGTCGGGACGCATGGTGTGTATTGTGTGCTTCATGGTGTAGCAAATACCTGCGGTAACGACATACGATACGGCGGTGTTCACGGCAAGTCTCCCCCACTCGCTCTTGCTCTCTACGCCGAGTGCTTTCAGTGTCAACACTGTTGCAAACGGCATGTATTGCAACACATCGTCGATACCGTCGCCATGAAATCTCTTGCCATTCTGCTCCACCGGCAATGTTACATTCTTTGCCGCAGACTCTTGTGCCGTACATGGCAAAGCACTAAATAACAATACACAGACGAAAAGTATGTTTTTCATTATTATATTGTCATAAATACTGCTTTTAAAATTTATCTGTCATCGCTTCTCCATCAAATGAACATAGCGCATGCCGTCGGCAACGGCATCGGAAGTGGCACTGTCGGCAAGTCTGCCGAGCAGCGAGTATGCGTAAGGAAGCGCCGCCGCCGGTCCCTCGCCGGTGGTTATGTTGCCGTCTACCGTGAACAATTCGGCGGTATATTCCGCGCCGGTGAGCATCTGTTCAAACCCGGGATAGCATGTGGCACGGCGACCGCGAAGCAATCCAAGACCACCAAGCACCATTGGCGCGGCACATATCGCTGCAATCATCTTGCCTTTTTCCGCCTGACGGAGCAAAGCTTTTTTCACTCCCTCGTGGTCGTTTAGATTGGCAGCACCGGGCATACCGCCGGGCAGCATCAGCAGATCGGCATCGCCAAGCATCGGTTCCGCCTCCTCGAAAGTAAGATCGGTGTGCATCTTAACGCCGTGTGCCGATTCCACGATATTGGTCTCCGTGATGCTTACCGTCTTTATATCAACACCTCCGCGACGCAAAACATCAACGGGAATAATTGCTTCGATGTCCTCGAAACCGTTTGCCATAAACTGAAAAACTTTTGCCATGATAATCATTTTTACTGTCAGAATTACATTGTTTCAATTAAAAACACTACCTTTGCAGGAGTTGGCAGCCGCACGCAATGGCAGAATACCATACCGCAAAGATACGAAAACTTTGCAAAACGGCAAAGGGGTTGGCGACAAAAGTTTTAAAAAACAAACAAGAAAAATGCAACAACAACGGTTTCGATTTGCACTCTTCGGCAACAGTTACCAGCCCCGTGGCGGTGCGGTTGCATACGAATTCATCGACCATGTGAAACGGCGTGGCGGAGAAGTGTGCATAGAAAAAGACTTTTACGGGTATCTGTCGAATCTCGGAAGAATTGCGCTCGGCGAGTTTGACACGTTCGAGGTCGATCAACCCGATGCCGATTTTGTGGTATCGATAGGCGGAGACGGCACGCTGCTTAAGGCGGCAAACCATGTTGGGGAACGCGGACTGCCCATCATCGGGATAAACACCGGGCGACTGGGGTTTCTCGCCGACACCACGGATGCGGAGACAGAGGTTACCGTAAATGCGATTTTCGACGGTAAATTCAACCTTGAAGAGCATGCGGTGATTGAGGTATGCACGGAGAACGGAATTGTTGCAGGCAGTCCGTTCGCGCTCAACGACATCGCCGTACTAAAACGCGACAACGCCTCGATGATTTCAATAACGGCGGCGATAAACGGGGAATATCTCACCACTTACCAGGCCGACGGATTGATTATCTCCACACCAACAGGTTCAACGGCATACTCGCTTTCAAACGGCGGACCGATAATGGCTCCTATGTCCGGAGTGTTGAGTCTGACGGCTGTCGCTCCACACAGTCTCAACGTGCGCCCGATAGTAATTCCCGACAATGCTGAGATTAGTCTGTCGGTGGAAAGCAGGTCGCACAGTTTCCTCATAGCAATAGACGGCCGCTCGGAAAAATGCACCGAAAACACAACCATTACCATCCGCAGGGCACGGCACAACATCAAGATTATGCGACTTGCCGGGCGCAACTACTATTCCACACTGAGAGAGAAAATGATGTGGGGAAGAGACAACAGAGTCGGCAATAAGAGTTGAGCGACAAGCGACAAAGATTGAAAGACAAGCATGGAGGAGTGTATGAAATACACTTTATGGCGATTTTCGATTATGACGGGTTTCACAAATCGACTTTGTCCGGTTGAAAAATTGTTTCCGTATACAAGTCACCCGCAATGCAAAATTAATCTTCACGGTGGTAATTCATAAAGTCCGCCTAATCAATTTCCGAATCAGAATGAAAATAAAGGAACTGCTTAAGATGGAAAACAACCGCTACCCGGCACGCGACATAATACGCTGGTTGTGGCGGGCATGGCGCGGAAACCGCTTGCAGGCGGTGCTCAATGCTTCGCTCGGACTGCTCGGTGTATGCGTAAGTCTCGCGCAGGTGTGGGCAGTGCAAAACGCCATAGACGTGGCATCACACTCTATCGAAGGCTCGTTGTACCTCGCGGTGGCACTGATGGGAGGTCTTGTCATCTGCGACTTTGCCATTCATGTGTCTGCAATATGGGTGCGGAACATACTCGGAATACGTGCACAAAACCGCATGCAACAGCGAATGCTCGACCGGATACTGCGCTCGGAATGGCATGGCAGGGAGCGTTTCCACAGCGGCGACGTCATCAACAGACTCGAAGGCGACATTAACAACGTAGTGATTTTCCTCACAGAGACAATTCCGAACACCCTTTCCGTGCTTGCCATGTTCTTGGGTGCTTTCTTCTATCTCTTCAAAATGGATCATTTTTTGGCGTTGCTAATCATCGCCATGTTGCCGATATTCATTCTTGTGAGCAAAGTATATATGAAGAAAATGCGGAAACTCACCCGAAAGGTGCGCGACAGCGACTCGAAAGTGCAGAGCGTATTGCAAGAAACCGTACAGAACAGAATGCTCATAAAAACCCTCGAAAGCGACTCAATGATGGTTGACAGACTGGAAACCACACAGAGCGAACTGCGCCAAAACGTTGTGAAACGTACAAAGTTCTCGGTTACATCGAACCTTATACTTAACTTCGGATTTGCTCTCGGGTATCTCATTGCATTCCTATGGAGCGCAATGCGAATGTTTAATTACACACTGTCATTCGGCGGAATGACGGCATTCCTGCAATTAGTGGCAAAAATACAGGGGCCGGCACGCTCGCTTACAAAACTCGTGCCGGCATTCGTCAGTGTGTTTACGGCTGCCGAAAGACTCATGGAATTGGAGGAGAACCCTCTTGAGGAACAGGGCGACCCGATAGAGTTGGAAGGACCGTGCGGCGTGCGACTCGACAACGTTTCGTATGCCTATTCTGCCAATGAGCGTTACATATTGAAACGACTTACGTTCGATTTCCCGCCTGGGTCGTGTACCGCAATTCTCGGAGAGACGGGAGCCGGCAAGACAACTCTTGTGCGAATGATACTCGCATTGATACGACCGAATTACGGGAGAGCCTTGATATATAACAAAGAAAAGGAACTCAACCTGTCTCCATTGATGAGATGCAACTTCGTGTATGTGCCGCAGGGAAACACACTGCTTAGCGGAACAATACGCGAGAATCTGCACCTCGGACGCGTAGAGGCAACCGAGGAGGAGATGAACGATGCACTGCGAGAGGCTTGTGCCGATTTCGTTTTCTCGCTGCCAAACGGCATCGACACCGCATGCAGCGAGAGCGGAGGAGGATTAAGCGAAGGACAGGCACAGCGAATTGCCATAGCGCGTGCACTGCTCAGGTGCGGGAGTATCATGCTTTTCGATGAGGCAACAAGTGCGCTCGACCCTGAAACCGAGCGACAACTGCTGAAAAACATACTCGAGAAACACGATAAAACGGTAATCTTTATCACGCACCGACACGCAGTGGTTGAATATTGCGACCACACACTGCATGTTGACAGGATATGAAATACCGTCACACAACATGGTAACACAACCTAAATCTTAGGCTTCGGGATATATTTCAATATATATTGCAGCAACATCGACATGGCAAAAGCCGTGAAAACATAGATGAAAATGCCTGTATATATATCGCTGCGACGATAATGACCGATTATTATTTCACGCGCAAGGGGGTGCATAACGAAAATTGCAGCAGAAAGAGTGCCTGTCCACGAAAAAGGATTTAACAGGAATGGAGGCAGAAGACGCACCGTACTTACTGCACCAATGACGACGAAAGCCGGAGTCCAAAGCCACCAACCGAACCGGAAACTGCCGAACAATACCACCACAAACGACAACAATGTCAATGCCAAATAGCCCGCACGCGGTAACTCACGCCCCCAACGGGCATAGGCAATTCCCATGGCAAAGGGAAGAACTGCACCGAAAAAGTTGTATCTTACGTGGTTGAGGACATTCTCGCCCAACGCGTTCGCAAGCAACTGAACCACCCAACAGAGAACCACGAAGACAACGAGTATCTTCCAACCGCGCCAACGGTTGAACACAAGAACATACAAAGCGTATAACTGTAGCATGAGACCGAAATACCAGTACGGTCCCGGTTTTATCACCTTGTCAGGATACTTGAACACAAAATTTATCACCATTCCCAACTGTGCAAGTATCCTGTCGAAAGAATAGACTACCGCACCGTCGTTGTTTCGCAGGAAATATACCGCAACGAAAACAACGTAACCTATTATCATCAAACGGAAAAGTTTCAGGAAATGATAACGCATGAAAGGCAGAGGAGCAGGCATCGAGAATTGGGCATCGTTGCCATTTCCGTCTTTAATACTTCCTTTCTCGTACTTCTTGACAAGTCCGTAACCACTCACAAAAAGAAAGACCGGCACGCCGTAATGACCGAAGAACGAGAGAATATGTATCAGTATGTCATGGTCTGGCAACGTAAGTTTGTCCCAAAACTGCAACGCTTTGCCAACCGTGAACGTATATTCGTTCTCCTTCACGGCAAAACCGAGCAAATGACAGTAGTTGTGAAGCATTATGCCGAGTATGGCAATGCCGCGCAAAGCGTTATTTCTTATATCCATTGTTGATTGTCATTAAAAAAACATTCTACGCATTCATTTCTCTTTCACCTTCTCAAGTTTGTCATAGTCGGTGGTTTTCTTCAGAATCCTCGGGCGTTTCTCGTCGTATTCTTCGCTCAAAACATCGAGCGAGGAACGATACCATCGGGTGTGGATTCCGCCCAGACGAAGCAGCGAATGAGGCAGCGCGTCTGTCATATAACGTTTCTTCGCGGCGGCATTCAGCATCTTTACCATTTCCGGACGGGCATCGCGGTAACGGGCAGAACACCAGAACCACATCGGTATATCAAACTCCTCTCGGGCAAGTCGGGCAGTAATATCCGTGCTGTGCATACGCCCGAAGAAATGCACATTGCCCCCGTAGCACTCCTCGCCATGATCGGGGACGTATATCACTATCGCATCTTTGTCCTCGAAACGTTTCAATATTTCGTCCATTATCGAGTCGTTGTAAAGTACGGCATTGTCATAGTCTGCCATTATTTGCTTCTCCTTGTTCGAGAAACCTTTGCGCCGGTAGTCTTCCTTACGGAAATGTTTCTGCTTGTCCGGTACCCGCGAGGCATATTTCACATGTTGTCCCATGAGATGTAGGATAATAAGGTTGTGCTCTCTGTCGGTCTTTTTGAGATTGTCATATTCCGTAACGACACCTGCATCGAAAGCATGCAGTTTTGTGTTGCGCGTGTCGAACATTGCACGGCTCAACGTCTCGTTGTTAAGGAAGAAGCCTCCGCTGAAATCATACACTGCCTCCTTCGCTTTCGGCAGAAACTGATTGGTAATGAAAGTGACATGATAGCCGGCACGGCGGAACAGTTCGGGGAAGAGCGGATAGTCGCACCAGTCGCCCTTGTCGCCCACGGCATACATCGAGAATATGTACTTAAAGACATAACTAGTGAGATTCCAAGGGGATATGGCATCGTTCATCTTTATCAGTTCGCCACGCCGGTCACGTTCCACCTGTCGCGGAGTGGTGGGCTTTTCGTAACCGTACAACTGCGAATGGTGACGGTTGTAACTCTCGCCTATGACAAGTACTATATTGGGCGATGCGAAACTGCAACTGTCAACGCGTGCCTCATCGATGCCGTCGATGAGCCGTGCCACCTGCCGCGACGTAAGTCTGTTGGCATAGATACTGAATACGAGGCGGTAAAGAGGCTGGTAAAGGTTGGCACATGTCTTCTCGGTGAGTTCGTGTTCTATGTCGCCTATGTTGTCGTATGACATCAGCCGGTGTTCCGCCCGTTTGTTTTCCAAACACGACGAGAGAGAATATGCAAACAAGAGTATAACCGACAGCGACACGGCGGGATACAGATAATAAACTGGCGAATACCTCGTCGCAGCACAATGCCAAAAAGTTTCAATACGGTACAACAGCTCGTTTTTCTTTTCTTTCAGGAAAATGCAAGACAGCGAAAGTGCAATATGAACCGCCATTACGAGCAACACCCACCCCAAACGGCTCAAAACAATTGACGGTCGGACGTACGAACGCAGAAACTCGGCAGCCTCGCCACTGTTGGTCTCGCCTACAAGAAGCAACATGGTAGGTGTCAGAGTGGAGTCGAAATTCACGAAACAATACACATCCGCCATGGCAACGGCATACGCAGCAATGTAGAACGAGCGCCGAACCCACCGCCTAACTTTCTCCGGTATGAGCGAAAGAACGATACAGAGGAGGTAAACATCAACGAAAAGTTCCTGCCACCAGAACTCGAAAACATGCGCTCCCCGCCGTTCGGGAAGCACTGCGTAGGTGCATACCGTGCCGAGGACATACATCATAACAAAGAAAACAAAGTTTTTCCTTATCGGGACAGTCGCCGTGCCGAGCAATCTTATGATAACATGGAATATCTTCACATTCGCCATTTTCGCCGCAAAATTACAGCAACTTTGCCTAATGGCAAAATTTTACATCATCAAATATAAAAGATTTAATACTGCGACGGTTGGCAATTTCGGCTGAATTGTTCACCAAAACCGCCGAAATTGAAAAGCAAATTCGCCGAAATTGTAAAGTAAAACAGGCGGTTTTACAGACCGAAGAGACATGCCACGGAAAGAATAAGCGTGCCGTTTGTCAGCCGGCAAGCCGTCTCTTCAAGTCGCGAAATGCGAAACACACATGCATGAAGAGTGTGGTAAACGTGCCATAGTGCCGGCACATTACGTCGTAGCGTTCTTTAAGCGAGGCACGGTGGTTTTGAGTCGTCCGGCCTTCTTGCAGATAATGTGCGACCACCTGATTTACATTGACCATGGGAAGAGCGTTGCGCTCGGCGTCTTTCATAATCTGGATACACCAGTCAACATCTGCAGAATACTTGTATTTGAGGTTATAGGTAATGCGTGCGGCTATGTCTGCACGGGCATAGAAAGCCTGATGACAAACAAGCATGCCTTTGACAAACGAACGCCACGACAGCCGTCGGGGAGCAGACAAATGTCTGTGACACACAAAATTGCCGCCGGCATCATATATGTCGGTATCCCCGTAAATAACCGCCGGCAGCAGTCGCCTCTCATTCTCTTTAACGTCGAGGCATGCTTTTTCTGTAATCTCCGCAAGCGTGCGGGGCGAGGCAAAAGTATCGCCGGCATTCATAAAAAGGACGTAGTTGCCCGTTGCCCGCTCCAGCCCTTTGTTCATGGCATCGTAAATGCCGCTGTCGGGTTCGGAGTTTATTAAAACGCAGTGACCGTTGCATGCCTCGTCCGACCGCAAGCGGTATTCCTCGGCAACGGCGAGGGTTCCGTCCGTGGAAGCCCCGTCCACTATTATATGTTCCACCGCGGGATATGTCTGTCCGGCAACACTTTCGAACGTGCGTCCCGATACCTCCGCGGCATTGTATGTTACGGTTATTATGCTGAATGTAATCATCTTCAAATTCTATTTCATCAACTTGTAAATGTCTATATACTGTTGTGCCACCACACTCTCGGAATATCTATCAATCACATCGCGACGCAATGCCATGCGGTCTGCCAGACCGTCGAGAGCAGCCCACACTATACCTTCGGCAAGGCTCTGCGAGTCTTTCCACCGAGCGAGATAGCCGTTCTCTCGATGACGCACTATGTCGGTTTGTCCGCTGTTATCGAACGTAACGGGCAGACATCCGCATGCCAATGCTTCGATGAGGGTCTGCCCGAAGGTTTCGTACAGAGATGAAGAAACCACACAGTTGGCGGCAGAATACATCATGGACAACTTCTCGTCACCCTTCACATAGCCGTCATATATATAATGTATTGGGAAATCGTGCAGTACCGACTCGTCTTTAATGCCCCCGAAGAGCAGCAGACAGAGGTCGTCTTTCGGCAACATTCCATTATCAATTATATGTCTTATTGCCTCGCGAAGAAAATTAAATCCTTTAATTTTATTATCTATTCGCGCTGCACCGAACATCACGACATACTTTTGCCTGATGCCGAGACGGCGGCGGGAGTCATCGCGTGGAAAAAGTCGGAAGCGCGAAAGAGACAACACGTTGGGAACGACACGAACGTCACGGTCTGCCAACAGTGCACTTTGTCGTGCCTCACGTTGCAGCCATGTGCTCACGGCAACAAAACTCACGTCTGTCCCCGAGAGCATTTTCTGTTTCCGGACGAACACCTTTCGCGATAAATCTTTCTCGTGGGAGAAACGCAGAAAAGGGCATCTTCCGCACCGTTCGACAAAGCGGCGGCACTCGTGTGCATAGTGACAGATTGCCGTGAGTTGCCACATGTCGTGCATGGTCCATACCACGGGCTTGCCACTGCGGAGTATTTTTCCCATGTCGCCGAGCGAGAGCATTCCCTGATTTACCCAGTGCAGGTGTATGATGTCTGCATCGCGGAATGCTTTCGTGCGGGTAATGTCTTGTCCGGTATTGGCTATCGACACCGTGAAAAGGTTGTCTCGGGAAAACATGTTTGAGACGAAAATACGCATACGCTCCCACAGAAAATTCCATTTCTGCCGCAATCTCCCCGGCAACAGTTCCACGAACGGGGTTTCCGTAAGACGTTCTCGCACAAGCATTCGCGCCTCGACACCGTTGTTGTTGAGGGCTTCGGCAAGTCTTCTGGCAGCCGTCGAGGCTCCGCCACTCGCATCGCTCGTGTTCACTATCAATACTTTCATCTGCTATTTTACCCCTCGAATGGGCTTTTAAAACATAAAGCAAAGGTACTCCTAATTTATGTAAAAACAAAACGAAAACGACATTTTAGTCATTGTTTCCGCACACAACGGATTGATTTACCTCAAGAAAAGCACTAAAAGCAATAAATATCCGGCATGTATGTTGCGTGTAATTCATAATAGTCATACCTTTGCACCGTCAAAAAAAGACAGAATGTTTAGGTTAGTAGTAAAATATTTAGGTTTTTAGTTATTGAATTAAGGTAAGTTTTTCATGATTGTAAAAGGTTGACAAGGGGAGTCGCGAGACTGCCTTTCGATCAGCAGAGGTTTTTTAGTTAAACATATTTTTTACGCGCCACAGTTCGATGAGAATTGCTGCGCGTTTTTTATTTGGAAGAGAATTATATCGTAATTATATAAAAAACAAAACTCCGGGAAAGCAATAAAAATCTTTCCCGGAATTTATTTAACCCAAATCGGTCATCAGACCGCATTTGCTTAGATTTGCCATTGCCGTTACGCTTCCCAACTGCTTTAGCCCGCTTGCTGACATCTGCGCAGCCGTTTCATCTCGATGTAGCCCGCTACGCCTTCGATGAAACGGCTGCACATCTGCTCAACAATCGAACAAAATCAGTTGAAGGTTCTAATGACCGATTTGGGTTTAAAAGGTTTAATGGTTCATATAATGAATTGGGAAAAATCAAAGGCGAACCGTGAACTTCTGTTTTGGAAATTATCTTTTAATGAATTTCGCTGTTTTTCCACCTATTTCGAGCACATAAAGTCCGGCATTAAGTTTGCCGACACCGATGTTTTGGCGGACATCTGTGACTATTTCGCTGTAAATAATAACACCCGTGGCACTGAATATTGACAAACGTTTGCCAACAAGTTCGGCAGGAATATTGACCGATAGAACGTTTCCATTCACCGTAACAACTATATTTGCATCATCTGCAACGGTCGTATCGATAACTGTGCTAATAGGTACTTCTTCATAAGTTACGACCGACTCTGTCGAAATTTCACCCGTTACTGCGTGCGTGAAATACTTTTCAATGGGCAATTCTCTGAAAAGTGTGCAGTTTACCGGGCCTAATAAAACCCAGTCTCCCTCGGCTCCCTCTAATGGCATGAAGGTCTCCGAAGCCTTCTTGGATTTGTCATAAGTGAATGACTTCATAAAGTCTTCACGTCCAGACTCTATTATGTCACCTTCTTCATCATAAACCCAACTCCATATTATATCACCAGAGTCGGCATTGTAGGCCGAGCCACAAATTTTGCTTATTGCCGTGCGTCGACCTTTATCGTCATAAGTAAATTCTTCATACCATATCAGTTCATTTCCCGGAAGGAACTGGCTGACTTTCGAAACCTTTCCAATTTCATTGTATTCCACTCTGCATATACGTCCAATGTTCTCTTCCAACATCTCCAATATGTAATCATATTGGCGTATTTCTGCATTTGTCAAACGATTCTCCGAGTCATAGTTGAACAAAACTATAACATCTTCGGTGAGTACAAGATTGTCCGGATCGGGGCCATGAAGAGTGTAACGGTGGTACTCCAAAGGATATCCCTTTTCGTTTCTTACATATACCTCCTTGTGCGTTACAATTTTTTCAGTTCCGTAAGCATTAATTTCCACGTTCTCTTTTTTTACGAGATAACCATTCTTGTCATAAGAATAATTGGAAGTAATTAAATTTTCACTGTTCTGCTCACCACTTTCTTCACGGATGAGAAGTCCGTTGTCGTCGTAGGTGTATGTCGTTTTCATCTCGTATTGAGTGTCTTTCCACGCAATTACGGATTTCATACGGTATTTGCAGACGGCAGGATCGGCTTTGAAATAATTTGGTGCCATCTTAACTTGTGCCGATGCACTGTAAAACGTTGAGAGCAATAATGCTCCAATAACAAATGGTAATTTTTTAATCATGTGTTTTTTATTTAATGTAAATATAAATGTTAGTAAAAGCAAGCATGTATCTTATTCATTTCGTTACATATAAGTATCAGACTTCAGGCTGTGTTTATTTTCTTTGGTTTTTCTCGTATCCACAAGGTTGTAACACACACATTTCAAGGCATGACATTACCGTGGGCAACTTTATTTTCATTTAATTTTAAAATTAATCAATAGTTTATTTCTTAAATATTGTCGGCAAAGTTAAAAACAATTACAGATACCCACAATACTAAAAAGGTAGTATATTTATTCTTGCGGCATACATACGCACTTGCAATAATTGAATAGCAAGTGTTTGATTTATATGCTTTTACATAAACATAACAATTAATCGTTAATGACGAATAATTAATCGTTAATAGGTAGTCAGGTATTAACAATCAAACGTAATATGCGATAACACCTGTTTAATCTTTGTCTTTATTCTTTTAATAGTATAATGTGTCATTGATTTTTCCGGCAAAAAAGGCAGGATTCAGACCTGCCATAAACGTATTATTTATATTCCCAATGCCGGAAAAAGGAACTTATGAGTTATTCCTTTTCTATCAGTACGGTGGCAAATGCCGACATACCTTCCTCGCGTCCGGTAAATCCGAGACGTTCTGTTGTCGTCGCCTTTATGGATATGTTGTCCTCGTCGGTATTCATTATTTCGGCAAGACATTTCTTCATTGCCGGCACATGCGGGTTCAGTTTCGGATGCTCTGCGCATATCGTTGCATCAAGGTTGCCAAAGCGATAGCCCTTTGTGGCAATGAGTTTCATTGTCTCGCGCAGCAATATTTTACTGTCTATTCCGTCTGTTTCGGCAGCGGTGTCAGGCCAGTGCCAACCGATGTCGCGCATGTTGGCAGCCCCGAGCAACGCGTCACAGATTACATGTATCAGCACATCGGCATCGCTATGCCCTAATAATCCTTTACAATGTGGTATCTTTATGCCGCCAAGCCATAGGTCGCGCCCCTCAACCAAACGGTGAACATCATATCCAAAACCAACTCGTATCATAAACAATTCAATATTATCTGCGGTGGAACAAGTCTTTTATGCCGTCCATATCGAACGTTAGCGAGAAGCGCAGAGTCTGGTCGAGCGGGTTGCTTTTTGCCGTGGCAATAACATATCCGGCATCGAGTGAGAAGACACTCATGCGGAAACCGGCTCCAACGGTAAAGTACTTTCTGTTTCCCTTGTTCTCGCTCTCATGGTGGTAGCCTGCCCGTAATGAAAATTTGTCATTATAGATGTATTCCGCTCCCAAACTCCATTGTATCTCCTGCAATTCTTCGCTGATGCCGTTGGGTGCATCTCCGAAACTCTTGAATATACCGCTTATCGACGAAACATCGTAGTATTCGCGCAACACACGATCCTCGTAGTCCGACTTTGCCTCACCGTCTTTTATCTTCGGGTATGTCGGAACGAGCAGTTTGTTTGCATCTGCGGCTATTGTGAAACGGTTATATTCGTCTATCGGCACCATAAGCGATGCTCCGAGACGCAGGTTTGTCGGTATGAACTCGCTGCGGTTGTCGTCTCCGAAGTTTATCTTCGAACCGATGTTACTTATGT
Organism: Prevotella sp. OH937_COT-195; assembly: GCF_003932845.1. Lineage (GTDB taxonomy): Bacteria > Bacteroidota > Bacteroidia > Bacteroidales > Bacteroidaceae > Prevotella. The sequence goes on from NZ_RQZH01000003.1 coordinate 83,878, forward strand.
TCATGCCCAAACCCAACTGACACTCGCGCTGTCCGAGGTTGATATAGTTCTGATAATACATTGAAAGGTCTGCCGCGAATGCCGACCCGGGGGCGGTATCCTCGTTGTAATTGTATGTCAGATCACTGTAAATCCAACGCACTCCGGCACCAAGGGAGAATGTCTCGCTTAACATTAGTGAGTATGCAACGTCGAAAGACATCTCGTAAGGGTTGATTGTAAGGTTGTTGTTAGAATTCGGTGCCGAGTCCATAATTACCTCTCCGAGCGAGAAATAACGCAGTGATGCACTTACGGCAGAATAGTCGCCGATACGATAATATCCGGAAAGATAAGCCAAGTCCATGTCGCTTACGAGTTGTCTCAGCCAAGGAGTGTAGTTTAGCGCCACTCCCGCCCGACCTATCGTGAACGGATATTTGGCAGGGTTCCAGTATTGCGAGTTCACGTCGGGATCCGTGGCAACACCCACATCGCCCATTCCTGCGGAGCGTGCATCGGGAGCAATGCTCTGCGACGTTACCGAGGTATTTACCGGATTGAAAAAGTTCTTCTTGTCCTGCGCTCTCAGCCCTACGGTTGCGAGCAATGTCAGCGCAATGAAAATTATCCTTGTTTTTCGGTTCATCTTACTATGATTTTTCACGATGCACTTTTTTGTACATCATCTATATTAACTATGTTATGATGTTTTTATTGTGTTATCACGAGTTTCTTTGCTTTCGATACCTTGCTGCTTCCGTCGGCACTTATGCGCACACGGTACAGATATACTCCCGTCTTAAGCCGTTCGCCTCCGTCAATGGTAAGGTTCCAGTCCATGGTATATGAGCCTGCCGACGTAACCCCTTTGTCGGTATATGTCCATAGATGTCTGCCGCTTATGTCGAAAATATCGATGTTAACGTCAAGTTTGTTCCCCATGTAGTCGTGACTTACGATGAACGTTGTTGCGTTCGATGCCGGATTTTTGGTACAGTTAATGTCGAAAAGAGTCGGTGCCAATCCGTGTACCACATTGAATGAGAGTTCTGCAGTTGACGAATTATTCAGAATGTCCCATGCACGGAATCTCAGTTTGTGCGGTCCTTCTTTCAATTCCGGCAACGCATAGGAGGTTTTTCCCGATGTATAAGAGCCGAACTCGTACTCGAAATTGTCGTTGAGATTGAACGTTAGCGACATCTCTCCGTCTATAACGAGTTCGAGGTCGTGTCCGATGCCGTTTCCGGAGGTGTTTATCCCGTCCTTGTCCGTTATCTGTGCCACGAAAAACGGTGTGGCATTAACTTTCCCACCGTTGACGAATGCCGGCGAGTTAAGGTAGCAATATATCGACGGTCCTATCGAGTCGTTGCCCGTGGCGACGGTTTCTCCGAGCGTGAATTTATCCGTACTTCCGTTTGCCATCTCGGTTTTCTCGTTATTTACGGCATATAAATTTATCAATCCCTGTTCGTTTGTATAACTCATATCCATAGGCACGGCGAAAGAGAATGCGAACTTTCCATCTTTCACATTGTCCGAACCATTGAACAAAACTTTCTTACGGTCATAAAACTCGAATGCTTTTGAGGTATTAGGATCCTGCTGTTTGCATTTTACGAGAACCTTGCTGTCGCGCACGATGGCAGTCAGAAGTCCGTTAAAATCAGTACATTCAGCCCCCGAACGTTCAATGTGCCCTTCCACCTTTGCCACACTTCCGGCTTTCAGCTTCGGCATTACGCCCTCTTGCAGGTCAACTCCGTTTATACGATCCACCACCGCTTTCAGTGTCGGTAGTTTCAGAGCGAGTGCCGGGTCGCCGAGCAATGAGTATTGCAATTTGTTGGCAGTTCTGTCTTTTCCGTTTGTTATAAGTTCGTTCTTTGCCAGCCGTTGCGCCTCTCCGAGTGTGTTCGGTCTGCCGTCTGTGTATCCGAGTGCATATTTCAAGAAGGCAAGGTTTATCACCTTATTGCGTGTAACGAACACCGTCCGGGTTGTTCCGTAGAACGCCACGGCACCTCCCTTTGGGGCAAATATTGATGCCTCACCGATATTTTCCTCCACACCATCGAAAGGGGCTACGTCACATGATGCCGTGATCCAAAGCGGCAGGTTGTGACATTCGGTTTCCTTAAAATCCTTGAGTCTTATAACACCCTCGTGACTCAACTGCCATGCGCTTCCGTGACCGCAGTAATCCATTACCAATGCTCCACGCTTCTGCTGCTGCAATATGTCTGCCGTTGCTCCCGGGAAAGTATTTCCCGTAGAACTGCTTTGCACCTGATAGGCATCCAGCATCACACGTTGCACCACCATTCCCGGCTGTTGAGCCTCGGTTTGTAGTGCCGCATCTTCCGAATCTTCCATGTGAATATTACCGTTTCCGTCGTCTCCCATGAACATTACCACGTTCTGCCACGCCCCGGCATTGACATTATTGATGTAGTTGATGGTTTTATCCACCATTATTTTTGCTTCGATTTCATTCCGTGCCGGAATACGTCCCACGGCAATATCGTGCAGATCCTGTTTGAGCAGATCTGCCCCCTCACCATCGTCGAGTACGCAGAAGAAACCGTCGTCTATGTAACATTCGGTATGGCTGAACGAGTTTTCGCTCTCGTAACACAACAGGAAATCGTTCACGGAATAGTTCCTGAAATCGCTTATTCTCATCCTGTTGTCCCATGCACAGTCTCCGAACAGTATCAAATATCTCGGCATGTCTGCCTCGTTTTCCGCTCTGTCGTACAGCATTTTCAGGTATCTGCGATACGCATTTGCATCCGGTGTTCCCGATGCGAACTCGTTGTACAGTTCGTCTGCCGGCACAACTTTCACTTTCATATTGTCGTATTTCTCATGGAAAGTGGCAAGACGAAGTGCTTGTTCCGTAAGTTTTCCAGATGTGGGAACTATTATTACCATGTTTATGTTGCGGTCGGCATGCAGGTTTTGGTTTGTTATGTTGTGCACATATTCTGCCTGTGGGAATGCCGCCGAGGCAATATCCGGTTCCGGTGCGGGGTCGTCCGTGTGTAATGAAATATAGTCGAGACGTGCCGGACCGCCGTCTTTCACAATAATCTTTACTTTGTTCTCGTCCTGCAATCCGTCTATATTAAATTCTGCTTCGGTGGCATGTCCCACTTCATAAATAATCGGTCGCACACCAATACTTCCCACAGTCTTGCCGTTTATCTCAATATCCACATTTGTTTTCTTCCCTGCCGAAACTACCACTTTTATATTTCCCCTTTCCGATTTCCCTTTCCTTGCAATGGTGTAGGTTTTGTCATCACCGGCATTTATCGGAGAGTTCTCATACAGGTTGCGTCCTCCGTGGAACCATGCGTAGTTGTCTATCTCGTGAAGACTGTTGTAGTCGTCCGGCTTAGGGTAATTCTCTTTCATGAATTCTTCTGCCGAGACACTCATCGGTGCATCTTCCGACTGCGTTATAAGGTAATATCCGTAGTCGGAGTAGGGATTGCGCACACGTTTTTTTCCGTCCTCCCAACTTACCGGTCCTTGTGCATAGAACAATCGGCGACCGTTTACCGTACATGTTGGTACTTCCTTCAGGTCATCGAGAGCCACGAGTTCATCGCCCACGAGTTTTTCGTTCTGCAATGCACCTCCATACCCGTAGATTTTCACTCGTTCGGGGTTGGAGAAACCTGCACGTTTTATCACTTCATTGGTAAGTTGATGAATGCCGCTTCCGGACACCCTTATCTTTGCCCATCGTCCTGTTGCGAGCAGCGATTTTTCTGCATATCTCTCTGCTTTTGGCACAGCGGCTTTTGCCATTATGTGTCTCACATCGTTCTTTGCGACACTTGCTTTCACGCGCAACATGAAACTTACAACCTTCCGATACTTGCCGTCGCGATACACGATGGGCGTAAATCCTGCCTTAAGTATTCCTTTTTTGCGTTCCGTAACCACGCTGCTGATAATCTCGGGCATTGCCGGCGGCAGTTCGTCGTCAATGAGTTTGTATGCCTCTATGTCTTTCTCCGACATGTCGTAAAACTCCGGATAAACAATTTCCACCGTATATACAGAGTCAACATAGTTGTCGCCCAAACGTTGACTGTAACCGAAATACGGCAGCACGGAGTCTATCTTCACCTCGTCGGCGGTAAGATTGAAGAAACGTGTCTGTGCCGATACCGGCATATACGAAAGCAAAAGAAGCAGCAACAGCCCCGCTCCCGACACTTTACATTTATAAGATAATGTTATATTCCGTATGCTCATCATATCAAATATTTATCACTTCACGTTGAACTCGAGTACTTTTCTTTCCTCGATATAGCCGGTAATATGGTCGTCGATACTTACCGATCCCACTCCCGCGGGAGTGCCTGTATAAATCATGTCGCCGGTTTTCAGTGTAAAAAAACTACTTATAAAACTTACGATCCGGTCAATCTTAAATATCATATCGCCGGAAAATCCTTGTTGAACGGTCGTCCCATTAATGTCGAGACGAAAGTGCAGAGCCTGCACGTCAAGGAATTTTTCCTTGTCAACCCACTCCCCTATCGTTGCCGCACCGTCGAAACCTTTGCACAATTCCCATGGTTTGCCGGCGGCACGCAACCGTTGCTGTAGGTCTCGGGCGGTAAAGTCGACACCTACTGTTACCGCATCATAGTATCGGTGGGCAAAACGTTCCGGAATGCCTTTGCCAAGACGGCATATTCTAACCACCAACTCTGCCTCGTAATCCACTCTTCCGAGGTGGTTCGGCACGAAAAACGGCTTGCCGTCTTTCAGCAATGCCGAGTCTGCTTTGGTAAAAACCACCGGCTCTTCAGGTATATATAACGCGCCATCGAGTTCTTTATTGTGCTGCGCGTAGTTCATTCCTATTGCAAAAATCTTCATTTTGTCAGAGATTAGTCATATGATAACAATAATTAATTTTTCACCCGTTAATTGCAAAGATATAAATAAATCCCGAAATGCATGTTGCATTCCGGGATTTATTTTTAAGTGTGTCTTTTTATCATCAATCTGCAACGAGCGTGAAACGTTTGAATGCAACGACTTTCAGTTCTTTGTCCTGTGCGGCAAGCCACTGTGCTACGGTAGCCTTGTCGCCGTCTCCGAATTGGAACTCTTGGTCCACGAGACAATTCTCTTTGAGGAATTTTGCCACGCGTCCCTTTGCGATGTTTTCTATCATCTGTGCAGGCAGGTTGGCGGCTTTCTCTGCAGCCGTCTTCTCGCGTATTTCCTTTGCCTTGTCAGCCTCTTCGCGTGTGAGCCATCCCTTGTTGATGTTCGACTCGATGTGGTCGTCGCTATCCACGAGGTTCGGGTTTATGCCGGCTTTCTTTATGGCAGCCACGACGGCTTTCTCCACCTGCTCTTCCTTAGTCTTCTCAACCGCAACTTTGTACTCCTCGTCTATCATGCTCTGCGGAACGTTAGCCTCGTCGAGAGCCACCGGTTTCATAGCAGCCACCTGCATTGCCACCTTGTGACCTGCTTCGGCGGCAGGTTTGTTGGTCTGTACAATCGTGCAGAGAGTGTGTTTGCCCATGTGGTCATACACCTCGATGTTTTCTCCTTCGATTACGAGGTATCCGTCGAGTTCCATCTTCTCACCGGTAATACCCGAACGCTGTGTCACCGCGTCCTCGGCCTTTTGTCCGTCGGCGAGAACGAGAGCCTTTACCTCGTCAAGAGTTTTAGCCTTCGCTGCTATGGCGGCATCGAGTATCGACTGTGTGAGAGCGATGAAATCGGCACCGTTTGCCACAAAGTCGGTTTCGCACTTTAAAGCCAATGTCGCGGCAAAGCCGTCAACACTCTTCACGAGTACGCATCCGTTCGATGTCTCGCGGTCGCTACGCTTTGCGGCAATAGCCAATCCGCGCTCGCGCAGCAAGTCTTTTGCCTTGTCGAAATCGCCCTCGGCCTCGGTCAGAGCTTTCTTCACGTCTGCCAGACCGGCACCGGTCATGGCGCGCAGTTTCTTTATGTCGTCTATTGAAATAGCCATTTCTTATATACGTTAAATGTTAAAATTTTAATATTAAAAGTTCCTTTGCAAGGATGCGGACGTTTTATTCTGCTGCGGGAGCCTCTTCTGCTACTGTCTCTGCGGCAGGTGCCTCCTCTGTGGCGGGAGCCTCTGCAGCCGGAGCCTCAGATTTCTCGTCCTTGCGCGGACGACGCTGGCGGCGCGGTTTGGCATCTTCTGCCTCCTCGCCCTGTTCCTTTGCGGCTTTCTCATCGGCACGTTCCACCTTACGTTCAGCAAGTCCTTCGTTGATTGCCTCGCAGCAAGCACCGAGGATTACCTCGATAGAGTCCTTTGCATCATCGTTTGCAGGGATAATGAAATCGATGTCTTTCGGGTTGCTGTTGGTGTCAACGATTGCGAACACGGGGATACCAAGGCGCACTGCCTCGCTCACTGCGATGTGCTCTTTCATAACGTCGATTACGAAAAGTGCAGAAGGCAGGCGCGTAAGGTCTGCTATCGAGCCGAGGTTCTTCTCAAGTTTCGCACGCTGACGTGTCACTTGCAGCATCTCCCGTTTCGAAAGGTTGGAGAAAGTTCCGTCGTTGATCATCTTGTCGATGTTGGACATCTTCTTCACAGCCTTGCGGATTGTGGGGAAGTTGGTGAGCATACCGCCCGGCCAACGCTCGATTACGTAAGGCATACTTACACTCGATGCTTTCTCTGCCACGATGTCCTTCGCCTGTTTCTTGGTGGCCACGAAAAGAATTTTCTTTCCCGACTTGGCAATCTGACGCAGTGCATCGGCTGCCTCGTCGATCATTTCCACGGTCTTATGCAGGTCTATGATATGAATACCGTTGCGCTCCATGAATATGTAGGGAGCCATTGCCGGATTCCATTTGCGCTTGAGGTGGCCGAAGTGGCAGCCTGCTTCAAGCAGTTGGTCAAAGTTTGTTCTTGCCATTTTTTCTTAAATTTTGTTTGTTGTTTACTTTCTTTTAAATTCTTGTTTCGATTAGAACCAACCTGCGGGTAATCGGAACCGATGCCCCAAGTCTCGCAGATTTAGATACTAAACTGTCAGCAACTTTTCTCCATGACGAGTTCATCGTGCGTGCTTTCAAGTTTCCCGAACAGCCCGACAGAGGCAATACATGCCATGCAGTCCGCACATTCCGGAAATACGAGAACACACTCTCGCCAAGAAAAAGTTTAACGCTTGCTGAACTGGAAGCGACGACGAGCCTTTGGCTGACCCGGTTTCTTACGCTCAACAGCACGGCTGTCGCGTGTGAGGAATCCCTGATCTTTAAGAGCCTTCTTGTCATCGGCATTGATTTTTACCAAAGCGCGTGCTATGGCAAGGCGCAGTGCCTGGCTCTGACCGGTAAAACCGCCTCCGTTGAGATTTACCTTGATGTCATATTTCTCTGCCACATCAAGTAGGTTCAGCGGCTGCCTTACCACATACTGGAGTATTGCAGAAGGGAAATAAGTATCGATGTCCTTCTTGTTTATAGTGATTTTGCCTGTTCCTTCGCTGACATATATGCGTGCCACAGAACTCTTACGGCGACCTATTGCATTAATTACTTCCATTTTTCCTTTATTCTTTATTTGTACTGATTAATATCAATTGCCTTAGGCTTCTGTGCCTCGTGTGGATGTTCCGAACCTCCATATACATACAGATTATCAAGCAACGCACGACCGAGACGACCCTTTGGAAGCATACCTTTCACGGCATGGCGGAGAATACGGTCGGCACCGTCCTTGCGGAGACGCAACTGTGCGGGAGTGTTGAAACGCTGACCGCCGGGATAGCCGGTGTAACGGGTGTAAACCTTGTCGGTCTCTTTCTTGCCGGTAAATACCACTTTGTCGGCATTGATGATGATTACGTTGTCGCCGCAGTCAACATGTGGAGTGAAAGACGGCTTGTACTTTCCGCGAATCAATTTCGCTACCTTTGAGCAGAGACGACCCACCACCTGATCGGTGGCATCGACAACAACCCACTCTTTCTTTGCTGTTTCCTTGTTAATGGAAATAGTCTTGTAACTTAAAGTGTTCATGTAATTTGAAAATATTACTTAAAACGTTTTATTATTGCCGGATATGTCGCCATCCGATCGCGCCTGGCTTCACGCACCTGGGAGCGGGCAGACTCTCCGCCTGCCAGTGAGACATCGATTCACAAACCGCAATGACCATATTTATATATAAGGTGACTGCTATTTACACAATGCCCCCGGGGGTTCCAAGGCCCCTCGAAAATTTGTGAGTGCAAAGTTAATTCTTTTATTTCGATAATAATGCGCGTAACGGGTGCGAATGTTCTCTTTTTTGTTTATTTAACACTATTGCCATTAAAAACATCTTTTATTCGCAACAATATGTGTGCATGGATATTATCACATTGCGACAGTTCCGTTGCAGAAGAAATAACTCGATAAGTTCGGCAGTAAGAAATCATGTACTAATCACACATTTATTATTCCGTACAACGGCACATTCTCCATCCACCCTTGGTCAACATACCTTTTCATAGAGAAACGAAGTCCTTTCAGGCGGGCTTCAGAATGTTTGTCAATATAGTTTTTCATTGAACGTGCACGGACATTCTCTTCTGCTTTCACTTCAATGGGAATTACCCTGTCTTCTGTTTGAATGACGAAATCTATTTCCGCGGGGGTCTTGTAGTTACTCCAATAATAAGGTGTAAAACCTTTGGCTACGAGTTGTTGCAACACGTATTGCTCCGTGAAAGCCCCCTTGAACTCCTTGAAAACATTATCGCCTACAAGCATTTGCTTGGACGGTGCATCCACCATACAGGCAAACAAACCACAATCAAGCAAGAATAGTTTGAAAGCACTCATGTCTTCATAGAACTTAACGGGCGACAGTATTTCTTTCACCCGGCTCACTTTATGAATAATCCCGGCATCCATAAGCCATTGAATGGCCAACTCGTACTCCTTGGCACGTGCCCCCTGTTTTATCACTCCATATATAAACTTCTTGTTTTCTTTTGCCAACTGTGAGGGCAAACTATCCAGAACCTGCCCGATGCGCACACTTTCCGACTTTGAACTATGTTTGGAAATATCATTGCGATAGGCTTCGAGGATATTCCGTTGAAGCCTGCGCATTTCTGCCAAATCGTGATTCTCAATAAAATGCGAAACCACTTCGGGCATGCCTCCCACGAAATAATAGTAACGTAGTTGTTCAATGAATTTCGGTGCAAAAATGTCTATCATCTCCCAATCGCCTTGATGAAGAAGTCGAGACAAGGCATATTCACCATTTGCTTCCAAGAACTCTTCAAAGTCCATAGGATGAACAGAGAGCATGTCGACCTTACCCACGGGGAACGAATCTCCCTTATGAAGCGTAATACCCAATAACGAACCCGCCGCCATCACATGGTATTCCGGGGCGTTCTCTTGAAAATATTTCAAACTATGCAAGCCCCGCGGTGCTTCTTGTATCTCGTCAAAGACAATCAGCGTCTTGCACGGTTCCGGTTTCACACCGGTTATGGCCTGCACGGCAAAGAGAATGCGCTCAATGCCATAATCATCAACGAACAAACTCTTTGCCAATGGTTCCGCATCGCAATTCACATAGGCAACAGAGTCATAACATTTTTCACCAAACTCCTTCATGAGCCATGTCTTGCCCACCTGTCGTGCACCAAGAAGTATTAACGGTTTCCTGTTCTTACTCTCCTTCCAAGCCTTCAGTTGTTTAAATGCCCGTCTCTTCATAATCGTTTGCTTTTCTGCAAAAATACACTTTTTCGATGATTAAAACAAGAGATAATCACACTTTTTCGATGACAGGAGCCTGACTTTCTCACACTTTTCCCACAATACGCGTCTTGTTTATATTGTTCGGAAAAGTAATTTGGACGAAATTGCCGACCAATTTGGGCGATTTTGCTGACCAATTTCGCCCAAATTGTTTTGCAAAACCGCCTGATTTGGTTTTCATCCAATACGCGGGTTCGGGATAAGAAATCATCATGAAATTTGGTAATCTGCGAAAATCGTTGCGCTTTTATAGTCCTAAAATCAACAAAATACGAACAAAAGCCACTATGATTACCGAGGACAATGTTTTTCACTTCGTTCAACCCAAATCTGTCATTAGACCGCATTTGCTTAGATTTGCCTTTGCCGTTACGCTTCCCGACTGCTTTAGCCCGCTTGCTGACATCTGCACAGCCATTACATCTCGACGCAGCCCGCTACGCCTTCGATGAAACGGCTGCACATCTGCTCAACAATCGGACAAAATCGGTTGAGGATTCTAATGACCGGTTTGGGTTCAAGGAAACTCTGTAAACTTTCTGTATTATCGATGAATTTAACAAGAATTTTAATGTTGAACTCGTGTATTACCCCCCTGACTCGCTCGTATCATGATGAAACATGACCTAAGGGGTTATTTGTAAAGATGTTTTTGTTTGATGAATGTCAATACTCGCGTGGGAACATGGCGGCTCACGTCTTTTCCTTCTGCAATCTCCTTGCGCACCATCGTACTGCTGACATCGTGCAAAGAGGTGTTTATAACACGTACACCGTCGGGCAACGAATACTCGTCAACGACATAACCTCTGCGAGGATAGATTATCACTTGGCAGGCGGAAAGTATTTCTTTGCCGTTGCGCCAGTTGCCGAAAACGTGCCAGTTGTCTGCTCCGATGAGCAGGACAAAACGGTATTGCGGATAGTCGACAAACAGATGACGTAGCGTGTTCCATGTGTAAGAGGGGCGCGGGAGACGAAACTCGTAGTCGCTTGCCACGAGATGAGGTTCGCCTTCGAGAGCGAGGCGCGTCATCTCGAACCGCAATTCATCGTCGAGCAGTGTCTCCGTGGGTTTCAGCGGGTTTTGCGGTGACACCACGAACCACACCTCGTCGAGACATGCCTCAACGAGAATTTCCTTGGCAAGGGCAATGTGGCCGTTGTGAACGGGATTGAACGAGCCTCCGAGAAGACCTACCGACTTAACGGATAACATACGCGAATATATTTAAGCATCTGCCTGTCAATGCCGAGAGCAGATTGACAAAGGGAAACAGATTCCGTCTTAATCATTTTCAAGGAATGCCTTCACCACTGCCAGCGTCTCTTCTTCTGCCTTATTCAAGTCGTCGTTTACCACAACCTTGTCAAACTTTTCGGCGAACGACAGTTCGAATTCGGCACGCTGCAACCTTTGCTCTATTACCTCCGGTGCGTCTGTGGCGCGATGCAGGAGACGCTCGCGCAGCACGTCTATCGATGGCGGGCGGACAAATATGCTCAACGCACGCCGACCGTAGAACCGCTTTATGGCGCATCCGCCTTTAACATCCACATCGAACACCACGTTCTGTCCGGCTTCCGACTGACGTTCCACCTGTGATTTCAACGTGCCGTAAAAGCGATCTTGATACACCTCCTCGTATTCGAGAAACTCGTCTGCGGCAATGCGGCGGCGAAATTCTTCGGGCGTTATGAAGAAATACTCCACGCCGTCTCGTTCCGTTCCGCGCGGTTTACGACTGGTGCACGATATGCTGAAAGCGAGCGACAGTTCGGGATGTTCGGTCATAAGCCAGTTCACGATAGTACTCTTCCCGCTTCCGCTGGGAGCCGAGAAAATTACAAGTTTGTTCCCTTTCATGGTGCGAAGGTACTAAAAAGTATTCATAAAAGCACAAAGTTTCGGTATATTACCAATAAATTTTTACACGTTTTTCAATTATCCGTAAAAATATTTTTGTATATTTGCAAACAAAACCTCTATAAAACGACACAATTATGAAAAAGTTATTAATTGTATTGGCAGCCGTAACGGCGATTAGTTGCATGAACAAAAAGAAAGTCGGAGAAACACAAAAAGAGAACGACAAAGCATGCAAGTATGATGTTTATGTACTTGGTGCGATGCAAAAAAACGGTACGGCGGACAATGATGAAACGGATTTTCCGGAGACGAGATATGACATGGTGTATTGGAAAAACGGGGTACCAAAAGTAATTGCCGACAAGGTTGGAACACCCGACGGATACGACCTTTTCTCCATTTTCGACATGATAGTGATAGAAGGGAAGTTCGTTTTCCTCGGCTCGGCAACCATAAATGACATGGACGGGGCTACTTATTTCATTTACAAAAGCGGGAAATTCACGAGGATAGGAGACAAGGAAGATCTCGAAAAACCAAAACTGCTCGACGTTGACGGGAAACCTGTCGTTGTGGGAGGAATCCCGGGAACTGACGAAGATGCCACAATCATTTACCAACCTGCTATGTGGAGCGAAGACGGTAGTATGAAAACATTTGACCTCGACGGTTTCAAATGCAACGAAATATGCGGTGTCGCGGCGGAAAACGGCAACATTTATGCCTGCGGCCGGGTGTATAGGGGAAATTACGAGAACGGCTATGGTGCCTTGTGGAAGAACGGAAAACTCACCACTTACCCTGCCCCGAATAACGGAACAACGATGTTCGGGTTCACGGCAATAGCAGTTTCGGGAGGCAACATATACACAACGATGATATCAAACTACGGTGAACCGGAATACGACGAACTCACACTGTGGAAGAATGGCATGTCTGTGAGGTCGCTGGGAGAGAATGGCGTTTTCAAAACAGCCGATTGCATAGTGGCAGATGGCAACGACATCTACGTCGGAGGAAGCGAGAGTCGCGTATCTGACGACGGGAACGAAACTTTAATCAGCATGCCGAGAATCTGGAAGAACGGAAAGGCAATGAACATTGACAACAATAACGAGATGGGCTGGATAAAGTCGATGACAGTTGCCGGCGGAAAGGTTTATGCCACCGGCGATGTCGGTTTCCTTGGTGCCGTATGGTCAAACGGCAAGTGCGAGACGCTCAAGGGTGCCAAGGGAGAGGGCACGACGATAAAGATTATCGTGGTGCCTGCAAAGAAATGAGCCGCATACAATAAGGAACTATGTCTAAAGCACGTTGAGCACCTGCTCCTTTATCTGCTCCAGTTCGTCTTTCATCTTTACCACAACGTTCTGCATCTCGGCAAGGTTGCTCTTCGAACCGGTGGTGTTTATCTCGCGCCCCATCTCTTGCGCTATGAATCCGAGTTTCTTCCCCTGACACTCGTCGTCTTCCATCGTACGGCGGAAATAGCACAGATGGTTGGCAAGACGCTGCTTCTCCTCGCTTATGTCGAGTTTCTCTATATAGTATATTAGTTCCTGTTCGAGACGGTTCTTGTCATATTCCACCTCGGGAATGGTTTTCAGTCCGTCAACTATTCTCCGTCGTATCTTCTCCACCCTCAACGTTTCATACTGCTCTATTCCTTCAAGCAATGCAGTTATGTTGTCGAGTTTCTCTTCAAACTTCTTTTGCAGCGCGGTTCCTTCCTGTCTGCGAAACTCCGTTGCGGCATCGAGAGCAACGGCGAGAGCCTCTTTCAGTGCAGCCCATTCTTCGTTGTCGAGAGTTTCCGTCTCGGTCTTTGCGAGCACATCGGGCATTCGCATCAGCGTAGGCAACAGCATCTCCGACGACAACTCGAAGCCCACTTTGCCGGCAATATCTTTCAACTGACAGAAATAGTTCTCCACGAGTGCTGCGTTTATCGGTGTGGCATCGGTTCCGGCATCTTTCTCTATCCACACGTTTAGATCTACCTTGCCACGCACGAGGGCGGCCGAAACTATTTGTCTCATCTCCAGTTCTTTCTCTCTGTACAGCGGTGATATGCGCGTGGACAGGTCGAGAGCCTTGGAGTTCAGCGACTTTACTTCAACGTTTATCTTCTTGTCCTTATAAGCGACAACGGCCTTGCCGTAGCCCGTCATTGATTGTATCATATCTCTCTTTTCGCGTTAATTTTCTGCAAAAGTACTATTTTTTCTTGGAAAATGAGTAATTTTGCAAAATTATTAAGACAATAACATTATCATGTCGTGTATTTTAAGCATTGAGACAAGCACAGAAGTATGCTCTGTGGCCATGAGCGAGAACGGGCAGTGCATATTCAAACAAGAAGACCACAGCGGACCTAACCATGCCGTAAGTCTTGGCGTTTTTATCGACGAAGCACTATCGTTTACCGACAATCACACCATTCCGCTCGGTGCGGTGGCAGTAAGTTGCGGTCCCGGCTCATACACGGGGTTGCGCATCGGGGTGTCGATGGCCAAAGGAGTGTGCTACGGAAGAAACGTCCCACTGCTCGCCGTGCCCACACTAAAAGTGATGAGTGTGCCGGTACTGCTGAATCACGAGATTGAAGACGATGCACTGCTGTGCCCAATGATAGACGCACGGCGCATGGAAGTGTATTCGGCAATATACGACCGCGCACTGAAAGAGCAACGCGAGACACGAGCCGACATTGTGGATGCCGACACCTACCGCGAATACCTTGACAGCCGACCGGTGTATTTCTTCGGCAACGGGGCAGCCAAGTGCATGGAAACCATCAACCATCCCAATGCCCGACTGATTGAGGGAATAGAACCGCTGGCAAAGTATATGTTCCCTATTGCGGAACGAAAATGGGTAACGGAAGAGTTTGAGGACGTGGCATACTATGTGCCGTACTACCTGAAAGACTTTGTGGCAAAGACTCCGAAGAAACTCATCTGAAGCACGAACAGGATTAAAATACAGACAATTTAAGGATTAAAGAATTTATATATGAACATCGAAGGACTTGACTATAACACGCAACGCGAGAAACTTGTGATGCCGGAATACGGACGCGAGGTTCAGAAAATGGTTAAGCATGCCATGACACTGCCCACGAAACAAGAGCGACAAAACTGTGCCAAAGCCATAATAAAGGTGATGGGACAGATGGTTCCGAAAAACAGAGAAAGCATCGACTACGAACGGAAACTCTGGGATCATCTCGCAATTATGAGCGACTTCAAACTCGACATCGAATATCCGTTCGACGTGTCGTCGGCACTGAAGATTGCCGCCAAGCCCGAACCGATGGAATACCCGATGCAGCAAATACCGGTGAGGCACTACGGGAAAATGTTGTTCGAACTCTTCGAGAAACTAAAAAACATGCCCGAAGGCAGGGAGAGGGACGAACTTACAAAACTCACGGCAAACCAAATGAAGCATAACCTCATGCAGTGGAGTCACGGTTCAATCGACGATGAGAAAATAGCAAGCGACCTTGCACGCTTTACCGACGGCGTAATACAACTCGACCTCGCTACGTTCAAGTTCGACAACCATTACACGACAAAGCAGATTCCACAAGGACAACAGGCCAAAAAGAGGAGGAAAAAGTAGAAAAACACCGAACATGCAATCATTCATTATCGAAGGAGGACACACGTTGAGCGGTACAATAGTGCCACAAGGAGCCAAAAACGAGGCTTTGCAGGTGATTTGTGCCTCGCTGCTGACAACAGAGGAGGTGCGAATAACTAATGTTCCGAACATTCTCGACGTAAACAACCTTATACAACTGCTGCGAGACATCGGGGTGGAAGTTAATAAACAAGGGGAGAACGATTATATATTCCAAACGAGAAACCTGAACCACGAATTTCTCGGCAGCGACGCTTTCGTGCAGAAATGTGCCGCACTGCGAGGTTCGGTAATGATGATGGGACCGTTGTTGGCACGCTTCGGGAAAGCCGTGGTGGCAGAACCGGGAGGTGACAAAATAGGACGGCGGCGGCTCGACACCCACTTCCTCGGTTTCAAAAATCTCGGGGCGCATTTCGAATTCAACAAAAAACAGAACGTGTACGAGATACAGGCACTGCCCGGATACAACAACGAAGACGGCGGAAAAAGGTGTAACTCGCTGCGCGGAACATATATGTTGCTCGACGAGGCAAGCGTGACGGGAACGGCAAACATAATCATGGCGTCAGTACTTGCCGAAGGTAAAACAACAATATACAATGCCGCATGCGAACCATACATACAGCAACTGTGCAAAATGCTCAACGGAATGGGAGCACGCATAGAAGGTATTGGCAGCAACCTGATTACGATAGACGGAGTGGAATCGCTCCACGGCACCAACCACAGAATACTGCCTGACATGATAGAGGTTGGGTCGTTCATCGGCATGGCGGCAATGATAGGCGACGGCATACGCATCAAGGACGTGTCGGTACATAACCTCGGTATAATACCCGAGGCATTCCGCCGCCTCGGAGTGGAGATAATAACCGACGGCGACGACCTCGTCATACCGCATCAGGAACATTATGTGGTGGATTCGTTCATCGACGGTTCCATAATGACACTTGCCGATGCACCGTGGCCGGGACTCACACCCGACCTCATCTCGGTGCTGCTCGTGGTGGCGACACAGGCATGCGGTTCGGTGCTCATACATCAAAAGATGTTCGAGAGCAGACTGTTTTTCGTAGATAAACTGATTGACATGGGGGCGCAGATAATCCTATGCGACCCGCACAGAGCCGTGGTTGTGGGACACGACCGCAAGAAACAACTGCGTGCCGGACGAATGACAAGTCCCGACATACGCGCAGGCATTGCATTGCTAATTGCTGCACTAACGGCAGGCGGAACCAGCAGGATAGACAACATCGGGCAGATTGACCGGGGGTACGAAAACATCGAAGCACGCCTCAATGCACTTGGAGCACGCATAACACGGGTAGAAAACTGAGACATGATACACGAAGAAGAGGTATATCGTATAGGGAAAATAGGCAAAACGCACGGCGTACGCGGAGAAGTCACGATGATGTTCGACGACGACGTATTCGACCGCGTGGATGCAGAATATGTAATACTTAAAACAGAAGGCATACTCGTTCCTTTCTTTTTTGACGAATACCGCTTCCGCTCGGACGAAACAGCAATCGTAAAGTTTTGCGACATAGACACACAGGAGCAGGCAAGACAACTGACAAACTGCGAAGTGTTCTTCCCGAGAAATCTCTCCGACAGCGGCAACGGCGAATACAGCCTTACCGAGTTGGTGGGTTTCGAAATAAAAGATTGTATATATAATAAGGTAATAGGAACCGTATGCGGCATTGATGACGCAACGACCAACATACTTTTCGTGGTAAAGACAGAAACCGGAGGCAATTTGCTTATACCGGCATCGCCCGAACTGATAAGGGAAATCGACGCCGACGGCAAAACGATAATAATGACACTGCCCGAGGGACTGCTCGAAATATAGACATTACAGAAATGGAAAAGAAAAAACAAATAGCCATATTAGGCTCGACAGGCAGCATCGGCACACAGGCATTGCAGGTGATAGAGGAGCATGCTGACTTGTACGAAGTATATTGTCTTACGGCGAACAACCGCGTAAAGGAACTCGTCGAACAGGCAAGACGCTTCCATCCGGCAGCCGTGGTTATTGCCAACGAGGCAAGATACGACGAACTGCGGGAGATGCTCGGCGACCTGCCGGAAATAAAGATATATGCCGGAGCACGAGCCATTGACGAGATTGTCGAGGCCGACCCGATAGACATTGTGCTGACGGCAATGGTGGGCTTTGCAGGTCTTTCACCGACAATCCGCGCCATAAAGGCAAGAAAAAAGATTTGTCTTGCCAACAAAGAGACACTCGTGGTGGCGGGCGAACTGATAACAAGATTAGCAATGGAGAACCAAGCTCCGATACTACCGGTTGACAGCGAGCACTCGGCAATATTCCAAAGCATTGTTGGCGAGGGCGACAATGTCATAGAGAAAATTCTGCTGACTGCCTCGGGAGGACCGTTCCGACTGATGACAATGGAGCAGATTGCAGGGGTTACGAAAACCGATGCCCTGAAACACCCGACTTGGGACATGGGAGCAAAGATAACGATAGACTCTGCAACGATGATGAACAAGGGCTTCGAGGTAATCGAAGCAAAATGGCTCTTCGGCGTGGAGGCAGACAAAATACAGGTTCTCGTACACCCACAATCGATAGTTCACAGTGCCGTACAGTTCTGCGACGGCTCGGTAAAAGCGCAACTCGGCGTGCCGGACATGCGACTGCCGATACAATATGCTTTCTCGTTCCCCGACAGGCTCACTCTTACCGGCGACCGTCTCGACCTGTTCAAACAGCCTCTCGAGTTCTTTGAACCCGACCTCGGTAAATTCCGCTGCCTCGCACTCGCTTTCGAAGCAATAGAGCGTGGAGGCAACATGCCGTGCATAATGAATGCAGCCAACGAGATAGTAAACCGTGCCTTCCTTGAAGACCGTTGCTCGTTCCCGCGAATTGCCGAAACGATAGAGTGTACCATGCAACGCGCAACATTCGTTGCCGAACCCGACTACGACATATACATCGAGACCGACCGCGAAGCAAGGCGCATCGCAACGGAACTAATTTAATATATAAAACAGAATCTCCTGCAAACCGGAAGGAGCAAGCAATAAACCGAAAGTCTTTCCCGGAGACGGAGAAATAAACAATAACACCGTAACACATATTTTTAACACATGGAAGTTTTCTTAATCAGACTGCTGCAATTTGTGCTGGCAATCTCACTCTTGGTGCTGCTTCACGAGGGAGGGCACTTCTTTTTTTCAAAACTTTTCGGAGTGCGGGTAGAGAAATTCTACCTCTTCTTCGACCCTTGGTTTCATCTTTTCAAGTTCAAACCGAAGAAATCCGACACCACATACGGCATCGGGTGGCTGCCATTGGGAGGCTACTGTAAAATCTCGGGAATGATTGACGAGAGTTTCGATACCGAACAAATGAAAAAACCTGCACAGCCGTGGGAGTTCCGTACAAAACCCGCATGGCAGAGACTGCTAATAATGACAGGCGGCGTACTTGTCAACTTTGTCCTTGCATTGTTCATCTACTCTATGGTGCTTTTTACATGGGGCGATTCGTATTTCGACACGAAAGATTTCACAATGGGCTGGAAATTCAACACCGAGGCAAAGGAACTCGGTTTCCGCGACCATGACATTCTCGTGGGCTTCGACGGCAAGGAGTTCGGAAAGTTCAACGTTGACGTATATCGCAACATCACCGATGCAAAGACGGTACAAGTGATAAGAAACACAACCGACGCAACGGGGAAAGTGACCGGAAGCAAGAAAATAGACATCGCCATGCCCGAAGATATGAGTCTGTTGGCAATGCTAAAGAACGAACCGGTGTTCGCACGCCCTTTCGTACCTGCAGAGATTGACAGCGTAATGCCCGGTTCGCCGGCAGAAAAAGTAGGGATAAGAAAAGGCGACCGCCTGCTTGCCATAAACGGCAAGGCAATAGACTCGTGGAACGAATTCAAATTCGAGCATGGCGTACTTACCGATATGCTTGCCGCTGCCGTGTCGCATGCCGACTCCATGAAGGTGCGCACCGTCACGGTTAGCGTGGCACGAGGAAAGGCAGGGCGCGACACGCTGAACACCACGCTGACCATGACACCGGATTTGCTGCTCGGCGTGGGACAGACAAGCATAGCGAAATACTACAAGCCGGTGAATGTGGAATATGGTTTCATAGAGAGCATACCCGCAGGAATTGCCTATGGCTGGAACACCTTGGCAGGATATGTCGGCGACATGCGCTACATCTTCTCCGCCGAAGGGGCGAAATCGCTCGGCGGATTCGGGGCTATTGGCAGCCTCTTCCCGCCTACTTGGGACTGGCATTCGTTCTGGCTGATGACGGCATTCTTGTCAATCATCCTCGCTTTCATGAACATTCTTCCCATTCCGGCACTCGATGGCGGACACGTTCTATTCCTGCTTTACGAGATGATAACACGCCGCAAGCCATCGGAAAAATTCCTCATATATGCCGAGTATGCCGGTTTCGGAATACTCATTCTGCTCATGGTGGTTGCCAATCTCAATGACATACTGCGCTGGCTGGGCTATTTTTAAACCCGAATCGGTCATTAGAGTCTGAACATTTTTGTTCGATTGCCGAGCAGGCTGTTTGTCTTTCTATCGAAGGTGTGGCAGAGCCACATCGAGTTAGAAAGACAGACAGGATGCAAACAAGCGAATAAAAGATGGCAGGAAGCAAGACTGTCAATAGGAAATGATGGTTTTTGTAACCTAATGACCGGTTTTGAGTAAATATTAACAATAAATAAACATCACTATAATGCAATATATCATAATCACATTCATTGCTTTCTTCATTCTGCGATTGGTTTCTCTGTCGTTTTCAATACGCAACGAAAAACTACTGTTGAAAAAGGGAGCGGTACAATACGGCAAGTTCAACTCGCTACTGTTGACATTTGCGCACATAGCATATTATTTCGCAACACTATATGAAGCATATACCAAAGGGGGCGATTTCAATACCATCTCTGTGGCCGGTATCGGTGTAATGGCATTTGCATACGGCATGCTGTTCTATGTCATCTACAAACTGAGAGATGTATGGACGGTGAAACTATACATCGTACCAAATCAACGCATCGAGCGTAGTTTTCTGTTCAGAACCGTACGTCACCCAAACTACTTTCTGAACATCATTCCCGAGCTTATAGGCGTGGCACTACTATGTAACGCTTGGCTTACATTAAGCATCGGACTTCCGCTCTATATGTTACTTCTCCTTATCCGCATCCGACAAGAGGAAGAGGCCATGAAAGGAATGTTAGACAAACTATAAATCAACATCACCTGCTTCCAACAAATCGGTTTGGCAGTTCTGCGGATATATGAATTATGTAGAGCATCACACAAAATAATGTTTTCTACTTTATATTTTCGACAGATAAAAACCACGAAAAGCATTTATCCACAATCGGCAATTAGAATAGTTTGACTGTCTTATTCCCAATTACCCATTGTGGATAAATATTATTATGAATGTTGCTACTTTGGATTTCTTTACCGACAGATTCTTTGAAAGTATGTTTCTATATGTGCATCATAAAGTATTTCCTTAACATCATAAACAGTCATGGAAATAATCAAACCTCCTCAATACTCTCCACCAACTGTCTGAATATATCATTTCGGATTATCGTGCTACGATTTCCGGTTATTATCAATCGTTCCCTCGCCCTCGTCAGCACCACATTGAGTTTGCGGTCTATGGTAATGCCGTCTTCATCGAAGCAGTTGGCGGTAAGGAAATCGAGTTGGTAAGGGTTCTGTACCGTAAACGAAAAGATTATTATGTCGCGCTGCGAGCCTTGGTAACGCTCCACGGTATCTATGACAATGTCGCACAGCGGTGCTATGCCGAGTTTCTCCGTCTCTCGCCGTATAACGGCAATCTGATTACGGTACGGCACTATTACGCCCACCGTATGCTGCGGACTGAAATTGTCTCGGTATTCCTCGTATATGTTTTTAAGTTCTTGTGCCACGATTGCAGCCTCGCTCACGTTCACCTTGTCGGACTGCCCCGGTTCGCGACAATCGTCGGATGGAATAAATATAATGCGCCGTTTCGGATCCGACGGTTCGAGTTGATGTGGCAGTGGCACGGCTGTAACGTTCTCGCGGGCATAGAACATGCTGCACGGGAAACGTGCTATGTCCGGGTGCATGCGTCCCTGACGGTTCAGCACGCCGATGAAGCGTTCCCTGCCTGCACGCCTTTCAATCCGCAACAGTCGCTCGAACAGGCTGTTGCGACAATCATCGAGACAAATGTCGCGCAGGCATTTTTCCTCCACCCTGCTGTCTGCCGCACTTTGCTGTACCACCGCCGGCAGTTGTTTGTGGTCGCCTATTAGTACGAAACGTTCCACTCCCGTTGTACCATCGGCATCACACCGGCTTAGTAATCCGATTATGTCCGGCTCAAGAATCTGACTTGCCTCGTCTATCACGGCAAGCGAGAAATGCTTCAGCGATAACAGTTCCTCGTGCAACGACATTGTGGTCGTCGTACCGACAATGACTCTCGTCGATACAAGCAGTTGCCGCATTCCGTTCAAGGTAGCATCGCTGCATACGGCATTGCAGAAAAGGCGGTCGCGGAAACGCGGGTCGCAGCGGTACGGCGAGCCGATTCGCAGATAGTCGATGCCGGCGTCATCCAGCATCGAGCATATCTCGTCAACCGCACGGTTGGTGTATGACATAAGCAGCAGCGATGTATGTGTGCCGGCAGCGAGTTCTCCCTCTACGAGGCTGCGCAACGTTTTTGAAGTCTTGCCCGTCCCCGGCGGACCGATGATGAGGAAATAGTCCTTCGACGAAAGTGCACGCCGCGTAATATCATCGTCTTCGTCAACATCTTCGCCAAGCGGTTCTCTCTGTGCCAACATCAGGTCGCGGAACGCTTTCGGTGCATTTATGAAGTTATGCAAGGCATGAATCTTGCTGCTTTGCGACAAGTCGCCCGCAGAATGTTCCACGGCATACACCGCGTCAGAGTGTGGCACAAGTACCGTCGGGTTTTGCTGCCCGTTGCTCAAAGCCACGGTAATTCTGTCTGTCGTCATTTCCGTCAAGCAACCTTTGTACAAGATGCTTCGCCTCACATCCGGCACGTCATTGTATTCATACAGATAGACAGCATCACCAACACGGAAGTTAGGGAGGAAATCATCGCCCTGCGCAGGGGCATGGAGAGTTATCATGTCGAAGCCCCTATACGGATCGCTCCTCTCCTTCGCCACAATCTTCAAACCGGTGTAAATGTTTCCCGTCTCGCGTTTCTCCGCCTGCGGCATATTCCACAAGTCGGCTGCCGCCGAACCGATACCCTCTTGTAGTCCGAGTCTTGCCACCCTTTGCTCTCTGAACAAAAATGTCATCATGCGACAGAAATAGTCATGTTCGAGTGCGGTAAGATTGTGCAGCGGGCCGAGCAAGGCATGCAGTTGCGGCAGTTGGTAGCGCACGTAAAGTGTGTCGGTGCATTTGTTCTCATTCAACACATCGGGTGTCAGCATAGGCAATATTGTCGCAAATCCTTTGTCGGCTGTAAACATGTCGAGAGCAACCATTCGGTTGCGCATCTTTATCGCTTCGCGGAATAGTCCCTGATAAAAATTCATCGCCACCAATCCTTCGTTCGGCGGATACTTGGAGTATAGCAGATGCATGTTTACCCTGTCTTTCCCAAGGTCGAAATTATACTTCAACACACCATAGTACAGCAACATCTGGACATAGTTATCCTCGAGTTGCACGCCGTGCCTGTCTCTACGGTGCGTCTCAATGTTCCAATTCTTTCCCGATTTTTGCTCCACGAGTACTTTCATGTCTGCACTCATAAGGTCTATGCGTCCCGACATGCCGAGTTTCTCGCACACGAACGATGGTTCGAGCAATGCCTTGTCTGTATCGAACGGAACCATTTTGTCATTACGCAACACTTCTATTGCTTTCGTGATATTCTCCGCTTGTCTCCGCGCATCGTTGACAAATGTCTCGGCATTGAAGTCGCTGCATGTGGCAAATGCCAATGCCTTGTCGCGGAAGTTGTGACGTATGGTGTCGTTGACTTTCGTCGCAGGTGCATTGATTGTGTCATCCAATACCGCGCTTGCAAGGTTTCCGAGCAATATTGGCTGTGTGTTTGGCGGTGCGCCGAACCTTTTAACGATGTAGTTCAGCGGACTGCGACCATACGACTTAAAGCACGATGCGATGGTGCTTATGTCTATCAAAAAATCGGGTTCTATTACTATTATCGACGGTTGCAGATAGTGCACTCCGCCGTGGTCGGCACGCGACGAGCGACTGTCAAGCAAATTCACCTGCATACCGGCGTGCAGTATCGGTTGCAAGTATCGCAAGTGTTCTGCCGATATGTCAACCATTATGCCCGATGCGTTGCCGATGTCATCGGCGGTGGCTGAAAACGAAGTGTCGGCAATACTGTCAACGATACACCTGACATACGGATAACGTTCGCGCTTCGCCTCTTCCTTACGCTCAATTTTCTCCGGCATCACCTGTGGCAGCAGTCTCATGACTGATGCCGGGACATGACAAGAGAACACTGCCGAAATGAATATGCAAAGCGAGCGCACGTCGTATAGCAACTGTACGGGCGTTACCGGCTCGCACCTGTTGCTGTGTCGGCGCATTGCCTGTATGTCTGTTACGTCGCTCACGGCAATCCCGTGCCGCTTGCAAAGATAATCAACTTGGGCAAAAAGATTGCCGTAAGCCTGTTTTGTGTCGGCAACTCCTGCCGCGCATGCCATCACAAGTGTCTCATGGGCATGCCTCAACAATTTCGGACAAAGACGCAAATACTCGTCTTCGTCTTTCGTTTTGTTCACGGCATAGGCTATTTGCGCCGCTCTTTCAAATAATTCTTCCGGACACATGATTCTTTTAGATAGAAAACGTTCGTAAACAATGCCATATCAAAATTTCTTTGGAAATCAACCGATTACCCATAAGACAAACAAGAACAGGGTATATTTTGGAAACGATAGGACTTATATATTCCTACACATTTTACACAAATCCAAAGAACACTCTTAATGGTTGCAAAGGAACAAAATAATACTCAGACTCCCCAAAAAATCTCGGATTATTTGTACCTTTTTATATACTGAGTTCTTTACTTCGACTTAACTTTCGACTAAATCAAATCAAAACTTCAACCAATTCCATACATGCAAATGAATAGAAAGAAGTCTTTATCCAAAGGCATTTCAGCATATCGTAAGTTGTGAGTTCGACTAAACTTCGACTAAAACCCACTTTTCTTTTCACTTAGTTTAATGACTCCTTTATGTTTCAATGCAAACAACATGTTGCCAATCTTTCTTATCTTTTGTTCTTCGGTGAGTACATCGGACAATTTTGATTGTAACAGCATATTAAGTTCTGCTCTTGTCGCTCCGCCAAACGAGCGCAGATATTGCACTATCATGTCCTTGAAATGAAGATAGTTAAAACTCTTGTTCCGAATATACTCCATTTTCAATTCCTTGTCATCAACAGTCTTGGCTGTATAAGCCGACAAGACATAGTTGCGATAATACTTCTGCGGGTCGGTCTGTTCAATGGCATTTCGCACAGAACCCGGCAAGAAATAACCACCATTAGAAAATGTCACAGACTCCGATGTCTCTACCATTGTCACTCTTTTCTGCATCGTATAGTCTTGATGAGCTATGGCATTATGCAAAATCTCGCGGATACTGTAATCGTCATACTGCTTCACGATGTCCGGAAACAGCGTTCCGCCTGGTAATATACGCTGATTTAGATTACGTATTTTGGCAAGGGTTTCATCCACGGTTAGCATGAACGGAATGGTGAAGTGCTCATAGTCCATCTTTTCGCCCTGCCCGTCAATCAGCACCCATGTGACAGTGGCAACAGACGGAGCCAAGAAATGAACTGCCGTTGGTTTACCAAGGAGCAAGACGGCAGCTCTGGTCAGTTTATCTTTAACGGCGACCCCCGCCCTGCCAAGTAGTTCCATGTCATACCAAGTGTCAACCTCGTCAGCCACCCTCGGATGAACTGACTTGTATTCCTCACGAGCTTTTTGCAATGCTTTGGGTTCCAAATCATCAAGCGTAACCTCAGCAATCGTCTCCGCAGACCAATCGTATGTCGGACTTGTTTCCTCCAAGATTGCATTCAACCGCTCCGGTGTCAGTTCCACCAACGAATCCTCTATTCTCTGCCATGCCTTGTTATGAGCATAAACAGGCAACTTTGGCTGATGTTTGGGAATATGTATCACCCAAACCGTTTTTTGTGTGTCATCTGTAACGAACTCTTCAATGTTCAGACCCTCACTCGAAAGATTGGCGCATAAATCCGTCAATCGTAGTACTGCCTGTTGTATCGTATAGTTGTAGGTATTAGTTCCAACAATTTTCAATGTTTTGTCCTCTACACCAATAACCAGATGTCCGCCTTCCATGTTTGCCAATGCCGATACGTATGAAATGACATCATCTTTCTCATGACCGTTAAAGCCATTCTTCATATTCTTAAACTCCTTCCACTCGCAGCCCTCATTCTCCTTTGAATATTGCTTGATGAGATTTTGTTCTAACTCTTGCTCTGTCATATCTTGTACGTTTGTTAATCCGACTTTATATATAACACTTATTTCCGGTCAAATATGATTTTTTAGTTTATTATTTCTACTGAATCATTTGTTAATCCATGACACAACTTGGGAGGATTCCATAAGCAAATGCAAATTTAATCATTTTTTTCCTAATCATATATATTGGCTTTTTAAATACATTCTTTTTCTTTGTCTGACACCTCTGCAAAGGTAAGCACGTTATTCACCCTTTATCGTTTGTTTATGGTTTGTTTTAAGACATTACACGAAATCATACTGTTTAAGCATAAAATATCTTGCCACTCTGTCCGATAACCACTTGTGTGTAGTATCTTTTGCGGGCAAAGTAAGTAGATAAGAATCAAGGGAAATAGAGGGAAACGAAAGGAATGTAACCATTTGAAATGGTGTTACTTAGCGTTTTCTTGCCACTTTGAGGATGAGCAAGAACGAGCAGAAAACGGCAGGAGTTCCGTTACCAAATCGTAACCCATCATGGAAAAAGCAAAAAGGGGTTACGAATAGCATGTAAACAACTGTGCCATAGGTTTTTATTCTTCATCTTTCATTCTTTTGCATCGCTCATAAACACAGGTGCGTAAGTAACTTTGTAACATAGAAAAAAATTAGAAAAATGAAAGAAAACAAACTGAAAGTATCGTTCTTCGTTCAGGCGAAACGAACCGACAAGAAAGGGCTTGTGCCTATCATCGGGCGCATCTCTCTGGGTAGAACCCATTCTGGCTTTTCCACCAAGTGCAAGACTCCGCTGTCCCTATGGGACAGCCGTAAACAGAGACTCATCGGAAAAAGTGCCATTGCGGTGTCCATTAATCAGAAACTAAGTGAATGCACCGCACTTATTCACTCACGCTTTCATGAACTCAGTGAAAGGGAAACTGTCTTCACCGCTACAGATGTAAGAGATGCCTATCAAGGACAAATCTATCGTCAGACCATGCTCTTGGAAAGTTTTGAGGAATATCTCAGACAAACAAAGGAGCGCATAGGTATCGACCGAGCTTTGAAGACATTCAAACTCCGTACCTACCAGCTCTCATTGCTTCGTGAGTATGTGCAAAAGAAATACAGAGTAAGTGACATTCCTGTTTCACAGTTGGATAAAGCTTTTATTGAGGGTTTCGAGTATTATCTCACAATCGATCGCAAACTGAAACGGAGCAGCATCTCAAGCACCTTGTCCACCTTGAAGACCATTGTCCGCATGGCAGTGAAAAGAGGCGTGCTGGACTTTTATCCCTTCTTGAGGTACAGCTATGAACGTCCCAAAGGAGAACCGAGAAGTATTACTCAGGAGGAACTGCAAAAAATTATCTACTTAGAGATTGAGTGGGAGAATTACCGTGTCGTCCGTGACCTCTTTGTCTTCTCCTGCTTCACTGGGCTTGCCATCTCCGATGTCCGCAACCAGAAAGAGGAGAACCTCGTCACATAGGAAGGGGAACTCTGTATCAAGGGCAGACGCATGAAGACCAAAACTCTCTACCGTGTGCAGGTGCTATCTCCTGCATTGGCGATTATGGAGCGCTACAGGGGAAAACGGGCAGGTTTTATCTTTGACGTACCGACTAGCGATATCATCCACAACGGCATGCACCACATACAGAGAAACATTGACATGGAAACCCCGCTGACTTTCCATATGGCTAGCCATACATTTGCATCCCTCATCACGCTATCGGCAGGTGTACCGATAGAAACGGTAAGCCGAATGCTCGGACACAGCAATCTGAGAACAACACAAATCTACGCCGCGGTTTCCTCCGAAAGAATCCATCGGGATATGCAAAAAGTGCTGCAGCGAGTACAAGATATTTTCACCTTAAAACTTTGAACATATGGCACGAAGCACCTTCAAAAACCTGTTTTACATCAACCGCTCCAAACAGAAGAAGAACGGTAAGTGTCCGATTATGGGACGCATCACCATAGACGGAGAACAAGTCCAATACAGCACAGGAAAGGAAATTTTCCATGAATTCTGGGACATCAGGAAAGCACGATGCAAGAGGACGGACGAAAAGGTAAGAGAAATCAACCGCCATCTCCATGCCAAGGAGGAACAAATACAAGCCAAGTACCAAGAGTTGGTATGGAAGCGTGGTTATATCTCTGCCGAACTTATAAAGCATGAACTCATGGAAGAAGACTCGCACAAGGGCTTTCTCATGGAGGAAGCACATCTCTTCATTGAGGAGAAGCGTCCTTGTGTCGGAGAGACAGTTGCTAAGCCGACCTTTGCCAACTACATCTATGCCACAAAGCTTATCCAATCCTATCTGCGTGAACGCTTGGGACTTGAGGATATTCGCTACTCTCTATTGGACTATAGCTTTATTGAGGGAATGGACTTCTATCTCAAAAGTGAGCGAAACCTCTCCCTTGCCACTATTCAGATTGTGATCATCTATCTGCGAAAACTCATCGGTATCGGTCAGCAAAAGAAATACATACGCATCGCCCCATTTGTAGCCTACAAGGCGGAACAGCCCCACCGCACAAGACGTTATCTCACCACAGAGGAATTGCAACGTCTTCTTGAAACGCCCATTGTAGATAAGCAGTTCGAGCGTGTAAGACAACTCTTTCTGTTCTGCGCTTTTACAGGATTGGCACGAGTGGACATGCAACGACTTAAACCAAAACATATCATCTGTAATGCTGATGGCACAAAGGAAATTCGCATCAAGCGACAGAAAACAAATGTAGAAGCCATCGTTCCCCTTCTACCCATTGCGGAACAAATCCTTTCTCTGTTTATCAAGGATAAGGAGAATAACGATTTGATATTTCCAAATCTGACCGTTCGCGAAGCCTCCTTTGCCTGTGTGAACATCGGTCAGATATGTAGTATAGAAAAAGGGTTGACCTTTCACATGGCACGACACACATTTTCGACCACGATATGCCTATCCAATGGTATTTCAATGGAAATACTCAGCAAGATGCTCGGACACAGTAATATCGGCACGACAAAAATCTATGGGAAGATAACGGACCACAAGATACAGGAGGATATGACTGCACTCACTGACAGGGAGCATTCAGTTCTTGAAGGCTATTGCGAGTCCATCTCACGACAGAAGACAAGGCAAAACTCGTATGAATCACAAACATATAATTCTCAAGTACTATGAAACACAGCTATCAAAAGGAACTTTCCTATTTTCGTCTGAAATTGGAAAGCCATATTCGTGAACATCATCCCGATCGATTGGAAGAAACGGAGTTTATTAAGGAGCGAGCCGACATGGGATTAATCACTTACTGCAATGCAGTGATACAAGGGCTTACGCACCAAGATGCCGAAAATATGGCTAGCGAGGTCTTGTACCAAGGCTTGCACTTCTCCAAGTACGACACCCTCGTTTCTGTCTTAGAGAATGAGTTTGGCAAGGAATTGCCTACACCGCTTCCTAAAAGGCTTGCACACATATTGTTGGCGAATAAGGCTGTTCAAGCCACATTCGCCAAATTCGGTTTGACGGACGAATTTTCCGCAAGCGAGCAATACGACCGTCTTTACACCGAACTGACAGGCACAATAGTGCTGCTTATTGAAAGCAATAGACTGCCCATCGTCAAATAACAAATGATGTAAGCCCATACCTTTGTTGTTTAGGCTCACGAAAGCCCCTGGTGCCGTCTCTTTATCGTGTAAAGATACAACTGCACCCTTTCAAAGTCCTGCGGATGGAGAGAAGAATCTCCACCGCAGGATTTTCCGTTTTCGAATCTGATGTTTTATTTCCGTTCGCCGATCGGTAGTATTCTTCCCTCCCAACCTTGCATGGCTAGGCTGCCGTTGAGAAGAGATACACGAAAAGAATACGGCATACTCAGGCTCTTTATACGCAAGCACACCTGCTTTCAAGGCATAGATTTGGGCATACAGCGAAAATCATATGACTGATTAGAGGGTTTCATATTTCTATGAAAAAAGAAAGAACCGACACCTCATCTCATTACCGCAATACCACCGCTTTTTCTATCTCCTTTTTCCCTTATTATCCCACTCTTTCCTCACTTCTCTTCATCCCTTTTCCCCTTGCTCTTGAAGAGCTATGTTTGCACACGATAAAAGAGGAAACGGACTGTATCTTTGTTTGTTTTCCGAGTAATAATAACGCAATTGAAATATAATCAAGGCAATGAAACTTATCATTATCGAGCGCAATGCATGGGAGCATCTTCGCTCCTCCTTTACAGACTTTATCCACAGTGTGCAACAACTTATTGGTAATCCGCCAGAAGCGGAGCAGTGGATTGACAATGAAGCCGTATGCAAGAGGCTAGGCATCAGCAAGCGCACCTTGCAAACTTACAGAGATACGGGGAAAATCCCCTTCTCAATGATTGGACACAAGTGTTACTACAAGGAGAGTGACATCACCGAGATTCTGAATGCAATAAAAAATGAACTCAAAGATTTAACGAGCTCAAACAATGAATGAACAATGAACGAGAATGGAATCATTACGCAACAAGACCCTCAGATGCAAATGTTTGCTCAATTGATGGAGTGCATATTAAAGAGGTTGGAGCGTTATTGTGCCACCTCGCGTCCGATATTGGACGGTGAGGTTTATCTCACAGGAGAGGAAGTTTGCAAACAGCTACGGTTGAGTACAAGGACGTTCCAAGAATACCGCAACAACGGAACGATTGCCTACTACAAAATCGGAGGAAAGATACTGTATAGGCAGGGCGACATACAAACAATGCTTGAGAAACACTATTACCCAATATCCAAGAAGCCATGGCAATTATAGATGAAAAGAGGAGTTTGCGTTTAGAACAAGCTCTTAAAGATATGAGTAATTATGGCTCTAAGCTCTACAAGCCAGAAGACTTGTCGTTTTATGACCAACCCGTAAATTATAATTATGAGGAGGAAAAGAAAAGATTTGAGCCTATTCAAATGGAATAATTAGATGAGGAAAAGAACCATGAGGAAGCCTCTCTTTCTCCATGTCAAGTGGCAGAATCGCAACCAATGTAAGGAGCAGCCACTGCCGAAGAAATTCATCAGAGAATGGACAATTCCAAGTATAGAGAACGATTAGCAAGGTTTCAAAGGAAATATCTTCAGCCAATTCGTATCAGCCACCGCAAAGCGGTGTATGTATCAGAAGAAACCCAAAGAAGATTAGACTTCGTTGTGCGTAAGATTGGTGAGCAGGGAGCAAGTATTTCAGGGTATGTGGAACTGGTTCTTCAGGAGTATCTTGACCGATATAAAGAGGAAGTAGAAGTATGGCGGAAACTCTGAACTGTAGCGTTCTGAGAACGCAAGCCTATGCAGAGTTACAGCATTCAGAGAATGCAGTAACACAGCAGGGCTTAAGTATATCATTTTTGATACTGGCAAGGTGTGTCTTTGTGACACAAACTGCCGTTTGTCCCACAAAGACACACCTTGCCCAAAAATGGGGATTAAATCACTCCGAAGTCGTGATTAGAGCAACAAAAACAAGAGAATATGGCAAGCGATAAATCAAGGAAAAGAGTAGCAAAAAAGTATGGTGATATGCTCGACAAGTGGGACGATTGGCACGTCCGTTTCCCGACCCGAAAGACCAAATACGAGTGATAGACCTCTATCACAAGTCAGGCTCAATGTCCAAATCCGAGTTCGTGCGTGCAAGGCTTTTAGGTGAGCATTTCAAGGTGATAACAGTGGACAAGTCTGCCGTGGATTATTACCGCAAACTCACAGAAATCACCGCTGAAGTCCATAAGATTGGAGTGAACTATAATTAGGTGGTGCGCTTTCTCCACATCACCGAGAGGGAAACAACGATACAAACCCCTATTGAAGGAACTTATCCGCTTGACAAAAGAACTCACCGCCTTGCAGGAGCAGACGGTGAGTTTGACGATAGATTATCTAGAGAGGGATGATAAATGTCCGACTCTACTATAATCCTCCAAGTATTTTTTGCAGCAGCCCATTTTTACAAACTTCATGAATGAAAACGGAGAGGATATGCCGGAATAGGAACTCAAGACAAATTATGACTGGGTGAAAATGGAGGTGCGGGTTAACAACTCTATACATGCCCCATTTCATCCACCATTTTGACCTATACGCCAAAAATTAATCTGCAATGGTTTGCTTTCGTCCAATTACACCAATACCAACTGTTGCAGGTAGCTTTTTCATGGTCCCTTCGATTAGGTTCCTTACAAATCCGCTACGAAGATAGGCTGGGAAGTGGATTGTTCCCTTTGAACCAGAGACTATGGTTAGGCCGATATAGTAATCTTTTCCTTTATGTAATGCTATTGATGAGGTTGTTTCAATATTAATTTCAGAATTCTTATTCAAAGGAGACAGGTTGAAATAAATAGGTTTGGAAATGATAGGGGAAAATTGTCCTTTTGAAAATTCATAGACAACAAGTCGAAGTGTGCAATGTTCATAGGTGCATTCCTCTATCTTCAAGTTAAATCTATCTATAATAAAATTATCATGCACAGTAAATTTGGTTCCTATTTCATATTTGCCTGATGGAGCATTGCCGAAAGCAACATCGCCAGGTAGTTTCATTCCTTTTCGAAGAATCACCGTAGGCTTAGTCTTTCGGGCTACAACCAAAGCCTCACCAAGTTCATAGACTTCGTCTTCCAATGATATGTCAACGATTCCACCTTTATATATAGAATACGGTGTTACTTTCTTTTTATAACCAATATGTGTACAAGTCATATCACCCTTTATACCGATTGGAAGTTCGAGAGAAAATTGTCCGTTTCTATCTGTTAAAGTAAAGATACTATCCACGCATACAGTTACATATTCTACACCTATGTTATTTTGGTCTTTTACAACACCTTTAATCTTTGTCTGGCCATTAGCGCCACAAACACTAACAACGACAAATAAATACAAACAGATTATTTTATTCATTTTTAATTTTATTGTTATTTAAAAATAGGATATGGATTTACCATGAATCCTTAGCTAAATTTTAAAGAGCGTAAGAGAAATAATCAGATTCTAAATTGATATGACGCACTTTATATCTAATTATTTGTATAAAAACGACAGGCTGCATTACAAAGTAGCCTATCGTTAGATAATAGACCTTAAAAGCTAATTGTCCAGTTCAAAAGAGTGATACCTTCGTGATCCATCTGTTGCTGTTCTGCGACCATTGCAACAAATTCTTCACGACTTGACAACTCTTCTAAGTCAAGCGATTCTACAAGTTTTTCCATTTCTTTCATAATGCAAACTAATTAAGTAAAAAAATAATTATATATATATTTCTTCATGAGAATTAAGAACCAAGGTGTAAAAATGTCTGATGTTTGGTTTATTTCTTGGACCAGGTCCTTAACCTTAATCCACCTCATATCACACACTTCTTGAGGATTGTAATGAAATGTTTCTTGATTACTTTTTCCTTCAAAAACATAATCAATTTCATTTTCCACAAGACTACTGCATTTTGCAGAATACTCAAACTGAAACAGGAATCTTAATTTTGTATTTATATTAAGCTCTTCTTGTAGTCTTACTTTTGCAGAATTATTAAGAGATTGATAAGATGAAATATCAAGAGGATGTCCACAGCATGCATTACTCCAAATCCCTCCAGAATGATATTTTGTCAAAGCTCTTTTTTGAAGCAAAATCATTCCCAAGTCATTTCTTATAATTACAGAGAAAGCATAATGTTTGAGGCCTTCAATGTGGGCTTTCATTTTTTCACACATGATAGGCTCGTTGGCTAATAAAACTAAGTCCTTACTTTTCAATTTGAAATTAACATTCTCCATATAAACTTTGTATTAGTATACAAAGTTACGATAAAATAAATTCATATGCCATAAAATTGGTAAGATTAACACTTTGAAACAACAAACTGTCTTATCATTTTCCAAGTTTTCTGTAATGCTCCTCACTTTAACAAGATATAACAACTCTTTTGCATACCCAATCCTGTTTAAGAAATCATAATAATTTCCGCCTTTATACTTGTACACCATTGTCCCTTTTAAGTGATCTAATCGTTCTTTGACATTATTGAAATTAGTCTTTTACGAGCATTATAAGAGTCAACGGACTTGATAAGGCAACTTTGTATTCTTATTCAAAAGAATGCATATACATCAAGATAAGTTCGTATTTGCTCAATTAGTGTCTTTCCTAGATAGGAACCATTTCAACTATCTGGTTCGTAAATATGGTAGTGACAAGTATATCAAGTACTTTACTTGTTGGAACTAACTGTTAGCTCTGATTTCATACAAATACTCTCAATAATTACGTTTGGCTGATTTTTCTTTGAGATTCCTTCATCTGTAACGGTGAAAAAGAGTACTTTTGCAATGTCAAATCAAGTGTTCATTGAAGCATTGCAGAATAAAGAAGGGAAAAGAAACTCGCTCGTTTCCAATTCGTAACCCATTCACCCCTTATTTGTGCTTATTTTGCTGATTGTCTGAAAGATACATTCTTATTGAATCTTTTGCGGGCAAAGACGGGTGTCTTCTCTGAAAAAGTCGGCTTTCTCTAAGGGAATACAAAATATCCGCAAAGTTCGGGAATGGTGGTTTCTTTTTCATGGCATAAAGGTACGAAACATATTTGAATTGAACAAATGAAAATAAATAGTTTTTCAGAAGTCTCAATCCTTGATTTCCACAGAAATGGCAACTACCGAAAACTACGGACAATCGTAGCAATCGGGGTACTCCGTCCTTTATTAAACTCCTCCTCCCAGTCTTTCAAAATAGTTCGCAATCTCGTCCCACGTCTTGAATGTTGGACTGCCGAGCGACACTACCGTACCCATGAAAGCAGAACGAAGGGTGTCGTACTGCGGCGTTATGAGAAAATCTCCCAACAGGAGTTGCGGGCGGTTGACAAATACAACATGGTCGTATGCCGGCACACCGATGTTTTCCTTAAGCCACGACAAAACATCGGCACACTGCCCGGCATCATGGTTCGGCGACGGTGCCACGAAAAATATTTCGTATGTATCAAGCAGTCTGCGGAAAGTCTTGCGCGCAGAAGACAACTGTTTACCATACTTGTCGCGCAGTGCATCAATGCTTATGTATATCACCTTACGGTCGCGCACTTCCTGACAATCGTCTATCCAGCGTATCACGGGAATGACACTGTTGACAAACACCTCGTCGTTCATGCGATGCCCGCCATGAAACCACACTGCCCGACGATAATGCTCGGAGAACAGAGGATAGGTTTGTACAAGTTGGTCTTCGTCACCGAACAATCCCCATACGTGCCGTTGCTCAACATCAGACGTGTCGGCGAAGCAACCTTCCTGCACGTTGCGATATTCCTTAACCAAGGTCTTTGTTACGATAAACTCCTGAACACCGTCTTTTCGCGAGTTGAGAAAAGTCTGCCTGCCCGTCATGCCGTGCGCTCCCATTGTGTCTGCAATTCGAAATGCCGGGTTTATAAGTATTCTGTCGAAACCGTGCAACTGCTCGGCATACATTCCGCCCATCGATGTTCCGATGATGAGGTCGGGCTTTTCGCGCTCTGCCATCTCGCGCAGCATTGCAAGTCCCTCGTGCGGGTCAATCGGAATATCCTCTGCCACCACTGTTGCCGAGGGCAGCATTGTGCGCATGCGCCCCACCGTCCCACTGCATGCCGACGAAGCAAAACCGTGTACATACATTATCTTTTTGCCCCACATAATGTC
Organism: Prevotella sp. OH937_COT-195; assembly: GCF_003932845.1. GTDB lineage: Bacteria > Bacteroidota > Bacteroidia > Bacteroidales > Bacteroidaceae > Prevotella. Next base: position 119,567 of record NZ_RQZH01000003.1, read on the forward strand.
GGGATATTGTTTCATATACTGATTTTCCATTACAGATATTGTTTCTTTACGTCATATTTTAACGAATTTCAAATGTACGAAACAACCTCCGTTCAGACAAACGTTGCGGGTTAATAATCCATAAAACCGGTGTTTTTCACGGTAACATTTGCCATGAAAACCGGTTCGCACAACCTGACATATAACAAAAACAAAGGCACGGAAAAACATAAGTACCGACAAAATGGGCGAATTTTGAAATGCAAAACAGGCGAATTTGAAGAGTAATTTCGCCCAAATTGATTAACAAAACAGGCGGAATTACTTTTGTCGAGAGCATCAACCCGAGCGTAAAAAGAAGAAAAATATTTTGCAGTTTCGCAACTATTTTCTATTTTTGTCTTTGTTAATAACATGGGAGCAATGAATGAAGATGCAAAACAGAGAGTTGAACGCGAATACCGGCGCATAGCGGGAAAACTGCAACAGGCGGCAGGCAGCATGCGCGGAACGGGAGGACGGGACGCGGTGTTGGCACAGACGCGCGATGCACTCGCCTCAACGCTCGAACACCTGATTGACGAATATGGCACACAGGCGGAACAGACAATCGGTTCAACGGTGTGGGATCAACTCGTCATAGCATTCTTCGGAGAAACAAATGCCGGAAAGAGCACTATCATAGAGACAATGCGCATACTCACGAACGAGACGACACGCGAACGGAAACGCGAAGAAACCGGCTCGGCACAAGACGGAATGATAGTGGGCGACGGGAGAACCGATTTCACGAAAGTGTATTGCGAATACCGCCTGAAGATAAACGGCAAACCATTCACGCTGATTGACGTGCCGGGGATAGAAGGTCGCGAGGAGGATTACTCGGAGGAGATAAAACGCGCACTCGACAAGGCTCACTGCATTTTCTATGTGCAAGGACACAACAAACAACCCGACACGGCAACGGCAGAGAAGATAAAACGATACCTGAAAGACTGGGTAAGCGTGTATTCGATATATAACATAAGGGGAGGAAGCAGCGACTACGACGAACCGGAAGAACGAGAAACACTGATGACGGAGAAAACGGTAAAGACAGAAGTTCTCATAACTAACACCTTCCGGGAAATTCTCGGCGACCGGTACAAAGGGAACGTATCGCTGCAAGGGTTGCTCGCAATGTGTTCCGTGGCAGAGTTCGCAGAGACACGGGGCGACCTGCTGCGCACACAACGGAAACTGAAAACTCTATTCGGCGACGGGGAAACACTGTTGCGTTTCAGCCGATTGCACTCGCTGACCGAACTTATAGACGACATGGCAGACCGTTTCGTAGACGAAATCGTGGAGGCAAACAAGCATAAAATGATCTCACTTGCAAGAAAGGCATACCACGGAATTTCCGACGAACTGCAACGACAACAAGAGGCGACACGGCGCACACGACTGTTGCTGCACACCCTTCAAGGAGACATTAAGAGCGTGACGGCAAAGACACAAACCGCAATGGAACGCGACATAAAACAAGTGAACGACAACGAGTACAACGCGCTGAAAGAAAAGGTTTGCGCAGCAATAGACAACAAAGTGCTGAACGAGGCACAACGGAAATTTGCCATAGAACAACAGGAGGCTCTCGTACCATCGCGCATTGAGAAAGGGATAAACGAGGCGGTGACACGCAACGTTGGAGAGATGAATGACTACATAAGTATGCGGAAAAGGCAAATCGACTATATTCCGCTCGCAGGACAACTCGACATAGAAGACCCGCAGAAACGCCTCGGCTCGTTCTTCGTGAGTACAAAACGAATAGAGCAGACTCTAAATCCCGGCTTAGGCGATGTGGGAAGTTTCGCAGTATCGGTGGCGGGAGGGGCGTCGATAGGCAGTTTTTTCACGTTCATAGCACCCGGAGTGGCAACGGCGACGGGGGCGGTACTCGGCGGATTGTCGCACATCGCACGCAAAACGATATTCGGCGACGGACGGAGAAGCAAGGCGAAACAAGTGGCAAGGAGACAAATAGACACCGCACGAATAGACAGCAAAATACGACTGAAAGAACTTACAAAAGGGATTAATGAGCAAATAGAAAAAGACTGTGGACGAATGACAGCGGCAATAGAAGAGGAAACACGCAACCTGAAGACCGTGGAAAATATAATAGACGATGCCAAAACAGGCATAACGTCATTCATAGAAGAAATAAAATCAAAAGAATATGGCACGATATGAAAACACCTTGGAACGCCTGCACCGTCTGCAGGAGATGGTAAGCATGGGAAAGGAATTGGGACTCGAACTCGGAGAGGTGGAGGAAAAGATTGACTCGGCAATGCGAAATGCAACGGCTGGGAAAACACGCATCGTGATGCTCGGCTCGTTCAGCGACGGCAAGACGAGTGCCGTGGCAGGCATGACGGGCACTTTGCAACAGTCCATGAAAATAGACGTGGCAGAGTCATCGGACGAATTGACGGTTTACAAACTCGACTCAATAGGACACAACTACGAGATTGTGGATACCCCGGGACTGTTCGGAACAAAGGAGAAAGAAACGAACGGACTACAAGTGCGATGCTCGGAAATAACACGGAAATACATATCCGAGGCAGAGGCTGTGATATATGTATGCGACGCAGTGCTGCCGTTGAAAGACTCGCACAAAGAAATTCTGCGATTGGTGCTGCGCGATTTCGGGAAACTTCCCGTCACGATATTCGTTATAAACAAGATGGACGAGGCAGGAACGGACATGACCGACGAGGAGGATTACAACGAGCATGCCGCAGTAAAACGCGAGACAATGACACGGAGACTCGCCGAAACACTCGCACTGAGCAACGAGGAACGCAACGCACTGTGCATTGTGTGTATCGCTGCCGACCCGAAAGGTAGAGGAATGGAATACTGGCTGCAACACAAAGACGACTATGAACGTAGATCACACATATCGCTGCTGCGGCAGGAAGTGGAACGACTGGCAGGCAACACCGATGCCGAAGAACTTGCCGGGGCGGCGGGAATGGCGGTGGTGCGCGATGTACTGACGAGCATAGGGAGAAGCATCGGTTCGGTAAACCAAAGTATGAACAAACCGCTGATGCGCTGCCGGGAGGAGATTGCAGACATGAGAAGCGACTGCTTGATACTGAGACAGGAACTGAACGGCAGCCGCAGAACAATGACCGACCGCATGAACGACTTGAAACAACGAGTGATGAACGAGATAAGACATGCGGAAACGGCAGAGCAACTGGTGCAGGTGGTGGAGGAACATATCGGGATGGAACATGGAAAAGTGACATGCTACATACTGAACAGAAACATAAGTCAGATAATGTCGGAGTGTGCAGAAGCCAACAACACCTCGCTCGAACGAAAAGAAATAGAGTTCGAAAGCCGATTAACGGCACAAAACGACATGCTGGGAAACTCTATTAAGGAATCGCAGAAAGTGTTACGCGACGTAAAGTCGAAACTCGATGTGGTGAGCCACGCATACAGTTTGTTCTCGCAGACATTCGGAAGAACCGTGGGGAGGGCTGCAAAGTTCGAGACCAAAGCCGGAAGGTGGATAGGAAATGCAAGCGTGGCAATAGGTGTCGCGATGGAACTGTACGACTGGTACGAAGCGAAACAACGCAACGAAAAGGTTGCCGAAATGCAGCACATGCTGCGCGAGAGCGTAAACGAGATATTTTCCGGAATATTCAGAATGTTCGACAGCGATGAGAGTTATTATGCAACCTTTGCACCGACATATCCCGATATGCTGCAAATGATAAGCACACGCGAGGAGGAGTTGCGACAGATGCAGCAGCAGAGTGACAAACTGGGCGACTACCGCGACCGACTGCGACAATGGATGGAACATGACACGGACGAGGCAGAGATAATGACATAGACAGAGAGCGGCACGGCATATTTATGTATATGGCGAACTGCGGGCGTACACCAAATTGATTATTGACAATAAAGTTTTTTTAATTGAAAAAGGCAGGAAATATAAAAAGAAATGCCTATATTTGCATAAGAAAACAAAAATCACAATTATAATGGCAAAACTGACAGTAAAATCTTACGAAGAGTTCGCATCTTATCTGGGAAAAGAATTGGGAACTTCGGAATGGCTCGAAATCAAACAGGAACGCATCAACATGTTTGCAGACGCCACACTCGACCACCAGTGGATACACGTTGACACGGAGAGGGCGGAAAAAGAAAGTCCGTATAAATCGACCATAGCACACGGATACCTCACGCTGTCATTGCTGCCACACTTGTGGGAGGAGGTAATAGATGTGCAAAACATCAAACTGCTGGTTAACTATGGAATGGACAAGATGCGTTTCGGACAACCCGTGAAGAGCGGATCGAGGATACGCATGAAGGCTTCGCTCCACAACATCAACAACCTCAGAGGGGTATGCAAGACCGAAGTGGCATTCAAAATAGAAATAGAGAACGAGCGAAAACCCGCCATTGAGGGCGTGGCAACGTTCTTGTATTATTTCAACAACAACTGACACGACCTCCGACGGCACATAAATTGATGCCACATAACGCAAGATATTGAAACACACATCGGTTTCTTATGTTGCGTGTTACTCGGCAAAGGCTATTTCTTAGGACTGATACGGACGGCGAACGAGAACTCGCCCGTTAGTTCCATGTGGTAGCGTGACTGCTTTTCCGGCGTTCCGTCGCAGCCGTAAGTGCCGCCCACTCCGGCATGGAAACCGTCGAGAAAGAGGTTGGTGTATTTCGATTTCGCGAGTTGTTCCGTATGTCTTTGCCGCTTGCTGTCTCCCTCATCGAGTTCGTCGATGTCGTAGTGCAGTGCAGAGGCATACATCGACGTACCGCATACGGGCATTACTTTTATTCCGAATCCGCCGCCGTCGGTCTGTTCCCACAGGCTTATGTCACTCTTGGTTCCCGTTTCCTGCGGTCGAATGTACGGATAGAACTGCTCGTCGGCAGTCATTTCATATATCCCGATTAGTTGCGACTCCTTACGGTCGCAATAATTTTCCGCCGGTCCACGCCCCGTGAAACGACTCTTGTCCATGTCGTAAGGCAACTGCATCACCATGCCGAAGCGCGGTATTCCCACCACCGTTCTCCTTCTGTCGGCAGGCACCATCTGCTCGGTCACTTCGAGACTTTCGCCGTTATAAGAGTATCTTATCCGCATCTTTGCAGATGCCTCGGGAAGTTCGTAATAGGCAGTTACGACAACACCTTTGTCGTTCGGAGATTTATCTGCCGATATGTCGGCGAGCACAATTTTCGGGGTGCGCCACACTTTATACCTGTGTTGCATGTTTCCAATCATGTCGTTGTCGGTCACCGCACGCCAGAAATTGGGCATCAATCTTCCTCCCTCGCCGAGTATGGATTTCCCTCTGACAATCCACGATGTGAGGTATCCGGATATTCTCGAGAATACCAATCGTGCATCGGCGGTTTTCAAGATAATGTCCGTTAGTGTCTTTTCAGTCTTCACATAAGTTTTTTTGTGTAATCGTTCAGGTTCGAGCGAGGCATCTTCCCGGATTTTTATTTGCCGGTAAGCCACCGTCTGTCCTTTCGCCATAAGCGGTTCGTCGCCTTTTAGGCGGTAGAATACGTTTACGAAACTGCAATCATGCTCGTTTATGTTGCATGGAATCTCAATCATTTCCGTTTGTTGCGGCATTACATTTATTGTTTCCTCCACACCTTGTGCAATTACTTCGCCCGTTACGGCAATTGTCTCCCATTCCAACCGTATGTTGTCGAGTGGTCGGAAAAAGTTCTCGTTTCTAACTTTCAGCACCATCTTTCCGTCTTTCATTCCCACATATTCCGTCCATATATTCTGCATTACATACCCTGCCTCGTACATCTGAGGATTGGGAACTCGGTCGGGCGACACCAAGCCGTTGCAGTTGAGGTTATTGTCCGAGGGGTCTTCCGCGTTGTAATCGCCGCCGTAAGAGTAACTTGGTTGGACAGAGAATGCTTTGTCGGAACCGGTCGAAGCAAGAATGTCCGGCGCGTCCAAGTGCAATGCTTGGTCGGCAAAATCGGTTATGAAGCCCCCCTGACATTTATTTCCCGCGCGTATGGAGTCCCAATATTCCTTTATTCCTCCGCAAGAATTGCCCGCGGCAAGGCAATATCCGTATGTAACCGAAGGAGGTATGCCGCAGTCTCCCCACATTATGATGCTCGGGTGGTTGCCGTTGATTGTAATGTTATGTCGCCTGCGCTCCGCAGCATTGTACGCAAGCATCTGACGACATGACTCGGCAAGAGACGGATTGTCGGCAATACCGCGACTGTCGTAGTTGTCATCGGCACAGATGTATATGCCGTACTCGTCACAGAGATGATACCACTGCGGGTCGTTGGTATATCCTCCCGTACGCACGGCGTTTATGTTGAAGCGTTTCATCAGCGAGATGTCCTGCATCATTCGCCCCCGAGACAACACATAACCTCCGTCGGGATCCATCTCGTGCCGGTTTACTCCTTTCACCAATACCGGTTTTCCGTTGAGAAACATCTGCCCGTTTTTCGTCTCCACGTGGCGAAAACCGATACGTTCTGTCACTCTTTCCACCTCTTTGCCTGCCTCTCTGCGGTTTGCTTTTCTGCATATTCTCACCGTCAATGTATATAAATATGGTGTCTCGGCCGTCCACGGTCGGCAGTTCTCTACGGTTATGGTGCCGCCTTCCTGCCTGCCCACAATGTTGCCCTCTTTGTCTTTCAAAGTATAAAAAACATCGGCGTTGCCTTTTACATCTGCATCAATCGTAAGCACTCCGTCGCGAAAATCGTTCACAAGGTCGGTCGTAACGCACATGTTGTCAAGGTGAATGTCCTTGTCGCGCGCATACAAATAACTGTCGCGTGCCACGCCGGAGAGCCTCCAGAAATCTTGATCTTCGAAGAAAGTGCCGTCGCACCACCTGAAAACTTGGAATGCAAACAGATTCTTACCCGTCTTCAAATACTGCGTGACATCAAATTCGGCTGCCGCCTTGGAATCTTCGCTGTAACCCACAAACTTTCCGTTTACGTATAGGTAGATGCACGATGTAACGCTTCCGAAACGTGCGATTATCTGCCTGCCCTGCCACGATTCGGGAATTTCAATCATGCGTCTGTAAGAACCGATATGATTGCCTTTTAGCGGCGGAGTGCACAAACTGTCGTCGTTACTGCCGCGCCACGCAAAACCCTTGCTTACATATATCGGGGCACCATAGCCGTTAAGTTCCCACATTCCCGGTACGGGCATCGTTCCCCAAAGGCTGTCATCAATGTCGGTGCGGTAGAAATCGTTGGGACGTTCATCGGCATTCTCCACCCACAGGAAACGCCATTCGCCATCGAGCGGCACAACACCATTCCTCTCGTCAGGATTGCTTGAAATAACAACATGCGGATTCTCGTACCTGAAAAAAGAAGCATGCAAAGGCATGCGGTTTACCTTGTCTATACGCATGTCGCGCCATTCGTTCAAAGTCTGGGCGTCGGAAAAACTTCCGGTTACCAAGAATAGTATCATGAAAAACAACTTGGCGACATTAATTCTCATAGCGACCATGTTTAGGTTATATGCCACAAAAATAACATTTTATCCCGAAGATGCAAAAGAATAAGCGTTAAAAAGACACCGTGACACCCACTTTTCGCACGCGATTCATGCTTATTGTTCAACACGCAGCATTTATCTCTTTTTTCCTGTTCGTCCAAACCGTGAAGAATGGAACGGCACGGTTGCCGCAACAAACACCAAAGGCTGCATGCACATTGCACACAGCCTTTGGTGAATATGGGGAAAAGTGTTTTGTCACCACATCTTAACGGTCTTTGCTCCTACACGCAAAATCAGCGGTTGAGAAGCATGCGGTACCGGAACGAAGATTGATGTGGCATTGGCATTTCCTGCCGACAGGAATGTACCGGTGGCAGTATATACGGCATAGCGGTCTCCCACTTTCATCCCGTCAACCATATAGCCTCCTTCTACACGCGATATGCGCAAAGCCGTTTGTTCTCCTACCGTGTTTATGCCGGTAGGTATATCCTCCGTTATTATAGTGAAGCGATTCCAACCTGCGGCTGCCTTATAAAGAGCCTTTGTCCCTTCCGGCACATGCAGAACGGCAGTGGCGATGTTCTCGATGTCCTTGAACGTGTCATCGCCGATTACCTGCGGTTGCATGGCATAGGCATAAACGTTCTGAAGAGCCACGCAGTGTGCGAACGCATCGGTTGCCGGTGTGCATCCGGCGGGTATGTGAGCCTCTTCCATGAGCAGATCGTTGAGGAAAGCATTGGCACCAATGCTCTTCAAACTTGCGATGTAAGGCATTTGCAGCAACGACATATCACGCTCGAAAGCGTTATCGCCGATTGTCCGTAGTGCCGGTGTGACACCCTCTTTCCACCCGAACTGCGCCAACATCATGTTGTATGCCATGCCCAGAGGCTCGATTTCAGTGAGCGATGCGGGCAGGAATATTTTCTTGAATACCGGACTGAATGTTATTGCCAATCGTCCGATGGTCTCCACACCGTCCTTTACCGTGAGTTCTTCTCCTGCCGTTATAGGCTGGAACAGCAACTTTTTCTTGTCGGAAGAATACAAAGCACCTTCTTCAGATACTATCGGCATTCCTTCTGTCGGCACATTTACGGCGGTCAGGTTGAAATTTGCGGCGAATGCCCCCGGTCTCACCTTCTGAGTAGTTTGCAGCAAAGTGTATTCCGAAGTCTTGCGTCCCGAAGGATAAGCAACGATTTCCGTCTTTTCCTTATTATATACCACACCGTCCATGTCGCAGAAATTCTTGTTTTCGGCATGCACCGTGATATCGGTCAGTCGTACGCAATACAGGAACGGCAGTTCACCAATCGTCTCCACGTTCTTGCCTATGGTCACTTTGGTCATCTCGTTAGCTCCTTCAAAAGCTCGTGCATCGATAGCCGTTATATCATCTCCTATGACAGCCTCGCCCACAGCGAGCCATTTTACAAGATGTCCGTTCTCTACCACCGGTTTGTGTTCATCGTCACCGGATTCAGTCTTAGAGCATACGAGTGATATTTCCACATCTGTATTAAGATTCTCAATGACATACTCTTTTGCAGTCAATCCCACAACAAGTTCATTATTATTTAACCAACTGTCAACATGGTATCCCTCCAGCGGGTGTGCCGTGAACACCACTTTCGAACCTGTTGGAACTGCCGCACCGGTAGATATTTCTACATCGTTGGCAGTTGCCGTTATCGTTCCGTACTCGTTCAGCGAAGCGAATTTTACCACGTTTGTACCGAGGTTGCGTTCAAAATCCACTCGTATGTCCATCATATCATAAGCATCGCATGTATATGTCGTCTTTCCATACAAGCCTTCTATTTTCTCGAACGATGAAGAGTTATCTGCCCCCGTCACTTCTCTATACCAATCGGTAACGCGGAAACCGTCAAATGCCGTTGCCGTGAAAGTGAGTTTCGTACCAACCGGTACTTGCTCGGTGGTCTTTACCTCTTTTCCGTCCTGCGTCTTGCATGTCAACGTTCCGTAATCCGGCTGCATGCTCTTAAAAAACACTACATATCCTTCGGGGAGTTTTTCGAACGTTACTTCCACGTTTACAGCTTCATGTATTGCATCTACGGTATATATCTGACCGTATGTTCCCTCTGTCGGCAACTCTTCTGTAAGCACCGTACCGTTTACCGTCCATTTTGCTATTTTGTGTCCGTATAGAGGTACTGCCTTTATTTTCAGCATAGCACCCTCATTTAGGAACTCTCCGCTTTCCACCGGCACGGCTCCCGTAGTCCATGCTTCCATTGTGCCGTATTCAACCGGCGTACCCGAAAACTTTACCTCGTATTTATTTATTGACGACGGTTCGCCGATTACTATTTTACATTTCTTGAACTTCTCCGTTAGTTTGTCCTTGATGTTTTGGTTCGCAACGTATATTGTTGTCTGTTCCTTGTCTGCAAGACTGTGACCCAACGTCTCGAAATTCGTACTGAGATGTATGTCTATTATACTAAGTGCAGATACTCCGGAGAACGTGAAATAACTGTCGTCCATAACACGCACCAATCGCGGTACATATAGTTCGGAGAGCGACGAACACATTACGAATGCTTTGTTCCCGATGACTGTCACTCCGGGGAGTGTCACTTTCTTGAGCGATGCCATGTTGAAGAAAGCCTCTTCGCCAACAGCCTTGCAGACATCTGCGTCAAGCGATATTTCTTTTCCTCCCCCGATGAAAGCCATTAGTGTGGCATCTGCCTTGCGAATCAGCGCATTCGACACGGTTCGGAAATTCTGACCGCCGTCCGGCATGGTCATTTCCATTGCCGCCTTGCAACCATTAAAAGGATTGTTGACGATGTTTGCGAGCGTATTTCCAAGTTTGATGGAACCCACCGTCTCGCAACAGTTAAAAGCATCCTTGCCTATGGTAACGATTACGGGCAGGTCTATCCCCGTGAGAGCAGTACATCCGTTGAATGCCGACTCGCCCACTTCCTGCAGTTTCGGTGCTTGTATCGTGTTAATGCCGGTGCATCCTCTGAACGCATTCTTGCCAATCTTGGTCACGTTGTTAAGGTTCACCACCGTGATGGCGGTATTGCTTATCGGATCCGATATGCCCCAGCCTTCGTCGTCGGGTTCTCCCTCCTGATAGAAACAGTTCGCGGCAATCTCGGTAACATTGTCCGGAATAGTTATTTCTCCCTGTGCGTTGTCCCACGAGGTCAGCACCCCGTTGTCAATCGTCTGTGCATGCGCAATGTTGCATAGCAGTAACGCCGCGCATAACATGAAAAACAGTTTTCTCATATTATTATTGTTTCTTTTAGTTTATGATAAAATTCTTTATTCCAACAAAATATTTAATTTGCATGCAAATATAGTCACTTATTCCAAATAGGGCAAATATTCTGTCATTAAAAAACGAATAATAATGAATTTGTTTTTCAAGCGCACCGACATCGCAAAAACTTAGTCTTCCGATAATCGGGGAAATGTTATACGCACGGGTGCCAAGACTTTCCTAACAACCAATGTTTTTTGAGCGTCAGGACGGTTTCTTTTCTTTTGTCGGATAACCGGCAGCAGCCACTTGTCGTTCCAGTTCGCCGTGGTCATGGTCTCCCCTCACATAAGCAAGTCCGCGCGCGAGGTCTGTTTCCACACTTTCCACCCCGGCAATTTCCGCTATTATTTTCTCAACGTTGGCCTTGCAGTGGTTGCACGCCATGTCACTAACATCGTATATGGTAACATCGCTTTCCGCCGCCACACACTCCGACAAGTGTTCCTCGTGCCGTCCGTCGCTTCCGTGACGATGCGACAAAGTACGGGAATGCCACAGACGGGAGACAAACGCGTTGACGAGCAGGACGAGGAATATGGCAATCCATACCCAATCCATTATCCCGAGACAGTGCGTACAGTTTTCGCCACCTGCAATAATACTGCTTACCGCGAACCATTCCTGCGGCAAAATATAGTCGATGCCCAACCCGAACAGCACCGAGCCTAATACTATCGATATTACATACAGCCACAACGTGCGCTTTCCGAACACTTTTCCGATGACGAGTATCGAGGCGCTGTTCACCGCCGGCCCTGCCATAAGCAACACGAGTGCGGCACCCGGAGTGAGCCCCTTTGCCATGAGAGAAACGGCAATCGGAATGCTCCCAGTGGCACAGACATACATCGGAACAGCCACGGCAAGTACGATGAGCATGTTAAGCAGTTTGTAGTCGTGCAGTGCTGCGAGCCATTCGTTGGGTACGGCAACGGTTATCAGCGCGGCAATGAGCAGACCCACAACTAACCATTTGCCCACGTCTTGCAACATTTCAACGAAAGCATAGTGCATTGATGTCGCGAACTTATGAAGAAATCCGCCCTTGGCATGTTCTTCTCGCGAGCCTTCGCAGCAGCAGCCTCCATGACCGTGGTCGTCGTCGCAATGGTCGTTACTGCAATCGCAGTGGTCATGTTCGCCGCTCTTTGCCGCCTCGGCAGACAATGTCTCGTCCTGACGTGCATGACGATTTACGAGCCACCCGCCGAGCATCGCCGTGAAAAGTGCCGCGATGGGACGTACTATGGCGAATGGAAGTCCCATCAGCGAGTATGTCGCGGCTATGGAATCAACACCCGTCTGAGGCGTGGCTATTAAGAAACCGGTGCATGCACCGTGCGATGCACCCTCTCGCCGCAGTCCCACACTGGTCGGTATCACACCGCACGAACACAGCGGCAAAGGAATACCGAGAGCCGCAGCCTTTACCACGCTCTTCATGTTGCGTGGCGCAAGATGCTTCTTGTAGATATTTTTAGGCACAAATGCGCGCAGCAGTCCCGCAAAGAAAAAACCCAACAACAGGTAGGGAGCCATCTCTGCAAGCATAACTACAAGAGCATCCCAATAGTTTTCAATAAATGTAAACATATTCTTTGTTCCTTTCTTTATTTATCTGCCGCAAAGTTACGAACAAAAGAGTGCAACCCGGTTGCAAAGTGGAAAAAAGTTGCATTTGCATTATTTCCCTCGTTTTATTTGGCAGTATTAAAACAAATGACTAATTTTGCACACATTAATTTTTTAATTACTAACTTGTAAACTTTATCAATATTACTATGACAAAAGCAGAACTGGCAATGAATGCAAACCGCGTGGTGGCATTCCTGCAAAAGCCTACGGAAGAATTTACCAAGGCGGACATTATCCGCTTCATCGAGGCAAATGAAGTGAAGATGGTCAATTTCATGTATCCGGCGGGCGATGGTAAGTTGAAAACTCTCAACTTCGTCATCACAAACAAGGAATACCTTGAAACGATACTTACATGCGGAGAGCGTGTCGATGGTTCGAGTCTGTTCTCGTTCATCGAGGCAGGAAGCAGCGACTTGTATGTGATGCCGCGTTTCAGCACAGCATTCCTCGACCCGTTCTCGGAAATCCCCACGCTCTGCATGTTGTGCAGTTATTTCGACAAAGACGGTCAGCCGCTTGCATCATCTCCCGAGAACACGCTGCGCAAAGCGTGCCGCGCATTCCGCGAGACAACGGGAATGGATTTCTACGCAATGGGCGAACTCGAATATTATGTAATCGATAACGACCCGGAAATGTTCCCTGCAATCGACCAGCACGGATACCACGAGTCGTCTCCGTACGCCAAAATGAACGAATTCCGCCAGCAATGCATGCTGTATGTGGCACAAACCGGGGGAGAGATTAAATACGGACACTCGGAGGTCGGAAACTTCACACAGGACGGACTGCTTTACGAACAGAACGAAATAGAATTCTTACCGGTATATGCAGAGAAAGCTGCCGACCAACTGATGCTCGCAAAATGGGTAATAAGAAATCTCGCATACGAGATGGGACTCGACATTACGTTCGCTCCGAAGATTACCGTGGGCAAGGCAGGAAGCGGTCTGCACATACACATGCGAATGGTGAAAGACGGCAAGAACCAAATGCTCGACGGAGGAAAACTGAGCGAAGCGGCACGCAAGGCTATCGCCGGAATGATGGATCTCGCAGAGAGCATAACCGCTTTCGGCAACAAAAACCCAACGTCTTATTTCCGTCTCGTGCCTCATCAGGAAGCACCCACCAACGTTTGTTGGGGCGACCGCAACCGCAGTGTACTCGTAAGAGTACCGCTCGGCTGGACCGCAGGCATAGATCTCTGCCATGCTGCCAACCCGCAGGAACCGGAAATTACCGTTGACACATCGTCAAAACAGACTGTGGAGATGCGCTCGCCAGACGGAAGTGCCGACTTGTATCAACTCATAGCAGGTCTGTGCGTGGCATGCCGTCACGGTTTCGAGATGGACAACGCACTCGAAGTGGCAGACAACACTTATGTCAACGTTAATATCCACGATGCGGCAAATGCCGAGAAACTCGACAAACTGGCACAACTGCCTGATAGTTGCTGCGCATCTGCCGACCGCCTTGAGCGTCAACGTGCGATATACGAGGAGAAGGGCGTGTTCAGCAAGGCAATGATCGACGGTATCATCAAACAACTCCGCTCTTTCGAGGATACCACGCTGCGCCGCGACATCGAGAACAACCAAGATGCCATCAAGGAACTCGTGCAAACATATTTCCACTGCGGATAAAAACGATTTTCGACAGTTGAAAAAATTTCCGTAAAACGTTCCCGGGAATTAACACTCACGGAGTCAACGAGTTGAGACGACAGACAAATTCATAAGCAATACAACAATGCTTATCCCTTTTGCTTTCGACTCAACTCGTTGACTCCGAATTTATTTAATAACTCAATTACTAAAATACCGGAAAGAAAAGACTACCAAAATCCCAATACCATGAAACGCAACCTCTTCTTATTTTCCATATTGGCATCGACTGCACTTGCGGTTGCCGCCATTGACAACGGTGAAGACGACGCAATAATCTGCCAAAAGGTAAGGCACGGCATTGACACACCGGTGACAAACATGCCCAAAGCAACAAGCATCATTGCAGACCGGCATCGCATGGCGCGCATGACAAAGGCTGCGGCAAACGGACTTACAGCAAAATTCGGCATTCAAGGCAGCGAAATCCGGGATACGATATGGACAGAGAACTTCGACGATGGCTCCGAAGGGTGGACTTTGCAAAACGGAGCAGAGAGCCACGTAACGTGGAAACTGGAAAAGATCGGTACACCGCCGTGCGAAGGAGACGTGCAGTCGCTGACACTCGATGTGCCATACCAGACATGGAAACGCGAGAAAGCATACGCCAAAAGTCCGCAAATAGCCATACCGTCAAACGCCACACTGCATGCCGCGATATATGGAGGAAAGACGCATAACGACTATGCCACACTCACCATAAGCGTATCCACGGACAACTTTGCCACCGAAACAGAACTGTGGAAGAGCACGGAAATTACCGAGACGGGCAAGAAATGGCACTCCGTTGCGCTCGACCTTGCAGTCTTCGCGGGAAAAACCGTGAAGGTAATGTTCGCATACGGCGCGGGAATAAAGGACGACATGAACGTGGGAGGATATATGTACGAGTACGGCATAGACAATATCGCCGTGACGGGTATTGCCGAGACTGCTCACATCGAAGTGCAGACAGGCGAGGAAATTCATTTCAAAGACATGTCAACAGGCAGTCCCACATCATGGAAATGGGACTTCCCGGGAGGAGTTCCCGAAACTTCCAACGAACAGAATCCCGTGGTATATTACACCAAGGGAGGGCGATACAACGTAACGCTGACCGTTGCCGACAACGAGGGAGAAGACACAAAGACCGTAGAAGGTTTCGTTGGCGTGACGGGGAAAAAACCGGTATCGGCGTTCAACTGCCCCGCCTCGTTCCGCGATGCCGCGTCGCACCTGAAAATGGTTGCGCCGCTCGTTCCGGTGCAATACCGCGACACGTCAACGGGATTCCCTACATCGTGGACATGGTTGCTGACAAACGGGCCGACATCGGCCACCGATGAGCATAAACACGAACAGCACCCGTGGATTGCATACAATTTCCTTGGAAAGCAATATGCGGCACTCGTGGCGGAAAACGAGGAACCGAACGGTGAGAGCAAGCCCTCGGAAGCAATGGCAAAAGCCGCCACGGACAGCGTACTGCCCAAGTATGGCGGACCGGTATGCAATCTGCTCGAAAACGATGTTCCGACAAACTACGACATGTCAGAAGACGGAAAGTTCCCCGGGGCATGCAAAATTGCAGGCAGCAACTTACAGGGATTTGCCGAGAAATTCTCAAAACCATCGCGACCGATACTCGTATACGGAGCATACGTGTATGCCACGGAGGCTGCGGCAGAGCAACTGTACGATCAGGTAAAGGCAGTTAAATTCAGTCTCGCAAAAAGCAACAACGGCATGCCGGGCGAAGTGATTGATTTCGACTCGTGGACAATACCGGAAATAGGATATGCCATACAGAACAACAACGGCATAATAACGGTGGAATTTAGCAAACCACATGTCATGGACGAGGAGTTTTTCATAACAGTGACAGACCTGCCGGAGAAAAACCGAACGCTGCAACTGACATTTGCCATGGCACCGATGCGCGACAAGGAGAATACCGCATACATGCTGAAAAACGGCGAATGGCGTCCCATGACAGGATATTTCAACCAAACACCGGGCGGACAGACATCGTTCTATGTTTACCCAAGCATCGCACACAGCGTGATAACGCCGCTGCCGGTGGGAAAGGAGACTGTGGAGGTAACGCGAGAGGGAGGAATAACCGAACAAGAGTTGTTCTCGTATCTCGGGTACAAATTCGTTGGAAGTAATGCAGACTGGTGTAACGTGACAAACACACCCAACGGACTGACACTCGACACTATCCACATAAAATGCGACCCGTTGCCCGAAGGAATGCAACAACGCGAGGCAGCCCTGACTTTCTCCGACAGTGTGACTACCATCACAATGAGGGTGGTTCAGAGGGCTTCCAACGTGTCGGCAGCAACAATGCCGGATGCAACACCGGTGGTAGTGTCGCGCCGCTATTACACCACAGACGGCAGGGAAATTACCACCGCCATACCAAAACGTGGCATACACTTCGTGCGAGAACAACTTTCCGACGGCAGGGAACGCGTAACAAAAGTGGCAAAAGATAACTGACATAACACAATTTGGGCGGAATCGCATTTCAATTCCACCCAAATTGTGTTCCAATACCGCCGAAATTGCCGCGCAATTCCGCCTGTTTCACTTTTTATTTTAATACACTGGCTTAGAGCAACAAACTCATAATCCAGAGGTCTCCGGTTCAAACTCAGGTCGGCTCACGCTAAAAATCAAGCATTTACAAAGATTTTGCAAGTGCTTTCTTATGTCTGTGTAAACTATGTGTAAACAAACTTTTTCAGCCTTCCCATCTGATACACTATCGTATCATTGAGTCTTCGTGATACGTTGAACACCACTGCAATCCCCCTGAGTCACAATCACTGCGCATCTTGAAGCGATGGTAACCTTGACATAGTTTTTGAAAATCATTGTGATTTCATGAGAATTTATGAAAAGTTTATCCCACGATTAGGAGCAGACAAAAAGCCTCCGAAAGGAAAAATATACCACATCACACCAAAAGTACAGCGTTTTTGTTTGAAAAACGTTAAAACATTCTTTATTCTCGCTCTTTTTCTATACTTTTGTATTAAATTAATGAACAATTTACGGCAAATAATGAACGTGTAGAGGCTTTAAATCGGATCAAGGTTGTCCTTGCAGAGCAGGAAAAGGCCAACAATTAGTTGGCATATCGTCTTGGCAAATCGGAACATACCATTTCTCGGTGGTGTCACAATAAGACCCAACCGTCAATGACTCAATTAAACGAAACTGCAAATGCTCTAAATGTAGATGTTCTAACCTTAATTAGTCCGAATTTAAATTTTAACAAATATGTATGAAACAACAATATGAAAATTAGTACAAATATGGAAATGGCAGGAAGTGATAATCTACAAATATTTCACGGTGACGCTTTGGAGGCGCTGCAAGTTATTCCTGACAGTTCTGTGGATTTGATATTCGTCGATCCACCATATAATATCGGTAAGGATTTTGCTGGTAGAAAGGATAAGTGGAAAACCGATGAGGACTATCTGAAGTGGTGTTATATCTGGATTGATCAGTGCATCAAGAAACTAAAGCCAACTGGAACTTTCTACGTGATGACCTCCACGCAATTTATGCCCTACTTTGACTTGTATATTAGGGAACGAATGACTATATTGTCAAGAATTGTATGGACTTATGACAGTTCTGGTGTTCAGGCAAAACGTTATTTTGGTTCGCTATACGAGCCAATACTATTTTGTGTAAAGGACAAAAACAACTACACGTTCAATGCCGATGACATTATGGTAGAGGCAAAAACGGGAGCGAAGCGTAAGTTAATTGACTATAGAAAGACCCCCCCCCGGCCATACAAGAACGAGAAAGTGCCTGGCAATGTATGGAATTTTTGTCGTGTGCGCTATAGGATGGATGAATACGAGAACCATCCCACGCAGAAGCCTATCAGTTTGCTTGAACGTATCATAAAAGCCAGCAGCAACGAAGGAGACATTGTTCTTGACCCATTCTGTGGCACATTTACGACAGGATATGTTGCAAAAGAACTTGGCCGACAGTTTATCGGAATCGAAATACAGGAGGAGTATTACAAGATAGGTCTCCGTCGGCTTGCGTTGGCCAGCGAATATAAGAACGAAAAGCTTGTAAGAGAACAAAAGACATACGAAATAAAGCACATGCCGACGAATGTGCTTCAAACTGAACTTTTTGCAAATGGATAATACATTCGAAGCATATATCAAAAAATATCTTGCTGATCAGTATGGAGAACGTTCAGAAGAATTGTATTCTTTGAGTTACATTCTTCAGTACTTGGTGAACAAAACAAAATCGGCAAATCGCGGAGCAAAGTCCCGTAGTAGTTTTGCCAATCTCTATGCCATATATGTTATTGTCGAGGATTATTTGAAACAAGGCTTCGACAAGAATGGAACATATGCCCAGTATGAAGGAGCTCAGTTCTCAGTTTTGTTCAAAAGGCAGAGAGAATTGCCATTTGGCGCAAGATTGCAGAACCATGCCTTAAACTCGCGAATGAATGAAGAGTTTTTCAAGTTTTTCCCAACCCAAAAAGGAAATTATCCGATTATGCGTGATCTCAAGACCCAGCGTTACTGGTTCAATGAGAATTACCTGAAAATAAGAATTGGTCAAGAAAACATTAACATAGCCCAAGATATCATTAATATCATTGATGATTATGTGGTCGCCAAAAAGGAATCCTTCACACAGTTTATTGAGAAATGTCAGCAATTGCAAACTATAGAAGACAAAGAACCCGAAAAGATAATGTCGTTCATCTTATCTCTGTTAGCACCCAATGTTGATTCCCGACTCTTTGAGATAGTAAGTTATGCCATTCTGAAGTTCTTCTACAGAGACCAGCATATTTATTGGGGCTATACGATGGAGGAAATAAGAAAAGATTACCTTCACCTCTATAAGACTGGACGGACAAATGCAAATGATGGCGGCATCGATTTCGTGATGAGACCTCTCGGTCGTTTCTTCCAAGTAACCGAGACACTCGACTTCAAGAAGTATTTCCTTGACATAGAAAAGATAGAGAAATACCCCATCTCGTTTGTCATTAAGATAGATGAAAGTGAGGAGGCTATTTTGGATAAACTGAAATCAGATGCGATCAAGACTTACGTTGTGGAGAGTGTTGTAAAAGACTATCTGGAATGTATCGATGAAATCATCAATATTTCTAAGTTGAAACACTATTTGAAGAAATTGAAGAATGAAGGTAAGATTTCAGATGTGCTGAAAGAAATTAGACTACAAAGTAAGGTGGAATTCAACTACGAAGAAGACGAAGATTGAAAATGTCACAAGCATATTTTCAAACAACAGACTTTAGCTTATACCTTGGCAACAGTTTGTCCTTGATTTCTGAATTTTAGGACAATACTATTGATGTGGTATTTGCCGATCTCTCCGGCGGACGGAAGATGAATATTGCGGGAAGAAAAGTCAGTTTTGAAAAAGGTGCATGGGATAGATGTAGGACAACCGAAGAGATTGATGAGTTCAATGAAACTTGGATTAGTGTCGTAGTACGTAAAATGAAGGATTATGCGACCAAATGTGTATCAAGGAACGTTTCACAAAATCTTTTCTGTATAGCGTATTTTAGTGAGCCACAAGTTCAAATTTATAAATTATGGCGTAATGGACATTTGGTAGGCTAAAACCTTTCATATGTCCATTACGCCTAATAATGTGTTCTGTATATTTACAATGCAAAAATAACATTTTATTTCTGTAGAGTCCATCAGCAAGTGCAATGTTGCCAAATATTTTTTAATACTTCTTTTATTCAATTTTGCAATTTGTTTTTGAATTTTCAATATTCTAAACGGGATCGTATTTAAATAACACCGGTATTATTTTTAAATCATCTATTCCCGAGAATCATCTTTCACCTCTTGTGTTGTCCGTTATTCCACCGTTACGCTCTTGGCGAGGTTGCGCGGTTGGTCAACATTCTTACCTTTGCACACGGCTGTGTGATATGCGAGGAGTTGCAATGGTATCGATGCGATGAGCGGTTCGAGACACTCTATGGTGTCAGGCAGTTCGATGCACTCATCGGCTATTTGGCATATCGTCTCGTCTCCCTTGCTTACCAACGCTATCACACGCCCCTTGCGTGCCTTTATCTCTTGTATGTTGTTAAGCACCTTCTCGTACATGGCATTATGTGTTGCTATGACAACGACCGGCATGTCGGAGTCAATGAGTGCGATGGGACCGTGTTTCATCTCGGCGGCAGGATAGCCCTCGGCGTGTATATAACTTATTTCCTTTAACTTGAGAGCACCCTCCAAAGCAACGGGATAATTGTATCCACGACCGAGATATATGAAATTGCGGGCGTATGTGAACGTGCGACTGAGATCCTTTACGCGGTCGTTAACAGTCAACACCTCCTCTATCTTAGCAGGCATGGAAACAAGTTCTTTCACTATTTTCTCGTATTCGGCACGCGCCACAGTACCGCGTTCCTTACCGATGGCGAGTGCGAGCATGGCAAGAACGGTAACCTGTCCGGTAAAAGCCTTTGTCGACGCCACACCAATTTCCGGTCCCACATGGATATATGATCCGGTATCTGTTGCACGCGGAATGCTTGACCCGATGGCATTACAGATGCCGTAGATGAAAGCCCCACGCTCCTTCGACAAGTTAACGGCAGCGAGAGTGTCTGCCGTCTCTCCGCTCTGCGATATGGCTATGACCACATCCCCCGCGCCCACCACGGGATTGCGGTAACGGAACTCCGATGCATATTCCACCTCCACCGGTATGCGGCACAGGTTCTCTATCATCTGTTTGCCAATCAGTCCGGCATGCCACGATGTGCCACATGCCACTATGATTACGCGCCGAGCCGCCAACAGTTGTTTTTTATAGTCGATTACCGCACTCAGGGTTACATTGTCAGCCTCCACGTTTATTCGCCCCCGCATGCAGTTTGTGAGACATTCGGGTTGCTCGAATATTTCCTTGAGCATGAAATGAGGATAGCCGCCTTTTTCTATCTGCCCGAGACTTATATCCACGGTTTTCACCTCGTGCGGCAGTTTGGTGTTGTAAATGTTTACCACTTGCAGTTCCTTGCCCCGTTTCATTACCGCGATGTTGCCGTCTTCGAGATATACCACGCGCGAGGTGTATTCTATTATCGGACTGGCATCGGAACCGAGGAAGAACTCATCTTCGCCTATACCCACCACCAGCGGACTCTGCTTGCGTGCCGCGATGATTGTGTCGGGGGTGCGCTTATCCACGATTGCTATGGCGTATGCTCCTATCACTTCGTGAAGCACGAGTTGGACGGCGGTGAGAAGGTCGAGCGATTTCTTCTGCTGCACATACTCCACAAACTGTACAAGCACCTCGGTGTCGGTGTCGCTGCGAAACGGTATTCCCTTCTGTTGCAGTTTCTTTTTCAAATCGGCATAGTTCTCTATTATGCCGTTGTGTATTATTGCGAGGTTTTTCGACTCGGAGTAATGCGGGTGTGCATTGCGCGACGACGGCTCGCCGTGGGTAGCCCACCGCGTGTGCGCTATGCCCACCTGTCCCGAAACGTCTTTCTCGGCACAATAGTTTTCAAGGTCGTCTACCTTGCCCTTTGTCTTATACACACTAAGTGTCCCGCTACCGTTAACGAGTGCCACACCGGCACTGTCGTAACCGCGGTATTCCAATCTTCTCAAGCCCTTTACAAGGATGGGATATGCGTCCCTGTCCCCGATATAACCTACTATTCCACACATTTTACATCTATTTGTTTTATAATGAATAATTACATGGCGACATTTCTCAATTCATCTTTCGCCGCCAATACCAGTGGTAAAGTTTGAACAAAGGATTCCACAGAACCTCCTCGGGATAATATCGGAAAAACTTCATGTCATAACCTACTACTCTAACAATTCTGTGCCAGTTGCTCTCCTTTGATTTGTCACCGAACCGAGTATCCATTTGTCCGAAGTTTCCTGTCGCTTCAATTTCTTCAAGCAACAATCGCCCTATCTTTTCGTCCGGTTCTACATATTGAAACTCCTTTTCTAATCCGAAAACCTCCTGCATCACCCACATCACGGCTTTTGCAAAGTTCAGCATCCCGGAGCGTCTTATTATCATTAGGGCATCCTGCTGTTTCTCTGTATTTATAGGAGTGGTTTTCAACACATAATAATAGTCCATCAACTGTCTTAGTCCTACACCCTCCTCGAACAAATGCTTGTAGATATGGCACAACTGGAACACCATGTTGAACTCTCTCGTAGGCATTATTATTTCTCCATATTGTGTATTCATCACATTGCGGAACTGCTCTTCCGAATTTTCAAGAAACCATTGCTGAAGTCGCCTGTTGCGATAAGGAGTGTAAAGGAATGCCGGACGATAATGCACCTCTGTCTCAACATTTTTCATGGCAGGGAAATCAATGTGGTGATATGTTGCCTTCGTGCCGGGTGTCAACTTATGGACATGATCTATCACCATTCTTATCGACTCCAACTCACCCTTTTCTTTATAGCCCTTGGGCAATGTCCATACATCAATATCTCCGCTCATGCGTCTCTTTCTCAGATGCTCCGGATACAGCAAGGCATTGCCTTGTCCTTTCAGTATGCAAGCCTCGAAACCATTGCTATGAAGATGTTTTATCATTTTCACGCACGATTCAGTGAGTTTTTCGTTTCTCGTTTCTATATGTTGCACAAACATATATTGTCTGATAATCGTATCTCTTGGCGGTCGTTGCTCCTTCGGCAAGCGTTCTATTGCAGAGAAAGCCACCCCAATCATGGTCTGCTTGTTTGCGGTTTCGATAAGGCTTTCCCACTCTTTTTCAGTAGGAGCAACATCAAATCTATCCTTTCTGCCTATCGCAATAAGAAGAAGTTCTATAAATCGCTTCATTATACAATATAGGTTTCGATGATTTTATCATAGAATGTCGGCTCTGCATTTCTGTTGTCAGGCTTTATTCTGTAGTTCAGTTTATGAAAAGCACAAGCAGATGTAAGTTTCTTCATCCAAACATCATCATACTTATGTGTTATTCTTTTACCTAACATCAATGTCACGCTATTGTTGTTCTTTAGCATCTTGGACATTTCTTCCGGACATTCATTGATAATCATAGAGAAGAAAAGGTGGAAAATATAGTAATCAATGACACAATCATAGTCGCGCCAATATTGATAGAGCATTTCACGTAGCACAAGCAGCACGCGGTTATTGGTACACGATGTTATGAACCAATTGGAAAAGCCTACAATCTTGTTTGTCTGCGCATCACGATATTGAAACAGGAAAAGGTCAGAGTCCAAGACCTTCTCGGGGAAATTGTTTCCGGTGCATAGCACGGTGGAATCAATCCAAGTCCCTCCATATTTTATTAATAATTCAAGACGAATAAGGTCGGAGAATTGAGGATGTGGTATCTTTCCCTGCTTGTGTTTCTTAACAATATAATCGGGAAGTTCAATGAATTGGCCGTATGTATCGTATGAAATCAATTCTATCTTCTTTCCCACAAGGTTTCTTTTCTGTGACTCATAGCATGCCTTGACCAACAATGGTGCATTCTCCATGCCCTGAAGCCAGCAGAACCATATCTTGTCACTACGCTTCTGTTCAAGACATACTGTGTTATATTTTTCAATCAGACCGTGCATGGTTTTCTCGTAACGTTTACGAAGAATAGGTTGAACCTTACGTTCAAGTGCTGGATAAATCTCTTTCGGGGGCAATCCCTTTCCGGTTATGCGCACAAGTTCCTTTACGAGAATATGCAATGCACCGATGCGTGCATATTCTCTTAAAAGAGTAAAACCGCCAAGTTGGCGGAATTTTGTTATAAGTTTCTTAATGTCCACAGAGAGAGTATCTTTTTATCTTCCCGAAAACCAACATACAAAAGAACTATGCTTTCTCTTTTATTATGTTCCAAAGAAACAGTGCGTTTCCTATTATATACCTGCGCCACATGCGTCGAGGCTCTATAATAAGACGGTAGAGCCACTCCAATGAATGCTCTTGCCACCATAAAGGAGCACGTTTTGCCGTGCCGGCAAAGAAGTCGAACACGGCACCGATTGTTCCGCAATGGCAATTTATATCCAGTTCGTGCCAGTGCTTATAAACCCATTTCTCCTGCTTGGGGGCAGTCATGCCTATCCATAACAAGTCGGGATCAGCATCATTAATTGCTTTCACAATTGCTGCGTTATCCTCATCGGAGAACTCCGGTTTGTAAGGTGGAGAATAAGTAACTATCTCAAGATTTGGATATTCATGTTTTGCTTTCTCACGTATCAGTTCCAACACTTTTTCGGAACTTCCCATGAACATTACTTTTGGCTGTTTCCTGTCGTCGTTTGGTTCAGAATTTACGTTCGCCGCCTGTACATTGCTTCCTACTCTCAATTGTTCATCATTCAGTCTTCTCATCTCGAAAACGAACAAGTCCCAACCTGCAATCCTTTCTTTTGGTTGCGATTTGGCATTCAACCACTTGCAGGCCTTTACTATACTTGCTCCGTCAGGAATCAACGCGTCGCCATTCAAAAGTGCTTCAGCAAATAACGCGTCCTTTTGTGCGGTATTGTAAGAATGAGCATTGATTGTATTAATCAATATCTTACCTCGTGGCAACGCTTTCAACTCATCTTTAGAGCATATTATATTTACGTCTTTCAGTCTCAACATATTCATCACTGACACGAACAAATCAATTCATTCTAATTCCTTCAAGATGTTGCCTAAGAATTTCCTCGCTTTCAAATCTATCTCTGATTTTCTTTGCTGGTACCCCCGCATATATTGAATAAGGTTCTGTGTCATGGGTTACTTTTTTTAATAATCTTGTTATAAATACACATAAGTTCTGCTGTTTTTCTATTCCATGATAATTCTTTGGCTCTTGAAACACATTTCTCTGATAGATTCTGAAGTAATATTCTGTCAGAATGAAGTTTCTTTATTGCATTTGAAAATTCAGATATACTTTTCTCTGGAGTTGAAAGCATAACCTTTATACCAACATCTTCATTCACGCAATCTCCGTGTCCACATGTATTGTGACAAACAACAGGTAACGAATTAGCTATTGCTTCTAAAACGACATGAGGTGTACCCTCCGCTACACTTGTAAAAAGCAATAAATCTGATTGTCTCATAATCTTTTGGACTTCAGAATGACTCACTACACCATACCATTTACATTGATTTTGAATATTGAGAGACTTTGCCAACTTTTGATATTTTGAATTATCGCCATTGCCAATGATATGTAAACATACATCTGAAAGCCCAGATTCATAAATTGAACGAATTGCAATATCTAACTTCTTCCTAAAGTCCATCTTCCCAACCCATAAGATGTCAAAAGTATCTTTATCTTTTCGTGTTTTGTCAAAACTTATAACATTACATCCAGTTTCGTTCAATATAGTAGTATCAATATTAAAGTATTTCTTGAAACTCTGCTGGCTATTTGAAGAAGCTGACAATACGCAATTTGCAGTCAAGACCGCCTTGCGTACTCTTGTGGAAAATCTCAATTGCAAACCTGTAATAACATTTTTCAGTCTTAATGTTATTTGGTCTTTTAATTTTGCCCCTTCCAAATAGGATACAGGGAATTTCTCTTTTGCATCAACAGGTCCCCATATAAATGGAATTCTCATTTCCTGTGAAACTCTCCACAAATAACCCGGTTCACGAAATCCAATCATATTCAACTGATGGATTATGTCTATCTTTTCTTTTTCACAAATGCTCTTTGCTATTTTTTCAGTTTTAAGTTGCCATTCACGATAATATTTATAGAAACGCCAATCACCTTGATTCCAACACATTTTTCTTATTTTAGGTGTTACCGGATTAAAATAAAAATGCATTCTATGACCTTGTGGCACTTTTTTTACAGCGTTTTCCAACTGCTCTTTGAACTCACCTTCTGTTATAATATATAATTCACATTCTTTGGCTAAATTAAGACACCAATTCCATGCCATTCCCGGCTCTGATCCCATATTAGGACAACATGCATATGCATTAATCAAAACTTTCATAAATCTTTTCTATATCAGAATTAATTTTCTCTTTTGAAAAATTCTGTTTAACGAAAATCTGTGAATATTCAGATATCTCTTTACACTTGGGAAAATCATCAATAAGTTGTTCCAATTTGTTTGCAAGAGATTCATCATCACCAAAAGGGAAAACGAGAGCATTCTTTCCATCATCCAACACATCAGGAAGACCACCTACCGGTGTTGTAACAACAGGAATGCCATATCCCCATGACTCAAGTATCACCATAGGAAAGCCCTCTTGATAAGAACACATACAATAGATTGAAGCATGTTGGAACACTTCTTGTTTTTTCTTTCCTGTCAAATATCCAGTAAATGTTGTACGATGAGAAATACCCATTTCTTTCGCCAGCGACATTGCTTTCTCTACCTCACCATTCCCAAGAATAAGCAAGTTCCAATCTTTATAATCGTCCTTTATCCTTTTGAATGCCTTAAACAAAACCTGATATGCCTTATTATCATTTAAATATGCGGCCATCAGTATATGTTTTTTACGTTCCTCATAAGGGAGTGCCTCCACAGGACTATATGCATTATAGAGATAGGTTACCGGAGTTCCCAAATCTTTAAACCATTCTTTATCAAATTTCTCTTTCCATATCTTTGCCAAAACAATTATAAGATCAGCTTTTCTCATACACCAATTAAACAGCCTGTCATTTGTATGTTCCCCAATCTGGTTACCCATGTGAATATGCATTATTATCGTTTTTTGCCCAATCAATGCAAGCAAGAACACCGGTAATTGTATTACAAGACAAATCAGATCCGCAACTGTATGGAAATGAATTATATCATATCGCCACATTTTAAATAATGCAACGAAATAACTTCTCAAAGCATACCACAATTTTGTAGGATAACCCGACTGTATCTGAGTCCCAAGCCAAAAACAATCGTGTTTCCCCCAAAATGGCATCTCTTTCATTGTTTTAATTACAGAAGCAACACCACCGGGACTTTTTTCGGCAGAACCGACCATCATTACTTTTTTTGTGCAATGATTCTTATTCAACATATCCTAATATTCTTTCGTGTTCAATAATTTCTTCCGAATTAAAACGCATACGAATAACTTTTGCAGGAATTCCACCGGCAATGGAATAACGTGGAATATCTTTTGTTACGACAGCACCTGCTGCTATTACTGCTCCACGGCCAATTGTCACCCCTTTTAGAATTGTCACATTTGCACCACACCATACATCGTCCTCAATAACAACAGGTGCATCATTCTCTGGAAGTTTTTCTGTATTATCCAATATGTGTTTTCCGACAACATCTATACGATGATCCCCAGTAATTATTATTGGTCTTGGCCCAAAAACTACTTTACGACCTATTGTGAGTGTAGCTTCTGTGCAATAAAAAACACTTCCTTTAGGTATACTCGTGCCATCACCGATACTAAGATTATTCAAACCTTTTAGATCGCTTTTCAACGGACGCATATAGACTCCTTTTCCACAATGCTTCATCGCACGTTTATAGAAAAAAGAGACAATCTTGTCATTAAAGTATGGAATTACATTTAATAACTTTATAATAAAATCATACATTATTCTTTTATTCCTTTATAAAAAACAATCAATATAAATATTTCACCATATAATATGAAATTCTTTTAGGGACTTTAATTTCTTTTTACCATTTTACGACTACGTATAGCCATGGCAAGGAGCATGAAGTATCCCATACCTTTTCCCGACAGATAACTCGTATCGGCAACTCCCTCTAAGAATAATGCCAACATACACATCAATGCAATCTTATAATCCAATAAATTATTTATTCTATTTATATCTTTATATCGCCTCACCCAAAACCATACGAAAAAGAAAATACCTACCAAACCGAACTCGGCTAGAGTAGGAAAATATGCATCAGCAATAAAGCCAGCATGCTTACCACTAAGTCCCCATATCTTATTTAGTCCATATTTGTAATATAATGGTGAATAGTATTCGGAAACAGCATTGGTAGCAAATGTTCCTAAACCACTGCCGAAAGGAACATAATCTTTGAAGATAATAGTTCCCGCAGTGGTATATGTTGCAGGACGCGCCATCATCTCGGAAACTTTTGCCTCTTTAAATCCTTCTACATAATATGCGTTAAACTTATACCATGTGAAAAATACAATTGCGCATACAAGAGCCCCAATTTGAATATAAGATAACAAGTTATTCAAGCGGAATTTATTTTTAAGTAAGAAAACAAAACCGATAAGCATGACATACTCTCCATAAAACTTGGATTTCCCGGAGAAAAGTCCTAAAGTAGCAATCAATATGCCAATATATATATGTTTTTTCTTATCCCCTCTAAAGAATATATATAGCAAACTACATTGGAAACATGCCTGTCCGATTGTCGCATCCTCACTTCCAAAATTAAACCCAATGAAATATAGGAAGATTCCTATTATATAAACATATAAAATTGTGTTTTGTTGTCGCTTGGTGAAAGATGGAGCTAGCAGATATGTACAGAAGAAAATAGCATACGGACGCACTTGTTGCTGAAAGTCAAGAAAAACAGCATTTGGGACGTTTACCGCCATAACTAATGAATAGACGAGAAAAAATAGCATCAATGCTCCATATACATATATCTCTTTCTTTATCTCATGTCCAGAGGTTTTTTTTATGAATGTGAAGATGACAAGGCCGAGCGTCATAAACTCATCAAGATATTGCAAACCTGACTTGTCGTAAAACAATATACAGAACGAAAAATATAACACCCAAAACCAAGTAAAAAATTTATTTGTTTTCATGTGATTATAAATATAAAACAATTTTGCATACAATATATCAAAATGTTAGTCGTTACCCCAATCTTTATCATTTATATGTTTTAATAAAATTATCTTTCTAGTAATTTTTTTACCTAATATCTGTTTAATCCAGAATTTAAGCCCTTTTCTCGAACCAATCCATGAACCTGCAAAATGATGAATAGTATAAGATTCTGGCTTGACAACTATATCACGAAAAGGATAATCACGTGACGTAAAATAATACCAAGGATATATATATATAGTTTTACCATCAAATTTTGGAGATTTTGTTTTCCAATCTCTACATAATTCATATTTTTCCTTCCATACACTTTGTATTACTTTTGGCATATTCGGAGGTGGAGATGGTATCTTTCCATCTTTATCTAAGAAATGACGAGCATTATACCAATCCAATACATCTTTAAACAGTGGGCAACCTTTTGATGCTCCCATTATTCCTGCTTCAAGTCCAAAAGGATTCTCTTCTGCTAAAAGGTAGTCATTATCAAGTAAATCATCAAATGGTTTTATTACCTCTACATCCATATCCATATATATACCACCATAATTATACAAGGCAAAAGCCCGAATATAATCTGCTGCAAAAGCATATTTCTTCGCGTCAAATGCCTGTTTAACCCATACAGAACTATTTTCATCAAACCTGTCAAAATTCCACAAAATAAATTCATAACCTCGAAGTTTCTTCCAAGATTCCATCCATTTTTTCATATTATCAGGTATCTGATCTTTACTGAGCCAACAATAATGTATTATTTTAGGTATCATAAATAAGATTTTATTTATATGAATAACTAAATGTGATAATCCACATTATATAATTAGTAAACAACACAAACTAAATTTCATAACCAAGACCATTAAGCCATTCTTTAATTTGAACAACTCTAACTTTCCAATCTCCCATAGTCAATGCAAATTCTCTATTCTTATCAACAACTTTTTGATAATCATTTATATTTTCAATAATATTTATAACTTTTTCAATATAATTTCTATCATTTATTTCAATAACAGGATTATATCCCACAAGATTTTTTAATTCTTTGGGGGCACGCCCCACAATAATCACTCGTGACAGCATTGCTTCCCAATAACGTTGGGTAAGTGTTTCTATATCACCAGCCGTTTCCGGATTTGTATCACATCTCGGAAAGCATATTGTTATTTTAGAATTTTTCAATGCTACATGGAACTCTTCGTCTGTTGCAAACATCTTTTGTTTACCATTGCTACATATATGATTAATATTGGCAGGTAAACCTTTCTTGAAAAGATTGTTATTTCTTCCAAACTCTAAGATGTCAATATCTCTTTCTTTCAATAATTTGCCTTCTTGATATTTACTTGTGTCTATACCCTCTGTAATCGTAAGAATATTCATCTGTGGAAATCTCTCACGCATTCTTTCTGCTGTCTGTGAAGATGTAAATATAGCCGTTTTTACATCATGTTTAATAAACCACTGGCAGGTTTTTTTGAAATATATTGGCCAGCAATCCCATACCAATGGAATAATCTCATATCGTGCATAGTCTGGAAAGGTGTCGAAACTAAGACTCACCGGTTCCACAAAACGTAATTGTGCAATATCATTATTTTTTGGAATTGTCGGCAGTTCGTAATTATATGCAAACCTATGAAATAGTCGCCAAGGATAATGGCTCGGCATTGTCTCTCCTCCCATCTTAACCCAGGCATCGTAAACCTGCATCTTGAAATTCACACCATGATTGTATGGTGCTACAGCAACTACTTTCTTCATTTTAAGTTTTTAATTACACGCGCAGGATTACCTACGGCAATACAATCAGAAGGAATGTTTCTTGTCACGACACTACCGGCTCCAATTATCGAACGAGCACCTATTCTTACCCCCTTTAACACCATCACATTTGCACCAAGCCAAACATCATCTTCAATAACTATGGGAGCAGACTTTACTTCTCCCTTTATTTCTCCACGTCGCGCTTTATAGTCAATTTCATGAGCATCATTATCCATGATAATACAATTTCCACCAACATTCACATTATCTCCTATAGTCAAACTATTCCTCACCCATATACATGGAGAACTCATTCCTACATTGTTACCAATCTTTACCACTCCACCATGAGTGATGTGTATGCATGCACGAATATTACGACATAGGGGATTGATACAATTACCGCTAGTCAAAGTGAAGTTATCTCCCACAGTAAGTGTACCATTTCTTACTTGCAAATACATCTTTTTATATATTTGCAGTTTTTTTGCAAACTTCACCCCTTTTATTCGAAAAAGTATTCTGTTATACCAATTCCATAGTACGAAGATTGCTAAAGAATAAAACGTATATGTTTTTTTAAACAAAGACTTCATTAGTAATATTAATTATCTTAGTTTTTGTCTTTCTTACAGACAACTTATCTTAATATATTAAATATCATTATGTAAATATTCCATAAAATTTAGCATGAGATTAACAAACTCATTTTTCGAAATACTTTTTTAATGCATCAATATCACATAACAAATCAGAATGACCTGAAAACCATTCAGGAGTATTATTCCACCATTTAATTCTCATAAGAAAATCAATGGTTTCTTTATCATATCTATAAGCAATTACTCTGGCAGGAATTCCTCCAACAATTGCATAAGGAGGAATATCCTTCGTAACAATACTGCCTGATAACACAACAACTCCATCAGATAAGGATACTCCACCGATGAAAGTTACATTATTGCCGACCCAACAATCATTACCAATATTTAATGCAATACTATTTTCTTCATCATAAAAACGATATTCCTGAAATTTCTGCTCTCTCGCAAATGTATGCCCATTTTGTTTTTTTATCGAAAAGAACATCGGACAGGTAGTTACGAATGGACTTTTCATAGGATGGGTCTCAACAATTTGCCGAGCTTCAGAGCCTATTGATGTAAAACGACCTATATAAGCAGTTATATGATTGTTATTTCCAATGTAAGTACCATATCCCATTTTTCCATAAAACGTAGAGTTCGCCCCAACTGCATTACAGCACTCGAATTCGGAGCTATGGGATATTTGTGCGGAATATGGAAATTTAACTTTTCCTTTCAACCTATGTTTGTTGTAAAAAAATAGCAAACAATGTTTTACCCTGTTCCTTATACTCATTTGTAAAATTTCCTTATAATTTTATACATTATCAACAAGTCATACCTAAAATGCAAGGAAGGATAAAGTTTGCGAATCTGCTTCTTGTAATAATTACGTTCACCCAAATATAGTTTATACAGACACATCTTTTCCCAAAATGACTTCCCCCTAAAATCCAAATGCCCGACAAAATCTTCACTAATATCTTTTCTTGCATTACTTGCTGAAGAAAAATTCGCATTTATCTTTGCTACAACGGAATCAATCAAAAAAACTTTATTTGTTCTATATTTTCGAAATAAGCAATCTAAATCTTCATAACGTCTAATACACTCATCATACATGTGTTCTTTACATAATTTATTATGATATAATGTACTTCCGGAACATTGATATAATTTATTTAAAAAAGTAGCTTTATAAGCATTCTCAAGTTTTCCTTCAATATATTTAGTTGCTATCCTATTGTTTATGTAAACCTCTCCACAATACATCATATATTGTGAATTATTTATAACACCTCTCCATAAGCAATCCAGAGCATTTGGTAACATCTCATCATCCGCATCTATAAAATACAACCAATCTGCCTTTGCATTTTTTATACCCGTATTACGCGCTTTACTCGGTCCACCATTACTCTGAACAATAATCCGAATTCTTTCATCTTTAATCGATTCTACTATTTTAAAACTATTATCAGTTGACCCATCATCAATAATTATCAACTCGAAATCCTTGAATGATTGGTTAAGAACACTATTTACAGAACGTTCTACAATCTTTTCCTTATTATACAAAGGTATTATAACTGATATTTTAGGGGTCATCTTTTTATTTTCTTATGATAAAATTCAATTTTGTTATATTTAGATATTATCTTTTCTATATATTCATACGAAAGCATCCTTGTCAAATCAATCGTAATAGATAAAACATATATAAGAATCAAGAAAAAACCAATCATTAAAATACAAATTATGGAATCATAAGATTCATATAACTGTTTTACAAACACACTGAAATAATTAAAATAGATATTAGGGTGACAATGAAATAAAAAAACTGCAAAACTTGATGCTCCTATAAAATTTACAAACTTATTGGAAAATTTCAATTTTGAGAAAAAGAAAATCAAGTATAATGATGTAATAATTACCAATGGGTTTGTATATGAAATCATTTTAAATGTGACATCATGCCCCCCAAGAATAGATAAGAATGATAATAATGATTGCAAAATTACTATCGACATTATTATAATTAAATCTTTACCAAAGATCATATCTCGAAAATGCAGGGCGTGAAGTTCTCAGATAACGAGCAAGTAAATAAAGTCCCACAAATGATATTGGAGTATATCCTTCGTTAAAAAATCCAGTATCCGGAGAAAGCCAACCATATATAGTTTGAAAAAAGAAGAAAGAGATAAGAACATGTTTTTGTTTATTTCTTGGCGCATGTTCTATAAAATAATTCAGAGCGGGAGACAGGCACAACAAAATAAGATATGACTTGACAAACCAACCTCCCTTGAATAATAACAATGGTTTAATATCTTCCCTAATATTAAATTCTTCACCTAATATAATAAGAAATACGTAAATGGTTATGAAAAAAAAGAATATCTGATAAAGAAATTTAGAAAAACTCCTAAATTTCATATTTATACCGAACCATCCGGATATCATTATAAAACAATTTACGGCACCAACTGACATAAACTCAAAAAAGATTCTTGTAATAGCAGATTCTGGTGCTCCTAAAACATCTTCTTTTGTTGGAATGCCTAACACATGGAAATCTGCATGTTCGATTAGTACAAAGAACATTAAGAGAATCCTTAACAATTCGAAATTCGACTGCCGTTTCTTAATATTAAAAAGGTTTTCTGTTATTCCCATTTTTAAAACATTATTAATATATAGATTCTCTCAGTTGTTCAAGAAAGTCTCTTCCATTATGGATATCAGGTTCAAGATAGTTTCCTTCTGCCCATTCATTCCATGCCTTAATAAACATCAATTTGTCATTATGTGTTTGACTGTTTGATATTATATCTATAATATTTTTACAGACTTCTCCCCATTTGTCGGGTGTGTTCTTATCAAAAACAGTCCCACGGTATCCACTTCTTGGACTGTGGTCGAATCCGGGTTCTATACATGGTATTATATGATGATTTGTTTCATAATTATTTTTGAAAAAATCTATGGTGTAATCAACATATTTTTCATAATGAACGACATAAGGTTTGTGGAAATACTTACGTTTAAGAAATCCTATTTTTCTTGTTATCTTATTGTCTGCATGATAGTGCGCGTCAACAAGATTGTCAACAACTACATGCTTAAATCCATTTTCTATCGCAATCTTAATTTGGTATGTTTCTTGGCATAGTCCAAAAAAGAAAAATTCTTCAATACCATTTTTCTTTGCTAAAGCATTCCATGTCTTTGCAAAAAGACGAAAATCATTGAAACTCGTACTGAATAGCCCAAAAACAGGTTTCCCGTCAACTTTAATATAACGAGAATCTTTAAAAGCAGGCAACATCGCATAAAAATGATTTGTATAATCATCAATGCCTTTGTACGTCTGTTCTATTAAAAGTTTGTCAGGTGAGTTATCATCCCATGTTTTTGCATACCATGAATGATTTGCCCAACATAGACAAAATGGAAAATTTGGTTCACCAGTACTCACAACTTCTGAAAATACACGGTCTAAAAGTCTGTGACCATTAAACCAATAATGCCAATAACAAAACCCTTCAATTCCATGTGCTTTGGCCATCTCTGCTTGTTTGACACGTGTTTCCGGAACACGAAGATCGTAATATCCTAAATCTGCGGGGACACGCGGTTGTATATGACCTCTAAACAGCGGTTTGGCCTTACCGACATTAGTCCACTCTGTAAACCCCGGAGCCCACCACTCGTCATTCTCTATCGTAGGATAGAACTGTGGCAAATAAAAGGCTATCGCTCGTACTCTTGGTTTTTTCATATTTATCTTCTGTAAGCAATATATCCATGATGATATACACGTTTTTCAATTGGAGGCAACTGCATGTAATCACCATATTCTTCTCTTAACATCTTATCATAATGTTTTGTTATATAAAACTCATCATTTTCAAATGGTACTTTTACGCGGTCATTGAACCAGTCGCGCTCAAATACAATTCTTGCCCAATTCCAATTCGGAACACCGACATATTTATAATCCTCAAAAGTATATTTTATAACTTTTTCTTCTAATTTCCTTTGATAATAACATATACCAAGAATGCGCCTGCGAAGTTTTGATAACGTTAATCTTGGATTTTTAAAAAACTCCACTAATCTAATTTCTCTATATTTTTTTATAGCAGACATAAAAAGTTCATCCCTTTCCTTTGCAGTCCTATCAAAGGCTTTTTTTGCATCATTATATGAGTTTGCAAGTCCATCAACAGGGTAAACATCTACAAATATTCCATGATCAAAATCAATAAAATTATTTTCAAGAACCCTATATCTCATGTCACAAATACGTGTTATTCCTAATGGGTAGTTTTTAACACACTTCCAATTAAATACCTTGAGATCTTCTATTGGGTGATTTGTCAAATATAGAATAAATCTCTCATAGTCTGGACGAGGCATCAAAATATCCACATCATCATCCCATGGTATAAACCCTTTATGCCTTATAGCACCTATTAATGTGCCAAAAGCAAGTGTATAACGAAATCCATGTTCCTCACAAACACTAGTAATTCTTTTCAGAATTCTAAGAGAAACTTCTTGTATTTCTTCTATTTTTAATGAAATTTGTTGCATATATTCTACATTGTCTTTATTTGTTCTTTTAACCATGATGAAGAAACTCCTTCTGTACGTGGAACCACAATCGTTTCCTTACCATGTTTAATACACCATTCTATTGCACGTTGAAAACCCTCATGTGTCTGATCCGGTCCTGTGGCTAAGACATCAAAGTCGCAAGTCTTAACAAGTTCGTCAATCCCTTCATAAGTAATCACCTCATCAACATACCTTATGGCCTTTACCATATACATACGTTCCTCTGTGCCGTATATTAACTGCGTTCCCGGTTTAAACTTCAAAACAACGTCTGATTCCTGAACAGCAACAATTAGCCAATCACCAAGTTTCCTTGCTCGCCTGAATAAATTGACATGACCTATGTGTAACATGTCATACACACCTACTGTCAAAACTTTTTTCATTATATCATTTCGTTTAAAAGCACATCCGTATTAATCAAATCTGTTCCAATTCTCCAAAATCTATCAGCAGTCTCAGCGTCATTTACAGTGGCGACTTTCATAACAAATCCCAATCTGTGACCATAACGTACAATTTTTTCGAACTGTTCTATGTCACCTCCATAATAACTAAAAGACATTATCATTTTCTTGCAAAGCAGTGATTTAAATGCCGCCTCTATCAACATCTTACGTCCCCATGATCCGCCAAGCTGACATATCAGTTTCCTGTCAATCAATGCAAGTTTAAAGAAATCAGGATCTCCCCATATTATCCGTTGTTTCATATCATATTTACACGCCAAGTTGTATAGGTATTTATAATTTGAATATGAATATTTCTGGAAAGTAAGATCAAGCATCACCCATACGTCTTTACATTTCCCAAATTTTATAAACTCTTCAACACATGTAATAGGGATGAAACTTTCACATGACAAAGAATATGATTTCAATTCATCATAAGAGGTCTTTGTAACATCAATAGTAACCTTTGCTTTATTAATATATGCCTCCAAAAAGATACTGTGATTCAATATGCCAACACCATCTTTCGTAAATACAACATCACCTTCAACAATGCCATATCCTAAAGATTCTATCACATGCTCATACAATAAAATTGTATTTTCCGGAGCAGTTCCCCTATGACGTGCATGTGCTATATATTGCTTCTTAAAAAACGGAGCCATTCTCTGTGCAATAAATACAAACTATTCTGCATTTATTTTCTTTTTAAAATAATAAGATTTAAAATTACATTTTAAATATAAGTAACTCTCATTCTTCATCAGTATAGAAGATAGTATGTAAATTGCGATTCCAATTGTAATCTGAAGCGCAATTATAATCATGTCACTGAATGGCAACAATCTACCCAATAAAACCACTACTATTACCATAATAAAAGACAAAAGCACATTTTCTACTACATCTTTCAACTGTTCTTTTATTGGATAAGAAATTAATTTACGATTGGGAAAAGCATTCACGATGAATGCCCACAATGAATATATTAGCATTCCGACACAAATAGCTAAAGGACTTATCATGGCTGTTATGACAAGAATGACCACCAATGGTGGTTTCTTGTAAATTTCCAACTTCAAAACCACATCCGCCTTTCCAATAGCATTTAGTGCTTGCAGGTTTGCCATTGACAACAAATTAAAAAGTTCCATTACACATATAACCCGCATAAAAGGTATGCACGGACTCCATTTCTCTGTATATAACAATACTACAAGCTTGTCTGAAATTGCTGCCAAACCAAAAAGAAGCGGCATCATAAGGTAGCTACAGGTTTTCATTGAACGACTCAGTGCTCTTTTTACTGCCATTTTGTCGTCTTGTAACTTTGTCAAGACCGGAAAAAGAACACTGCTGACAGTTCCTGAAATATTCCTGTTTATTATTCCGGGAATGCCTTCTCCTCTGTTATAAAAAGCCAAATCTGCATTTGTATAATAAAAACCGATGATATATCCACGTAACTGAAAAAATATCGTGCCTAAAAAACTTGAACTTGAAAACTTCCATCCATACGAAAATAAACCAAGAAATCTTTCTTTGGAAAACTTAAAACTTGGCAGCCACCTGACTTGAAAATAAACAGCAAGTGTGCCAATTATGCTACTTGACATATTTTGCCCCACCAATGCCCATGCACCATATCCCCTGAAAGCCATAAAAATGCCTATGCCACCTGATAATAGCGAACTGACGAATGTTGTGTAAAAATAAGTCTTAAACGCCATCTTCCTGCTTATTATGGAAGTCTGTATGGTTGACAAAGTACCGAGAGGCATTAACAATGCAGACACACGGAGTATCGGTGTCAACCTGTCATCCTTGAACATTTCGGAGAAGTATGGCGCAGAAAAGAATACAATCGTGTATATTATGATTGATAATAATAATTGAGCCCAGAATATTGTGGATAAGTCCAAATCATCAACTTCTTTTTTTTGAATCAACGCGGCACCTAAACCACAATCAATGAATATACCAAGCAATAGCATGTACATTCCGGCAAGGGCAACAGTACCGTAATCAGAAGGTAATATAAGACGTGCTAATACTACTGATACAGCGAATGTTATTATCTGTCCAAGCATCTTCTGCATAAATTGCCAGAAGACCCCTGACATAGTTTGTTGTTTTAAAGAACTCATCGCATTAAAATATTCCCGAATGAGAGATATTTATTTATTGCACAGTTTAATTTAAAACTTTGTGCAGGCACGGATAATGCAAGGTTTCATAATTTTCGAAGAACATTATTATTATCCGTTTATTCTTTTTAGGATTGTCTTCTTCTTTCCACCGGTTTACTATATTACTTGTCTGCGCCCGATAACAATCGTGTCCGGTACAGCCGTATAAGGTAGTAAGAAGGAGAACTGCGGCTTGCTCTACCTTTATGCCATTTAATATATTATCAGTCTTTTGTAGCAATGTGTCCATTTCATCGGTTTTGCCTAACACGAGATACGCCGGAAGCAGCAAAGAATATTGTTTGCATCTTAATATCGGTGTGGGCATTTCGAGACAGCCGAAGAGGTTTATTATTTCTTGAGCAGTTCGGCGGTCATCATCGGTCACTCCTTCTGCCGAATGGTGGCGCATTATGGCCTCGTGCATTTTCGTGAAAAGGCGGTCGTTGTTGAGTTTGGTGTATATGTGTTTACCGCTTTCGTTCAAAGCCACTACTTCGTATTGCCCTTGCTTCACATGTAGCAGCGGCACCCAAAGCCAGTCTTCCACACATACCATAACGCTCTTTTGTCCTGCACCGGGTTGTATCATTACCGTTGCCTCTATCCCCATGAACTGCCCATCGGTTATTCTCACCCTGTCGCCTCTCATCAGTTTGTCCGGTTCAGGTGTATATACCGGCAGTACGTCATCGTATGCCCGCGCCACCCACCGGAGATTTTCCATGACTTCGTCCGTTATATATGGATAATATTGCCTGTCCTCTTCACGCACCCGCGGCAGAAAATTATATCGTTTCAGCGTACCGCATTTCATCTTGTATATTTCTTTCTCGGAGGCATGCACGAAAACATAGTTAAACAAGAGCGGACGGGATGTCTTTGTCATTTTCCCGCGTAAACTCTTTACTTCCATATACGACGGAGCGAAATATTCAAACAAAGTTTCCCCGTTCTTCTCACGTAGTTCGAGTTCCTCTTGTAGTCCTGCCGATGGCGAACCATGATGTCTGTATGGTAGTACCAGCACGTACCATCTTACGACATTACAATCTTTTGAAACAGTCTTTTTTTTCACATCACCACACAACTCGGCCATATCAGCAAGAATTATAAACCACTGACTATCTGAACCTTAACAAAACAGAAAGATGTATTCCCGAAAAAAACATTCATCTTTCCACATATACATTTACTGCTTATATCCTTTACCTTTTTTATGGTTGTATAAAAAGTTTCAATGTCGAAATATAACTACAAAAAAGAAATATTTCGCTTGCAAAGTTACAAATATTTTTTGAAATATATTACATTTCTTAAATGTGTTTTTAAGAAACAGCAAAATTAAAAATAAAAGACAGCATCGTTTTTTGCATTCCATTAAAAATTTAATA
The DNA here is from genome assembly GCF_003932845.1 of Prevotella sp. OH937_COT-195. Lineage (GTDB taxonomy): Bacteria > Bacteroidota > Bacteroidia > Bacteroidales > Bacteroidaceae > Prevotella. The sequence continues at coordinate 159,693 of NZ_RQZH01000003.1, forward strand.
CCTTTGCACACTCGAAATACTCTGTATCAAGCAAATGACATTCACCGAAAAAGTTGCTTCAGAATGGTAGAAACATGCGTCTATTAACATATAAATATTTCCCCTCGACCCTAACGTGAGGGTCGAGAGACAGTTTTCGAGTATAAAGTGGCAGCAGGCGAAAAAGTATGACGAAATACATTACCGAACGTGCCAACTATTTTGGAATAGGAACATAAATCAAGATGACAAAACATTACCCACAATATAAAATATATTTTTATTGCAGTAATTTACACGACTCGCCATTATGATAAAAAAATGAGAAAAACATCAAAAACAATATTGGTAGCAACAGTAGTTTTGTTCACCACATTGCCTGCATCTGCCGGAGATCACAAACCTTCCGTAACGAAAACGACAAAGAACATATCGACAGAACTTTTTGGATCTTCCAACGGGATAGGACTACACTACGACTCCCGTCTGAAAGGAAATAACGGGTGGGGATACTCGGCAGGATTGGCATGGGGATATTCCAAGTCGAGCAACTTATTTAACAGTGTCGAACAATATCATCTTATCTCCTTTGTGCCGCGCATGAATTATCTATTGGGCAAGAAAAAAAGCAAACTCGAACTCGGCATTGGCACTAACATTGGCTATCTTATAGGAAAAAATGAATACGACATATACGACATTAAGGAAAAAGGGGGTTATAAATACCATGAGTACGCCGGGCATGTGAAAGAGAAAAAAAATTCTTCACCTACTATATTTTCGGCAACATCGGCTACCGACTGCAGCCTTGCAGGGGTTTCACGTTCCGTGCCGGACTGTCACCGTCGTTCGGACTGGGCGGCAAGCACACACTCGACCGTCTCTATTTGGTGCCATACATAAGTTTCGGGAAGTCGTTCTAAACAAAGAAAGCAAGTTTATGCCCCTATGTTTCCACATAAATGCGAAGTGCAATTAAAATCAACTTTACCCCTTCTGCTTGTCGAAGAGTTTAAACCAACAATCGTAAATCATCCAAAAATGCTACGCGAAGAAATTTATATAATGTAAATTCGGTATAAGAAAGTTTAATGCTCCTTTAAATTTTGATTATAAACAAAACATTGAGACCTTCGCAAAATTAGTTGTTTTTGCAGAAATCTCAAGTTCCTTACGCAATTTATCATCACTTATCGGGGTAAATTATCTGAAAATCTCATTTATTATGCAGATATTTTATTACCTTTGTGAACAGAATACAACTTTAAGAATAATGTAGATTTAACGGAATCAAAGTTGTTATGTTTGCAGAATGGTAATGAATGGCTTGCCGGACAGATTTGCAAATATCCTGCAACGATTTCCAAACATTTAAGTGTTTAAGAAAAGGAAACATAGATATGGCATAAGATTATGAAACGAGTATATGAATATGAAGACTTGCAACTTGTGTTGGAACAGTTTCTACAAGATAAGGAGTCGAGCGATTTGGAGTTCAAGTCGGCGAGAGGAGGATTTCCTCTTTCGTTTTGGGAAACATATTCATCGTTTGCCAATACGGACGGGGGCGTTATTGTCTTTGGTATCAAAGAAAAAGATGAGCAGTATTTCCTTGACGGTCTGACAGAAGAGCAGGTTAGAAAGTACGAAAAGGATTTCTTTAACAGAATGCACAGCAAGGAGAGTGTGAATATTGCATTACTGAAAGAAAATGATGTACGTACAATAAAACATGAAGATGCCTGTTTTCTGCTTTTCTATATTCCAAGAGTTGACAGAAGTCTGAGACCTGTGTATTGCGGACTTGACCCTTATACGGGAACTTATCGGCGTGACCTTGACGGGGATTACCATTGTTCGCGTGAGGAAGTGAACAGCATGTTTGCAGATGCGAACTTGGCAAGTCCTGTAGATGGACGTATTTTGGAGAATTTCAGCAAGAATGATTTGGATTTAGACTCTATCAAGCAATATCGTCGCAGATTTGAACAATGGAATCCTGATCATGTGTGGAATGCATTACCTGAAGATAAATTTTTGGAGAAACTTAATGTGTTCAGAAAAGACAGGAAGACGGGCAAGTATGGCTTGACTTACGCAGGACTGTTGATGTTCGGAACATATAGTGCCATCATGGACGAAAATCCTAATTTCTTCCCCGACTATCAGGAGATACAAGACCCAAAAGACAGATGGGTGAATCGAATTTGTCCTGACGGGAATTGGGAATCGAATTTGTTCCAGTTCTATAGCCGGACACTTCCCATCTTACAGAATTTCCTTCCTAAACCTTTCCAATTGAAAGGCAATCAAAGAAGAACGGAGACACAGGCTCATGTGGCTGTCAGAGAGGCATTGACCAATGCATTAGTACATGCAGACTATACGGAGAATGCTTCGTTGAATATATATAAATACCCAAATAAGATGGTGTTCTCAAATCCAGGCATCATGTTGATTTCGATAAAACAATATTATCAAGGAGGAGAAAGTATTTGCAGAAACAAGTATCTACAGACAATGTTCACTTTTTTAGGATCAGCAGAGAAAGCAGGAAGTGGTGTAGATAAGATTATGCGTGGTTGGGAAGAACTTAATTGGAAACGTCCTTATCTCGTTGAGAAGAAGCATCCCAATAAAGTAGTATTGACGTTGTCGATGGAATCCTTATTAGATAAATCGATAATAAAGGTACTTGTAGAACATTTTGGGAAGATTATAGAAAAGTTGCCTCGTCATCAATTGCTGACACTGGCGATGGCATATTCTGAAGAAGAAATAACTAATGAACGACTGCAATATGCCTTGGGAATACATCGGGCGGACATCACAAAAATGCTAAGCAAGATGTGTTCTCAGAAATTATTGGATTCATACGGACATGGAAGAGGTACAAAATACCGTGTTTATGGAATAAATGTAGGACTTAACGATACTAATGTAGGACTTGACAGTACTAATGTAGGACTTGACAGTACTAATGTAGGACTTAACAGTACTAATGTAGGACTTAACAGTACTAATGTAGGACTTAATGATACTAATGTAGGACTTAACAGTGATAATGTAAGACTTAATGATAAAAAAAGATACTCTCAATCGGAATTACGGGCACTTATAGTGGCTTATTGCACCAATTGGAGAACTGCTGATGAAATTGCACTTGAAGTCGGAAGGAATCCTGTATATATAAGAGACAGAGTTCTTCCACAACTATCTGATGTAATAGAAAAGATGTACGACATTCCTCATCATCCCCGTCAGAAATACAGGATAAAGCAAAATAATGAAAAATAACAATGAAATCGAACGGCAAGGCTGTCAACCGTTTGCCAATCACTGCCATGCCGTCAACAAAGCAATGGCATTCAACAAACAACAGATATGAAACGTTTTGGAAAGACTATAACATTCTTGTTAAAGATACATTTGCTGGGACTTGCCATGCTCAGCATGTTCCGCATAACAGAGTTCGTCGCACTGAAAGACCTGCTCACACCTGCCGTTAAAGGCGAGACATGGCTGCAGACGGGGGCGTTTGTGCGCGGAGTGTGGTTCGACAACGTTACGGCTTGCTATATAATGGTGGCGCCTATGTTCGTTGTGATGCTCGCGGCGTGCTTCCACAGTCACAACAGAGGGTGGCGGCGGTTTGCCGTGTGGTGGTTCTCGATATTTTATACTCTGGCATTCGCCGTATCGGCTGCCAACATACCATATTTCGGTTTCTTTTTCAAGAACATCAACTCGGGTATTTTCGAGTGGTTCGGATATACCGGCACCACGGCGGGAATGATGTTTCAAGAGAGCAGTTGGTGGTTATACATAATTCTTTTCATTGTCGTCACGGCAATATTCGTACGCCTGTTGTGGTTTATCGAGAAACGCACGTTCGTTGACATTCGGGGTACCGATGCCGGCAAACGCCGTCCGTCGGGCATTGCTTTGAGACTTGTCGTAACATCGGTGTTGCTCGGACTGTGTTTTTTCGGCATCAGAGGGCGCACGGGATACAATCCGATAAAGATAAGTGCGGCATATTACTGTAACGACTCTTTCCTCAATCAACTCGGCATAAACCCTGCTTTCAATCTACTCACGAGTGCCCTCGACGACATGCGAAAGGAAAATCGCTCGCTAAACCTCATGCCCACTGCCGAGGCAGTTACGATTGCACGGCACAGTCTCGGAATAACCGGCTCTGTGGATAGTCTCTATGTGCTCAGAAGGGAGATGGCGGGAGATTCTGTAAAGTCACGTCCCAATGTTGTGATAATACTCATGGAGTCGATGTCTGCAAACTTTATGAAAAGTTTTGGGGCGCGGGAGGAACTTACGCCGGTACTCGACAGACTGTACAAGACATCGCTGTCGTTCAGCAATTTCTACAGCACGGGCATCCACACCAACATGGGAATGACCGGGACACTTTACTCGTGTCCTGCCATTATGAAGCGAAACCTTATGAAAGGCACCGTTACGCCGAGACGAACGGGGCTTCCTACGGTTCTCAAGGAGAATGGCTATCACAACATGTTTTTTATGACACATGAGTCGCAATACGACAATATGAAGGCTTTCTTCGCACAGAACGGCTACGATGACATATATGCGCAGGAGGATTATCCGGCCGACAAGGTTGTCAATGCCTTCGGGGTGAACGACGGTTTCCTTTTCGAATTCGCACTCGATAAGATAAACCGGCAGGCGAAAACGGGCAAACCTTTCATGGCAACCGTGCTGACGATAAGCAACCACCCGCCGTATGTGATACCCGAAGGGTTCAAGTGCAGGAGCAAAGAGCCGGAGACACAAATAGTGGAATATGCCGACCGCTGCATAGGAGATTTTCTGCAAGCGGCACAAAGACAGCCGTGGTACGACAACACCATATTCGTCGTACTCGCCGACCACGGCAAACTTGTTGGCAAGGCAGATGCCGAACTGCCCCAAAGTTACAATCACATACCGCTGATGATGTTCGGTTGCGGCATTCAGCCACAGGTGTATGAAGGGCCGGGGTGTCAGATAGACGTGATGCCCACGCTGCTCGGAATTATGGGCATTGGATACACGTTCGACGGTTTCGGGCAGGATTTGTTGCGGCATCCGCGCGAGATGGTGTTCTACAGTGCCGACAATCAAATCGTGGCACGCAACAACGAGCAGGTATTCATCTATTCTCCCGAAATGCAGAAAAGTTTTACGTACGGCGTGATGCCCGGTTGGCAGTTGGCAGAGATGAAACCCGGGGCAGCCACCGATGTGCTGAGACGTTATGTGTTCGCAATGATAGAGACGGCAGAGTTCAACGAAAGGCAGAGTCGTTGTCGCTGATTGATTTCAGAAAAATGATATTTGCATAAACACGAAGATAAAAAACAAACAAGGAATTGGATATATGAAGAGTAGAAAAACGATGCTTGCGGCAGTGGTGGCGATATGTGCGGCAATGCTGATAACGTTTCTCCCGCTGACGGAATACAACTCGAAAGGAGAACCGCGTGAGGCCATAGTGGCAGTGACAATGCTGAAAACGGGTAATTGGATATTGCCGGTGAACAACGGAGGAGACATCGCTTACAAACCGCCACTCTTCCACTGGACGGCGGCACTGTGCTCGCTGCCGCAAGGATATGTGAGCGAGGCAACGTCGCGACTGCCTTCAGCACTATCGTTGACGGCAATGATAGGACTGATGTTTTGGTTCTACTCGAAACGCAGAGACAACTCTACGGCATTCCTTGCCGCCATGCTGACACTGACATCTTTCGAGGTATATCGGTCGGGAGTGAACTGTCGTGTGGATATGCTGCTCACAATGTTCATAGTGTTTGCAATCATGTTACTGTACAAATGGATAGAGGGCGGATGCCGCGGAATACCATTGTGGGCGGTGCTTTTTATGAGCGGGGCGGTGCTTACAAAAGGTCCGGTGGGGATAATACTTCCCTGCGGGGTTGCAGGTACATTCTTGTTGTTGAGGGGTAGGAATGTAAAAGAAGGAACGACAGGGAAGGAACAATGTACCGTGTCCTGCCACAGTCTGTCTTGCAGTTCTCTCCTTCGCCCTTTTTCCATACTGCTGTTGTCGTCGGTTCTTGCCCTGATACTTCCACTGTGCTGGTATTTTGCAGCCTATCGTCAGGGAGGCGACGAGTTTTTGGCGTTGGTATATGAGGAGAACGTGTTGCGAATGCTCGGCAAGATGTCGTATGAGAGTCATGTACACAACGTGTTCTATAATTTTCAGACCCTTATGACAGGGTGGCTGCCTTGGATACTTCTGCCGCTCGTATCGTTATTTTTCCTGCGCAAAAAACATTTCACGTATGCGAGACGATTTATTGACAAGCCTTGCGGATGGCTTGCCCGACTGAGGAATATGGAGCCGTTGGAACTTTACACGTGGGTGGCTTTCATCATCGTGGTGGCTTTTTACTGCATTCCCAAGAGCAAGCGCAGTGTATATCTTCTGCCCGCCTATCCTTTCATGGCATGGCTGCTGGCAGAGTGGATTACACGTATTGCACGCCGGAAACCCCTTGCCGTAAAAATCTTCTCCGGCATCATGGGAGTCATGGCGTTGCTTCTCGGCACAGTCTGTGCCGCATTGCAGTTTCACCTCGTTGCCCCCGACTCTTTCCACGGCAGGCATGCTTGGCAGAACCGACAGATTTTTGCCGCACTTCAGGACATCGGTTTCACGCCTGTCAGCATCTTGCTCATGCTTGTCCCCATTGTTGCCGGCATCTATGTAATTGTAAAACTTGCCCGCAGTTCGTCACGCGGTACGGCTTCAACGGTTGACACGTCTAAAGCGAAGGTGGGAAATAATGCCCATTATTTGTCTCTAATACCCGTAACAGCCATATATGTATGCCTTTACGGTTTGCTCCTTCCTGCCATACAGAACGTGAAAAGCGACCGCCCGCTTGCAATGGAGATAAGCAAGACATTGCCTGTCGATCACCTGTATTCTTTTGTTGAAGAACCCATGATGCATTTCTTCGGCACAAATTTCTACCTTGGCGATCGCATCAAACAGTTTGAGAAATCGTCTCCGTGTCACGGATTCCTCATGATTGCCGATGGCGACCGCACTGCATTTTTCGCCCGACACACGGAATATAAGTTTGTGGAGGTAAACCGCACGGAACACCCGGCAACGGAATTAAAGCAGATTATTTACTTCTACAAGTTTACCGCCCGTTGACCGGTAGAGGATGTGTTAAACCCAAATCGGTCATTAAACCACATTTGCTTAGGTTCGCCATTGCCGTTACGACTCCCAACCGCTTCAGCCCGCTTGCTGACATCTGTGCAGCCGTTTCATCTCGACGTAGCCCGCTACGCCTTCGATGAAACGGCTGCACATCTGCTCAACAATCGAACAAAAGCGGTTGAGGGTTCTAATGACAGATTCGGGTTAAAAACATAAGCATTATCTTCTGCCATTTGGTTTGTTTTGTCGAAGTATTTCGATGCCCCTCGTTGTCTTTCCGTTGCGGTGCGGACAGCGGAGCATATTGTTACAAAGCGGTATTGCAGAACATCTTGTAAGTCGTAAAAAGAAAGCGTGGGAGTAGAAGAAACAAGTTCTTCACACTCCCGCGCTTTTTGTTAATATCCTTTCGTTATAAAAGTGTCAAAAGGATTATTTAACCTCCCATGTGTCGTTGGTTTCGAGCAATTCGCTGAAATTGTGATATTTCTTCTTTGCCGAAACTTCTTCTATCTGTGCATATACCGCATCGTTGTAAGTAGGCGATTCCACATCGCGGATTACTCCGAGTGCTACCGGGAAGCCGTCTTCGTTGCACATCTCGGCAAGTTTCAGTTGCAAGGTGTTGTCTTCGCAGTGTGCGTCGTGCACCAAAACATCGTCGAGTGTATATCCGTCTTTGCCGATTTCCACCACCTTAAGACCGAAACCTTTCTGCACGAGACCGAACTCGTTGTTCTCGCCGAAAATAAGTTTCTCGCCGTGGCGCACGTAGATGCAGTTCTTCTTGCGACCGTCGTTGGTATATACCGGGTCATATACACCGTTGTTGAAGATGACACAATTCTGCAATATCTCGCATACGGCGGCACCCTTGTGCAGTTTTGCCGCTTTCAGAATTTCCTGTGTACCCTTGGCATCGGTGGCAACCGAACGGGCGAAGAAATTACCGCGGGCACCGAAACACAACTCTGCCGGACGGAACGGGTTTTCCACGGTGCCGTATGGCGATGACTTCGACACAAAGCCGCGCGGCGATGTCGGGCTGTACTGACCTTTGGTAAGTCCGTAGATGCGGTTGTTGAGCAGAATGATGTTTATGTCTATGTTGCGGCGCATGGCATGTATGAAATGGTTTCCGCCGATGGCAAGTCCGTCGCCATCGCCCGAAATCTGCCATACTGTGAGGTTGGGGTTTGTCACCTTTGCACCCGTGGAGATGGCCGCCGCACGACCGTGTATTGTCTGCATGGCGTAGGTATTGACATAATATGGCAGGCGACTTGAGCAGCCGATGCCCGATATCACTGCCGTCTCGTGCGGTGCTACGCCGATTTCGGCCATCGCTTTGTGGAGCGATGCAAGGAAAAAGTGGTCTCCGCAACCCGGACACCAACGGGGTTGTCCCTTTTTATAATCGTTTGCTGTGTACATTTTGATTAGAATTTTTGGGTTACGAACTCTACTATCTCATTCACTTGGAACGGTTGTCCCTTCACTTCGTTGTATTGGTATGGCACGAAACCGTCAATCTTTGTGCGCAGGTAAGCGGCGAACTGACCGAGGTTCTGTTCGGCAACGAGCACTTTCGGATACCGTCTGAGCACTTCTTCGGTGTTCTTCGGCAGCGGATTGATGTAACGGAATTGTGCGAGTGCAACCTTTCTGCCTTGTTTTTGGAGTTCTTCCATTGCAGAATAAAGATGTCCGAAAGTGGAACCGAAGCCCACGAGCAGCAGTTCGGCATCGTCCTTATCACCGAACACTTCCACATCGGGAACTTCTATGCGTGCCACTTTCTCTGCACGCAGACGGCACATGAGGTTGTGGTTTTCCGGATCTGTTGATATTGCACCGGTCTTGCCGTCTTTTTCCAGACCACCGAGAATGTGTGTGTAACCCTCTGTTCCGGGTATTGCCCAGTAGCGTGCGCCTGTCTTCGGGTCACGTTCGTACGGCGTATATTTGCCTTTCTGTTCCGGAAGAGCATAGTGAGGCTTTATCTCCGGCAATTTGTTTATGTCGGGCAGCAACCATGCCGACGAGCCGTTGGCTATGAATGCGTCGGTAAGGAGTATCACCGGTGTGAGATGTTCTACGGCAATCTTTGAAGCATCGTAGGCAGCATCGAAGCAGTCGGTGGGCGAGAGTGCGGCGATGACGGGCATCGGACTTTCACCGTTTCGACCGTATAGAGCCTGCAACAGGTCGGTTTGCTCGCTCTTCGTCGGCAGACCGGTTGACGGGCCTCCGCGTTGTACGTCAACGATTACGAGCGGGAGTTCGTCGATTACGGCGAGGTTTATCGCCTCGCTCTTGAGACATACACCGGGGCCCGATGTCGATGTTACCGCAAGCGCACCGGCAAAAGATGCGCCTATGGCACTGGCGCAGCCCGAAATTTCGTCCTCGCACTGTACCGTTATCACACCGAGCGACTTGTGCTTTGCCAACTCGTGCAGTATGTCGGTGGCGGGAGTGATGGGGTAAGAACCGAGGAACAGGCGCATGCCGGCTTTCTCGGCGGCGGCAATCAGTCCGTATGCCGTTGCCTTGTTGCCGGTGATGTCCATGTAGCGACCTGCCACCTTGTGCTTCGATTCGATGCGGTAGGTTGCCGGAACGCTGGCGTGAACGTTGTGTCCGTAGTCGTATCCTGCCTGAACCACTTTGATGTTGTTCTCTGCAATTTCCGGTTTCTTTGCAAATTTCTCACGCAGGAAATTTCCCACGAGATTTATGTCGCGGTTGAACAGCCAGCATACTATACCGAGGGCAAACATGTTGCGGCATTTCAGTTGTGCCTTGTTGTCCATGCCGGTATCCTTGAGGCAGTCCTTTACCATCTTCGTAAGGGGGCATTGTATTACGCGATCCGGATCGATGCCCATCTCGCCGAGATAGTCCTCCGTTCGGAATGCCGCCTTTTTCAGGTCGCTCGCACCGAAAGAGTCGGTGTCGATGATAATTGTAGCCTGTGGTTTTGCATACTTGTACTGTGTTTTCAAAGCCGCGGCGTTCATTGCCACGAGCACATCGCATTTGTCGCCGGGCGTGTAAACCTTGCCCGAGCCGATGTGTACTTGGAATCCTGACACACCGGTAAGTGAGCCTTGCGGAGCCCGAATGTCTGCAGGATAGTCCGGGAACGTGCTTATGCCGTTGCCCACTGTAGCAGAAACTGTTGAGAAGATATTGCCGGCAAGTTGCATACCGTCGCCGGAATCTCCCGAAAACCGGACTACTACTTGTTCGATTTCCTTGATTTCTAATTTGCCTTGTTCAGCCATTTTAATTGTTTGACGTTATTTAGATTTAAGAATATAGTGAGTGCAAAGGTCTTAAAAACAATTTAAATAACAAAATAAAAAAGCATAATTTTGTCCTTTTTCATGTTTTCTCGGGAAATCTTCGGCAATATCTCCGAACTTACCACATTAAACATATGACGCTTGCCTTATCGTAGCATGGTATTTGTTGTTTTTACGGACAGTACGCCCGTGTCTGTCCGCGGATATATGTGCCTGTACGTTGCGTTCCCCTTCCCCGTTTCTCCGAGGATAGGTTTACGGCATTTCGGAGGGCGAAGTATTGTGACATTCTTTGGTTTTGAACGAGTTTTTAATGACGTTTTCCATAAACCCGAATCGGTCATTATACCGCATTTGCTTAGATTTGCCATTGCAGTTACGCTTCCCAAACGCTTTAGCCCGCTTGCTGATCTGCACAGCCATTTCATCTCGATGTAGCCCGCTACGCCTTCGATGAAACGGCTGCACATCTGCTCAACAATCGAACAAAACCGGTTGAGGGTTCTAATGACAGATTGGGGATAAAATTTCAACCCCACACAATGTGGCATCAACATACGTAAAAATAGTTTTTACCATCTGTTTCAGCCGTATCGGTTCTTTTTTCAACATGTTTTTTGGGGCATGCTTTTCTCTTTTCGGTCATGTCTTTTGAATTTATTCGTCGCTTTGTACACAATCCAATCGTAATCGGTAACAATTAAGTATGGATGAAATGTTTCAAAAGACACATATACGCAAGTAGCGCGAGTGGGGAAAAGACTCTCGGCGCAAGCCGTCGCTGATACGACATGCGCGTCATGTGGCAAGTCCGCCGCCGTGAAAAAAATCGGAAAACAATTCCGTTACTTTGCAGAAGTTCAAACCATTTACGTTATCCTTTACCCCGAACCGGTGTCCCGTTTGTGCTTAACCGTATCTCAATTTCGCCGAAATTACCGACCAAATTCGGCGGTTTTACTCACCGATTTCGGCTAAATTGCCGAGCAGTTTATATTTAGTCGTTCCTACTGCCATAATTTTTCAACTTATTTCATCACCTTATCATATAATGTCTTGTAGTCTTTTGCTACGCCATACACCACATCACCACTCTGGCTGATGGCTTCGAAGTGGCGGGCGGCACATTCGAGCTTGGCATCTTCTGCACCACGGAGTTGGGAGCGTTGCCATTCGTTGCCTTTGGTCTCAGCTACAAAGTAGATATGCTTCACTGTGCCTTCGTTGAAAGCTATCGCCCAGTCCGGATTGTAGTGACCCATCGGCGTATTGATATAAAAATCACATGGCAGTTTGGTATAGACAGCCACCTCATCGTGCGTCTCCAAAGACTCGGCGAACCGTTTCTCCACGCCCTCGCTATCTACCACTACAAGGTCGTAGAGTGATTTCGTGCTCTCGATGGCATTGATACCTATCTTGCCACGCAGGGTATCTTCGGTGAATATGTCCACATCGTAGGTATTGTCGGTGCGTTCGTAGCATATCTTCTGCACCACCGCCATTGCCTTTTCGTCGTTTATGATGTTGCCTACCTTGCGGATAAACTCCTCCGGATTCATCTTAAACTGATGGAATGTCTCAGGCTTGATACCCTTCAAGACTGCCACGATAGTTTTACGGGTAAGTCCGGTAGCAGCCACCAGTCTGCCAATCAAGTCGTATGCCACGCCCGTGCCAACCGTCTCACGCACATGATAAGTGCGTGCTTTCTCTCGTACCATTGCAGCCCCGGCTTTGAGCTGTTCTTTGTCGCGTATCTCTTCCATGCTCCCTTCCTCCATCACAAGACGTATCTCTGTTACACAGAGGCGTTTGTCGATGGCATCAACAGACTTGTGGATAAGGTCTGCCGTATCAAAATCCACCTTATAGTAAGTCTTGACATTGATGCGCTTCCACAGTTCCTGGAACTGCTTCTTCTTAAACTGCTCTTCTTGGAAGTTCGCCTTCTTTGGTTTGCGGGCATCACCCGGCTTGACGGCATTCGGATTAAAGACTTTATCCAATGTCTGTATAATACCCTCTTTGATGTCATTAAACAGGTCGCCAAAGTTGAGAGTTTCGGTTTCTTTTTCCTCAAAGTAGATATCGGTCAGTTTGCCATCGTCGTCCACATAGTCGCACTTAATGAGCCGGTTGTATATCTTTCGGGCATCATCTACCGTTATTTTCACCTTTTTGCCCTCTGCCGTTTCATAGACGTGATCCACAAAGAGTGTCGGGGTGATGACCACAGGGCGGTCGCTCACCACATCGGCAATCTCGTGCTGTAACTGCTTGGAGAACTGCTCGTAACTTTCGCTGGCTATCACGGTCAACACATTGGTATCGAATACTTTGTTGCCCAACACATTGGCATCTTGACGCTCACCGTCTTTGTTAACGCAAAGGCGCATACCACGTCCTACCTCCTGACGTTTGTTGGTCTCATTGGCACTGTTCTTCAGCGTGCAAATCTGGAACACATTGGGGTTGTCCCAGCCTTCTTTCAGAGCCGAGTGCGAGAAGATAAAACGTGTCGGTTCGTCGAAACTCAGCAATCGTTCCTTATCCTTCATAATCAGGTCGTAGGCACTTTCATCACTGCTGCCCGCCTCACCACGTTTCACTTTTGAGTCGATAAACTTGCCCTTCTTGTCTTTCGAGAAGTAGCCATTGTGTACCTGTTCTGCCGAGAAACGTGACAGATAGCGAGTGTAAGCGTCATCAGTAAAAGTGGGTTGCAACTCTTGCAACACTCGATGGTATTCTTCTTCAAAAATTTCGGCAAACTTACCTTTGCCATTACCGCCGTTGTCGTAAGTGCGATAGTTCTTCACATGGTCAATGAAGAAGAGGCTCAGCACCTTGATACCCTTTGGAAAGAGTGTGCGCTCGCGTTCGATATGCGTCTTGATAGTCTCGCGTATCTGTATTCTTCGCATCATGTCTTCGGTAACTTTACCTTGCGAATCTCCCTCATACAGCACCGTACCGTTGAGAAGTCTCACCATGCCGGCTCGTCCGTCTATGCGCTCCACCACATAATGGTCGCGATACTCTTCCATCTGTCCGCTTTGCTCATAGATATCGAAGCCCTCGCCAACCAACTTGGTCGTCTGGCGCACGTTGCCTGTTTTGCCAATGATGTCGTAGGTGATGCGTGCCTGTGGGTTTTTATCTTTGCTTACCACTATCTCATCAAGATAGAGAAAACCATTGGTGGCAGTACTTCCCACTTGGCGTATGCCTTTCACCTCGATTTTCTTCACCAATTTCTTGTTGTAGGCATCGATGGCATCAAGACGATATACCATGTTCATCACCTCACGATGCGTAGCCGAATAGAGCAGCATCGCAAGCGGATTGAAGAGTTTGATACCCTTTCGGGTAGCATTGTTGGCATTGGCACCGAGCACGCTCTGCGGTTCGTCGATAATCATCACGGGGTGGGTCTTTGACAGAATGTCTATCGGGCGGCGGCGTCACCACTGCGTCCTTCCTGATTCTTATCCTCATTGAGCGACGAGTTGAACGCCTGCGTGTTGATAATCATAACGTACAGGTTCTTGTCGCTCGCAAAGTTGTCTATCTTGGTGAGTTGCTTCGAGTTGTAGATGAAGTATTGCATCCGCTTACCATATTCATGGGCAAAGTGGTCTTGCATTGTCCTAAAACTATTATACACACCTTCACGGATAGCCACACTCGGCACCACGATGATAAACTTGCTCCAGCCATAATGCTTGTTCAGTTCGTACATTGTCTTGATGTAGGTATAGGTCTTACCAGTACCCGTCTCCATCTCAATGGTGAGGTGTACGCCCTCGCCCTCCAAATGGTCGATAGGCTTCAAGCCTTGCTCCATCTGTATGGCACGCACATTCTCTTTGATGTCGCCACGGTCGAGTGTGAGCGGAGCATTGCCAAAGCCTTTCGTATCAAAGGCTTTGGTCTGCCGGCTCGTTCCTTGATCCATGATATATCCAACTTTATCGTGATAGGGTTGTCCTTGGAAGGCACGTACCACATTGCGTGCTGCCTCTACCTGAAAACCTTGATGTTTAAATCTTAGTTTCATAACTTCTAATTGTTTCCTTTTTTACCTCGTTCCTCCAAACGCTTGATGGCATTGAGGTAATTGCGTTCTACATCGCTGATGGTACGTTGTTTATATTTACGATACTCATTGGCGGCATGCTCCATTGCCTCCGAGTGCGACACTTTGCCTGCATCTTGTAGCAGTTGTTCGCCCGTCATGGTAAGTATTCGATCCAGATAGTTTGCCCAGTCGTTCATCGTCATGGGTTGCTCTTTCTCGGCTTGACGCTCTGCAAAGTCGAGATAACCCGATACCAACTGCCCCATTACACGGAGTTCCTTATCATCCAAATAATTCTTTGCCGTGCGTGCTTCGGCTAAGGTGGGTTGCCCTCCTTTAAAAGTAAGTAACCCCATAAAATCATTTTCAGCATCGGCACGCTCCGCTATCAATTCTGCTGCCGTGTGTCCGTGTATGGCATAATGAATCTTGTTTTGTACCTTTTTGAAAAACTCCTGCGAGACAGAGGCACGTGGGTCGTAGTCGATGCTGGTGGCATAAATCTCCAACACTTGGCGATAAAACACTTTCTCTGTGGCACGAATGTCGCGGATACGATCCAGCAGTTCTTTCCAGTAGCCGCCACCACCTAACTTCTTCAACCGTTCATCATCGAGCGTAAAACCTTTGGTGATATATTCCTTCAGACGCAACGTAGCCCATTGGCGAAAGCGAGTGGCGGTGATGCTGCGTACACGATACCCCAAGGCGATAATCATATCGAGGTTGTAGAAGGCTGTTAAATAGGATTTACCATCGGCAGCAGTAGTTCGGAATTTCCGAACTACTGCTTCTTCCATAAGTTCTCCCTCCTCAAAGATATGCTTAATGTGCTCACTCACATTCGATTTGCTCGTTTGGTATAACTCACACATCTGCGCCTGAGTAAGCCACAAGGTGTCTTCCTCCAGTTTAACATCTATCTTGGTCAAACCATCTTGACCGGTATATATCAATATCTTGTTGTTCTCATTCATATTTCCTCAAATCACTCTGATATTTTGCATTGACTCATTCTCATCCCAGTCGAGTTGCTGCTTGAACAGCTCAAAAATATTGATTTTGGTTTTGTCTTCATCAAAGCAACTGTCACGGAAGAGTACACGCAGAGGTTGCTTGTCCGCCATAGCCTTCACCACATTCTCCGTAATGTTCTCGGCGAAGCAGGCCACTAAGCCGTTACCATCTACGGTGTATATTTTGCAACCGTCCACCTCTTCGGTCTGCATCGGCAGCGAGAGCTGAACACCCCACGAAAGCATGGCACCAAAGAGCAGGTCTAAGTCGGTGCGGTCTGCCTTGATGTTGTCGGCAAAGAGATCGAGCATCTGCTGGTCGTACTCGTCAGGCGACTTCTCAACGTTCTCATAATTGCTGTCTGCGAGGCGGAATACGCGGAAACCGGTGTCAAGATCTTGCGTTGTCAGAGGTGACTCCTCCTTTATCTTCTTACCGGCACGACGGATGCGCTCTTTGGCTATATCGGGGATTGTATTATAGCCTGCCTTACGAGCCTCGCTGTCTTCGGGAGTTTCTTCGGGTAATTGAACGCAAATGTACCTTCTGTTCCCTTTATCCTCTGCATTTAATTGCATAACGGCGTGGGCTGTGGTAGCAGAGCCTGAAAAGAAATCGAGGATATATTGTTTTTCCTCCTTCTTTATATAAAAGTTAATCAGATACTTTAACAAAGAAACTGGTTTGGGATAATCAAAGACTTTTCTTCCAAACATTTCCGTAAGTTCATTACCGGCATATTCTGTCGTATACACACCAACACTGCTGTCTATTAAATTTGGTGGCGCTTCCGCACCATATTCTGCTTTTTTGTATGAAATGACAAGTTGCTTTGATAAATTAACAACAGTGCCATTATTCAATTGGTCTTCTAAAGTTTCTTGAACCCATATAAATCTATTTCTAAAGGACACTTCATTTTCATTAGTGCCATTCTTGACTGTTAAATCATTAAGTAGCTCATTAGGAAACTTTTCCGTTCCGTAAGTTCCTTTAGGGATAACTCCATCTCTAAATTTACAGTTAATTGTTTTAGGAGCAAATTTCCAAACTTTATAACTATTCTGTGGCTTTGTTGAAGGATCATCACTTGAGCTTACTTTCTTTATACCACAGAACATATCTGTGTTTGCACCATTATGGTAAGATAAAACATATTCTATATTTTTCTTTATTTTCTTAGATAAATTAGGAGGGGTCGCAGACTTGAACCAATTCCATTGTCCAACAAAATTCTTTTCTCCGAATACTTCATCACAAATATTCTTCAAATTACGAACTTCGTTATCATCAATAGAAATAAAGATCACACCGTCCTCTGTCAGCAACGAGCGAGCCACCAACAGTCGGCTATAGATCATTGAGCACCAATCGGAGTGAAAACGACCATTGCTATCAAGGTTCTTGCGATAGCGGTTGCCCTCCTCGTCCACATTACCCGCAGCAAGTTCCTCCTCTTCGGCAGTATGTGCAAAGTCGTCATGATACACAAAGTCGTTGCCCGTATTGTAAGGTGGATCAATGTAAATCATCTTCACCTTACCCATATAGCCCTTCTGCAAGAGCTTGAGCACACGCAGGTTGTCGCCCTCGATATAGAGATTCTCGGTGGTATCCCAATCTATGGAGTCCTCGGGTACGGGGCGCAAGGTGTCGGTTATAGAGGCGGAAGCCTCACGGCGGGCAGCCTGTTTGCCCGGCCATGTAAACTGATACATTTCCTCACTATCCTCCACAGCATTGTCGCCAAGCAGTTGGCGCAGGATCTTAAAATTGACAACGTGCTTGACAGCCCCCGTCTTTTCGTCCTTCTCTTCGGTAAAGCACGAGGGGACTATATGGTAGAGTGCTTCAAGGTTGAGCTTGCTACCATCTACCGATGTACGTTCCAATCTTTCAGGTTTCATTATATCTTGTTTTTATTGTTTCTATTTTATATGCGAGTTCGGGATAAGAAATCATCATGAAATTTGGTAATCCGCGGAAAATGTTGTATCTTTATAGTATTTAAAATCAATAAAATACAAACAAAACACTCCATGATTACCGAGGACAAAATTACAGAAATTTTCTGTATTATCGATGAATTTAACAAGAATTTTAATGCCGAACTTGATAAAAATCTGTTTTTGAGGCATCGGCAGGCGTTATCATAATCGTAAAGGTCAAATGTCGGAAAGTGAAAGAAAGTAAACCTAAAAATACCAATGTGGGATAAAATAATGCTTCGGAAAAGGTACACGTACAGAGTGCGTCAACGAATTGCTCAAGAACAAGGCAAACCTCGTCCATTCACGACACAGGTCTGTACATAACTTCATAACGAATCTGTGCTCGGCACTTACTGCATATTGTTTCTTCGAGAACAAACCAAAAGCATTGCCGGTACATGTGGAAAAATCGAGATAGTTAGAACTCCTTTTTAATGGATCTTATCCCGAACTCGCGTAGAGATCTCAATCCTTGAATATTTTAACCCCAATCGGTCATTAGAACCCTCAACCGATTTTGTTCGATTGTTGGGCAGATGTGCAGCCGTTTCATAGAAGGCGTAGCGGGCTAAAGCAGTTGGGAAGCGTAACGACAATAGCAAATCTGAGCAAATGCGGTCTAATGACAGATTGGGGTTTAAACACAATATACAAAATATGATAAACAAAAAGTACCGCAGATTGTTGCCTGCGGTACTTTTTCGTTATGTTGGAAAAAGATTTCCTTATGCTTTAAAGTTTCGGACCTGCTGCCACGAGAGCCTTGCCGGCTTCGTTGGTCTCGTACTTCTTGAAGTTCTTTATGAAACGTCCTGCGAGGTCCTTTGCTTTCTCGTCCCACTGTGAAGCATCTGCGTATGTGTCGCGCGGGTCGAGTATTGCCGGGTCAACGCCTTCGAGTTTTGTGGGCACCGTGAAGTTGAAATATGGTATAGTCTTCGTCGGAGCCTCGTCAATCGAGTGGTTGAGTATTGCGTCTATGATACCGCGTGTATCCTTGATGGATATGCGCTTTCCCGTTCCGTTCCAGCCGGTGTTAACGAGATAAGCCTTTGCACCGCTCTTCTGCATCTTCTTTACGAGTTCCTCGGCATATTTCGTGGGGTGAAGTTCGAGGAAAGCCTGTCCGAAACATGCTGAGAATGTGGGAGTAGGCTCTGTGATGCCGCGCTCTGTTCCGGCGAGTTTTGCCGTGAATCCGGAGAGGAAATAGTACTTTGTCTGTTCCGGATCGAGTATAGATACCGGGGGAAGTACACCGAAAGCATCTGCGCTGAGGAATATAACCTGCTTTGCATCGGGTCCTGCGCTCTTGCCGTTCACTTTCTTCACGATGTTGGTGATGTGCTCTATCGGATACGATACGCGGGTGTTCTCGGTTACGCTCTTGTCTGCGAAATCAATCTTGCCGTCTTCGGCAACGGTTACGTTCTCAAGGAGTGCGTCGCGTTTGATGGCGTTGTATATGTCCGGCTCGCTCTCTTTGTCGAGATTGATTACCTTTGCATAGCAACCGCCTTCGAGATTGAACACGCCCTCATCGTCCCAGCCGTGCTCGTCGTCGCCGATGAGGAGACGTTTCGGGTCGGTTGAGAGAGTGGTTTTACCGGTACCTGACAGACCGAAGAAGATGGCGGTGTTCTCGCCGTTCTTGTCGGTGTTGGCAGAGCAGTGCATTGATGCGATGCCTTGCAACGGCAGGTAGTAGTTCTGCATGGAGAACATTCCTTTCTTCATCTCGCCGCCGTACCATGTGTTGATGATTACTTGTTCGCGACTTGTGGTGTTGAAAGCCGAACAGGTTTCCGAGTTCATTCCGAGTTCTTTGTAGTTCTCTACCTTGGCTTTCGATGCGTTGTAGATTACGAAATTCGGCTCAAAATTCTCCAACTCTTCTGCCGTCGGGCGTATGAACATGTTGGTAACGAAATGTGCCTGCCATGCCACTTCCACAATGAAACGCACTGCAAGGCGTGTTCCTTCGTTGGCACCGCAGAAAGCGTCAACAACATAAAGGTTCTTATTACTAAGTTCTTTGATTGCGATTTCCTTTACCTTGTTCCATACCTCCTCGCTCATGGGGTGGTTGTCGTTCTTGTATTCTTCGGTTGTCCACCACACTTTGTCGTGGCTTTGTGCATCGTCAACAATGTACTTATCCTTAGGCGAGCGTCCTGTATAGATGCCTGTCATCACGTTCACTGCATCAAGTTCGGTAAGTTTACCCTTGTCATAGCCGGTGAGTTCAGGTTTCATTTCCTCGTTGAAGAGGGTTTCGTAAGACGGATTGTGAGCAATCACCGTACTGCCGGTGATGCCATACTGTGTCAAATCTAACTTTGCCATAAATTAATAAATATTTAAAAGTTCGTTTTTACTTAATTATATAATACTTTAATATTTCGGGCACAAAGTTAGTTGTTTTTCCCCGAACAAGTATTTTTTTGCATAATAAAAATACGGTGTGCGTGGATTTTTTGGTTAAAGTATTAAAAAAAATACGGATATGAAACATTTTTGTCACACAGAGTTAGCAAAAAAACGTAATTATTCGTATATTTGCGCATTAGTTTATTTAATAATGAGATTATGAAGACATTAACACCACGGGAAATGGCTTTTCTCTTGTTGTGTGTCTTCCGGAAACGTGTATGGGTAAGCGCATATAATATTTAAGTATAATACATATATAAATGGAAATAATAAATCTTAGTGAACAGCAGAGCATACTCGGACAATATCTTGCCGAGATCCGTGACAAGGAATATCAGAAGAACCGGACTTTGTTCCGGAACAACATAAGGAGGATTGGGGAGATAATGGCTTTCAACATCTCGAGACTGTTTACTTATGCCCCGGTTTCAGTGGAGACACCGCTCGGAACGGCAAGCGTGGAAGTGCCGGCAGACAAGTTGGTCATTGCCACGGTGTTGCGTGCCGGTCTTCCGTTTCACGAGGGTTTCCTGCATGTGTTCGACCATGCTGAGAACGGTTTCGTTTCGGCATTCCGCATGTACACCAATCGCGAGCATACCGAGGTGGGCATTCACACCGAGTACATGGCATGCCCGTCGGTAGAAGGCAAGACGTTGATTATAGTCGATCCGATGCTTGCCACGGGAGGTTCGATGGCTGCCGCTTACGAGGCATTGGTCAAAAGCGGCAAACCGAGTCAGGTGCATGTGGCATGTGTCATTGCCACACCCGAAGGACTTGATGTTTTGAAGCAGTCTCTCCCGCCGGAGAATAGTACGATATGGGCTGCCGCCATCGATCCGGGAATGGACGAACACAAGTATATCGTGCCGGGATTCGGTGATGCCGGCGACCTTTGCTATGGAGAAAAACTTTGACATCGACGGATATTAACGGTGCATATAGTTGCACATTGTCATACCGATGTAATACCTGATTACCTTTTAACGTGAGTTCGGTATAAAAGATTTATTTTAATATATTTAATCCACATTTAAAGGAGGAGGATTAAACCATCCCTCTTATACCGAACTCACATAGATTTTTATCAAATTCGGCATTAAAATTCTTGTTAAATTCATCGATAATACAGAAGATTTCCGGAGTTTTCTTGAACAAAGTGAAAAACTTTGTACTCGGTAACAATGGCGGATTTAGTTTGTATTTTATTGATTTTGAATACAATAAAGATATAACAGTTTCCGCATGTTACCAAATTTATGATGAGTTATGATCCCGAATTCGAGTATTTTAAGGAACATACATTGATATTGTTTCTTACAGTTTTATCTTGTTCTCATGGTCTCGTATTATGTCGTTTTCAAGTTCATTTTTTTTCTTGTCGTTCTTTCTTATGCTCCACCTGAACAATATCC